>CALMRZ010000052.1 GCA_937872225.1 uncultured Spirochaetota bacterium
TCAGACATTTATAGTAGCATGCGGACTGTGGAATTATTATATGGCAACAAAATAGCAGTTTCCTGAAAAACCACTATTTTGCTGTTTGATTTCTTTATCAAACGATTGATATTGGATCTGTATTGTTTACTTATGAGCCTTTCTATAATAAATCTGAATTATTTCTTCATATGATTCAAATAAAGGCCACTCTTTCAATTGCTTGCCACCATAATATTTCTTATTCGTAGAATATTATAAACGCTTACTGCCAACTTGAAAAGATATTCAATTCCATCCAGACCTCGGAAGCGAGGTTGTCGCATAATTGAAAATGCCTTCAGCCATCCGAATATTTCTTCTACTCGCTTTCTTTTCCTCTGGCTGATCTCATATCCGGGATGACGTGTTGTGCGCCCATAAATGGCACTCCTGAATTTCCGGGCATGTATATTTGCCGCAACATGCGGCGCAACGTTTCTCTTCCTTAATCTTTCACTTCATGTTTTGGCAATTAATTTCTATACTTTAACCGAGTTTTTCAGGAAACTGCTAGTACAATGAGATAATAAAAAGGCGACGGTTTGATACCGTCGCCTTTTTATTGATTGGGGGTCTTGCAGGTGCGGGGTGTGGGCGTCCCCGCAGTGCTTCTCAAGCCGCAGTAGTTACGCCCGATAGTATTCCTTCTTCACCCGGTCGATGACCTGGATGGTGTTGTACTTCCCCGACTTCTTCGCGCTGTTCAGGAGCTTCACCCCTTCTTTAATGCACGACTTGCACGCGCCGATGGGAAACTCGATCCCGAGGGAGAGCGAACAGACCGTGGAATAGGTCTCCAGACTGTAGAGGCCGGAGCACTCCTTGCACCGCATGATCGATTCGATCTGGGTTTCCCGTATTCCGTCGGTATCGTAGAAGATGTTTTTCTTCCTCGTCATGAACTGGCCGTAGGGCGGCAGGTCATCGTATTCCGGCGGGTTGTGATACGCCTGCAGGACCACGTCCTTGAGCTTCTTGATATAATCGCTTATGCGCGGGTCCTGGCGGAGGGAGCTCTTGTTGTAGTCGGGCTCGCGCACGTGGGAGTAGTCCACGCCCGCCATGGCCAGGATGATCCCCAGGTTCACGTAGGGGAGCGCGCCCTGGATGGAGTAACCGCCCTCGAGCACGGCGATGTCCGGGTTGAGCTTCTCATTGAGCAGCGCGTAGCCCTGGGCGGAAAAATTCATATTGGTGATGGGGTCGGTGTAGTGGTTGTCCTGGCCGGCTGAGTTCACGATGATCTCCGGCTTGAAGTCCGAAAGTATCGGGAGCACGATCTCGTCGATGGCGTAGAGGAACCCCTCGTCGCAGGTCTCCGGCGGCAGGGGGATGTTGATGGTCTTGCCGACGGCGTTGGGGCCGCCGAGCTCGTTCACGTGGCCCGAGCCGGGGTAGAGGGTGCGTCCGTCCTGGTGTATGGATATGTAGAGAACGTCCGGGTCGTTCCAGTAGATATCCTGGGAGCCGTCGCCGTGATGGCAGTCCGTGTCCACCACCGCTATCTTCCTGGTGCCGTAGTGGTCCCGGATATACTCGATCATGATCGCTTCGTTGTTGATGTTGCAGAATCCCCGGTTGCCGTGGACCGATTTCATGGCGTGGTGCCCCGGCGGCCGCACCAGGGCGAAGGACTTGTCCACGGTGCCGTCCATGACGATGCGCGCCGCCTTGATGGCGCCCCCGGCGGAGATCATGTGCGATTCAGTGGTCACCGTGGCCACGTCGGGGAAGCAGAAATGGCAGCGCATCACGTCCTCTTCGGTGGCGATGTCCGGCTTGAACTCCATGAGGCCGTCGATGTCGAAGATCCCCTCCTCCTTCAGCTGGTCCTGGGTGTAGAGGAGCCGCTCCTCCCGCTCGGGATGGGTGGGCGATATGGCCCAGTCGAAGGCGGGGAAAAAGATGAGCCCCATGCTGTTCTTCGCTTTTATCATGACAGCCTCTTGATCACGCCCGGCTTGATCTGGCATTTGACCCTGATGTCCCTGCCCGCGGTGTAGTATCCGTCAACCATGTTGAAGGACGACGACTCGATGATCTCCGTGTCCGCCTCCGAGGAAACGGCGCCGACTTCCTTCAGGTGGGACGCCAGGTGCTTCTTCGCGTCCCGCTCAGCGTCCTTCACGGTGTAGGCGGAGGCGATCTTCCGGCGCACGCCGATGTTGGGTATGATAAGCTCGCCCCTGCCGGTGTCGGCGTAGAGCTCTATCTCGATGGTCGTCTTCGCCAGGGCGGCCCCGATGGCGTTGGCGACGTCGTAATTTTCCGGGAGGACCGTTTCCACGCCGAAGGCGCCGGCCAGCTTCTCGCGGAAGGCCTTCGCGGGCCCCCCCATGACGTAAACCTTCCGGGGTATTATTTTCTTCCCTTCCAGCATCTCATGGATGGTGTAGACGGGCCGGTTGTTGATCCCGTCGATCATGGCCTGCACCTCTTCCCTGATTCTTTCCACGGCGCAGTCAAAGGCGCCGCCGGCAAGTTTCGCCGCCGAAAGGCCGGCCTTCTTCGCCATGGCGGCGATACCGGCCGCGGAGGCGCCGGTGTCCATGTAGCTGATGATCTTCAGGGAGTTGAGGGCGTCCACCAGGGTCGGCTCATTTCCGCCGGCCGCCATGGCCGGCCCCTTCCGGTCCGGCCCCACCGTTATCGCCTTGCCCTTGACGCGGATGACGGAATCGCCGCCGACGCCGATGGACCTCGTCTTCAGCGCCCGCACCAGGGTGGGATACGACTGCAGGGAAATCCCCTCGTTTTCGATCAGGGGCACGCCGTCGGCGAAGACGGCGATGTCCGTGGTGGTGCCGCCGATGTCCAGCATGACGCAGTCCTGGGTGATGTCGCAGAGGGCGGCGATGCCCATGACGCTGGCGGCCGGCCCCGACAGGATCGATTCAACGGGGATGTCCCGGGAAAAGGCGAAGGGCATGGTGCCGCCGTCCGCCTTCAGCACATTGACCTCGGCGCTGATCCCCAGCTCATCCAGCCCCCCCGCTATGGCGTCGGCGAAGGAATTGTACAGCCGCCACACCGCCGAATTGAAATAGGCGGTGACGATGCGGCGCGGAAAAGAAAGCTGCCCGGAAAGCTTGTGCCCCAGGGTTATGAAATCGGACGAGGATCTTATTTTTTCCGCGATCTGGTTCTCGTGGTCCGGGTTCCTGGTCGAGAACTTGGTGACCGCGGCGAAGGTCTTTATCTTCTTTTTTACCGCGTCCGAACCGATGCCGGCGACGGCCTTCGCGTCAATGCCCTTGACTTCCTTTCCCCGGTGGTCAATGGACCCCTCGATGAGGTTGAATGATTTACCGATCCTGAAATTGTCCGGGTCGATGCCGGGCCCGGAGGAGATGATGACGCAGACATCTTCAAGCTTGTCCTCGACGATGGCGTTGGTCGAGAGGGTGGTGCTGAGGTTGATCCGCCTTATTTTCTTCCTGTCGACGTCCCGGGTTATTTCTTCGATGGCCCTGCGGACCGACAGGAGCAGATTGGTGTGTTCGGTTACCGCTTTGTAATGCGATACTATGCCCTTATCGCCGATCAGGACCGCGTCGGTATGGGTCCCGCCGACATCCAGGCCGAGATACAGATCTGATGCAGCCATGGCGGTCCCGGTTCAATCAGGCTTCGTGGGCCTTCTTGCCGTAGACCCTTTCATAGGCCGCGCAGTACGGGCACAGACCGTTCTCGATGTTCTTGACGAACCAGAAGGCCAAGCCGCGCTGTTTTTTTCTCGCCCGTGAGCAGACCGGGCACTCGACGCAGCGCTGCGCCATCTGCCGGTCTTTTTCAGATACATTATTCATGGGTTGCCGTCCTGTCGTAATATCACCCGGATCAATCCGCGTGACGGCATGCCGCGTGACGGCATGCCGCACCTCTACGCACCTTGCACCACCATCATCAGGATGTCAATATAATTAATAATAAATAAAAGAGTCCGGCGTCATGGGGCGCCGGAAGGGAATTGTGCACAGGGGGTTAAGAAAGTGTATCTATTCGCCTTTCTCGATCTCGCTGGTATTGAGGATCCTGTCGACGTCAAGAATGATGATAAGCTTGTCATCCTTCCTGCCGACGCTCTGGATGAAATCTTCCCTGATGTTGTCGCTGTAGTGGGGGCTTTCATGGATACTTTCCACCTTTATGTCAACGACGTCGGAGACCGAATCCACGATCATGCCGATGTATCGCCCCTTCACCTCGACGACAATGATGACCGTCCCGCTGTTGTATTCGCGCTCCTTCATCCGGAACTTAAGCCTGAGGTCGACGACCGGCACGATGTTGCCCCGCAGGTTGATGACCCCTTTCACGAAATGGGGGCTCTTCGGCACCGGGGTGATATCGGTAATGCCGATGATATCGCGGACCTTCAGTATGTCCACGCCGTAGGTTTCTTCGCCGATCATGAAGGTGGCAAATTCCTCATGCTCCTCTTCAACCTCGACCATCTGCTCCCGCAAGTCTTCTTTCCTGTTTTTTATCTTCTTTCCCTTCATGGCGCCATCCTGCTGAAATATATGCCGCTTCATCAAACTTGAGACAGTATGAAGGTAGCACATAAAAAGGTCCCTGTAAATAGGGATTTGTCTGTTTTTGGAATACTTGTTCCGGGAATTACCCTGTAGGATAAAGTCCTACAGAAAACAGCACAATTTTCACCATCCAGCGCAGTCTGACTGGCCATAATCCGTAAAAAATAATTGATAGTCCCGCGGGACGCTTTTTTGCATAATGAATTGTTCAATTATTATTGTATATTTTTCCAATTATCAATTGGACATCCGCTGTTATTAATAATTGATATTTCTTCATCAAAAAAATCATTAAAAAGATGTATATCACATGAAAAAAGCTTTAACTCTGATGCTTGTTCTCTGCGCCACCGCCGCTTTCTCTCTTGACCTCGGCGGAATTAAAAGCGCAGCTAAAGACAAAGCAAAAGAAAATGCCAGCGTCGACGCGACAGACGTTGCGATGAAAGAGCTCACCAAAAAGCTGAAAAACGTGCAGGCGCAAAAAGGTCTTATAGTCTTTAAATCCGGCAGCGCCGAAATTGACACCGTCAAATCGAAAGTCGTTCTCCAGGCGATTCATCAAATCATCGTAGCAGCCCCGGGCTTTAAAGTCCAGATCGAAGGCCACACCGACAGCGTCGGCGATCCCAAAGCCAACATGAAACTGTCCGAAAAGCGCGCGGAAGCGGTCAAGAAGTACATCGAGGACGTATGCAAGACCCCGTCCAACAGGCTGAAAGCCAAAGGCTTCGGCGACACCGTTCCCGTAGCAGACAACAAGACTCCCGCCGGCCAGGCGAAAAACAGGCGCGTTGACTTCTCTGTAACAAAAATCTAGCGATCCCCCGTCAAGGAGGGCCCCGGCCCTCCTTGACGTTGCATAGGCACATCAAAAAACTCCCCGGCCCTTCGCCCCGTCCCTGCAATTTCCGGATAACCACGGATAATAGTGGCACCACTGTTGAAAACACGATGCTGGAGCCATCGAAGTAAAATGTCTTTACGCGATCATGAACTTCGAGTGATGCGGCGTCCCGTCGGTTTTCTGCGCCCGTCAGCCCGTCAGTGGTTGCTTCACTTCAAAAAGCGCTGGACAGGCTTCATGGAAATCCCGTACACTGTGCCGCACTATTTCACAATAGCGCGGACCGGGGGAACTGCTGACGCCACTGGTCCCCCGCCCGAAGCAGGACGGTACTATACAAACATATTGCCTTAAAAGGAACGACGTCATGGAAGAACTCACGCTGTATTATATCGTCTTATTCACTTTCCTGGCCCTGGGGGTCGGGGTATTCATCGCGCTCCAGCACATGGCCGCGCCCTACGGAAGATACGCCACCAGGAAATGGGGGCCGATGCTTAACAACAGGTTCGGGTGGATCATCCAGGAAGCGCCTGCCTCGGTCATGATGTTTTTCTATTTCTTTATCAGCGGCCGGCCCTCGACAATTGCGACCGTTCTGCTCCTTGCCATCTGGCAGGCGCACTACTTCCACCGCGCCTTCATCTATCCCTTCAGCTTGAGGGGAAGCAATCCCGTGCCGCTCACCACGGTCCTCCTGGCCTTCCTGTTCAACATGGTCAACTCCTACGTGCAGGGACGTTGGATCTTCACCCTTGCACCGGAATCGAGGTATACCGCCGCATGGCTCGCCGACCCCCGCTTCATAATCGGCGTCCTTCTTTTTTTCACCGGCTGGGCCGTTAACAAGCATTCGGACCATGTCCTCGCCGCCCTCCGCGCCCCCGGCGAAAAGGGATACCGGATACCCCATGGCGGCCTCTACGAATACGTTTCGTGCCCCAACTATCTCGGCGAAATGATAACCTGGCTCGGCTGGACCATCGCGACCTGGTCGGTCGGAGGGATATTCTTCCTTCTCTGGACGATCTTCAACCTGGGGCCACGGGCCTTCCAGCACCACGCGTGGTATAAGAAAACATTTCCCGATTATCCGGCCAAAAGGAAGGCCCTGATACCGTTTGTTATATAGCCCGGGGTTTTAACCCCGGGTCCATGGGGTTTACCTATGCACCGATATAAAATGGTCCTGGAATATGACGGCGCCAATTACCGCGGATGGCAGGCGCAGAAAAACGCGAAGAGCGTCCAGGGGACGCTGAAGGCGGCGGCGGAACAGTACCTGGGGGAGACAGTGGATATCCAGGGGGCCGGGAGGACCGACGCCGGGGTCCATGCCCTGGCACAGACGGCCCATCTGGAGACGTCCCGGATCGTTGAACCCGAAACGCTCCGCGCCGGGATCAACGGCAACCTGCCGGAAACCATTGCCGTTCTTTCCCTGGAAAACGCCCCGCCGCGATTCCACGCCCGCCATCACGCGAAGAGCCGGAGCTATCTCTACCTCATTTCAAAACGGCGTTCCGCCATCGCCAGGAAATACGCCTGGTGCCTTGAAGACCGTCCCGACCGCGAACGGATGAAGCATGCCCTCAATGTCTTCCGGGGCCTCCATGATTTTGCATCCTTTGCCGATAAACGAATGAAAAAAGGGACATCAACGACGGTCGATATTGAAGGCGTGCGGCTGGAGGAGTTCGGCGACATCATTGCCATACGCATAGTCGGTTCGCATTTTCTCTGGAAAATGGTAAGGCGCATAATAGGGATAACCGTGGAAGCGGGCCGCGGCGCCATCACCGAAGGCGATATAGCACAGATGCTCCTTTCCTACTCGGAAACGCCGAAGAAATTCACCGCCCCCGCCCACGGTCTCTTTCTTGAGAAGGTATTGTACGAAGGCGACACCCTGCCGGATATCAAACCGCCGATTTCCCTGTCTTGAGAATCAGAAATCCTTCCTCTGCAGCCGGTCCCACCGATCGAGGAACGCGGTAAAAACCTCCCGGGACTGTCGGATGACTTCGGACCTCCATGCCGGTGACTGCGGGTAATACATTTCCATCGTCATGGCCTCGAGGGCGCGGCGGTCATCATCACTGGCATACCCGTTCATCATGCCCTGGGTCCCGAGAATGACGGTCTTCAGGGACCTGATGCCGCCCGGGATGGTCTGGGAGTCAAGGGTCCCGTACTCAAAGGTAAGGGGCAGCACCGGGAGGCCCGGCACCAGGTTGTACAGGAACATGTTCAAATCGCCGTAGGTCTGGTAAAAGTCCTTGTCCGACGACCAGTCGATGGGGCGCCCGGGGAACAGCGACTCCATGGTCCTGTTCTTTCTGTCGTCCAGCGGCGTCAGGAAGAGGTGAAGGTATCCCCTCCTGCCGTAGCCGGTGTGCAGGTCAATGTTCGCTGCGAAGCGGTATTTCGGCATGACCGAGGAGAGGATCCGCGTCATCTCGGCGATCTGGGGCGCCGGCTTTTTCCCGCCGTAGAATATGCCCTTCGGGTACTCGTGCTGTCCGCTCAGGGCCGCCCGCATGAAATCCTTTTTTCCCATCGTCAGGTTGTACCATATCATCTTCAGGGTGACGGCCGCGCCGGCGATGATTCCCGCCGACGCCTTCCCCTCCGGTTCGAGGAACCCCCTCAGCCGGGCGTACCCCCTGTTCGTGATGCCGTAGAGTTTGGGGTCGTTCATGCAGTTCCGGTTAAGGTCGATGTTGTCTTCCGTGGCGCGCCAGAAATGCTTCATCCCGTAGGGATTGACGGCGTGGAACACGATGACCCCCGTGGTGTCGCAGTTCATGGCGGGGAACATTTCCTTGAAAAAAAGATCCAGCACCGCGCTCCCCGCGTAACCCTCGATGCCGTGCAGGCCGGCGGTGATGATCAGGAGCTTTTCCTTGCTTTTTGTCGCCGGCACATACACATAGTCCACGGCAAGGTCTTTGTCGGCGCCGCCCGGGACCGCGATGGAGCCGCGCACGGCAAAATCGTACCTGGCGGCGACCTTCTGGGCATTTGCCTGGAAAGTCACCCTGCAGTCGCGGTAATTGTCTTTGAAATAGTTCAGATCGGCCGTCCGCACCGTGATTGCATCGTCCCACCTGGAACAGGCGGTCAGAAGGACAAGCATGAAAGCTATGGTAAAACCTGTTTTTTTCATTGAGCGCTCCCGGTTCCTGCGAATTTCCATATTAAATATGAAACGGCACGTCGTCTGTCAACCGCTATTACAGTTATTTTAACAATATCGGATATCTCTTGACGCAACAGCCCGATGTTACTACATTCAGAGGTGAAACAGAAATCTCATATCAGAGGTGGATACGCGATGAAGATAATGATAGGTACGGTGCTATTCCTTTGCGCGGCCGCTTTTCCCTACGCCGGGACTTCTCCCGAGGCCTTCCTGGCCCAGATACCGGCCGTGCCCGGTAATTGCTGCGGCATTATTGAGAAGGAAAAAAACTCCTTTAAGAAATCAGTCAGTGATCTTGACGAAAAGATGGAAAAGGAGTTCCGGGAAAGGAACAGGGAGTGCAAGGCCTACATGGAGAAGAACAGGGAAGCCATCGCCTCAAAGATGATAACACTCCCGGATGGAGTGGATGTTAAAGAGAAAAAAAACAAGAAGATGACAAAGGAAGAAAAGAAGGCCATGGCCGAGAAGATGATGCGGGAATACGGCCTGTCACCGGACGATCCGAAGAGGCTTAAAGGCATGACAAAGGAAGAGAGGATCGAATGGGCCGAAACCTACGTCTCCGGCGCGGACAAGAAATTGAAGGATGACCAGAAACACCAGGAGGCGAGGAAGGGTGCGAGGGAAAACCTTGGCCTGCTGCAGGAGCAGCAGGCCCTGCTGGCAAAGATCAATAACCGCATGGCCGGCTTCGACAATAAATTCAAGGACCTGGAACGGATGGCAGATGCCCTGGAGAAAAAAGAGCTGGAGCCCCTCAGGAAAAAGCTGGCTTCCTACGGCGAAATACGTACCAGCAAGGAGCAGGAGCTCCGCGCGATGCAGGACGGTAAACAGCTGGATGCCGCCAAGCAGCGATACTGCGAAACGATGTCCCCCCGGTACCGTGCCCTCCTGGCCGAATACCTTGCCGCCGTCAAGGCATGCCTGCCGGATTACAAGCGGCTGGAAGTGATCACGGCCAGGATACAGATGGGCCTTGACAAACCCATAGAAGCGGCGGACGGCCTGATGACCATCGAGCCGCTCCGTAAATACCTCGACCTCCTCGGGGACGTCTATAAATTCGACCTGCTGAACAGACAGTAAGGGCGTACCGACGCCCAGTTCCCGAACATCGGTCCCGACGGGCCCAGGTGACAGGAATAGCAGCCGAAGCCGCGCCGGGTCACGATGCCGAAGGATTTCTTCCCCAGGGCATCGGACATGAGGGGCACCAGGCGGTCCAGCTTCAGCCCGGTCGTGTCCGGAAATTTTTTTACATTCGGGAACCAGGGTCCAATCGCCGTGAAGCAGCGGCAGATAGGCGGTCGGCATATCGAAACCGCCCGTCGCCGCCCCGCATCCCATCAGTTCCCGTCAATGGAAGAGCGGCCTGAAAATTATATTGTACATTTTACCGCAGGGTCCCATACTCCGTTCCATGGGCAAAGAGAAGGAAAAAACCGACGCGCCGGGCGTCCGGGTCGTGGTAATGGAGCCGATGGGGCACATCAATGTCGGGTCCATAGCCCGGGTGATGGCCAATTTCGGCTTCAGCGACCTGGTCCTGGTGTCCCCGGCCGACATCGAGGATGTCGAAGGAAGGGGCGCCCGCATCGCCATGGGCGGCCTCGGCGTCTACAATTCCCGCCGCGTCGTCGCCACCCTCGATGAAGCCCTTGCCGGGTGCGGCCTGGTGATCGGCGCCACCCGGAGGGCGCGGAGCGACGAGACCCGCATCGATTTCAGGGAAGCCTCCGCGATCGCCGCCCGCAGGGCTGCGACGTCCCGGGTCGCTCTGCTCCTGGGCCGCGAGCGTGACGGCCTTTCCCGCGAGGAACGCGGCCGCTGCCATATCCTGGCCGAAATTCCGTCGGTCCCGGGGCCGGCGGGGTCGCTGAACATCTCCCATGCCGCGGCCCTTATCCTGTGCGGCATCTTCATCGCGCCCCGGGACAGGGAAAGCCGGCCGGCCGCCGACATGGAGGCCCTCGCCGCGGAATTCGGCAACCTCTTCAAACGGTGCGGCATCGACGGGGAAAGCGGCAAAGCGCAGATTGTCTTCAGGGGGCTGGTGGAGCGGTCGGGCCTCACGGAGGAAGAGGCGCAATTGCTGGAGAAATCCTTCAGGTTTTTCGGCTCCAGGATCCGGAAATAGTCTCTGAAAAATCCACCGGGCAAAAGAACTTGACACTTCCCCGGTTGCCGGGCACACTCAAGGCAGATGACATCATTACACGGACCCGACCGCGCCCCATGGAAGACCATGACCTGCAACATCTCGCCGCCAGGCTGGAAAAAGACCCGCCGCTACTGAAGTTCCCCGACGAGCTGGAAGAGCTGTATATCCGCCACCACGCGGACACGCGCCTCATCGTGTCAAACCGGGTACTCTTCATCGGCATGACGGCGTATCTTCTTTTCACCGTTCTCGACTATATCGCGTTCCCCTTCAACGCAGCGGTGACCGCGTGGATGATACGGGCCCTGACCGCGGCGCTCATCGTCCCGCTCATATACCTCTCAAGGCGCCTCGGCGACGTGCGCACGACGTACACCATGGTGTCTGCGTCGATGGTCATCGTTAACGCCTCGGTCGTGGCAATTGACGTCATCGGCGTCAACTCCGCTGGATACGACCTGCCCCTCGGGTCGCTCTTCGTGATCATATTCTCCTCAACGCTCATCCGCTTCCCCTTCTGGATATCGCTGGCCGTCATCGGCGTGATGATGCTCACCCAGGTGGCCGGCCTGTCCCTTTTCACCGGCCTCGGCATATCCAACGTGCTCCGCAACGTCCTTTTTTTCAGCTTCATCATAATCATGCTGCTCTTTTCAAGCTTCAGCACCGACGCCGACAGCAGGAGGATCTTTCTCCTGAACATGCTCAGGAGAAAATACGACCGGTCGGGGCTGAAGGAATCGAACGCCGAAGAGTATGCCGCGGCGCTCGACGGCTACATGCGCGAAAAAAAACCGTACCTAGACCCGGAGCTCCGCATCGGGGACGTGGCCCGGGCCCTGCAGATAAAACGGCACCACCTGACCCAGATCATAAACGAGAAGTACAATAAAAATTTCTTCATGTACGTGAACGAATTCCGGATACGGGACGCGCAGAAGATGATGGCCGATGAAAAATACCGGGACACAACGGTGCTGCGGATAGCCTACGATACCGGCTTCAATTCAAAGGCCACGTTCAACAGGATGTTCAGGACCTTTACCGGCCTGACCCCGACGGAATACAGGAAAAGGCTCTGGCATCCCACAAAAAAACAGTCTCACCTTAGCGGATAAGTCGATTAATAGTGTTACCTGTAATATTTATTACATGCGTCCGGACTGATTGTCCCGCGGGTATATGCAGAAAACACGAGAAGATCCCCGCAAACACGCAGGGACACAGAGAAAGAATAAAGATCTTTGTTTATATTAGACTTGTTGCATAACTGCTTAAAATCAATATATACTGCTCCGCCGCCTTCGGCGGCGGAGGCAAAATTAAATAATTATTAAGTTTCGCAACAAGTCTATTGTATATGATTGTATATGGCAAAACAAAATACATCGGGAGAACAGATTATGATAAAACGTTTGATGCGCGCATCCGCGGCTTTTCTCGCCCCGGCCGTGATCCTGTTCCTGTCATGCGACTCGTCCACCACCACGGCCGGCCCAACAGGTCGGACCAGCGGCACATATTTTCTTGATGAACGGGGCGGCGTCGTCGTCTACCGTGGGCTCAATGTCGCGGGGAACGCCAAGGTCCCGGATTTCATGCCCATCAAGGAAGCGAGTCTGCTGGACCCCCTGCCGGGCTGGGGCGTCAACGTGATCAGGCTCCTCTTCACCTGGGAAGCCTTTGAGCCCGTCATGGGATCGTACAACAGTGAATATCTCGATTACATAGCCAGAGTGGTCTCCTGGGCCGGTGAACGGGACATCAAGGTCATCATCGACTTCCATCAGGACGCTTTTTCCCGCTACCAGGTCCATGGATGCGGCGAGGGATTCCCCGAATGGGCCGTGCCCCCCGAAGTGAAAAAGGACAAGCCGTGCAACGACAGCAGCTGCAGGGTCTGGGGCGCGGAGATGATATGGGATTTCGACATGCATACCTGCTGGAACCGCTTTTACCGCGATACATACGGCGTGCGCGCCAGGTTCCTGAAAATGATGGATGCGGTCAGCGCCCGTTTCGGGAGCAATCCCACGGTGCTCGGCTATGACATCCTCAACGAGCCGTGGGGGGACGAAGTGAAAGAGATCGCCGTCCTCTATGAAGACGCGGCCAAGATCATCCGTAATAACGACCCAGACTCTGTTATGTTCCTCTGCCCCCACGCCCTGATCAGCGCGGGCAACGCTTCGGAGCTCCCGAAGATGTCCTTCGGGAACTACGCCTACGCCCCCCACTATTACGACGGGAGCATCATCGTCCTCAACATGTGGCTCGGCACCCCGCCGGCGGGCGCCCTCACCAGGCAGAAGAAAAAATCCGACGCGTGGAACGTTCCCCTGTTCTGGGGCGAGTTCGGCGTTAACGCCACGGCCCTGGGCGGCGCGAAATACATGGATCTCTTCTACGCATGGCTGGACGCCAACCACGCCTCGGGCACGCAGTGGAACTACACCCCCGGGTGGACGCCAGACGGCTACGACGGCTTCAACGACGAAAACCTCAGCATCGTGGACAACACCGGCGCGCTCAGGGCCAATTACCGCGTCCGCCCCTATGCCCGGAGGACCGCCGGGACGCCGGTCAAGTTCGAGTTCTCGGGAAGCGACAGCGGCGCGGTTTCGGTGCGCATGGAATGGGACCACGACCCTTCAAAGGGGGAGACGAGGATGTTCCTGCCGCGCGAGGCCCTCTTCGGCGCCGGCGGATACGCGGTGGCCGTTACGGGCGATTCGCTGGAATATTCATATGACAATGAAGAGCTCTACCTTATCTGCGAGTCGTCCGTGGCCGGACGGAAAAGCATAACCATACGCTCGGAGAACTGACGATGAAAACAGCGGCGCAGATTTTTTCCGTTATGTCCCTGAGCGCGGTCTTTTTCTGGGGCGGGTTCCCCGCGGCGCTGGCGTTCAAATTCCACCTTATGGCCGCCGGCCTCATCACCGCGGCCGGGGCGGAGGCCGCGGTCCTGCTGGTGCTCCTCATGGGAAGGCCCATACAGGCCTACCTTCTGCGGAGGTTCCCCGCATGGCTTGAAAAGACCCGGAACGGAAAGGCGGGCGCCATCTTCCAGAAATACGGCATGCCGGGCCTGGGGCTGATTGCGCCCGTGATGCCCGGGGCGCCCCAGGCGGCGCTCATCGGCCTCGTTTTGAGCGCTAAGCCCGGCATGATCCTGCTCTGGATCACCGCCGGCATTGTGTTATGGGCCGTTATTGTGACAGCAGGGCTGGCCTTCGGCCTTGAATTCGTGCGGGTCTTCTTTGAGCGATGACAACGGGCCCGGGCAGGCGACCATGAAAGAGAAATCCCTATCCCCCATCATGAAAAATTCCCGGGCGGTGTTGAAAATCACCAGCAAGGAACGGGGCGTGCTGCTGATCCATGGCTTTAAAGGGTCCCCCCACGAAATGAAATTCCTGGGGGAAAAAATAGCCGCGCACGGTTATTCCATCAGCATACCGCGGCTCCCCGGCCACGGCACCGTCATCGAGGACCTGACGCGCGTCACGGGCAGGGACTGGCTGACGGCGGCCCGGGAGGCCCTGGTTGAGCTGAAGAGCCATTGCCGCGAGGTTTCCATAGCGGGCCTTTCCATGGGCGGGATATTGACCCTTCTCCTCGCCCGGGACTTCCCGGTAAAAAAAATCATCCTCCTGTCGGTGCCCCGCACGATCAAGGAAAAAAGCATCTACCTCGCGCCGTTCATCGGCCTGTTCAAAAAAATTTTGTGGCGGGAGGATGCGACGAAGGGACTCGCCTCGGAGGAGGCCCGGCGCGTCCACGAATGCTACAGCTCGGGAACGCCGATCCGGCAGTCGTGGCACCTCTTCAGGCTGATAAAGAAAGCGATGAAGGCCCTCCCCCGTATCGACGCCGATCTCCTCGTCATCCAGTCAACGGAGGACCGGGTGATACCGCCTGATTCGATGGAATACATTTTCTCACATGCGGCATCGCAAAAAAAGGAAATGTTCCCGCTGCAGAAGAGCAACCACGCCATCACCGCGGACCTGGAAAAAGAGCTGGTTGCGGAGCAGGTCATCGGGTTTCTCAACCGTTAAGGAGCGGGACATCTCCTTCACCGTTTGACCACGAGACAGGGCTTCTTCGATTTCCGCACGACCTTTTCCGTGACGGAACCGAGGAGCATATCCTCAATATTGCTTTTACCGTGCGACCCGATCGCGATCAGCGACACCTTTTCCCTTTCCGCGCAGGCGACGATCTCTTTGAACGGCACGCCTTCCGCGAGGAGCGTCTTCACCTTGAAATCTTTTCCCAGCCTGTTCTTCAGCAGGGCCAGCTTTCTGGCCGCCGATTTTTCCATGACGGCAAAGAGTTCCACATCAAAGTTCTGTCCTCCCATCTCCCCCATTGCATGGGTCGTTTCGAAGACTCCGCTGTACCTCATGTCGAGGACATGGAGGATGACGATTTCCTTCGTCCCGGACAACTTCAATTTTTTAAGATACGGCATGATGGCATAGGAATTCTCCGAGAAATCCGTGGGAAATAATACTTTTTTAAACATGGCCCTACCTCGATATCAAACTATCCGCCCAATATCAAGGAAACACCGGCTCCAGGGAATTTCAAGAATAAAACCGGCTTGCCTCACAATATAACAATCGCCCGACAAGGCGCCGGGATCCCCCGATTTTTATTCATTGACAAATGGGCCGCCCATCCGTTAGGTTAATTGCGAGGTAACCATGAGAATAATCGCCATTTCCAACAACAAGGGGGGGGTGGGTAAAACCACGAGCACCGTCAATATCGCCGCTGCGCTCCAGCTAAAAGGGAAGAAGGTCCTGATCATCGACCTTGACCATCAGGCGCAGGCCACATACCACCTGGGCTACAACCCGAAACAGATAAAAAAATCAATATTCCATGTCCTGAAGGGCGAGCTGCCCTACGATGAGATACTGATCGACCGGAACGATCTCCACCTGCTGCCGGCAAACCAGGACCTGAAAGACATAGAGTTCCTTCCCATCCCCGCCAAAGAGTTCCTCCTCCGCGATTCCCTGGAAGAAGTGAACAGCTATGATTTTGTCCTGATAGACTGCCCGCCGTCCCTGGGCATTCTGACCCTGAACGCCATGGCCTATTCAAAGGAGATACTCATCCCGCTGCAGGTCCAGTTTCTTCCCTTTCACGGGATGTACAACCTCTTCGAAGCGGTGCAGGTGGTGAAGCGGCGCCTCAACAAGGAGATCGACGTGACCGGCATCATCGGCACCATGTTCAACGCCAAGCGCGCCATCAACCGGGAAGTCATCGAGGAGACCGAGAACCGCCTCCCGGGGAAGCTCTTCGAGACCCTCATCAGGGAGAACGTCGCCCTCCAGGAAGCCCCCAGCTGGGGCAAGACCATCTTCGAGTACAAGCCGGGGAGCACCGGCGCCGACGACTACATGAAGCTGACGGAAGAAATCATGGACCGGGAATGACGCACGGGGGACGGACCCCGGGCGTCAATAACTCCTTGAAGTAAGCGGCTTCACCGGAACACAACCGATTCGCATTCCGCCTGCCGGGGTCAGCATTACCGGGAAACCATTCAAATAGAAGTATCCCGGACCGCGGTCGCATCAGGACATACCATTAAACATGAACGGCGAAAAGAAAAAGACCATCCTCCTGGTCGAAGACCAGGCACTCCCGGCCGCACTCTGCATCGCGGGGCTGAAGGATTATAAAATAATCGAGATCAACGACACGCTTGTTAAAAGGTCCGGGTTTTACGCGGAAGGAGCTCATCTATAAAACGGCGCCTTAATTGTTTTTATGGGACAATCCCGCCGACCGCCAGGAGGTCCAGCAGGCCCTGCTGACAAAGGGGGAAAACCGGGAAAGAATATGTATTCCGGATGAAGGACCGGTCGATCGTCATAGGGGAATACTCGGCCTTCATAATCACCATCGCGGGGGAAAAGCACATCATGGTCACGATCGTCGATATCACCGAACGCAAATGCGCCGAGGAACGGATCCGGGCCCTCCTGGCGGAGAAGGAGCTTCTCCTCAGGGAGGTGAACCACCGCCTCAAGAACAACATGAACACCATGATCAGCCTGCTTTCCCTGCAGGCGGGGACACTGAACGAGCAGGCCACGATCAACGCGCTCCTGAAAGCCAGGGGCCGCATACAGAGCATGTCGGTCCTCTACGACACCCTCTACCAGACCGAGAATGTCGGCGAAATGTCCATCGAACACTATCTCACCCCGCTGGTGGAGAGGATTGTACCGCTGTTTCCCATAAGCACGGCGGTGACCATCGACATGCGCATTGAAAATTTTCCGGTGAAGGTAAAAACGCTGCTTCCCCTGGGCATCATAGCGAACGAACTGGTCACCAACGCCATGAAATACGCCTTCACGGGAAGGGAGAAGGGGACGATAACCGTGTCGGCATTGAAAGAGGGAAGCCATGCGGCAATGGTAATCGAGGACGACGGGATCGGCATCCCGGAAACGGTCAACCCGGAACAGCCGACCGGGTTCGGACTGAAGCTCGTTGGCATACTGGTGAAACAGATCGGTGGCGCCATCATGACCGGGCGTCCCGGCGGCGCGAGGTTCATGATCACATTTCCCCTGCCATCGTAAATCCGGCCTTGTTGATTACCTGTTCTTTGAGGCCTCTTTCAGGTAGGTCATCATCTCCAGCAGGTTGTTCACCTCGGCAAAGGTAATGGCCGTATTGCCGAGATCGTCCTTCGCGTGAACATTCGCCCCGGCATCAACCAGGACCTTGGCCAGGACCCGGTAATCGTAATACGCGCACAGCATGAGGGGCGTCGTCCCTTTCGTGAAGGGGCCATAGGAGTCAACGGTGACACAGTTGGGGTCAGCGCCCTTTGCAAGCAAATACTTCACGGCGTTCATCTGGCTGTAATACGCGGCCCAGTGGAGCGGCGTCCAACCGTACCGGTCATGCTGGTTGACGCGGTCCCCCATCTCCAGGCGCCTGGATATCGCCCCCACGTCGCCGCTTGCCGCGGCCCGGTGGAGCGTTACGGCCAGCGTGCAGGACACAACAGGCATCAGAAGAGCGGTTATTACAGCCGCAATGATGCTTTTAACGGGATTTCGTTCCATTTCAATTTCCTGTATACATGAAGTTGATGCACAATGAATCATCACTGTATTTGTATATAAAATAAAAAATATATATGACAATGTTTTTATGGAAAAGTAAATCTTTCTTACGGCCTTAAAAATGGCTCAGCACGTATTTCCTGATGGCGTGCTTGATCCTTTCTATTTTTCCGCTCACAAGGCCCAGGACGCCGCGGTACGTGCGCAGGGTTCTCGAGTTGATGCCCCGGTACTGTTCTTTCATTCCGGACAGTTGTTTATTTGCTCCCTTGGACACTTTCGCCTCAAGGGCGGCAGGGTTCTCCCTGCGGCTCCCCGTTTCGATTTCGGCCGGCCCGCGCCTGTCGAATGAGAGGCCGTCAATAGAGACCATGGAGGCGCGCCTATGTTCCCCGGGGAACATATCGGTGCGGGCCGGGCCGGGGGATTCACGCTTTACATTGCTCTCAACCTTCAGGACCTGCCGAATCGCGGAACTCCTGCGTTCCTCGTCCGGAAACAGATACTTTTCTCTTTTCTGGACGTTGCGTTCCGCTGACGCGAGGTTTTTCCCTTTTGACAGGGGAGGGAAAATGTCCGGACTTTTGGCCCTGTCCCGCCCGGCCGCGTCACGGTCCATTTCGGGCGCCGGTTTTTTTTCTTTTACAACAGCCTTCTCCGCGTTCGCCGCGGCGGGATCAGAGTCTATACCTGTCTTTTTTTCGATTTTTTTTTTAGTGCGAGATTCCCTGATCTGCTTTCCGTTTTTTTCCGTTTTTTCGTCCGCCATGGCCACCCTGTCTATCCGTTCCGTGAGACGGGAGGCGAGCTCCGCTGCCGGGTCGTGGCGTACAGACGGGGCCCTGCCCATGGCCGTCATGTCGGGCTTTTCCATGGACTCTCCGCCGACGGCGGCCACCTTGCAGGATGTCTTATGGCGCGCGTTCCGAACGACGCTGTTGAAGCAGTATTTCCAGCTGGTCCTGGTGACCATGTACCGGGGCAGTTCGAAGGGCCTGTCGCCGGCCCCCAGGGGGATGTCGATCCTCCCGTTGTTTATGGTGAAAGCGTAGCGATAGCCGGCCTCCCTCAGGGTCTTGATGGTGAGGTCGTCCCTGAGGCCGAAGGGATACACGAAGACCGTGATCTTCCGGTTCAGCTTCTCTTCAAGGACCTTCTTGACCAGGAATATTTCCTTCTTGAAATAACCCGGATTCTTGTCATAGAGCTTTCTGTTTATCTTCAGGTGGAAGTAACCGTGGGCCGCGATATCGCACCCGCTGTTCGCCAGCTCGGTGAGCTGCTCCCAGGTGAGGGCGTAATGCTTCTTGTTGATGATGATATTCGGGTAAATGCCCAGGAGGGGCCTGATGCCGTTGGGTTTGAATACCTTCCGGTACGCATCGTACACGCTCTTGTTGCCGTCATCGACCGTTATCAGCACGTTCTTGGTCCCGGTTATCCTCCCGCCGATGACATCGTTGATGGACACGAAGCGGAATCCTTCTTTTTTAAGCTGCAGTATCTGGGAATTCAGCTCGTCAACGGTGAAGCTGAAGGGGTCCATTTTTTTCTTTTCAAGAAATGAATGATAGCAGAGGACGCTGACCGAGGCCTCGGCGCGGGCCTCGGGGATAGAAACCGACGATGACCATGCCATGATGCAGGCAGCCAGGGCAAGCACGGCGGCGCCCCCCGAAAAACCGCGGACGGGACCCGCCGTCCGCCGCAGCCTGTTACGAGTTGTAGTCATTTTTCCAGATTTCCTCGAATTCTTTGCGGTACATGTCGTATTCCGTTTTCTTGTCAAGGGACTTCCTTCTCTTTTCAATATTGATCATGTAGTCCCTGTCTCTTTTCATCGCCTGTTTTTCCATCATGCTTGAATAAAAATCTATGGGCGGAAGCAGGTATTTATTGATGAGCGTATAATTGTTCCACTGCCCCGCCGACCGGTAGTACTCCATCCTCATGACCGTCATCTTCTTGAGGCGGTATATCTTTTCGCTGTAGGCGATCAGGGTCCTGCTGTCCACGGTATCGAGGACCTTCGACAGCTCCCGGTCTCCGGCCTTGAACTCGGTGTAGCCGCTGGTTACCGGGAACACGTAGTCCAGGTCGAGGTCAGCGTTATAGCCGTAATCGAACTCGATCGATTTCGTGGTCTTTTCCAGGAGCTCCCGCTCTTGGTCCGTGTAATACGTGCTCTTCGGCACGGTGAAGCTGAACATATGGTAATAGGTGGCGCACCGCGTCAGGAAGAGGCACATGATGGCCATTACCGCTATTCTGATTTTCATTGACGATACACTCCTCTGATTCATTGAAAGCCCCAATCCCCCGGAGGGGGACTTATGTGACCAGAACGTGCCTTAAAAAGCCCCTTTCAGGAGGGTGGTGGGGTGTTCTGAGACCGAGCCTTCGCGCCGGCCATTTGTCAGGAACCGGCAAGGTGCTCCTTTCGTATTAAATGGTCGGCCGGTATGTCCACCCTGCTCCGTTTCCCCACCACCAGGGCCAGGTCGCTCGGCGGGATACCGACGCCCGGCCTGAGGGCCACCAGGTCATCACCGTCTATGGCCTTCCCCGCCGGGATGAGGCGCCTCGCGAAGAGGCTCCGCCGGGCACCCCGCGCCGTGCCGGCCTCCTCCCTGCCGAAAGCCACGGCGCCGCTTCCCGTCATGACCACGGCGCGTTCCACGGAATCTATTATTCCGGCGAACTCTTCCGGCGTGCAGGATATATCTTTATCAGGACATTCATGAAATCTGTCAATAGTAAAATGCTTTTCAAATATCCTCGCGCCCACGGCTGCCGCCAGCATCGGCGCTGTCGCCTCCCGGGTATGATCGGAAAATCCGACCGGCAGGCCGAAGCGCTTCGCCAGGGCCGGTATACGGGCAAGGTTCACCTGGTCTGCCGGTGTAGGATAGAGCGACACGCAGTGGAGCAGGACCAGTTCCGTGCCGCCTGCCTTCCGGTACAGGTCCACTGCCGCGTCTATTTCCTCTTCCGACGACATGCCGGTGGAGAGTATCAGCGGCTTCCCTGTCACGGCAACCGCCCGGATGAGGGGATGATTGGTCACCTCTGACGAAGCCAGCTTGTAGAGGGGCAGATCAAGCCCTTCCATCATTTCCAGCGACTCCGTGTCGAAGACCGAGGTGAAAAATATCAGACCCTCCGCCGCGGCAGCCTTTTGCAATGCACGGTATTGCTCCCCGTCAAAGACGAAGGTCTTGAAAAAGTCCACCAGGCCGGAATCCCTCTGCCGTTCAACGCCTGAATCCATCAGGTCTTTCGTGTACACGGAACTCATCAGCTCCGGCACAAAGGTCTGGAATTTCACCGCGTCGGCCCCCGCCCGCGCGGCGGCCTGTATCATCCGCATCGCCACATCCGGGTTCCCGTTATGGTTAAGGCCGATTTCAGCGATGTAGATCGCGTTCCTTCTGTTTTGTATGATTGCATCCAGCATGGATTGTTACCGTTATCGTCATCCGAATAATTTGCGGGCTCCCTCGCCCGATTTCGCCCCCATTAAACGTACAGCGGCGGAACAGGCATGTCGATATTATTTTATCGACAAAACCGGATACGGCGCCAAGAAAAAAGCCCGGCCCCTCACCCGGTGCATAGGCGCTTGCCCTATATATAAATTTTTATATCGCGGGTACGGGGCGGGATTAATTTTTAATTGACATTGTTTTTTGATAACAGGTAGTATCGGCCTGCGGTTAACAATATTATTTTCCAGGATCAGCGGATGGGCACGCGATTTATCATAGCAATAGACCTAGGCACTACGGGCAACAGGGTTTTCTGTTTCAACGAACAGGGACTTCCGATTTCGAGCGCCTACAAGGAATTCACCCAGCATTTCCCCAAACCGGGCTGGGTTGAACACGATGCCGAGGAAATATGGGAATCCGTGAGCACCCTCATACCCCAGGCGATTTCCCGGGGAAGCCTCAATCCGTCCGACGCCATCGCCATCGGAATCACCAACCAGCGGGAAACGTCCCTCCTCTGGGACAAGACCAGCGGCAAACCTATCCACCGCGCCATCGTGTGGCAGTGCCGCCGCACGGCCGACATCTGCAACGAGCTGAAGCAGGCCGGCCACGAGGACGCGTTCCGTAAAACGACGGGCCTGGTGGTCGACGCCTACTTTTCCGGCACCAAGGTCAAGTGGCTCCTGGACAACGTGCAGGGCGCGCGGCCCCTGGCGGAAGGCGGCAAGCTCCTCTTCGGCACCATTGACACCTGGATACTGTGGAAGCTTACCGACGGCGTCTCCCACGCCACCGACTATACCAACGCGTCCCGGACCCTGATGTACGACATCCGCCAGAAAAAATGGTCCGAGGAGCTCCTGGACATCCTTACCGTACCGAAAAAAATCCTCCCCGAGGTCATGCCTTCTGCGGCACGGTTCGGGGTCACCAAGAACGCGCCGGGCCTTCCCGACGGGATCGTCATCGGCGGCATCGCCGGCGACCAGCAGGCCGCCATGGTTGGCCAGAACTGCGTCACCGTGGGGAGTTCCAAGAACACCTACGGCACCGGCTGCTTCATGCTGATGAACAACGGCGGCACGTTCACCATTTCCCGGAACGGCCTTCTCACCACCCTCTCCTGCGACGACTCCGGCAACCCGGTGTACGCCCTGGAGGGATCGGTCTTCATCGGCGGCGCCGTGGTCCAGTGGCTCCGGGACTACCTGAAGTTCTTTGCCGTCAGCGCCGATTCCGAGGAGATGGCAAGATCGGTTGCCAAGGAAAGCAGGGTCGTCATGGTCCCCGCTTTCGTGGGCCTGGGCGCCCCCCACTGGAACATGGATGCCCGGGGGGCCATTTTCGGATTGACCCGGGACACGACCCGTGAAGAAATAGTCATGGCGGCCCTCAAGGCCATAGCGCTCCAGTCGCGGGACCTGGTCGAGGCGATGCAGGACGATACCGGCACGGCCATCCCGGAGCTCCGGGTCGACGGCGGGGCCACCAAAAACAGCTTCCTGATGCAGTTCCAGGCGGACATCCTGAACATCCCGGTGCTCCTTCCGGAAATCACCGAGTCCACGGCCCTGGGCGCTGCCTACCTGGCCGGCATAACCGGCGGCGTATACGGCACCATCAGCGAGATAGCGAAGAACAACAGGATTTCTTCAAAATACATTCCCGGCATGAGCAAGGCGGAGCGGGAACATCAGATCACGATCTGGAAGGACGCCATCAGGCGATTGTTGCTGTAGAATTATCAGGGCACGACATCATGTTGCCACATTAATACCGGGAGGATCATCATGGCGAGACCATTACTGGGTGAGATACTGCTTGAAAACAAGGAAATATCGAAGGAACAGCTGGATAAAGCCATAGAAATCCAGAAAAAGGAAGGCGGATTGATCGGGATCATCCTCGTCACCATGGGGGCGATAACCGAGCAGACCCTGGTCAAGTACCTCGCGATCCAGGCGGAACGGGTCACGTCATCATAGCAGGGCACCGTCACGGTTCGGCCGCAGAAACGTGATCCAGCCTTTTCACCGGCATGAAGAGAGCACCCATGTGCTCTTTTCTTATGGCATGTGACCGCCGGAATTTCTTGTTGACACCCCGCGAAAACCTGTCTTTCATACGATCACACGGCGCCGTCACTTTCTTTCACGGCGCAAATAACCGACAAGGACAAATCCATCCATGATCCTGAACATGGCGGCGGTAAAAAAAATCCACGTTCTGACCCTTCCGATCCTCATGGCGGCCTTCCTCGCGGGCTGCGCGGCGCGGCAATCGAAGTACCGAATATTTACCGACCATGTAAAGAAGCTGCAGGAAACAAATAAAAAATCGTGCATTGCCGGCTGTACCCTCTTCGAGGGCGACAGCAACGTCGAGCTTATCAGCGTCCAGGAATACCTGACCGGACCCGCCTGCAACTACGGCTACCGGGGCAGCACGACAAGGGCATTGCTGCAGCGCAGGGATAAGGTTTCCCTTCTCAAACCGGCCGTTATCGTTGTCCTTGTCGGCGGAAATGACCTTATCGCCAGGGTGCCCCCCGCAGACACGGACCGCAATTACGATGAGCTGTTCAGGTATTACAAGACCGTGACGGGCAGCGTGTACTGCATAAGCAACCTGCCGGTGGCCCCCGCCGTATTCGTCAAGAACTCGACCCTAATGGAACTGAACGCCCGCCTCAGGAGCATCTGCGAAAAAACGGGCGTGACCTACGTTGATGTGTATCCCCATCTTCTGAAAAACGACGGCCTGAACCCCGATTACGCCATTGACCCCGTCCACCTGAACAGGGCCGGGCAGGACGTCCTGATGGACGTGCTCATGAAAAACCTGCGGAAACAGTGATTCCGGGCGGTGATACCGGGCGCCGGGATACCGGCGCCTACTTCACCTCGTAGAGCCAGCCGAACTTGTCTTCGTAATCGCCTGTCTGGATCTTCGTCAGTCGGTCATAGAGCTTCTTGACCACCGGGCCTGGCTCGTCACCGTTCCCGAAGGTGTAGTTGCGGTCGCGGAACCTTATCAGGTTAACCGGGGTGATGACGGCCGCGGTGCCCACGGCGCCGACCTCGTCGAAGCTCTCCAGCTCGGACGCCTCGACGGGCCTCCGCTCAACGATCATCCCCATGTCCTGGGCGATGATGGAGAGGCTGTCGTTGGTGATACTCGGCAGGATGCTGCCCGATTTCGGCGTTACATAGGTGTTGTCCTTGATGCCGATGAAGTTCGAAGTGCTGAACTCGTCAATGTAGCGGTGCTCCTTGGAATCGAGGTAGAGCACCACCGGATACCCGTGATCATGGCCGTACTCGCCGCCGGCGAGGCCTGCGGCGTAGTTGCCGCCCACCTTGCAGTCCCCCACTCCCTGGGGAGCCGCCCGGTCAAACTGCTCGACCACCAGGGCCTTTACCGGCTTGAACCCGCCCTTGTAGTAGGGGCCCACCGGCGTGGCGAACATGATGAAGATATATTCCGATGCCGGGCCCAGGCCGACGCGGGCGCCGATCCCGATCGCCAGGGGACGCAGGTACATGCTGGCGCCGGTGCCGTAGGGCGGCAGGAACCTCCTGTTCGCCGCGACGACCTTCTGGACCGCGTCCATGAACATATCGTCCGGTATCTCGGGGATGAATATGCGCCTGCAGCTCTTCTGCAGCCGGTGCGCGTTCTCGATGGGCCGGAACACCACCGCCCTGCCGTCTTTCGTCTCGAAGGCCTTGAGGCCCTCGAAGGCCTCCTGGCCGTAATGAAGGCACGGGGCCGCCATGTGAAGGGGTATTATTTCGTCGGATACCAGCTCTCCGGCCGACCACGTGCCGTCCTTGTAGTAATAGCGGACGTTGTAATCGGTTTTTTCGTAACCGAAGGGTAGGTTTTTCCAATCAAGCTGGGCTCGTGTCTTATCTTGCATGTTCATTTCCGTATCCTGCCGATAATCTGGTTGCGGCCATCGTCGGTCCTTGGCGCCGATCCTGTCCACAGAAATTTTGATTAAGGGATAGTTTTTATGGATAGCGGGGGAGTTGTCAAGGATAATAATGCCCCACCCCCGCAGGGGGACAGAGGGGTCTATATCTTCTTCCTGATCGACTCTATCTGCGCCAGCACCTCTTTTTTTGCCGTACTGCCGGCCGAGACCTTGCGCTCCACGCTGGTCTCGGGGTTGACGATATCGGCGATGTCATCGCCGAACTCCGGGGCAAATTTCCTGAAATCCGCGGCCCCCATGGCGAAAAAATCCGTCCCCTGCTCCTCGCAGGTCCTGACGATGGTGCCGACGATCTCATGGGCCCTGCGGAACGGGACCCCCTTGCGCACCAGGTAATCGGCCAGGTCAGTGGCGGTGGAGAAGTTGCTGTACACGGCCTGTCTCATCCGGCCGTCCTTCACGGTCATGGTCGAGATCATCTCCACCATGCCGGCCAGGGCGAGCCTGATGGTGTCCATGGAATCGAAGAGGCGCTCTTTGTCCTCCTGGAGATCGCGGTTGTAGGTCATGGGGAGCCCCTTGAGCAGGGTGAGGAGCGACACGAGGTTCCCGATGCTCCTCCCCGATTTCCCCCTGATGAGCTCGGCAATGTCGGGATTGCGCTTCTGGGGCATGATGGAAGAGCCGGTGGTGACCCCGTCCCCCAGGCGGATGAACCCGAACTCCGATGTTGACCAGAGGACCAGCTCCTCGCAGAAGCGGGAAAGACGCACGGCACAGACCGCCGCGAAATAGCAGAAATCGAATATGAAGTCACGGTCGCTCACGGCGTCCATGGTATTGGGGACGATTTCATCGAAGCCCAGTTCATTGCGCACGAACTCGCGGTCCACAGGGTAATTAACCCCCGCCAGGGCGCCGGACCCGAGGGGGAGTTTAGAAGAGGCGCGGACCGCGGCGTCGAGGCGCTCCGCGTCGCGCAGGAACCCCCAGGCGTAGGCGAGGAGGTGCTGGCTGAAGCGCACCGGCTGGGCCACCTGGAGGTGGGTGTATCCGGGCATGATCACGTCGATATTCTTCTCGGCGGTCCCGACGAGGAGATTGACGAGGCCGGTGAGGAGCGCCCGGATCTCTGCCGCCTCATCGCGGATATAGAGGCGCATGTCCAGGGACACCTGGTCGTTGCGCGACCGGGCCGTGTGGAGCTTTCTGCCGGCATCGCCGATACGCTCCGTGAGGACGGTCTCTATGTTCATGTGGATGTCCTCGAGGGACTCCTTGAAGGCGAAAGCCCCTGCTTCGATCTCTTTTCCTATCCGGTCAAGACCCTTCAGAATGTCGGCCAGCTCCCCGTCGGACAGGATGCCGATTCGGTTGAGCATCTTCGCGTGGGCCTGCGATCCGCGGATGTCCTGGCGCCAGAGGCGGGAGTCATAGCTGATCGACGCCGACAGCTTTTCGGCGATGTTCGACAGGGAACCGGTAAAACGGCCCCCCCACGGTTTTTTCCGGTCCTTGTCCTTTCCCATGGCGACGGTTCCTATATGATCGGATATCGGCTGCGGCGGGGCCGGCGGCCCCGCATGCGCTACTGTTGATACGCGGCAGGAAAAAAATCAAGACATTTTAGAAAGGGCCGTTTTCAACGGCGTTCCGGGAACTACTTCACCGTTATCTTTTCCAGCAGTTGTTCCATGTATTCCCCGAGATTTTCCAGGGCGGGTTTAATCTCGTATTCAAGGATATCGGAGAGGCTGATGATGTCGTTGTTTTCCATGACGCTGATGATTTCATGAAGCAGGTTCCGCACGTCGCGGTTCTTCTGCTCCAGGCTTACCCCGCCGACTGCTATTTCAGCGAGGTCGACGCGGAACATCGGCACCAGCTGGTAACAGGTCCTGGTATAGCGGTACACGAAATCGACAAAAGCCTTCAGGCGCTCGGACCCCTCCGCGTCCTTCCCCATCTGGTAGGCAATGGCGGCCGCCTGCACGCTCGCAAGCTGTTGGGGAAGCTCCTCCCTCGTCTGCCTGACCGATGCGATAAGCACATCGGGGGAATCGATGCTCTGCACTATGAGGGACCGCATCTCGTCGCTGAGAAGGAGCATCCTGAAGATATGCCGGATATCGCCGAAAATGCCCCGGTTCGCGCCTGCGACTTCCTTCACGTCGGCCCCGGCAGCCGCCAGGCTGTCCCTGAACCCTTCGATGACATGGACGTAATGGTCGAGGTCGGAGTCCTTGAATTTCAGCCTGCCGTAGGCGATGCCGAGGAGGCCGGTCACCCTGGCAAGCACCTCCATGAGCCACGAGATGCCGGTCATCAGGTCGTCGATATCGCCCCGGCCGAACTCCCCCGTCTCCGCCGTGCGCTCCATGAATGCCGTCACCCGATCGCAGTAGCGGGTGGCCTCGTCCACGGAGGAGAACACGATGTCCGCCTTGGACTGCACGATGCAGTTGATCACCTTGATATCGGCCAGGCTGGCGTCGGGCGCCCCGTCGATCGGATAATAATCGTCATCGATGTACAGCTCGTAGAACACGAGATCGCGGTCACGCGTCCATTCGGAGACCGAATTGATGACGTCGGATATCTTCTTATCCTGCTGCAGCTCGAAATCAACCGGGCAATCGTTTATCAGTACCTGCACGTCGCACCTCTTGCTTCTGTTATTTTTCCTTGTCGTCGGAACCGCCGCCCATCTGGTTCTTCATCCATTGCCTCTGGGCGTTGGTCTGGGATATCGCCTGCTCCATGGCGGCGAACTTTCTCTTCAGCTTCTCTTCGTATTTCTTCAGGTGGTCCTCTTTGGCCTTTATGCTCTCGTCGGCCATCTTGATCCCGCTGTCTTCCATGTCGATTTTCGCGGCAATGATGTTCTTGCCGGGCGAAACATAGGGCTTCAGCATGGCCACGACCCTGAAGGCCATGCCGTTATCGGCCTTGTTGTCCCCGTCGGCATCCGAGCCGAAAAACTGGGTCACCCCCTCGGGATTCTCCAGTATGGTCTTCTTCAGAAGCGCCTCGTCGACGACGAGCTTGCCCGACTTGATCGATTCCCACTCGGCGTTGATCGATCCGGTCGAAACGCCCATTTCCGCGAACATCCTGATCGGTTTGTCGGCGCTGTTGGGATAGGCGCTGGTCACGGCCACTTGCAGCGTGCCCTGCAGCCTCATCAGGGTCATGTCGCCCATGAAGAGCCCCTGCTGCGAGAAGTTCTTGTCGTAATCCCCCGGCTTCTGCGACATGACCGCCTTGGTCAGGTCCCTGTGCATGTCCAGGTACTTGTTGTAGGCGTCGACGAATTTCTTTATCTTGTCGACGGATGTATCGATGCTGTGCTCCACGTTCAGGTCGACCTCATGCTGGGAGGGCCGCTTCACCGTCAGGGTAACCCCCTTGATGACGTCGGTGAGTCCATCGTTGCGGTCCCTGGTTATCTCGATGCCGTCGACCGTGATTTTGGCGTCCTGCGCGGGGGCAATGACGTTCTTCATCGCGTAACCCGGCTTCCGGTCGGCCGGCGTGGCAAGGCGCAGGCCGGACAGCTCCATGGTCCCGCGGTTGCAGTAGAGTATGATCTTGTTGATCTTCCCGCCCTTCAGATCCCTGCCCGCCGCTATGGTCTGGGGGCCCTTCAGGTCCCTTCCGAGGGAATAGACCTTTTCCACGCGTTTCCCGTTTTCATTCGCGACGATGCCGATTCCCATCAGGCTGTCAAGGCCCTTCAGGTCCTCCTTCTTACCCTCGCGCTTTCGCTCGACATTATAGCTTTCAAGAATAATGCCCTTGATGTTGACCTTCTCCTTCGGCCCCACCCTGAGGCGTTTCGGAACGCTCCCGTCGTCGCCGCTCTCCTGGTCCCGGTAGGAAAGATCGAATTCAAGGGTCGTATCGCCCTTCACCGCCATTTCAACCGGCAGGGCGTACTCGCGCCACAGGGCCCCGCGAACCGACACCGACCTGCCGCCATCCTTCACACTGACGCTCCCGTTTTCAGCTTCTGGTCTTTTCTCACCCATGTAGGAGGTGAAATACCTCGAATCGAAGGACACGGCGATCTCGTTCTTCTGCGCTCCGGCCTGTCCGCCGGTGAGCCCGATTTTATCGAGGAGCTCACGGTCGCCTGAAAGCTTTATCTCTCCCTTCTCGCCCGTCTTCTTCGACTGGATGGTGAGGATATAGGTGTCGCCGTCCTTGCGGATGTACGATGTCGAGACAAGGTCCGAAGCCGCTTCATCCAGCTTGTCCCCCAGGTTTTTCAGGGTGCCGCCTTTAAAGGTGATGGTTTGCTTCGAGCCGTCCACCTCGATGGTGAATTTCCCCGCCGGCAGCGTTTCCTTCTCCGGCACCGGGTCGGTGGACACCTTGTGCGAGGTGGCTATCTGGTTTACCTTTATCTTTCTGACGCCCTTGTCGGCCTGCATGGAGGCCTTGGCCTCAATGACTGAGTTGTCGGAGGAAACAGCGTTTTTATCGTTAAAGGATGTCCTGAAACCGTACAGGTCCTTTGCGGCGCTGTTCACATCATTGAGCAGCCTGCTCAGGGACTTGAGCGCGTCCTTGCGGGCATTATGGTTTTTCTTGCGGATTTCAAGCTGTTTTATCGGCCTGGCTTCAACATTGACCAGCTTGTCGACAATGGCGTCGGTATCCATGCCTGACGCCATTCCACTCATTGATACCGGCATATGCAAGCCCTCCCTTGCTTATTTTGGCACTGTTCTAACATAGGTATCCTACATCATTGTTATCGACATAATATTGGAATTTAATAAGAGGATAATGTTTTATAATAAAAAAAATGCAATTTTTTGCTTTTTGGGATGGGGTCAGAGTAAATCCCGGTTCTGATGAAAAATGGGGGTCAGGGTCTCGATAACGCGCCTTCCTGGCGCTATCGGGATTTCGGCATCCTGTCTCAATACAGTGGACATTGTCATAATTCAACCCAGACCGATAACAATCGGGAAATTACATTAAAATATGGGGTCAGAGTAAAAGGTTTCCATTATATTCAAATTTTTATCATCAATTATAATAATAATTACATATTCTATTGAGAAAATGTTTTCGGTATGCTATTATGAATTATATAATGGACAATAACAGGAAGGTTGATAATTGAAAAAGCACATAGGTATCTTGTGAGGGCATTCCTGTCCCCTTCGCAAAAAACGATATTTTTTTCCTACACTGCCGAGCCGCGATATCAGCTATCGCGATTCATCAACGAGCATGCCGAGAAAATCCTGAATGTGCTCAAGGAGCTTTATCGCTTCTTTTGACGGGATTTCCCGCACTACCTCGTTGGTATCATTGTTCGTAACCTTGACAATGATACGCTGTGTCTTCTCATGGTACGAGAAGGACATGCGCTCGTGTATCTCCCGGACGCCCTTGTTCAGGCGGTCGACGATCTCGGCAACCTCCTGCCGGCTCGGCTCGCGCTGGACGGTCTGCGGCTGGACCTTCTGCGCCTGCTGGGTCTGGGCCATGCCGGTCTGTTCCGGCGACGGCTCCGCCTTCCGGGCGAAAGTCCCGCCCGGGTCCACCGAATCATAGTTTACATTCTTGACATACATAGTTAACCTCCATGTTAACGGGAGAAACTCTCCCAACCTCCCTTTTAAAAAAGCCCCCTCACCGGCTTCCGGCCTGGGCAGCGCTACCCGTGCCGGCGCCGGAGAGGGACCGGGGACATCCGCACTGCCGGGACACCCCGTTTAAAGTTAATCCTCATTCAAACAGTTTCATGATCAGCTTCGGCTTGGTGTTGGCCTGAGCCAGCATCGCCGCGCCTGTTTGAACGAGAATGCGGTCCTTTGTGAATTCAACCATTTCAGCTGCCATGTCCGCGTCACGCAGACGTGAATCGGCTGACATCATGTTCTCATATGTCTGGGTCAGGGCTTTTACCGTATTTTCGAGCCGGTTGTAATACGCTCCAAGGTCTGCCCGTTGCCGGTTCAGCCTGTCTAAGGCCGAATCGACATACCCTATCATCGCGTTCGCGCCGGCCACCGTTGAAACTGTCCGCTTGCTCCCCTCATTTACCAGGTTGAAGGCTTTCGAGCTTACAGTGGCGATATACACCCTGACACGCTGGTCCTGATTTGCGCCAACATGGAAAAACATGCTGCCGGCTTTGCTGTTCTTTGCATATTCTCCCCGGAGCATCTTCATCCTGTTGAACTCTGCGGAAGAGGCGATACGGTCGACTTCGTCAATAAGCTGAGATACCTCAACCTGTATCTGAACGCGATCGTCCCTGGAATAAATTCCATTGGCCGACTGGACCGACAGGACCCTTATCCGCTGCATGATCTCGTTGATCTGCTGGTATGACCCCTCGGCGACCTGGATAAAAGAAAGCCCGTTCTGGGCGTTCTTCTCAGCCTGGACCAGGCCGTTGATCTGGGTCCGCATCTTTTCGGACACGGCCAAACCCGTGGCGTCATCGCCGGCAGTGTTGATCCGCTCGCCGGATGAGAGCTTTTCGATGCTCTTGTCCAGTCTGTTCTCCACCTCCGACAGGTGCCTGCTAGCGAAAATGGCACTCATGTTGTGATTGATTCTCATAGGTTCCCTCCCTTGTTATGGTCCGGGCCCGGTCCTGTCTCTGTCCGGAACCCGTGTTTTTCAGGCGCCCCATCATGGCGCGCCCGGGACCGCCCCGCGGTCCGAAGGTTGACTCCTTGGCGTGATGCCCTGACTGCCCATTATCATGACAACACCGGCCCCGGAAATTCCGGCAGCCGGTGATGCCCTCCCCGCATCACGGGCTGCCGAAACAGCCGGGTGCAGGACAGTCGGGCCTCACCGGGAGGGGTGAGAATCGCGCTGAATTTTCAAAGAACCTATGTATCTTTACTCTCGAGATGCAGCCTGGCACCGTTAGGAACCAAGCAATTTCATTACTGATTGACCCTGGATGTTCGCCTGAGCGAGCATGGCAGAACCGGTATGAACGAGGATCTGGTTTTTCGAGAAACCCACCATTTCCTCGGCCATGTCGGCGTCGCGGATCCGCGATTCCGATGCCTGCGTATTTTCATACGCAACCATGAGCCCCTTCGCGGTCATCTCGAGCCTGTTGAAATAGGCGCCGAGATCGGCCCGTTGCTTGCCAAGCCTCTGCAGTGCAGCATCCATAATCCCGATGGTGTCATTGGCTCCGCCGGGGGCGGAAAGAGAAACAGCGATCTTGCCTGAGCCGTCGCGGAACTTCAAGGCCTGGGCGGTCATAGTCCCTATGTACACGCGCTCACGCTGATCCTTGTTGGCCCCGAGCTGAAACCACATGCTCGCCTTGGGATTGGTCCTGGAAAAATCTCCAGTCAGTACTTTAAACTTGTTGAACTCTGCCTGAGATGCAATCCGGTCAACCTCGTCGACCAGGGCGGAAACCTCGACCTGTATAAGCTGACGGTCTTCATTGGAATAAATACCGTTGGCAGCCTGTACGGCCAGGACCCTGACGCGCTGGATGATGGCGGCAGTTTGGTTGAGGTATCCCTCGGCGGTCTGTATGAACGACATACCGTCCTCGGTGTTCCTCTCAGCCTGCCGCAGCCCCTGGATCTGGGTCCGCATCTTTTCGGATACGGCCAGCCCGGACGCGTCATCGCCCGCCCTGTTTATCCTCATCCCCGATGAGAGCTTTTCCATGCTCTTGCCTATCTCCCATTCGTTGAACTTGAGGACCCGGTTGGCATTGATCGCATTCATGTTGTGATTGATTATCATTTTACACTCCTTTGTTGAGAAAAGTATTCTGGCTTCCATGCCATTCAGCCTCCGGTGGGCGGCCGGAACTGAATGAATACACCAGTAACGTGGCTGAAGCCTTACGCAACAGCCGGGTTGAGACATTCCAGGCTTGTATTTGGGCTAATACAAGACTGGAATTCTCCAAAGAGATTTGCCTTTCCAGTTTGAAAAAGTTTTCAAAGATCTCGTAGAGTAAAGAGTAGGGACACGTGTCCCTATTCGAACTTTCGCCACCTTTGGTGACGATGTTGAGGGCGATAGCTGACATTTATTGATAATTAACGACATTTATTAAATAATACAGTTAATTATTAATGATTTTTGACTATAGGGCAAATTTTTTTGAAATTTTTGAATTTTTACGATAAAATAATCATTACAATTTTTTTGTTAATATTTATTTTTATAATAAAGAGATGATGACTACCGATAACGATCTTCTCCATCTTCCAACCGCTATAACCGATAACCGGGACAGGCATGGGGCAACAAGGGCGATAACAATCGGTGTCAGAGTAATCGTGTAAGCCGGAGTATACACGTCGGTGAAAAAATATTGACGAAACATGGCGGAAACCGTACTTTCCAGCTATCCGGGCTCTTTATATCCAAAAATCGAGGTAATCATGAGACTCTCCGCTGAATCAATACTGGAAATGAAAACGAAAAAAGAAAAAATCGCCATGCTCACCGCCTATGATTTTTCCTTTTCGCCGATACTGGACGCCGCGGGAGTCGACATTATCCTGGTGGGCGACTCCATGGCCAATGTCGTCCTCGGCATGGAGAGCACGACCGAAATAAGCCTTGATGAAATGATCAACCACAGCAAGGCCGTGGCAAAAGGGTCGGAGCGCGCCATGGTGGTGGGCGATATGCCGTACTGCTCCTACCAGGTAAATCCCGAAGACGCCGTGGCAAGCGCGCGCCGTTTTGTCAACGAAGGGGGATGCCAGGGGGTGAAGCTGGAATGGTTTGACCATGCCCTTGACGCGACAAAAAAAATCATACAGAGCGGGGTCCCCGTGATGGGTCACATCGGCTTCACGCCCCAGACCGCCGACAAGCTGGGGAGCTCCATTGTCCAGGGAAAGGATTTTGACACGGCAAAGCGGCTTATTGATCAGGCAACGTCCCTCGAAGCCGCCGGCTGCTTCAGCATTGTCCTGGAGTGCGTGCCCTGGCAGATAGCCAAAATCATATCAGAAAAGCTGAGAATACCCGCCATCGGCATAGGCGCCGGCGCTTTCTGCGACGGCCAGGTCCTGGTCCTGAACGACATGCTGGGCCTCTTCAAGCGTTTCACCCCGAAATTCGTGAAAATCTACGAGGACCTTTACTCCGCGTCCCTCCGGGGGATCCAGAATTACGTGAACGAAGTGAGGACCGGCGCGTTCCCGTCTGAAAAGCAAAGCTTTAACATGAAAGAAGAAGAATTCAAGAAACTGATGGATTTTATCTAGGATGAGCAGTTCAGGTAAAAAAGAAACTGCTCATCTACAGTTGACGGCATGGAGAAAAATGGGGGGGGATATGAAACATTGTTGTTTGGGTAACACATTCATCCACTTCTGTTTCAAGGTGTAGTTTATTGTGCCGTATACTGTAGAGAGCAGGATAACATTCTGTCTCTTAAGCATTACTGTTACTGAAAGTAAAACCTCCATTTACAATAAGCATATTATTGAGACCGTTAACTCCTATAATATACAGCACACCCTGTATTAATTGCAATCCCTGATTAAGTTATTTGGATGAGGGAAAAAACACGAAAATAACTGTAGGGGAATCCCCCTATGGCGGGCGAATACGGTCCTAGGCAAACCATCTATTGTTCAGAGGTGCCGCATCCCTGGTTCCACTGGATCGCGAACTGCACCAGCTCTCCCGAGTCCTTCAGCTTCAGTTTTTCAATTATGCGCGAACGGTAGGTTTCGATTGTCTTGACGCTCAGGGACAGCTCCTGCGCGATATGCCTGTTAGAAAGCCCCCTGCCGATCAGCTGGAACACGTCCATCTCCCTGTTCGTCAGGCTTTCAAGGGGCGACTGCCTCACGTCCGGCGTTGTGAGGAGCCTGCCGAGGAGCCTTTCCTTCAGCTCTTCGCTTACGTAGATCCTGCCGGCGAGGATATCGCGGAGGGCCCTGATGACGACCTCCATGGACTCCTTTTTCATGACATAGCCCCGCGCCCCGGCCCGGATGGCCCGTTCCGCGTAAAAATTCTCGTCATGCATCGAGAGTATGAGAACAGGAATGTTGAAGCGCGATTTGATCGCCGCCGTCAGTTCAATCCCGCCGGTTCCCTTGAGGGAGAGGTCAGCGATGATGATGTCCGGCTTGAGCTCGTTTATGGAGCGAATCGCGCCATCGGCGTCCTCCGCGTCGCCGCAGACTATAAAATCCTCCTCGCCGTTTATGAAAGCGGCCAGCCCCTGCCGCACCACGGGATGATCATCTACTATTAATACCTTGCTCTTTGCCATCAACCTGTCCTTTAAGGGAAAATATATCGCGGGCAACGGGCCTGTCAATATTTTTATGGTGCTGAAAAATCATCTCCACATGCAGGTGACCGTGGTCCCGGGGCCCCTGTTCTTGGCTATTGTTATCGAAGCGCCGATCGCATTGGCCCGGTACTGCATGATCCTGAGGCCCATGCCCTTGGTGGTGTCGACCTCGGCCGGGATGCCCGTCCCGTTGTCGCGTATAGCAAGATGTATCTTGCCCCGCAATCTCTTGAGGGACACCGTGATGCCGGTGGCCCTGCCATGCTTGATGGCGTTGGTCACCGATTCCTGCACGATATAGTGGAACTGCGTTTCAACCATGCTGTCGTTGATAGTGACGGCCGGGTCGCAGTCGAGGCTGAAGGACACCGAGTAAATGCTTTCCACGGTATGGGCAAACCGCTCCAGGGCGGCAATGATGCCGCCTGAATCGATCTCCACCGGGGAGAGGCCCCGCGAAAGCAGCCTGGTATGGTCCTTGGCCTCGTTGATGAGGGAAAAGACACCGCGGGCGTCCTCAGCCTCCGGGAGGGACTTGTTCGACAGCTTCCTCACCAGGGACTCGCAGAGAAAACCGGTCCCCGTGAGTATCTGTCCGAGGTCGTCATGAAGGTCCCGGCCGATGCGCTGCTGTTCCTTCATGCTCACCTCCAGCACCTGGCGCTCGAGATACTTGCGCTCGGTGATGTCCGTGAAGACGGCCACGATCCCCGCCAGGCGGTTCCGCTCGTCAGCGATCGGGCGCGGAGACACGATGGCGTGAGTATCCCCCCCGGACATTGACTTCAGCTTGATCTCGAAGGGGCCTTTCCGCATGATGTTTTTGCCGCGCACGCGCTCCATGAAATTCTCCCGGTCGTCCTCGGAGAGGAGATTGATTATCGAGCTGCCGATGATATCGTCCTTGGCGGCGCCGACCATCTCGCAGAACCGGTCGTTGACGAAGGTCACCGTGCCGGCGCCGTCGCCCATGACGAGACCGTCACTCATCGTCTCCACGAGCACCCGATACCGCTCCTCGCTCTTCCGGAGCGCCTCCTGGGCAAGCTTGCGCAGCGTGATGTCCTTCAGCACCGCATGTATCATGAGCTTTCCGCCGATGGGAACGACCGTGAAGGTAATGTCAACCGGCGCCTGGCGGCCGTCGAGGCAGAGATGGACCCACTCGAAGCTGAGGCTGTCCATCTCGTACACGAATTTCATGATCTCGTTCATCCGCGTTTCGGTCGGTGTGCCGTCGGGTAACAGTTCGGGCGAAAGCTCGTGGGGGGTCTTTCCCAGAAGCAGATCCTTGCTGCCGGCGCTGAAGAGGTTTACCGCCGCCATGTTGCAGTCTATGATCCGCCTGTCGTCGATAAGGAGCTGCGCGTCGGCGGACTGTTCGAAGAGATGGCGGAATTTTTCCTCGCTCTCGCGGAGGGCCATCTCGATGCGCTTGATTTCCGTGATATCGCGGATAACCTGGATGGCGCCGATGACGGCGCCTTCCCCGTCATAGAGGGGCGACGCCTTGCCCCACAGATAGGTCTCTTTCATGGTGAAGGGCAACGACGGTATGTACGACTCTGCCATGACGGTGTCCCCGTCCTTCATAAAGGTAAGGTACTGCTCCCGGTAGCGGGACACATCCTCGCCCAGGATATCGATCAGGATGGGCCGCCGTTCCCCGAAAAACGGTATGGCGTACTCGTAATCCCCCTTCCCGAGCATGGCATGCTTGGGGACGCCGGTCATCTTTTCCATGGCCCTGTTCCAGGCGATGACCCTGTTGTCCCGGTCTATGACGAAGGTGGCGTCGGGAAGAAAATCGATTATTTCCCCGAGCTGGCGGTGGGCCATGCGGAGACTGTCTTCGATGACCTTCCGGTCGGATATCTCCCTCGACGAAAAGACGGCGCCCATCACGGTGCCGTTGTCTCCGGCAACCACCTTGCCGTTCGATTCGAACCAGAGGACACGGCCGTCCCTGTGGATCATCCGGTATACCGCGTCGACCTTGCTCCGGCTTTTAACGCCCTTCTTCATCACCTCCACTACTCCCTGCAGATCATCAGGGTGCACCAGGGAATAGGCGGGTTTGCCGAGCAGCTCTTTTTCCGAATATCCGAGCACCATCCGGTAGGAGGGGCTGACGTAGGTGAAAATGCCCCTGATATCGCACATCCCCACCAGGTCGAACATGTTGTCAGCCAGGAGGCGGTACTGCCGCTCGCTCCGGCGGAGGTTTTCCTCGAACCGCAGCCTGTCGGTTATATCGTTGACAAGCATCAGCAGGCACCGCGCATCGCCCAGCTGAATCGATTCCGCCGATATGACTACCGTCCGGAGGTCGCCGGTCCTTGTCTTTACGCGCACTTCGCGGTCGCGCAGCACCCCGAGCCGGTTAATCTCATCGGAGATATTCTCCCTGTCTTCCTGCACGGCATAGTTGACAAACGAGCTTATCGATGTTCCCACGAGATCGTCCCGGCTGAAGCCGCTGATCCGGGCGAAGCAATCATTAACGTCAACGAAGGTCCCGTCGCCCATCATGACGATGGCCATGCCGGCCGGACTTGAATGAAAGGCCTTCGAAAACTTCTCTTCAGACAGCCGGATCGCCTCCTTGGCATGCACGCTATCAGTTGTGTCCTTCCCGATGGCCTGGTACTCCGCGAGGTTGCCATGCTCGTCGAAAAGGGCCTGCATCGTCCAGTGCTGCCAACGCTGGCCCGAGGGACCCGAACTCCCATGCTCATAGGTCAGAATCGGCTGCCCGGGAGTCAGGGACCCCAGGCGTTCCTCTATCTCCCGGCGCTCATGGACCGGGAGTTGATCCCGGAAACTGGTTCCGACAATATCCTCCCGGCCGATACTGAAATAGCGGCAATACTCGTCGTTGACAAAGGTTATGACATAGTCCCCGGGGAGAAAACGGCAGATCATGAGGGGAATCGTCTCCACGACCGCGCGGTAGCGCTCCTCGGTCTTCTTCAGCTTTTTTTCCATCTGGTGGCGGTACAGCGTGAAGTCGATGGTGATCATCAGCTCGCTGACATTGACCGGCTTCACGAGATACCCGTACGGTTTGGTCAGTTTCGCCCTCCTGACCGTGTCCGGGTCGATGTGGGCGGTCATGTAGATGACGGGCACATCATAACGGGAGAGGATCTCCCGGACCGTGTCTATGCCGTCGCTGGAGCCCTGGAGCTTGATGTCCATGATGATGCAGTCGGGATTGAGGGCGTGGATCTTTTCCACAAGCTCCTCTCCCGACATGATGATCTCCGGCACATCATATCCCTGATCCATCAGCGTCTTTTGAAGATATCTGCCTGACACGGCGTCATCTTCTACGACCAGAATGCGCGCACCATTCAAATTATCACCCCCCGCAAAGAATCTATACTACCGCGGCCGCATATGAAATCAAGTGATTAATAAAAAAATGGGCGCGGATGAAGTCTGAAGAAAAATTGGGGAGTGTTTGCCCGGCGGAAGATACCATGATCCTCCCTCCACCGGGCGTGAATGCTCCGGAAAACTTAAATATGCAGGAAGCACCGCTCCAGCGTCGCCATAAGGGCTATGGAATGCTCGTTGGCGGCCTCGATGACCAGGGCGTCATTCATCGAACCCGCCGGCCACACGACGGCGGTCACTCCCTCTTGTGCCACCGTATCGATGCTGTCGCGCTGGGGGAAGAAAGCGTCCGATGACATGACCGCCCCCCTGAGGCTGTGCCCCTTCTTCAGCGCCTTGTCTATGGCCTGTTCCACGGCGCCGACACGCTCCTGTTCGCCGGTCCCCACCGATATGGCGGCGCCGTCCTTCACGAACACGATGCCGTTGGACCTGACATTGATGTTCACATACCATGCCGTGAGGCAGTCATCGAGCTCCTTTGCCGACGGCTTCCGCTGCACGACGTAATCCTTTCCGCCGTTCTTCGCAGGGTCGGAGTTCGGGATCATGGGGTCGACGATAAAGTCCGCCGCGGAACGGATCCGGGTCAAATACGGGACCTCGAGGGTGATGGAGCCGTCGACCAGGTTGCGGATGTTGTAGTATCCTTCAACGTCGTCGCCCACGAACCTGGGCATCCGGTCCATGTTGGAAACCTTCGCGACCCTGATGGCGTTGTTGAGCTTCTTCGTCCCCTCGTTCCGCCGGAGGATGGCCAGGGCGTCCTCGTCGTAATCAGGGGCGATGATGCCCTCGACGAAGGTTTCCATCACCGCCTCGGCCGTGGGGGCGTCCACCTTCCGGTTGAAGCCGATGATGGACCCGAAGGCGCTCCGCTCGTCGCAGGCCCGCGCGATGCGATAGATCTCCGAGAGCTGCTCGCCCTTCGTGTCGACCTTGAAGCCGCAGGGGTTGACATGTTTCATCACGGTGCAGGCAGGCTTGCCGAAGAACTTGAGGATGTTCAGGGCCTGGCTCATGTCCTGGAGGTTGGTCAGCGACAGGCCTTCCTTGCCTCCTTTCAGGATATCGAGATTGCCCACCGATAGGGACGGATTGTTGACCGGCGCGTAGGCAATAAAGGGCTGGTGCGGGTTTGTCCCGTAGCGCAGCTGGATGCCCACTTTCTTGAGGGGGATCTTCCTGTCCCCGATGACGATCATTGCCTCTTCGGGGAAATCGCTTTGTATCGCTTTTTTATACGCGTCTTTGAATGATGATACGTCTGTTGCCATGCTGTCGCTCCATGTGTCAAGTTATTGATGCGCATCGGGGAAAAACGGACTATCATGCGATAAAAGCGGCACCGACGCCGCGTGTCAAGAAAAATGCGCGGAAAATCAGGCGGAAGGCGCGGTCTCGAGACCGCGCCTTCTTTTTGCGGCACGTCCTACTTGTTTCTGTTCTTTATGACGAATTTTATCTTGCCCGCCGAATCCCGGTACACGGCGGCAACGGCCACGCGGTAATCGTCCTTCCCCTTTTCCGGCGCCAGGGCCTTGTACAGCGCCGCCGCCGCTTCCTTGGCGGAAGCGTAAGGGATCTCGACATCAAGCGGCTCGCCCGCGAAAACGGGGAGCGGGTCAGTGTTGACGCCGGTGTAGGTGGCGATGAGCTTCCCCTTGCCCGCGGCCTTCGGCACCTCGAAATACACCCGGAGCACCGTGCCGTCGGGAGCGCGCTTGACGATGGAAAGCGCGGCGTCGTCGATGACGCAACCGCTGATGCGGGGGGTGTGGTTCGGCGCGTCCGGCTCGAAGTCCCACTGCCGCAGCGCGTTGCCGAGGGCGGCGACGGGGGTCATGCCCTTCTTGAACTGCGCGGCGATGTCAGGGGTCTGCTTCCCGTTGCTCACAGCGATCCACTTGAACTTGCCGACGATGATTGCCGGATAGACCAGGAGGTCCGGGTTCCCCGACTGCAGCGTCTTTTCGTCCGTGGGCTTGACGAACACCGTCTTCTTTTCCTTTTCGAACTTCCGCGCCTGGCTCGAAGGGCTCCTTCCCGTGACGGCGTAAAGAACGGCATCGTCCCCTGCCGGGCTTTTCCCGATTATGATGATACGGCCTGGATATTGCATTTGCGCCAGCGCTTCAAAACCTTTTTCCATATCTCACTCCTTACCCAGAATTTTTACCCTTCTGCCCTCGACCTTCAGTCTCCCCTCACAGTACAGCTTGATCGCCTCGGGCAGGACCTGATGCTCTATCTTGAGACCACGCTCATGAAAACTTTCAAAGGATTCCCCCTCCTCAATCGGGTTGGCTCTCTGAAGGATAATGGGACCCGTGTCGCATCCTTCATCCACGAAATGCACGGTGCACCCGCTGACCTTCACCCCGTACCGCCACGCGTCGCCGTATCCGTCCGTCCCCGGAAAGCTCGGCAACAGGGCGGGATGTATGTTGATAATCCGGTTCCGGTACGGGCCGATCATACGGGAGGTGATCAGACGCATGTAGCCGGCCAGCACCAGCAGTTCAACGTCATGTTTTTTGAGGATCGCCATGATGGCCTCCTCGTGCTCCTCCCGCAGGGCATACCGCCTGCGGTCGACGAAATACGCGGGGACCCCGTGCGTGCGCGCACGCTCCAATCCGTAGGCCTTTTCCCTGTCGGATATGACGCAGGCGACCTCGACCGGCAGCCAGCCCGATTCCGCCTTGTCCAGTATGGACTGGAGATTGGTGCCGGACCCGGAGACGAGTACCGCGATCTTGACTTTTTTCATCCCGTGCTTTCCCGTTGCAGAGCGGGAGGACGAAAACAGCCTCCCGGTATCAAATAAGTATTATGTCCCCTGAGCTAAATGTCAAGATTAATTCAATCTATAAGCCTGAGAAATTCTTCCCTGGTCCGTATGTCGCTCCTGAAGATACCCCGCACCACCGATGTTATGGTGCTGGCGCCGGGCTTCCGCACGCCGCGCATCTCCATGCACATGTGCCGCGCCTTGACCACGACGGCCACGCCCTTCGGCCTGACGTGCTTCATGATGGCATCGGCGATCTCCGTGGTGAAGTGCTCCTGCACCTGCAGCCGCTTGCTGAAGATGTCGACGATGCGGGCCAGCTTGCTGATGCCGACTATCCTCTTGTTGTCCGGTATGTACGCGATATGGCAGACGCCGAAAAAGGGAAGCATGTGGTGCTCGCACATGGTGTGGAAGTGGATGTCCTTGACGATCACCATTTCATCATGCTCGAGCTCATGGGCCCTGCCGAGCACTTCGGCAACGTCCTGCCTGTCGCCGCCGAAAATATCCTCGTACATGCGGGCCACGCGGTCAGGCGTTTCCTCAAGCCCGCTCCGTTTCGGGTCCTCGCCGATGGCGAGCAGTATCTCGATGACGGCCTTTTTTATCCTCTCCCTGTCCACGTCAAACTCCTCCATGCTGAGTCATGAAGGCGAGGTCGGAAAACCTCGCCTTCAGATGAAACCGGCCACGCCTTTGCAAATCATTATGGAAACATTGCGCTAATTTTCAATTAAAAAAATGATCACGGGCCAATAAATATCGGGCCCGATGTATGTCTCATCGCGCCGGTCCTTTCGCGCCGGTCGGACCGCAATGTCGCGGTCACGTAAAAGTTTTTTGGGCTGGTCCAGGAAAAATGTCTTGATTTCAGGCATACTCTCTGATGTTACATAGTATGTTTGGGGGAGGAATGGCGCGTGATTTCCATTGCGGTAAACGGTGCTGTTACTATTACCATTGCCATGAAGCTTCTGACAATTCATAATTCGACTGAATTGCTCAAGCTTCTTCTCGAAGCCGCTCATCAATATGACAAAGAGATGGTTCTGGACTTCATCAATGTGAGTTCCCTTGACTCCACGGTCATTGCCATGCTCGTTGAATTCAACAATTACATGAATGAAAACAAAAAAAAATTAACCCTCGTCAACCTTTCCCCCTTCATAAAAAAGACTTTTGAAATACTGCATATTACAAAATTTTTCAACATCAAATGACCGTATGAAACGATTCGTGACCGGCATGGTGCTCGTTATGCTTTTCGCTGTCGCACCGGTCTCGTCCGCCGGCGCGGCGCCGCGGCAAAAACCGACCGACCCCCGGTGCATAACGCTGGACGCCGAGAACAGCAGGATCCCGCTGGGCCTCCACATGTCCATCCTCGAGGACAAAACGGGGGCCATGACCATCCGCGAAGCATCTTCGCCGGAAAACGCCGCGCGCTACGTCCCCTGCACGACTGAATTCCCCAGCTTCGGATTCAACAGCAGTTCCTACTGGGCCCGGTTCGACCTTCGTAACGACCTGCCACGCGACGACCGGTGGTTTCTCGAACTTGAATACCCCCACATGGACGTGTTTGAAGTCTACTACAAGGATGCCGGCGGCGCCTATGTCCGGAAGCAGACCGGCGACAGTTACAAGTTTGCCCGGCGCGAGCTCCTGTACCGGAACTTCGTCTTTTCCATACCGGTCCCGAAGGGCGCAAGCATGACCGTGTATCTTCGCTTTGCCGGATCATGCTCAAAGCAATTCTCCCTCACGCTGTGGGCCCCGGAGGCCTTTGCCGAGAAGGCGATACGCGAAAAGCTCCTCCTTGGAATTTACTACGGCATAATCATGGTCATGATGTTCTACAATCTCATACTCTTCTTCTTCATAAAGGATAAAAGCTATCTCCTCTATGTCATCTATATCGCGTCCTACGGACTTGTGCAGATGGCGTATAACGGCATGGCATTCGAATACCTGTGGCCGGATTTTCCGCAGTGGCACAACATAAGCCTCCCGTTCCTCATAGGCCTCGCCATCTTCTTCATGGCCGTCTTCACCCAGAGCTTTCTCCACGTGTGGGAGAAGGCCCGGACCATGTTCTGGCTCCTCGCGGGCGTCATGGTCATCGGCGCCGGCACGATGATCTATTCGGTCTTCGGCGACTATCTGACGGCCATAGAATCCGCCATGAAGCTGATGGTCCTTGCCGCCGTTGTCATCATAGCATCGGCCCTGGTATCGATGGCGCGCGGCTACCGGCCGGCGCGTTTCTTCATCATTGCCTGGCTTTTCTTCCTCTGTGGCCTGGTCCTCATAGCGCTGAACAAGCTCAGCATCATCCCGGTCATATTCATCACCGAATACGCGAACCAGATCGGTTCCGCCATCGAGGTCACGCTCCTTTCGGTCGCCCTGGCGGACCGGATCAACATCATCAACCAGGAAAAGAAGCAGGCCCAGCTGGCGACGATCGAGGCCCAGGAAAAATACAAGCTCCTGGTCGAGGGCTCCAGCGACATCATATTTTCCCTCGATGAAAAGTGGAATTTCATCACCGCAAACAACGCCATCATGACCCACCTCAAGGTGAATCCCGGTTCGATCGTCTCCATGAACTTCCTCGACCTCATATACGATGAAACGGACGCGGCGAAGATCAGCAAGAACCTGGTCAGGGAAAAACTCGCGGAGCTGCTGGTGAAGCGGGAGCCCCTCAGCTTCAAGATCATGTTCAAATCCACCATCATCGCCGAGCCGAAGGAAATGCAGGTGCGCATGGAACACGTGAACATCGAAGGGAAAAACGAGATACTCGGCAAGGCGACGAGCATCGAGGAGGACGTGCTCATCCCCTTCTTCGACAGCGAACAGCAGAACTTCTACATCAGCAACTACATCATGGCCGCCGAAGACGTCACCCAGCGGGTAACGCGCAACCTGAAAAAATTCATCGACATCAAGCAGGTTCACCTGATCCGCATAGCCCTCCGGGAACTGGTCATCAACGCCATCGAGCACGGCAACCTGAACGTTTCGTTCGAGGAAAAATCTGAGGCCATAATGAACGATTCTTATTTCGCCCTGATCGCCGCGCGCCGCTTGGACCCGCGCTACCGGGACCGCAGGGTCCAGATTGAATACTCCCTGAACCCGGTGAAGGTCGTATACCGCATCACGGACGAAGGGGACGGCTTCGACCACGCGGCCCTGCTCCGAAACCATTTCCAGGACGCCAACGAGCTGCTCCTGGCCCATGGGAGGGGCATTTCCCTTGCAAAGACAATTTTCGACTCCATCACCTTCAACGAGAAAGGCAACCAGGTCACCCTTCTTAAAAAATTCCAGAATCGCGCATGATCGGGAAAAATTTTTAACTATCTTGCGTCCCGTCCGTTTACCCATCACAGGCGGGCATAATGCCCGGCGACTTTCACACGGGAGAGAACCCATGAAATTCAATACATATTTTCTCGACATGTGCCGCCGGACCATCGTGTTCCCGGTCATCATCATCGACGATGAAGATCTTTACAGCGCCCGGGACATGGCGCAGCTCAAGCACCTGCTGCTGCGCTGCAGGCAGCCATACGACCGTTTCATCAAATTCATTGACGCCACGGGGTACGAGTTCCTGTTCGAGCCCCCCGTCATGGCATTGATCCCCAACGTGCTGCGCCAGCAGAGCTTTCCATGGAAAAAAAAGGAGATCTACCGGCTCTACCAGGAGGCCCCCAACAGGCCCTGCGAGGTCACGGATCCCCAAAAACTCCTGAAAAAGCCGATAGGCGACATTATCATCCACCTTGCCGGCCTGGTTAAGGACAACAGGCCGTCCCTGGCCGGACGGCTGGCGCGGCCCTTCAGGAAACGTCGTCCCTTTGATCCGCGCCCCTGGCTCCATTGATTTGCTTTTTTTGTTGCAGCGCGAATAGCAGTATCATACGGTATCAGCAGGCTTTCGGATTCGGCAGGCTGCGAATATCCAAAAATACATGGTCCTGTCATCGCGAGCTTTCGCCCCCCCCCCTGTCACCCTGAGGGGGCACGAATGACTACATACAAAGCCTTCTTAATAAGGAGTGAAGCAATACCCCGATCTTTATATTGATTGAAAAATTTTTCATGAGATCACATATTCGTTCATGGCAAGAACAGGATTGTTTCACTGCGCTCGAAGGGTAACTTAATACATGCCCCCTCAGGGGGGCAGGGGTGTTCTACGGAGGGGTCACATGGAAAACAGGGCTGTCATTCTGTTAAGCGGCGGCATCGATTCAGCCACGACGGCGGCGATCGCCATAGACCGGGGCTTCAGTCTTCACGCCCTTACGTTCCGCTACGGCCAGAAGCATGATATCGAGGTCAACTCCGCGGAAAAACTGGCCCGGTCTTTCGGGATCGCGCGGCACGCGGTCATCGACATACAGGCCGGCATTTTCAGATCAGCGCTGACCGACGGGGACATGGAGGTCCGCAAAAACGGGGAGCCGGGACTGCCCGGCGACATCCCCGACACCTATGTGCCGGCCCGCAACATCCTCTTCCTGTCATACGCCCTCGCCTACGCGGAGTCTGCCGGGGCCGCCCGCATATTCATCGGGGCCACGGCCGTCGACTACAGCGGCTACCCCGACTGCCGTCCCGAATTCTTCGAGGCCTTCCAGGCAATGGCCGACCGCGGCACCAGGGCGGGGGCAAGGGGCGGGCGGATCGTCATCGAAACCCCCATCATCGCCATGAGCAAGGCCGAGATCATCCGCGCCGGCGCGCGCCTCGGCGTTGATTATTCATTGACCCACAGCTGTTATGATCCCGCCCCCGGGGGCCTTGCCTGCGGCGCCTGCGACAGCTGCATCATCAGGAAAAACGGGTTCATCGAGGCAGGCGTCCCCGACCCGACCCGGTACCGGTAACGCATGCTTGGCCTGCTCCCGGACATATTGTTTCCATCCCGCTGCGCCGGGTGCGGCGATCCGGTGAGTCGGGAGAGCCATTCCCTGTGCCGCAGCTGCGCCGAGCGGATAACCATTATTGATAACGCCTGCCCGGTGTGCTCGGCCCCCCAGGACGGACCGCGGTGCCGCCTGTGCGTCGATCGTCACTGGTATATCACAAAAAATATCACCATTTCAGAATACGCCGGCACCGTGAAAAACCTCATTTGCAAAATGAAATTCGGAAAGATCCGGGCCCTTTACGCCGCGCTGGGGTCCCTCGCCCTTCACGGGCTCGTCCGCAACGCCATTGAGGCCGATGTCATCACCTGGGTCCCCATGAACGGCAGGAAACAGTGGGAACGCGGATTCAACCAGTCGGAATTGATATCACGGTTCATATCAAAAAAGACCGGCATCCCCTGCCGCAGGCTGTTGCGGGAGAAGCGCGGCGCCGGCACCCAGCGCAAACTTGGCCTTCGGGACCGCTTCATCCACTCCCTGGGCAGGTATGAAGCTGTCGGATCCGGCATCCGGGACGTCAAAAACGCGCTGATTGTCGACGACGTCTGCACAACCGGGGCAACCCTGAATGAATGCGCGCGCCAGCTGCGCCTGTCAGGGGTTGAGAGGGTGTTTTCCCTCACTATTGCAAGGACGGACATAAAAAGGCTTGAAAAGTTTTAAATTTTCTCCTACAATGGCCCTTCGGCTAATATAATTATTGACCCCGGCATAATGCCGGTATAAAGATGAAAATCCCGGTGGGCATCAGAATACTATATGGTTGCAGATCCAACAATCATTACCATTACCGCATGGAGTAGACAACATGAAGAGAAAATCAACGGACAATGTTGAAATTCTGATTTTAGAAGGAAGAATCGACCAGGAAGGATCCGAAGAGCTTGAATCCCTCCTTCAAGATTGCCTCGACAAGGGGAAAAACAATATCTGCATCGACATGATGGACGTGAAGCATATATGCAGTTCGGCCCTGGGCGTCCTGGTGGCCATAAAACGGAGAATCAAGGACAATGAAGGCGACATCAAGCTGGTCATCGTCAATGACAACCTGCTCCGGCTCTTCGAAACAACCATGCTCGACAAAGTATTCGAAATATACGAATCCCAGCGCGAATGCCTCTCCACCTTTGACTGATACCGATACCGGGCATGGACAAAGATCTAAAAGAAATACTCGCGCCCCTGGATGGCCATCTCAGGAGGGTCGATGAAGAAATTCAAAAACGCCTGAAGACCGGCATCCCGATAATAGACGCGAGCGCCACCCACCTCTTCTTGAGCGGCGGCAAGAGGATACGGGCCTCCCTGGTCATCCTCTCCAGCGGCCTGCGGGGCGAAATCCCCGAGGGGATCATAGAGCTCGCCGCCGCCACGGAAATCGTGCACGCCTCGTCCCTGATCCACGACGACATCATTGACCAGTCATTGTTCCGCAGAGGAAACATCACCGTTCCCAAGAAATGGGGAAACAAGGTTGCCGTCCTGGTGGGCGACTTCATGTACTCGGTGGCGCTGAACACCGCCATACAGGACGGCAATCCGGCACTATTCCCCCTCATGGTTGCGGGAACCAAGGACATGGTCATGGGCGAGCTGTGCCAGCTTGAATACGCCGACCTCAGCAAGGCCCGCCGCGAACATTACATGACCATCATCGAGCTGAAAACGGCGCGCTTCATGGCGTCATGCACCAGGCTTGGCGCAACGAAATCAGGCCTTCCGGAAGAGGAACGCGAATCATTGTACCGCTTCGGCCTCAACCTCGGCTTCGCCTTCCAGATCATCGACGACACCCTGGACATCATGCAGGCCTCCGAAGAGGTCGGGAAGGACGTCGGAAGCGATTTCAAGGACGGGAAAATAACACTCCCCTACCTTCACCTGATCGAAGAAGGGGGAAGCGGAGACCTGGACAGTCTGAAGCGCTATATCGAAACACCGACACCCGAAGGATGGCAAGCGATCAAGAAGCGCCTGGTTGACGCGGGCTCAATCGACTTCGCGATCCGCTGCGCCGCCGACTATATCAACGCTGCGCGGGACATCCTGAAAGGATTTCCCGAATCGCCCTTCAGAACCATACTGTTCGAGCTTTCCGATTTTCTGCTTTTCAGAAAATACTGACGGTTCCCGGGCAGAAAATACGGCGGGGGACTTGCCGCCGTTTTTTTCAAAAAATTAAGTTGTAATTATTCGCGGCGGAATTATATTTGATTTGGGCGATGAAACCGGGTGGAGGAAGACCGCCATGATCACAAAAGAAACCGAGGAAATGCTGAAATTCTACAACCTGGGGCTTACCGCGTACAAGCAGAGAAAGTGGGACGAAGCGATCCGGGCGTTCGAGAAGGCGCTGAGTATCCAGCCCGAAGACGGGCCGTCGGAACTGTACCTGCAGCGCTCCCGAACGTTCAAGGAGAGCCCCCCGGCGGAAAACTGGGACGGCGTTTTCACAATGACGACGAAATAGGACACGGCAATGACAAAAAAGGTAATCCAGATAAACAAGAACCCGGTATACGATATCGGCATGGTCACCACGGTCTTCAGCAAGGACACCGAGTTTTTCGGAGACCTCTCCTTCAAGAAATCGCTCCAGATCAACGGTTACTTCGAGGGCGAGATCGTGTCGGGGGGCTTCCTCGTCGTCGGAGAGGGGGCCGTGGTCAAGGCCAACATCAAGGCCAAAACGGTCATCCTCCAGGGGACCGTATATGGCAACATCGAGGCGGTGTCGCGGCTGGAAATACACGGCACCGGCAAGTTGTACGGCAATATTCGCACTGCGAAACTGCAGATCGCCGACGGCGTCGTTTTTGAAGGGACCTGCGAAATGATCAAAGGCGACGGCAAAAAATCCGACGAAAAAGACGCGGCAAGAGAATCAGCAGGCGGAGAAGCTGCACAGGCGTAGCATCAGGCAGAGGCGTCATGAACGCACACGAAGCCGCATATTACGAAAAACTGGACGGCGGCAACGTCCGGTGCAGATTGTGCCCCCACAACTGCCTCATTAAAGACGGGAAACACGGGATATGCGGCGCAAGGAAAAACAGCGGCGGCATCCTCGTCACAGAAATCTACGGCCGCCTCACCTCCCTGGCCATGGACCCCATAGAAAAAAAGCCCCTGTATCATTTCCATCCCGGCAGCAGCATTCTTTCCATCGGCACCCGGGGATGCAACATGAAATGCCCCTACTGCCAGAACTGGCACATATCCCAGGACCAGGCGGCCCGCACCTCCCTCTATTCATCATCGGACGTCGTTTCCGCGGCGGTCCGCGAAGGATCGATCGGCATCGCCTACACCTATTCGGAGCCCATCATCTGGTTTGAATACGTATACGACACCGCCGTGATGGCAAGGGAGAAAAAGCTCGCCAACGTCATGGTGACCAACGGTTTTATCAACAGGGAGCCCCTTGAACAGCTCCTCGGCGTCATCGACGCCATGAACATCGACCTCAAGACCTTCCGCGAAGAGACCATGAAAAAGGTCCAGAAAGCGAGGCTGCCCGATGTGCTCGCGACGATACGGCTCGCCCGTGAGCGGGGATGCCACATCGAGCTGACGACCCTCGTGGTCACCGGCATCAACGACGACATGGATGAAATGAAGGACATCATCGATTTTATCGTATCGGTGGACAAAAACATCCCCTGGCACATATCCCGCTATTACCCCAATTATCAGTATGACAGGCACGCCACTGACGTTTCCTTCATGATGAAGGTCCATGAAGAAGCTGAAAAAAAACTAAGCTTTGTCTACTGCGGCAACGTCTCTTCGAATGAGCGGGGCCATGACACGCACTGCCCCTCCTGCGGGACGACCGTCATCGGCAGGACCGGCTACTTCACCAGGATAGAGCATCTCAAGAACGGCGCCTGCGCAAAGTGCGGCCATGACCTGGGCATAATCCAGTAACAGCCATCGCCGGCTGATAAAAAAACAACAATCATTCCTTTGAATAAAAGCACGAAACAGAGGCCCGGCCGTGACTGTTTACACGACTTCAAAAGATTCGTACATTGAAGGAGCCGACTGGAGGACGTAGCGGTTTTCAAAATCAGACCGCGACGTGATATTGAAATAGCGGTCAAGCTTCGCCGTGGCGAAGAGCTTCTGCAGCAGCGGGTTTAGATCGTAAAAGACAAGCATTATCCCCTGTCCCATGGCGTAATTGAAAAACTTTACGATGAATCCGATTGCCGACGAATCAAGGGATTCAAGCTTCTGGCAGTTGATCGCGATAACGCGCGGCATTTTTCTTATCTGGGCCATCCACACGTATTCAACCTTGGTAAGGCTGTCAATGTTGAAAATGCCCTCTATATGTATGACCGCTATATCGCCGAACTGTTCTACGTGGGTATGAACCATGCATTACCGAATTGTGATGATTTTAAATACTTCGATTACATTATCGTAATATTGTCAAGCATTAAGTGCAACTTATTATTACCTGTGCCACAATGAGGGTAATCCATTACATTGAGTTCCAGTACAGGTATAGGCACAGGTTTGTGATATATCATTACGGAGGCACAGCGATAATAGATTGCATACCGTCCAGCCGGTATTTTTTCGATTATCATGAAGACAGATCACGTGATCATTTCATCAGTGTACAAAAAAAAGCGGCAACTGTTGCTGCCGCTTTCCATTATTCGAACGTTATTTTTCCGCTTATTCCACAGCGTGGGCATCGCCTTCATGATGGTGGTGGCTGTCAGCATGAGGGAAGAGTGGCGTATATTTGGCAAACCACATGTAAATCATTGCCATGATGGCGAGGCCGCCCAGCATTATGAACCATTCCTGGATCGTCGGATTATATCCAATAAAACCCTTCCAGGGGAAATTGGGCACTGACGAACCGTTCAGGACAACATGGAGCTTGGTGGTGACCATGGCCATGACGCCGCTGATTATGCCGTAGCGGTACATCTTCTCGTCCTCGCGGAATTTCGGCACCAAGAGAAGCACGACGGCGCCGGCGATGAAGATGAACTCGAGTATTATCATCCAGAGGCCGTAGTAGCCGCCCAGGTTTGAAATATAGGTCCTGTCAAAGAGGGGAACCCATTTCTTTGCCATGAGGATAACATCGGCCAAACGGGCTATCAAATACACAACGAACATGATGCCGGAAACCTTGGCAATCGACATGAACGTTTCCCTGGGAAGCACTTCCTTTTTCATGACCTTGCCGGCCACATACGCGCACAGCGTCATGAAGGAGGTGCCGCCCGCGGTCGCCAGAATGATGACCGTGAAAAAATAAAAATGATGTCCGCGAAACCACGAGGCCTTGCCGTACATGATGTCCCACATTCCGCCTCCCAGGGATCCCTGGTGAAAGAACGACAGGAAGGTTCCGGCGGCCGCGAAGATCCACATCAGCCGGTGGAGATAATGCCCGATATAATGAAGGACCGGTATCGCATCTAAAATCTTGTGCTTCAGCACCACCGGCGTCAATTCAACGCAGAGGATCAGGAAGTAAAAGGTGAGGCACCACGCTACTTCGGTAAGCATCGAAGCGGGCATCAGGCCGGGTCCCCAGTTCGGGTACGTATAGATGAACCACGCCCTGATCGGCTGGCCGATGTCAAAAACAAGGAAGACAAAGGTGAAAAGGTAGCAGAGGAAGCCGATCAGCACCGTTGAGCTGATCATCGGCTCCAGCTTCTCGTTCCTGAAGACATAGAGCAGAAAACCGGTCGTAAAGGCGCCGCCTCCCAGACCGACCAGCCCCAGGTCCCCGATGATCCACTGGCCGAAAGGATACATGTTGCTCATGTCGGTGTAGCCCAATCCCCAGAAAAGGATCTGAATGGCGAAGATGAAGAATCCGGCCGTAAAGAACAGCATGACGTACAGGGCAATCTTCACGTTCCTGGAATATCCGTTCCATTCCTTTTTGACGAACTCGATGTATTGTTTGATATAACCTATTAGTTTATTCACAGTGCTTCTCCTTTACCAGGATATCGGAGTCTATTTAAATTTCATCATTTCCTTGATCCAGGCCTTGCTGGTGAGATAGTAGACCTTGGGATTCGGGAATTGCTTAACATGCATCATCTTTTCTTTCGTCTTCTCATCCTTGTCGTCGATGGTGTGGACGAGACGGAACTTGCGTTTCTTTTCCTTTTCAAGGAGCTGGCTGATCTCGGAGTTCGAATCATTGAGGTCGCCGAAAACCATCGCCTTGGTCGGGCAAGACGCCACGCAGGCCGGGGTATAGGTCACGGCGTTGATGTCAAGCTCGCCCTTCGCCACGGCCTTGTCGCGCTCGCGTTTCCAGATGTGGGTGCAGAACTGGCACTTGACAATGGTACCGCGGGAAGCGACAGACACGTCGGTATTGAGCGACTTCTCGAAGGAACCGTCGTATCTCGGCTTCCACCAGTTGAAGGCCCGCGCCTCGTAGGGGCATGACGCCTGGCAGTACCGGCAGCCGATGCACCGGGACCAGACCTGGCTGACAACACCGTCATCGCCGACATCGGTCGCCACGACGGGACACACAGACACGCAGGGCGGTTTCGGGTTCTTGGGATCGTTCCCTTCGCACTGCTGGCACATTTTCGGAATATAGCAGACTTCCACATTGGGATACTTGGCGTCCCGGTCGTTGGTGACCTTCATCAGATCGAGGAATTGAACGCGCTTGGGCAGGTCGGAATCATCCTCGAAAACCGGCATGTTATTCTCCTGAGAACAGGCGATGGCGCAGGTGCCGCAGCCCGTGCACTTGTCCAGATCTATTGCCATTCCCCATCTTCTTTTCATTTTCATATTGGTATCCACCTCTTAGCTGATTTTGACCCTGGTGAGCCACCAGTTCGCGGCCCCGGTCAGGGGATCGATGTCATTCGCCATGATTTCCTTGGGATTCACGCCTTTCTTTCTGGCATACTTGGTGTACGCCCTGTGGCCGAATCCCAGGGGAATCGCTATCGCATCCGGCGCCACGGTGTCGGTGAGGTGGGCCCTGACGCTGCCGATCTCGCCCCGCGATGATTCAATATCAATCCGTTCGCCTTCGCTGACGCCGTTCTTGTCAGCAGTTTCACGGTTTATCTGCACCCAGAGCTTGCCCAGCGAGAAGGTTTTGTCGTCGATGGCCTTGAGCACATAGGGAAAAGCCATTCCGTCGCCGTCGCCCACGAAGGTAAGCTCCGTCGGGACCAGGGTGAGGGGGAACTTCTCCGTTGTCTTGAGGGTTTTTTCCAGGGCGGCGAGGGTGTCTTTGAGGACTTTGGCATTGTAATTCACCGCGCCGGCGCCGACGGCCCCGCCGTAAACCTTGACCAGGTCCACGTAGCTGTTCCATTTGAAGTTGTCCCTGGCGCCGTCGACCTTCTGGGCCAGTTTGATGATGGCGTCGCCCGCATGAATCGCTTTTTCATACGCCTTCACCGGGGCCGCGCCGGCCGCGCTCTCGGACTCGAGGAAGCTCAGTGAAGGGAAAATGTAATCCGCGTACATTGCCGAATCGTTCAGGAGAGGCATGATGCCAACGACAAAGGCGCTCTCCATCTTGGCTGCCAGGTCCGCGCCGTATACGCTCTTGTAAACAGGATCAGAACCGTTTATAAAGAGCATTTCAAACTTGCCGTTCTTGATGAAATCGTCAAGACCGGCGTACTTTTTAGCGTCTTTCAGGACGGCCGCCGCGTCCGCCGAAAGGGCCGGCTCGCCCAGGCCCTGGCTCTTTTTCAGCTGGGCCCCGCGGCTGCCGACCATCGCGTTCAGCGCGTACACCGCCATAAGTTCCGCCGAGGAGGAGGAAACGCCCGCGCCTCCGCGGCCGCCGACCGCTATCGGGTTCCTGGCGCCGGCAAAGGCGTTTGCCACATCTTCGATCTGCTTTGCCTTGAGGCCGGTGAGGGTTGCGACCTTGTCCGGGGTATACTGGTCAACTATGGCCATCCAGTCGCCGCCGCCGGCCGCGCGTCCCTTCTTTTTAAGGCAGTTGGCTATGCCCATCGCCAGGATCAGTTCGGTGCCCGGCTTGATCGGGAGCCACTGGTCAGCCATGGATGCCGTCCGGGTGCAGACCGCGTCGGCCTGTACCAGCCTGGTTCCTTTCTGTTTCATGTCCACCAGGGCCTTGTTCATGGCGCAGGCCGCTCCCCAGCCTTCAAAGAGGCGGGCGCCGAAGCTCAACACATAGTCAGCATTGCTGAAATCGTAATCAACATAACCTCCCAGCGCCGACGTCGAAAGAGCGGTCAGCGAAGGCTCGAAAAAGGCGTTGCCGCTGCCGGCTGACTTGATCAGACGGCCAAGGAGCGCGGCGGAAAGGTCGTCGTTCTTGCTGATGCCGGCTATGAGACCGCCCTTCTTCGCGCCGATCAGCTTGTTCATCTGTTTCGATACGGCCGTCAGGGCCTCTTCCCATGAGACTTTTTCGAAGGCGGAGGGTTTCACCGTTCCCTTCTTGCCGGTGCGCTTCAGCGGCGCATCGATACGCTCGGAGTGGTAGAGCAGCTGGAGGGCGTTCTGGCTGAAGGGGCACCCGCTGTTGGATGACTCGATCTTCACCGCCCGGTCGCCGATCATGCGTATCGACATCTCGCATTTTTCACGGCAGGCCTCGCAGATGGTCTTCAGATATGCCTCACTGCCGGAGGCCGGAACGAGCTGGTCCTGGGTCCATTCGACCAGCCACTGCAGGCCGAGGAAGGGGGCCCCGGAGAACACATATCCTGTCAGGCCGCCGACGACTGCGCCGCCGCCCATCATCAAGAAATCTTTTCTTTCTATCTTTTTCATGGATTATTTCTCTCCTCTGACAAGTTTCATGTTACCGGGACATCAGTCGTGGCAGACCGCGCAGGCGTTGCTGATCTGAAGCGCGGTATGGCAATCCATACATTGTCCCATGAGCATCTTTCCGCTCAGCATCTTCGTATTGGTGGTGCTCGCCTTGTCTCCATGACATGAACCGCAGCGCGCCCTCATCCTGCCGTCTTCGTATTTCGCCGTCATGACAACCTTGTGGCTGAAGTACACCAGGTCAGGCTGCTTGGCATAGGAGCCCCACGGCTTGTCCGTGCTCTTGTATTTGTTCAGCATCGGCTTTCTGAGGGCGGTTTCCGGGCCGGCGTTCTTGGTTGGACCGTTCGGATCGTGGCACGACGTGCATTCCGCGACGGTCGGGATGCCTTTGAACCTGCCATTGTCATTATACCCGTGACATGTCTCGCAGTCATCCTTCGACATGCCGTTTGCCGGCATATACTTGGTCAGGTGGGTCTGGTGGTTAAAGGGTACTGATTTCTCAGGATGGTTTGCCATTACATAATTGCATCCCATCTGGGAAATTACATAAGCAAAATAGAAAACAACAATAAAGGGGATTCCAATAAGAAGTATTGTACGTTTCACCAAGCTTCTCCTTTAATATATCTTTATTAAGGCAAATTTGGTATTGATTAAATAAAATGCGGCGGCGGCAATGCCATTATTTAACTGAATTATATATTTTTATTTGGTGGCTATATGTCAACAAAATATTAATAATTTCTTGTAGATTTAGGCTGACGGTAGCAAAAATCAAGTAACGGTGCTCCGTTACGCACGCGGAACAGGCTCCGCGAAGGCGGTGAACACGATTCATTCATGAGCCGGACGACGCGGCCACCTGTCCCATTGCCACCGCGGACGGATCCTCGCCCGGTCCGGCGGCATCTGTCGATGCAACCCCGACCCGGGGTTCGATCCGCACAAAGGCATCGACGCCGGTCCTGATCCGGTATTTCGACAGAACATTCACGAGCTGCTTCTTGAGCACCCCGGCCTTCCGTGATGTCGCGTCCGGCATGATCACCGCAAGGAATTCGTCATGGCGGCATATATAGCCGTCATTCCCGACAATTTTGGCGATCACCGGCGACAGCAGTTTCATGGTTCCGCCTTTTTCGCTGTTCCCGACCTGAACCGCGTCGCGGAAAAGGCCTATGAACAGTACTGAAAAATCCCTGCCCCTGCCTTTCCATTCCCTCACGCACTCGCTGTATTTCAGTTTGTAATATAATTTGCTGTTAAGGCCGGTTTCAGGGTCGGTCATCATGTCGTTGACCATGATATGATCGTGGATATTCTTCAAAACCCCGGCAATGGCGTTCCTGATTTCGCCCATCTCCCCACCCTGGAAGCCGCCCCGCCTTTCAAGGTTAAGCGTCCCGAGGAACGTGTTATGGTACACCAGGGGCATGATGATCTTCCGCCCCTCATCGAGCACCATGGTGGCGCCGTCGCGGAGCTCGCGACCCGCCTCGTTGGCGACATCGATGGTATCGAAGCTTGCCGAGTCGATCCTGAGAAAGGTTGCGCCGACGAGCTCCATCGTCTTGACCAGCCTGCCGCTTGAGTGAAAGACATAGAAGGATATCGCGTCTGTGCCGTAGGTCCTGTGGATGGCGGTGAAGAGTTCATGGATGTAACCGCCGAGGCCGTCGGATGCCACGTTGGCCGTTTCGGTTCCCGGGGCGCCGCCGCGCCGCGACGCCGCGCCGCCCTCGATGTCCAGGTCAATGGTGCGGGCGGCGCCGCCCGTTCCCGGGTCCATCTTCTTCGTGAGGGCAATATAGGCCGCCGCGGTGATGATTGTTACGAACAGCGTCAGGAGCGCCACTTCCAGCGCCGACCTGGTTATCACCGGGCCCGCGACTGCGTGGGGATAGACCACCAGGAGGCGGTACGGGCCTATTTTATTGAGAAAGATGTAAAACTTGAGCTGCTCCGGCGCGCCCCCCGATTTCTCCTCGTAGTAGCGGACCGCATAGGGATTGGTTTTGGTGATGTTGAATTTTTCCTGGGTGAAGTCCTTCAATATCGCCTCGAAAAGCTCCGGGGAGCGGATATAACGGTCGTTTTTGCTGGACAGCCGCAGCGAAAGTGCGCCGTCCGTGACGGCCATGAGGGCGACCTGCGGGTATTTCCTGTGCGTAAACTTGAGAAAGGAGGAGAGGTCGTCAGGGGAAGGGACGCGGTTTTCGCCGGTCAGGCGCTTTTCCATCTCATGGTAGTCCCTGACGATATCGTTGGTTGAGACCACCAGGGAGCCGATCCGGTCCCTCTCGACAAAGCCGAACCGCACCGTACAATAAATGAACAAGGTGACGACCAGAAAAACGGCCCCTGCCGCAATGACCTTGGCTTTCTTGGACATGACGGCTGTCTATTTTTTCTCTTCCGTCGACATGTCGTATTCCTCGTCCTCTTCCCACACGAAGGTCCCCTTTCCGCTCTTGTTTTTGTCCGGGCAGACCTTCATGATATATTTTTTCTCGTTGGGCCAGAATGCGTTCTTCTGGCTGTGGTAATAGCTGTCCAGGTCGCTGACGTATTTCATGCCGTCGTTCCAGATCTTGGTGCCCCGGCCGTCGCGCTCGCCGTTCTTGAACCGGCCGATGTAGCGGGAGCTGTCGATGTAGAACCAGACGCCCTTGCCGTGTATCTTTCCTTCCTTGAACTCGCCCACGTATTTGTCTCCGGAGGGAAGTATGAGGGAGCCCTGCCCGTTCTGCCTGTCGTTCTCGAACTGGCCGATGTACTTGGCGCCGAACCATTCCGACTTCTTTCCCCATATGTAGGTGCCGAAGCCGTGCTTCTGCCCGTTCTTCCAGTCGCCGGTATAGGAGTCGCCGTCGCCGACGGTCAGCTTTTTTTCCTTCATCATCACGCCGTAGCTCCAGTTCGCGTAATACTTGCCCACGATGTTGCCCTTCTCGTCGTAGACGAACAGCGAGCCGTCGCCGTGCATCTTGCCGTCGAAGAACTGGCCGATGTATTTCGACTTAAGCCTGCCCTCTTTGTCGTAGAGGAGAAGCGTGCCGTCGCCGTTGGGCTTGCCGTCGATGACCTGGCCGAGATAATGCGACACCAGGACCCCGTTGTCGTCATAGATGAGTATCGAGGCCTCGCCGGTCTCCTTGTCGTTGAGGTACATTCCCAGGTACTTGCGGACTATCTTGCCCTTCTCGTTGTAGACAAATTCCGAGCCCTGGCCGTCGCGCATGCCGTTGCTGAATTCGCCCACGTATTTCTTTATGAGCCTGCCGTTCTCGTCATAGGTGTAGAGGGTGCCGTCGCCGTGCCTGAGGCCGTCCTTGAACTTGCCCTCGTACTTGCTCGTCATCACGCCCCTGTCGTTATAGGCAACGAGAACGCCGTCGCCCTCGGGCTTGCCGTTCCTGAAGGTGCCCGTATATTCCTCTATTATAGCGCCGTCCTTGTTGTACTTGACCAGTTTCCCTTCGCCGTCCGGTTTCCCGTTGCGGAAATTGCCGGTGTACTTGCCGGTCATCTTCCCGTTCTTGTCATAGGTGACGAGGGTACCCTCGCCCTCGGGCTTGCCGTCCTTCACCTTGCCGGTGTACTTGCTGATCACGTTCCCGTCCCTGTCGTAGGTAAGAATGGTGGCCTCGCCGTCGATGGTGCCGTTGAGATACTTGCCGGTGATCTTGCTCACCAGTCTCCCGTCCTTGTCGTAGGCATAGACGTCGACCAGGCCGCTGGGCCTTCCCTCGTAGAAGGTGCCGACGATCTTGGAAACCATTTTTCCGTCCTTGTCGTAGGTAATGAGGGTCCCCTTGCCGTCGGGCTTGCCGTTTTCAAAACTGCCCGTATACTCGCTCCTGAGGACGCCCCGCTCGTCATAGGTCTTCAGGGTGCCTTCGCCGTGGGGCCTGTTGTTCCGGAAGGTGCCGGTATAGGTGCTGGCCACCTTGCCGTTTTCATGGTAGGTGACCAGGGTCCCCCGGTCGAAATCGCCGTTTTTATCAAGGGTGCCGGTATACTTGCTGATGAGCCTGCCCTTCGAGTCAAATTCAGAAACGACCACTTCCCCCACCGGCTCGCCGTTTACGAAGGCGCCTTCTATGGTCTTGACGACATTGCCGTTTTTATCCAGTATATAAAGGATACCCTTGCCGTGGGGCTTGCCCTTCTTTGTTTCGCCCACGTACCTGCCCCCCTTCCAGGGAATGCCTTTTTCGGTCCCGGCTTCCTTTTTCTCTATCCGGGACTCACGTTCTTCAACGGGCTTCCGTTCCTGTTCCGTGCGCAGCTGTTTTTTTGCGGTATCGCAGGCCATGGTAATGCCTATCAGGAAGGCAATGGCTATAATTGCAGTTCTTTTCATGGTTAACCCTCTTTATTTTAAGATAGCGGGGGCTGTATCACCCGATCCAGCCATTCCCGGGGCGTTTTTCATTGAACCGGCCCGCGTGCACCTTAACCGGGCAGTCTTTAAAAAACCGCTCCCGGATACCCGATTATGCGATGCAGGGATGTTTGGGGAAGTGATACAACAATATCAATGGTAAGATGTACCGCGCCGCGGCGCTTATTGTCAAGATTTTTCAAATCCACGGTGCCTTTTTTTGCCTGGGTACCGCTAATTATTTAGCCATGAAATACGTCTATTCTATTCAAGAAAAGCGCCTTATTTACCGATATTTTATCCAAATATAAGGATTAGATCTAAATCTGATATAATGGTGCTGCCATGAAATTAAAAAAACAACGGATATTCATAACCGGCCTGCTCGTCGTCATTGTCATATCATGCACGATAAGCCTCTTCTCGCGCCAGTTCGACTTCATTCCCATCGACATAAAGAAAATTTCCTCGTATGACAGTGACCGCGTGGTGTTCCAGCACGTCGAAAAATTTTTCGATGTCGCCAAGGACAACTCCTACGAGACGCTGATGGTCATCAAGGACCGGAAGACATTCCTGCTGGTTGACGGCTATGACGATCCCAACGACGCGAAGGTGAGACGGTGGAAGGCCCAGATGCAGAACGAATACGGCGAAAACGAATACGACCTGGTGTGGACCAACAAGATCAACACCAAGCCCGATTACATAGAGATATGGGACCGCAAGGTGATGGTCATGAAAAACGCCAATGAGGAATTCGTTTCATCCAATTTCGGCACCTTTTATAAATCGATCCGCGACAAGTTCATCAAGGAGCACGTGGACAAGTTCCACCAGATACTGAGGAACCGGCGCGAGGCCGACATATATGTTGACCGGAAAGCCCTTCCCCGGCCAATCTACATCGAGGACATGAACAAGTATGCCGACAAGTACTACACCTTCGTCAAGGCGCGGGCCTTCGACGGCACCCAGTACAGCTGTGAAGATGCCGACGGCGACGGCGTCACGGAGACTTTCATGGTCTCGGCCAAGGACGGCTTCAACTGGGGATATAAATCCGGCCCGGACCTCATCTTCATCATCAAGAACACGGACAAGGACATTGAGACACTCATCGGCAAGCTGGCCAACGAGGTGGTCTTCGGCAGCGTCGAGGACGAAAAAGACATGATCGAGACTTTCCCCAAGGAGAAAGACATCAACGACATGATCAAGTGGGTCACGCCGAAGGACCCCAACGAAAAAATTAGATAGCCGCAGGCCGGCCCAGCCGGCACTTCATGTAAACCTCCAAGGGCCCCCTCAGCACCAGGGGGCTTTTTACGTCCATCGGCAGGCATAACTTCTTGACAGTTCACTTCGGCCGATGCCAGGATAGTTAATAAACAGGCATGCGGAACAAACCCGAAAAATTCGAATGCACCCAGTGCGGCTCAACGGCATTCATAGACGAAGGAAACGCCCGCATGAGGTGCGCCTACTGCAACAGCCTCTACCGGATACCGGAGCAGGACACCGGCCCTTCCGGGCCCAAGGTCATCATAAAAAAGGGGGCTCATGTCATATTCGGGAAAAACTCCAACGTCACGATCCGGGGAGGGATGCTGATCGAGGACGGGGCCAACGTGTCCTTCCTCGGAAAACTGGAGTTGATTGAAAAGAGCGATGACGCTGCCATAGAAGATGCGAAAAGGAAATTACGCCGGTAAAAAACGGTCAATCCGCGGAGTTTGACCCGCACCTCCTGTTTAATCTTGACATCAGGGAATCCTTTCTTTAATTTTGCCGAAATCATCATCCCCACTGGGAGAACGAACCATGAAAAAAAATGCCATATCCAGATATTCTGCCGTTATGATCGTGCTGTTCCTGGCGACGGCCTGCTCGAAACCGGGGAAATCCTCGCAGGAAGTCGATGTCCCGAGAATTGAAAAAGGGTGCCTTTCGGGGCAGTGCGTGAAGGGGCAGTTCGCGACGGCCTACCAGCGCTTTGTCCTGGTCACCGGCAATGTCGTGAACCTCCGCACCCGTCCCGAGGTCACGTCAAAAGTTATCACCCAACTGCCGGTGAGCAGGAAGGTGACCGTGCTGTACGTCAAGTCCGAGGAGACCGCCATCGGCGGCATAAAGGGGAAATGGGCCTTCGTGCGTGACACCGTCGACATATCGGTCCAGGGATGGGTCTTCGACCATTTCCTGGCCTTCGCCGATAGCTTTTCGCGGCCCGACCGGTGGAAGATCCGGGAGATCCGCACGGTCCTGGGCGGACGCCTGATCGTGTATAAATGCACGCCGGACGGCACGTTCAGGGTTTCGCAGAACGAAATGATGTTCAAGAGGGACGGCAATAAACTTCCGGAAAAGGCGACGGGGGAGATACTCCAGCACAAAAACCTCGTCTGGCTCAAGAAGGACAAGCCCGATGATTACCCGGTTTTCTTCTATTTTACGGACGACGGCAAGCTTTCATTTCCCGATCAGTACAAGGACAAACGGGGAACCATCCTGGTGCGTTGACGCACTGGCGCACGGTTTCGATGGGCGCCTTTACTTTTCTGAAGCCGCGGAGCTTTTTTCGGGGCCCGGACCGTTGATGTCATAACCGCCGGGATCGGCGACCACGGGGAGGACCAGGAGACGCGGCAGGGAAAGCCCGCTCTCGTCCCGGTATTGCCTCAGGCCGGTCCCCATGCCCTCGTGGCCGGCCGCCGGCAGCGGCCGGTAGGTGCCGAAGAAGCGGTCCCACCACGAAAGAATAAACCCGAAATTGCTGTTGGTTTCCCGTATCACCGCGGAATGATGGACGCGGTGCATCTCCGGCGTGACGAATACAGAGCGGAGGATCCCGTCGGCGCCGGCCGGGAGGCGCACGTTGCCGTGGTCAAACATCAGCATGCCGTTCAGGGCTATCTCGTACACGGCCACCGCAAGGGGATCGGGACCAATCACCGCAACCGCCGAAAGCCTGGCCATGAAGGAAATGATGATCTCGACCGGGTGATAGCGCAGGCCGGTAGTGACGTCGACATCAAGGTCGGCGTGGTGCACCAGGTGAAGCCTCCAGAGCGGCGGCAGGACATGGTACATGACGTGCTGGAGATACACCGACAGGTCCAGGAGGACCAGGGCGATGACGAACTCCAGCCATGACGGCCCGTTGAAGCCGTTGAGAAGGCCCCAGCCCCTGGCGCCGGCCGCGACGGCCAGGGCCACGGGCATCACCGGGAAAATCACGCGGACGAGGATCGTATTGATGAAAACGATCACCAAATTGGAGAACCATCGGCCGGCCCTTCCTGTGGCGAGGGCCCGCCGGGGAGCGGCAATCTCCCATACCGCCATTGCGGCAAAGAGTATGATAAAAACCGTCATGCGCACGGCCGCTTCGCTAAACTGAAATAGAGACATCAGCTGTTCCGTCATCGGGATCCTCTTAAAGATATGAATTCAAATTACCGCCACAAGGTCGACAAGGCCGTGCAGGATATCATGGTATTCCGCCGATACGGCAAGGTCGGCAAGGCGCCACCGCGACTGCTCCACGAATTCCCAGTGCCGTTCCTTCGCCGAATCAAGGGAACCGCTCCGCTGGATCAGTTTCCGTATGGCGGCAACATCGCGCTTCTGCTTGTGCTTCTTGGTGAAAAGCGACACGAACAGGTCGAGGTCCTTACCCCGCAGGCTTTCGATGGCGTTGCTCACCAGGAGCGTTATCTTCCCTTCCATGATGTCCGAATCGGCCGACTTGCCGGTGGCGTCCTCCTTGCCGAAAACGCCCAGGATATCGTCCCTGATCTGGAACGCCTGGCCCAGGGGGAGCGCGAAGGCCCTGATGCGCTCCTTTTCCTTCGGCGAATCCTTGCCGGCAAGGGCGTATCCCATGAGCATCGGGTAGTAAATGGTATAATAGGCCGTCTTCATCATGGCGATCCGCGTCGCGGTCTCCTGCGGCGAATCGATGGCCCGCGAGGCTGAATGGAGGATGTCCAGGGTCTGCCCCCACGCGGTTATCTCCAGGGCCGAGGCGACCAGTTTCATGAAACGGTTCTTCAGCCGGGGCGACACGCCGGTGTCCGCCATGATTTCGAGGGCATTGGCGAAGAGCACGTCCCCGAGGATCAGGGCGATATCGCCGCCGATCGATTCATTGTGGGAGCGTCCGCCGTAGCATTCCCCGCAGGCAAGGTGAAGGCTTTTTCCGCCGCGGCGCAGAGGCGACCGGTCGATGATATCGTCCTGGATGAGGAGAAACGAGTGCATCATCTCCAGGACCGAGGCGGAGCGGACGATATCGTTCCTGTTCCACGCGCTCCCGTAGCCGAAGCAGGATGCAAGGAGCACCAGGGGCCTCACCCGCTTGCCTTCCCTCAAGCAGTATTCCGACAGGAGAGCGTACATGGCGCGGATTTCCGGGATTTCGGCATCACGCATCTTGCTCTTGAAAAAACCTTCCATTGATTCGTCGATCAGCGGAATGTACTGCTTGCTGAAGTCGCGGAACCGGCTTATGGGCGTCAGTGATTGTTTCATCGGTCGCCATTCTTTTATCCGGAACCGGGCTTTGTCAAGAGGATTTTAAAGGTGGGATATGTTGAAGGCGAGGTCGCGTGACGCCGCCTTCAGCATATCATCAAAACGCCGGCGAGTAGAGCACCGCCTGTCCCGGCCGCGGCTGGATCGCAAAGCGGTAGAACCTTCCTTTTTCCCTGGCGGGATTGTACCAGCGCGCCTCGTAGACGGCCATTCCCTTCGGAGCCTTCGGCTTCTTGCAGATGACGGCGATATCGGCCCCCCCGTCATCGGCGGGGACGCCGCAAACGGCCAGGGGGCGCCACGCGGACCCGTCATCGCTCACTTCCACGGACACCAGCGGTTCATGGAGACGGATCAATGACGGCGGCACATCGCGCCACCGGAACGTCCAGCAGGATTCGCCTCCGCTCTTAGACCGGTCTATGAATTCCGGATTTTGCTCGACTGTTCTCATCCCGACAGGCTCGCCGCCGGAGGGATAGTAGCTTTTGGCCACCTTGACGACAAAACTCCACGCCGCGGGGAGGGCCCCGCCGCTTCCCTTCGGCAGATCCTCGACCAGGCGGCCCAGGCGCGCGGCCAGGTATCCCGCCGTTCCCGGTCCGTAGAGGGTGCTCCCCCCCTCGTAATACTGGAGGGAGTATTCATCCTTCGAAGCGCAGTAGCCCCAGTAGCCGTTGGACGTGTCCACGACCGTGTACCGATAACTGTCGGGAAGCCCGGCCCTCCGGCCTGCCTCGCGGCACCGTCCGGCAATCTGCCTCCCCGCCTCGGTGGTTACCTCGAAGGGAAGCGGCAGGAGCACCGTGTCATGCACCTGCAGCGCCTGTATGAACAGGACATGGGGATATTCATCGAGGGGATAGATTTTGTGCTGTATGGCTTTCGCCGCCACCCGCTTGGCGCCCTGGCAGTCAGTGCCCGGATTTTTCCGGGGCCATCCGGGGGCGATGCCGGGAAGCCAGTTGAGCGCCTTGACGGGACGGTCGGTGCCTCCGCCCAGGGTCGCCTCGCCCACGGCGGGCTTTTCGCAGAGGCATTCGTTTTCCAGGCATCGGTCGGCGTACACGTCAATCTCTTCGGCCCGGTACCGAATCACGGCGTCGGCAGTGAGGCCCTTTTCCAGCGACATGAATAGCTCCAGCGCCCTGTCGCCGAGCATGGTGCCGATGCGGCGCATCGCCTGGTACCCGAGCTTTTCCTTTTCTTTGTAATCGGGGGTAATGTCGCCGTGGGTCATATTGGCCAGGGCGTGAACCGGGTCAACGGCCGAGGGATACCGCCGCGCGATGCCGCGCTCGACCACGCGCTCCGCGAAGGCGGTCACATCGCCGTTATACAGCAGGTCAGTCTGCTTGTTGTCGAGGTTCGGATGCATCGAGAAGCTGGAGAAGGCGCCGATGGGGGCCCAGGCGCCGTCAGGCTTTCTGCAGTCGACGCGGATCATCCGGAGCTCCGGGTTGACCGCTTCGCGCTCGTCCGGCTTTTTCCCGCCGAGGGACGAATTCATATGGTAGGCCGGAAGGCTCCGGTTGCGTATGACCCCCCTGACGTCGATGGAGCCCGTGGCTATCTTTGCCGGCCGCCGGTTTTCACAGGCGCGGACAACGGCTCCGGCGATCTGTTCCGCCATGAAATTGAGCAGCTTCTCCTCGAAGCCCGGCTCCGGGGATGCCATCCGATCGTAAAAGGCGTCGCCGAAAAAGTTTCCCTGGGCCGAATGGGTGTGGGTGCCGGCTATCACAAGCCCCCCGGCCTCCACATCGGTCTTTGACGCGATGAGCTCCGCGACGCGGTGGTGCAGTATCCTCGAGCCGGAAAGGAGGTCGGTCTGGACCAGGGCAACGGGCTTCCCCGACGCCGGCTTGAGATAGATGACTCTGGCATAGAGGCGCGTGCGGACGCCGATGCTGCGGTCTCCCTGGAGGGAATGTCCCGCCATGGGAAGTCCCGGCGGCGGCGTGATGTCCGCCCGGGCGGCCCCGGCCATCAGCGCGGACACATCCCTGGCTTTCAGCGGCGCCGGGTTACCGACGGTAATCGTAACCGGCTTCAGCGTCGTGCATCCGATCCCCAAAACCACTACCAGGACAAGAAGGGGCGTAATCTTCATCATATCAATCCATCCATTCTTTCAGTTGAAACTGATTTCTTTATACTTGTTGCACTACTGTCAATCCGACGGATCCCGGTATTTCGGGATAAGGAGAAATCTTATTAAAACGCATATATTTCAAGATTTCTCACCCCGGCAAGGAAGGTCCGAATTGACAATTTTCTATTATATAAATAAAACTGACATTGTGTCAGATTTATTTAAGCCATTGTCTCAAACATGCCTTTTTCAATGAAAACACGTTAATTTAATGCCGTTAAATTATAAAGTCAATAATAATATCCAATAATATAAAAAATATTTTAATAATCCAAGTCCCCTTAATATAAGGATAGAACCGCCATGATAAAGCGGCACCGAGCATCAAATCGACAGACTTAACCATGCAATACACGGGTGGACTGCGGGGACAATGTTACACGGACGACACACAATATAATGGCCGAAGATGAAAAAATTGATTGATAAAAACATGGCATGGATATGCTGACTCCATCAATGATTCCGGAGAACGGTAGCCATGCTGGCCAAGCGTATCATCCCCTGCCTTGACGTGGACAAGGGCCGCGTCGTGAAGGGCGTTAATTTCGTAAACCTCATCGACGCCGGCGACCCGGTCGAGAACGGAAAATTCTACGACGGCGAAGGGGCGGACGAGCTGGTCTTTCTCGACATCACCGCATCGTCGGACCGCCGCGACATCATCCTCGACATGGTGAAAAAGGTCGCGGAGGAGGTGCACATCCCCTTCACCGTCGGCGGCGGGATACGGACCATCGAAGATGTCCGCATGATACTGGAAAACGGCGCCGACAAGATCTCAATAAACACCGCCGCGGTCAACAATCCCTCCCTCATCACGGAATCGGCGCGCCGCTTCGGCTCCCAGTGCATCCTGGTGGCCATCGACGCGAAGCGGAACGACCGCAACGGCTGGACCGTCTATCTGAACGGCGGGCGGACCCCCACCGACATTGACGCCGTGGCATGGGCCGCGCGGGTGCGGGAGCTGGGGGCCGGCGAGATACTCCTCACCAGCATGGACCGCGACGGCACGAAGATAGGCTACGACATAGAGCTGACGCGGACCATCGCTGAAAGGGTATCCATCCCCGTCATCGCCTCCGGCGGCGTGGGCACCATCGAGCACATGTACGAGGGCCTCACCATGGGCAGGGCCGACGCCGTTCTCGCTGCGTCAATCTTTCATTTCAGGGAAATATCGATTGCCGAGGTAAAGCGGGAACTGCAGTCCCGGGGCGTGCCGGTGCGCTACCCCTTTTAACGCGGGCCCCGCGCGGCTACCGGGTGAAGAAGTAAATGATGAGGATGATCAGCGCGATGATGGCGGCGATCAGGCCTCCTATGATGACCATGGTCGCGCGCGACATTCCCTCCGGCTTGTCCTGGGACTCCATGTAGGACATGTCAATGGCGACCCTGATGCCCTCTTCCAGCTCTTCGATCCTGACATAAATGCCCTTGGCGACGATGGCGTAGATGGTGTAGCCCCCGTCCGCCCGGTGCTTCATGTGCACGACCCGTCCCGTTATGGGGCGGGCGCCTTCATTGTCAAAGGCGTTGAAGGCCTGGAGGACATGGACCGCCCTTTCATGACGGTCGGTGATGTTTATCTTAATACGGTCGCCCACGACGAGAAGGCCGATTTCACGGCCGTTCAGGGGCGACAGGATGAGGCTTCCCCGGAGAAGGAGCCTCACGTCCTTACCTTTCAGCACCTCCCGGTCATCCTCGTCGGGCTCCACCGCGATATCAGGCTCCGACCCGGCCTTTTCCCTGGCCGCGGGCTGCTCTGTCATCTTCGTGCTCGTCATGGAATGGAGCTCCATATCGACAGAGGTGATCTCCTCGACATCAACGATCATGTTCACGCTCTGGAGCCCCATCCTGGTCTGCACCATCTGCTGAAACATGCGGTTGACGTCCATGTCCTTTCTGTCGTTCACCAGCCGCTTCAGCTCAGACATGAACTGGAGGGTCATGGCGGAATAGAAGGCGTTTTTAAACTGCCGCCCCAGCACGTCGTCATGGTCGTTGTTCTTCAGGAAATCCATGACGTCCTTCTCGTAGACCATCCAGTCATTGAATGTTTTCATGTCCTTCAGGCTGAAAGAGCCCGATATGACCGGGTACACGCTGTTCAGAGAAAGGTACTGGGAATTGACAAAGGCGATAAAGGCGCCGAAGGAGGTCGTCGAGGAAAACCTTCCCTTGATGGCATAGAAGTCTTTCAGCGTGCCCGCAACGATCTGCTTGGCCCGCTCTTCATCGCCATTGGCGTAGTAGGTCGCTATCTCCAGCTTTCTGGTAAAATCCGACAGGGAATCAGCGGCTGTTTCGAGATTGTCCGGCATGGCATCTCCACTCAATAGGGATGAATATCTCCCGCCGCCATGAACGTTCCGGCGACATCCTTCATGTAAGCGGACATGGGGTATTTTTACAAGAATTTTTTATTCCGGATTTGCAAGCCGGTATTTCTGAAGCACCGTTTTGATCCGCTGCAGCAACACCTTGCGGTCAATCGGCTTAAGGATAAAATCATACACGCCGAGCTTGATGAGGTCAGCCATGACCCCCTTGGTTGTCTCCTCGCTGATAAAAACCACCGGCGGGCGGACAGGTTTTTTGGCCAGCTCGTGCATTAAAGCGTAACCGTCCATTACGGGCATGTCAAGGGTTGTGGTTATCAGGTCAAGTTTCCCTTCGATCTTGGCCATTTTATCGAGGGCTTCCTGGCCGTTGGCGGCAGTGGCAACGACCATGTAGCGTTCGGATTCAAAAATCTGAACTATCTGTTTTCGTATAAATTCTTTCCCCTCAACAACCATGACCTTATACGGCCTGCCGCCGGGCTTGATGCCGTCCGGCGTCTTGGTATTCAAGCTTGGGAATTCACCCCTGCCCTTCATGTGTCCCTCCCTACAAAATACTGCAAACGCGCACCGCATTATTGCACATAATCCGACACCCGTGCCAATAGTACACATATACTGACAAATGACAATAATTTTTGCAACATCTAAAAACAGAAAACTGGATTGTCAAGATGAAAATATCCGCAATTACTGCGCCGGATGACCCACTATCCAAAAAAAACAAACAAAATACTTGATTATTTTCACCACTCTAACGATATAATACTTGAATAATTGTTTTTGCTTGACTATAGACATAACGGGTTCCGACAGTATCGGCACCGGGCCGATCAGCGATCAGCATATAACAACAGACAAAAGGAAATCCGGATTTTGCGCCGGAAAAAATGATTCCATCCGGGCGGGACTGTCAATTAACCGGTTTTGTGCAAACCGAACACCATGGGTCAACTAGAAATCAAAGAGGAAAAATCTGTTTTGTCCAGCGACGAACAAAAACAATACACAATCCATCCCAATGATTATAAGGCCGCCATCGCCAGCGAGGTCGACTTTTACATCCAGTTTCACACGCTGACGCCTGAAACGGAAGGCGCCATCATTAAAAGCATCCACCGGTATCTTGAAAACTACGACCTCACCTATATAAAAAACCAGATCATCAACATTGTAAAAGAGCTGGTCAACAACGCGATCAAGGCGAACCTGAAAAGGATATTCTTCAAACTCAAGGGCCTTGATATCAACAAGACCGAGGATTACCGCGCGGGGATGGAGAACTTCAAGGAGGAGGCCTACGAGGGCACCGAGGACTATCTCGGCAAGCTGGAAACGTCAAACCTGGTGGTGCGGGTCTCCTTCAAAACCACCGATAACTATCTCTACATCAACGTCATCAACAACGTCCCGATCCTTGATGCCGAAATATCAAAGATCAACGCGCGGATAAAGAAAGCCTACAAGTACAGGGACATCTCCGAAGCCTTCGACGAGGTCCTTGACGACTCTGAAGGGGCCGGCCTCGGCCTCATCATGGCCCTGATGATTTTCAAGAACATCGGCATGCCTCCCGACGCGTTCAAGATCTACCGGAAGAACGACCTCACCATCGCGGCCATTGCCATACCCCAGGACATGGACAAGATCCGCTCCCGGGTCCAGATCGCGGAGGAGATACTGAAGGAGATAAAGGATATCCCCGCGTTTCCCGAAAACATACTCCACATCCAGAAGCTCTGCGCAAACCCGGACGCGACCATAAAGGAGATCGCCGCCGCCATATCGATGGACCCGGGCCTCACGACATCGATCCTCAAGCTGGCCAACTCGGCGGGGTATTTCACCGTCAAGAAAACCGAGACCATCGAGGACGCCGTCAAGATCATCGGCGTGAAGGGGATCAACACCCTCCTCCTCGCCACCGGCGTTTACAAGGTCCTCGACGCGCGCTACAAACGCTCGGAGTCGGTCTGGAAGGATTCATACAAGCGGGCCGCGTACGCGCAGAAGATCGCGATGCAGATGAACAAGATCAAGGCGGGCGAGTTCACCTACCTGGCGGCGCTCCTCTCCGATATCGGCTACATCGTGATGTTCTCACTGAAATCGCCGATCCTCAAGAAGCTCCAGCACCTCGCGGGGTTCAAGGGAATCGACGATTCGAACCTCCTGGAGGAGATAAGCCTGGGGCTGTCCCACAGCACCCTGGGGGGGATGATTTTCAACAAGTGGAAGTTCAACGAGTCGCTGGTGAAGACCATCGAATTCCACCACCGGCCCCACATGGCGCCGGAAAACCTGAAACAGATCATCTACATCGTCTACCTGGCGGACTGTCTGGTGGAAATCGACAAAAACCGCTTCCGTTACGAATTCATCGATGAAGACGTCCTCAGTTTTTTCAACCTGACGGACCGAAAATCCTTCGAGATACTGCACAAATCCCTTCACGAATCCTACGAGACCCAGGTCCCGACAATTTTTTAGGCATCGTCGCGCACTCCGAAAAAAAAAGGGGGGGCGCGTAGCTCCGCCGTCACCGTGTCCTCAAATTAATTACTTGACTAAAATCATTTTACGGACAAATTTATTGCACGGCCATGTGCCTGCCATAACCACCGCGGGGCCCGGGGCCCCTTTCACCGAGGAGTTTGAAATGTTTTTTCAGGACCTGATCGCGAAACTTAATGAATACTGGGCCGAAAAAGGATGCCTTATAATCCAGGGATATGACCTCGAAGTCGGGGCCGGCACCTTCAATCCGGCAACCTACCTGCGCGTCCTGGGCCCGGAGCCGTGGAAAGTCGCCTATGTCGAGCCTTCGCGGCGGCCCACCGACGGCCGCTACGGCGACAATCCAAACCGCCTGCAGCATTACTACCAGTACCAGGTCATCCTGAAGCCCTCCCCCGTGGACGTCCAGGACCAGTACCTCGATTCCCTCCGGCACCTGGGCATCAGGCTCGAGGAGCATGATGTCCGATTCGTCGAGGACGACTGGGAGTCGCCGACCCTGGGGGCCGCCGGCCTCGGATGGGAAGTGTGGCTCGACGGCATGGAGATCACGCAATTCACCTACTTCCAGCAGTGCGGCAGCATGGAGCTCTCGCCCATATCGGTCGAGCTGACCTACGGCCTGGAGCGGATATGCATGTACCTGCAGGGGGTCAACCACTTCACCGAAATCATGTGGAACGAGAACATCAGGTACGGCGACGTACACCGCCAGAGCGAATTCGAGTTCTCGCACTATAACTTCAACATCGCCGACACCGAGCTTCACTTCAAGCTCTTCGACCAATACGAGAAGGAATGCCTTGCCATCCTGGACAACCCGAAGCAGAAGATCGTGCTGCCCGCCTATGACTACGTGCTGAAATGCTCCCATGTCTTCAACATGCTCGACGCCCGCGGCGCCATCTCGGTGACGGAGCGCGTCGGGTACATCACGCGGGTGCGCAACATCGCGCGGCGCTGCGCCGAGCAGTACGTGGCGATCCGGGAGGAAATGGGATTCCCGCTACTAACGAAACAGGCGGCCAGGGCCCTTTAATGAAGGAAGAGTTAGGCTATCTCGACGCATTCCTCGCAAAGTATGACAAATTCGTCATTTCGACGCACGAGAGCCCGGACTGGGACGGCCTCGGCGCCGAAATCGCCATGTTCGAGCTCCTGAAAAACCTGGGTAAAAAGCCGCTGATCATCAACTCCGATCCGACGCCGGACAGCTTCCAGTTCCTTGACATGGAACATGACATCAACGTGATGAACGGCGGCTTCGTCCTGCCCGGCGACATCACCGAATACGCCCAGCTGGTGCTGGACACCAATGATTACGACAACATCGGGTCCGCGTACCATGTGTTGAAGGACAAGGTGCGCGCCTATTTCATCGTGGACCACCATGAGGGCGACGCCGAGAGGGTGGGCTCAAACATAGTCAAGGCCGAGGCCTCGTCGGCCTGCGAGATCATGTACCACATCATCATGCATTACGGCAAGCCGATATCCCTCCGGGCGGCCCAGGCCCTCTTCGCGGGTATCGTCTTCGACACCGGGTCCTTCGTCTATCCCAAGACGTCGCCGGAAACCTTCCGCATCGCGGCGCACCTGGAGGAGCTGGGGGTCGTCCCCTTCTTCATCCACGAGCAGATATACGAGCAGAACGCCCTCACGAGCTTCGAGCTGCGGGGCCAGATCCTCTCCACCATGGAGGTGCTGCACGGCGGCAAAATGATCGCCATGAAGCTCACGCCGGAGATGCTGAAGGCGTCGGGCGCCACCTTCACCGAGGGAGAGCCGGCCATCAACATGCCCCTTACCGTCAAGGGGGTGGTGGCGAGTCTCCTGGTCAAACAGGACGTTGACGGCCCCGTCAAGGTTAGCATGCGGACGAAGGGCGAGCTTGATGTCGCGAAGATAGCCATGGAAAACGGGGGCGGCGGGCACCGGAACGCTGCCGGGTACAAGTCCAAGCTGTCCCTTGACGAGACCTACGACCTGGCAATCAAGAGGATGGGCGTTCTCTTCAAATAACCGCGCGGAACCGAATGGCAGCTGACCTGAAAACAATCCTGGACTGCGTCCTTACCTTCATTGCGCTGATCAACCCCATCAGCAAGATATTTCTTCTTTCAACGCTTTCGGAAAAGACGACCGGCGCCGACATCCGCCGCATAGCAGTGAAATCCACCGTCATAGCGGCCGTCATCCTTCTCTCTTTTGTCTTTATAGGTAATTTCATATTAACGTCAATTTTCCACGTGCAGATCTATTCATTCAAGATTGTCGGGGGACTGGTGCTGTTTTTCCGGGGTTTCGAAGCCCTGAACAAGGGCCTGTTTTTCGAATTGAACGAGAAGCAGAAGCTCGAGGAAATGTCCATTGTGCCGCTGGCGTCGCCGATGATAGCCGGGCCGGCCACCATAGCCGCGTCGGTTTCCTTCCCCGCGACCTACGGCGCGGCGACAACGTCCCTCTCGGTCCTTGCCGCCGTGGCCGTCAATCTCTCCGTCATGCTCGCGTCACGGTATATCAGCCGCTTCCTGGACCGGCACCACATCATGGGGGCACTGATCCGGATAACGGGCCTCATTGTGGCGACCATCGGCATACAGATGGTGCTGGACGGCATCGGGGACTACCTGAAGGCTTCGGGCATCGTCACCGCCGCCTCCCTATGACCGGTTCAGTAATTCCTTGACCCTGAGCTTGGCTGAGATGAGCTCGCCGTGGGACACGTGGAGCAGGTTGGCCAGCTTGTGGACAAGGTGGTCCTCGTACTGGTCAAGACGCCCGTCGGAGTAGGCGATTTCCCATATCATTTCGATAAGCTTCAGTTTTTCCGCCTTGCTGTAGTTCTCGTTGATCACGTTGGTATAGGTCCAGAGGTCCATGGCCCCTTCCCGTTCCTCCCCGGCAACGGCAAGAATCGCCCCGACATCGTCCGGCGCAACGGCAAGGTCCCCGGTGAGGATTTCCCGTATCCTGTCCATTTCCGATGCCGCGAATTCGTCATCGGCCCCGGCCATTTCAAGGAGGAGTACGCAGGCCGCGATGGTGATGCGCCTGTCGCGGCCCCCGGCATCGCCGCCGGCGCCGTCCTTTTTAGCGGCAAGCAGTGACGCGATTTTATTCAGCACCGGACATCACCCGCCCTTTAATATAACTGCACCTTGAAGTCCCGGGGAAGTATCCTGTCCTCGCGATAGGTGTTGAGATAGAAGCCGAGGATCTTCTTAGCCGTTTCATACTGCTTCTCATCATACTTCAGATTCAGATTTGCTTTATCGGGCCTGTAATAGGGGCGTTCGGAGAAAATGGAAAGGCCCATGAAGGGATTCGCCAGGTCCAGGTTCATCATGTCCAGGATGGTGGGCGTGAGGTCAAGGCTGACACAGTGCGTGCCGTTCCTGACCCCGTTCCAGGCCCCGCCGGGGAAACGGATGAAACAGGGGATGGTGTCGAAGAAAGGCTTGTAATGATCCTCGAAATTCCTGACGAAGGAAGTATATTCGTTGCTGTTTCCCATGGCATGGTCGGCCGTGAGGATCAGAACGGTGTTGCCGCTGAACCGCGACTTCTTGAAAAATTCCCAGAACGTGCCGAAGGCCTTGTCGGTGGAATGCAATCCGTCAAGCATCGGGTTGCCGCCTGAGCCTGGATGCTTGTACGATCCCTTGTAGGGGGGGTGCGAATTGATGGTGGAAATGGTAAGCAGGAACGGTTTATTCCCCTTATACTTTTCCAGCCATTCGATGGTAAAGTCGAAGACCTTCTCGTCATCGACGCCGAAACCCCTCTCGAGCCTGCTGATATTGTCGAGGAGGAGGCTTTCGCTGCCGTAAAAATAATCATATCCTTCCCGCTCCGTGAAGAGGTTCTTCATACCGATGAAGCGCTCGCTCCCCGCCTGGATATGGATGGTCGTGTAATCGAGCTTTTTGAGGACATTAGAAAGGAACAGGAAACGGCACGGCACCGGGATGCGGGTCCCGGCCACTTCCTCGTCAAGCAGGTATAAGGCCGACCCCAGGGCGGCGATAAGGCCCTTGAGGGTCGGATAGCTCGAATTATACATGTCCGTAAAGGCAAAGGACTCCCGCCCCATCTCCCGGATATTGGGCATGAGCCCTTTCACACCATGTATTTCCTCCTTGAGGAAAAAGCTGGAAAGGGATTCCACGAAAATAATAACGATATTGGTGCCGGGGCGGATGGCCGGCTTGTTATAGCTTTTCCGGGACCGGTCAAGATAGATGCTCTTTTTCATGAATGGATATTTCCTGTCCATCGAGTAGAGGAGCTGGCCCTTCTTCAGGAATCCCCTGACTATTTCGGGATCCAGCGTTACCTCCCTGGAACTGAGCTGATGCGACAGGAAATAGAACATATAGAATGACCGGAAGAATTCCATCTCCGGAAGGCTGGTATAGATCTGCGGATTGCCGGTCTTTACTTTCGAATAGCTCTCCTTGATGGTCTTTGCGGCGTCAAAGGTTTTTTCGCGGTCCATAAGGGCCTTATTGTCCAGCTTCAGGTCAACGACATTCTTGCCGGCACCGGCCTTTTTATCCGCCTCGGCGCGGGCCTCCATCTTTTTGTCCCGGATATAGTTTCCCAGGGAGAACAGCGAATAGACAAAGCCTCCCGCCAACAGGCAGGCGGCGCAGTTTATGCATATGACGACAAGGGCGAGCTTCAGTTTCATGGATCAATTCTCCGCGTTGCTGATCAGGTACATTTTTTTCAGGATGCGGTGCACCGCGGCAAAAAAGAGCCCGACGGTCACATACAGCGCCAGCGATTCCTTGGCTATGAGGAAAACCAGGCCGTCAGCATAAAAGGCGTGGGCCCAGAAGTTGCTGTCGATATGGTTGCCCATGAAATAGAGGGCGCCCCAGTCGACCATGCGTATAATTTCGGAAACGGCAAAAACCGCCAGGAATAAGCCGATGAAAATTCTCTTTATCAGCGGCTTCCGGACCGTGATCATGACGATGCAGGCGGCGCTCGCAAACAGGAAGCTTTCCAGGAGATAGTAATTGGCGCGCCTGATGAAGAGGTCCCCCACGTCCAGGACCGAATAAATCGACCCGAAGGTGATAATGGTAAAATGCCAGGAAATGAAATATACAACAAGGGTCAGGGTGAGGAGCGCCCCGCACATGGCCATTTTTTTATTTTCAACGAACACTTTTTTGATATCATTGAAGAATGCTTTCATTGTTTACACCGCAACAGTGGCATTATCATACACACGGCTCGACAACCCACCGCATCACCGATACGGACGGCGCTTCCGTGTGAGGGTCATTTATAAGGGGCACCTGTAACCGGACGGTTACATTTGTGCAAGCAAAAAAAAACATGGCGGACAGACCGCGCCTGCGAAGGTGCCGGCGTGCCTGATATAATACGGGTAATGTTGACGCGCCGTTCATCATCTGATCCTTTCGAGCTCGCGTTTCAGCTTTTTCTGTTCATCATTCAGCCGGTAGCGTGAAAGCATATCGAGGGCCTCCCGGGCATGCCGTGAAGCGCGCTCACTCTGGCCGATTTTCGTGCAGGCCCGGGCCATGAGGGCATGGAGCCTCATGGTGTCGCCGGCGGCGGCTATCCGGGATTTCAGGCCCTCCTCCAGAAGGGGCAACGCCTCGGCATAGCGCCCGGCGCCGACGAGGGCCTCCGCCTTTATTTTTATCAGGGACGCGTCATCGGGATACCTGGCAAGGAACCGGTCAATCGCCGGGACGAGCTTCCCGAGGTCGTACAGGTCATGGTCGAAATTCCACATCAGATAAGCAAAGTTGATCTGGAGCAGGTTGGCCTCTTCGGGCCTGATCTCCTTCAGCGCCCCGACAGGATCGGCATAAAAACGGTCGGCCGAAGCAAGGAGTTCCCTGACTTCGGCGCTGTCGATACGCGGGTCAGCAGGGCTGCGCACGGCGACCTTCCCGGTGTTGCGGTTGTAGGAAATCATCCTGGCATAACCCGCATACATGGGGGCATAGCTGAAATAGATATCGCCGGACCCGGGCAGGAAAATCATCGACTGGACCGTTTCATAGTTGTTGACGGTAAACTTGCCGTGGGCGTTCCTGTAGCCGTAGTAGTCGGTGTTGCGCAGCAGCGCCGCCATGGTGTCCACGCTCCGGACCGTCTTCCCCATTTCAGAAACCTTGCAGACCCGGTTTTCGTTCAGGTCCGACGCTGATTCCTCGATATGCTTGTACCTGAAATTCAATTCTTCGTGGAGGAACCTGTTCTCAACGAAAACGAAGTCCTGCGCGAGGGGGCTCTTCCTGATATCGCCCCCCGCGATATCATACACGGCGCCCGTTTTATCGCCGGCGCTGGCGATGGTGAAGAACCACCCGCCGTCGCCGGCGTAACCTTTCATGAGAGAATCGACGTCGGCCATAGACCCCGCCGATTCCAGGATTTCCCTGATCTTGTAGCCCGCCGGCATGCCCGCCTTCCGGTTCTCTTCCACCAGGAAGCTGATGTTGAGGGTGACCGATATGCCCGAATCGTTCAGGCCGCTCAGGGCCGGCAGGTACCCCACGATGCCGACAAGGGTGTAGGCCTTTTTGCCGGAAGGCCGGTATTCGATGATAAGGGGGTAGCGGCCGAGGGTGGTGGGCGGGAAATCAAGGTTCCTGCCATGGATCATGGTGCCCCTGCTGTTCACCACGACAGAGGTGCACGACAGGCTGCCGACAATGTCGGAGGAGAAGATGGTCCTGATGACGGTATCATAATCAATGCCCGCGGCATCGGCGAAACCGCGGAGCTCCTGACGGTAGTGTTCCGGAATCGTCCTCTCCTTTTTCGAAGCCTTGCAATTGTACATGAGCCTGGCCAGGGGCCTCAGCACCGGGGGCACCAGGGTGAAAAAAGCGTCTATGGACTTCTTCATCTCGCCGTAGGCCGAGCGGACCTCGTCTTTCATGAGGGCGCCGTATTGATACCCCATGTCATAGTACCCCCCGTACAGGGTTAGGAACGGCACCCCCTCCCGGTATTCCAGTGACGCGGCGCCCAGCGACTTTCTGCCCTTCTCTATCACCAGTTTCTGATCACGGACTGATCCCTGTCCGTCTGCCTCAACGGGCAAGGCAGACATGGCAAAGAAGCAGCAGATGACGAACAGTGCCATAGCCGCGATCGAAGAAATTCTTTTCTCGGGTGGTTTCATTGTTATACTCCGGTATAACCATTGATGATCTCGCATCTCGGCGGTCCGGCGCAGTATACCCCCTCTCCTGTTTTAAAACAGCAGCGCGGTCCGCCTGACAATGTCAACCGGGAGTGCAACGCGGCAGAATAATGCCTTAAAAAGGAGGGGCGTACGACGCCGGTTACGGTACAGTCCCGACGATCAGAGATGATAATCGCCGGCCGCCTCGGGCTGATACACGATATCGTCGATAATATAATACTGTTCACCCGACGGATTGGGCTTAACGACCGTCCCGATGGTGCTGCCCAGCAGTTGCATGCCGAGGCCCGAGAATACGCTTATCTTGTTTTTCTCGGTGCTGTCCTTCGGAAACACCAGGGAATAGATGTCTTTCTTCCCGTTGCCCAGGTTTTTCAGGTAGAACTTCGAATTCATCGTTACGATGTTGGACCGTATTTCCCCCGGTTCCACGAGGCGGGAGTGCTCAAGGTCTCGCTTCAGGGCCTTCATGTTCCCTGCTTCATCGCCGGAGACACATTCCTTGTTCTGGATAATGCCCCAAAGCCTTTCGTAATCATAGCGAGTGAAAATCTTTCCCTTGCGCATACAGCCTCCAAAAATCCCCACAGAAGTATCGATATGGTTTATTCTAAAGACCGGAAATGAAGTGTTAAACCGTTACAGACAAAAAATCAAATACATCAAAAATAATTTGATGTCAACAGGAATTCTGTATACAATAAATAATTTTTTTCAAACATCGTGTCAGTTCGTTTCGATCACGCTGGTAATGCGACATATTTCATCAAACACGGCCCATCCATGCGGGCGGTTTTTATTCAGGAACACATATAAGACAATATTTCTTTAAAATGAATCTCTGATAGATCCGAAAAAGGGGGCCGGTTAATTCGTAATTCAAAAGAGCCCTCCCGGGGCGCGCCCCATGGCGCCGCCCCCGGGCAGGTCGCATTATTTTATTACCAGGAAATCAGCCTGGGCAGCGCCGCAAATCGGACATGTTTTCGGCGCATTACCGGCGACGGTATTGCCGCATACCGGGCACACGGCATAGGTGTCGGATAGGTTCTTCAGATCATTCTTGGCGAGAGCATCGATGGCCGCCTTGTAGAAAGCCTGGTGCATTTTCTCAACCTGGAAGGCCCAATCAAAGGCGTTAGCCGCCTCATCCTTACCTTCTTCCTTCGCCTTTTTGATAAAATCGGGATACATGGTATCAATCTCGTAGGTCTCGCCCTTAAGGGCGTCATCGAGGTTTTCCTTCGTTGATTTTACGTTGACCTTGATGTCCAGGCTTCCCATTTTCTCACCCATTTTTTCCAGGACCGCAGTGTGTTTTTTGGCGTGGGCGGCCTCGGCATTGGAAGCCGCTTCGAAGAGTTTCGCTATCTTGTCGAGTTTCTCTTCTTTTGCTTTTTGCGCAAAGGCGGCATATTTCTTGCTCGCCGTTGTCTCGCCGGTGATCGCACTCTTTAAATTCTCGACGGTGGTGTCCTTTTTTTTGCATCCCGCAAAGGCGGTAATCGCCATGCTGAAACAGACAATGCCGATAATATAGTTTTTCATTACGAAAAAACCTCCTGTTTGATAACGTGATATTCTACCCTCGTTTTTACGCGGGGAATCGTTACATTTTAATCCGGCATACTCGCGGATTTGCAAGCATTTTCTTTATCCGGGAAACCCCAAAAAAGCGGTGAACCGTCGCGGCGCCACGTCACCATCGGCACCCGTCATTATATGTTCTTGACAAAGAAATTGCCTTTCCATAGCGTTTCACGGCATTGATATTTAAACTGAGCGGAGAACATGCTGTGGAAACAATGCTGAAAATGATCGACATTGTCCTGCATGTGGACAAATACCTTGACATAATCATACAGACCTTCGGCATCTGGTCGTATGTAATCCTGTTCGTGATCGTGTTCTGCGAAACGGGCCTCGTGGTCACGCCCTTCCTTCCGGGCGACTCTCTCCTTTTCGCGGCCGGAGCCCTGGCCGGCATAGGCTCCTTCGACGTGACGATCCTGATGACCGTGTTTCCCGCCGCCGCCATTATCGGCGACAACGTCAACTACTGGATCGGGCGCTCCATCGGCCCGAAGATTTTTCACCGGGAAGACGTGCGCTTCCTCAACAAAAAACACCTTGACCGCACCCATGAATTCTACGAAAAGCACGGCGGGCTGGCCGTTATCTTCGGGCGCTTCGCCCCGATCATCAGGACCTTCATGCCCTTCGTGGCGGGAATCGGCAGGATGAACTACGCAAAGTTCCTCGCCTTTGATATTTTCAGCGGCATCCTGTGGCCGGCACTATTCGTGCTTTCGGGGTACTATTTCGGCAATCTCCCCCTGGTGAAAAATTATTTCTCACTGGTAGTGATTGTCATCATTGTTATTTCCCTGATACCGATCATCTACCAGGTGGTGCGGATGCGGCTCGATAAAAAGATCGGGACCGCGGTTTCGAAATAATTGCATTGACATCATGCAACAATACTTATATCAAAGACTAACAATAATACCATAAGGATCCAACCAAATGACAGAAGCGCTGCTATGGATCGGTTTTGTCGCCTTTATCGTGGGAATGCTGGTCCTTGACCTCAAGGTGCTCCAGAAAAAAGACCGTGACATCATGGTCAGGGAAGCGCTCCTCTGGACCCTTTTCTGGATCATCCTCTCGCTCCTGTTCAATGTCGGCGTATATTTATACATGGGGCGCGATTACGCGCTGGAGTTCCTCACCGGCTATCTCATAGAGAAGGCCTTGAGCGTTGACAATATCTTCGTGTTCATCCTGATATTCACCTACTTCGACATTCCGCCGCGGTACCAGCACAAGATCCTTTTCTGGGGGATCCTGGGCGCCATCGTCATGAGGGCGGCCTTCATCCTGGCAGGCGTTGCGATCATCCAGCGGCTCCACTGGGCCATTTACATCCTGGGGGCGTTCCTCGTCTACATCGGTATCAAGATGGCCTTTGAAAAAGAAAAGGAGATCCACCCGGAGAAGAACCCCGCCCTCCGGGCCTTCAACAAGGTCTATCCCGTCGACTACAACTATAAGGGCGGGAATTTTTTCATCAAGAAAGCGGGAAAGCTGGTGGCAACGCCCATTTTCGTCGTCCTTCTCGTGATCGAGACAACGGACATAGTCTTTGCCATCGACTCTATACCGGCCATACTTTCAATTACGCTCCATCCCTTCATCGTGTTCACGTCCAACATCTTCGCCATACTGGGACTCCGCGCCCTCTACTTCGCCGTATCGGGTATTATGAAGCTCTTCAATTATCTCAACTACGGACTTTCCCTCATCCTGGTTTTCGTCGGTGTGAAGATGCTCATATCCGATTTTTACAAGATACCGGTATCGATCGCCCTGTCGGTGGTGGGAGCGCTGCTGGTCGGGTCGATCCTGCTGTCAATTCTGCTGCCGGAAAAAAAGAAAAAAGATTAGGTGACCGTCACGGATTAAAAAACCGTTTGGCGTAATCCCTCCATGACCTGAAATCGACAGACAGGGCAAAGGCCGTCACCTGCGCTGCAAACATTATTTTCACGATACAGGCACAAATTCGGGGATGAAATTAATTGATTGATTTTATTCATGCAAACGCCATAGTAGAGAATCATCGCGAAGAAAAACGCCACCCGGAGGAATCCCACATGAAACCACGCAGACGCATTTCGCTTCTTATCCTCGCCCTCATTTTTGCGGCCGGGCTTGCCCCGGTGTATCGAACCGGCGCGGAGATCGTTGGCCGGAACGACGCTGACCGGTCATGGAACGCGCGGGACGCACTGTGGGCCAAGACGGCGCCTTCGAAGAAGAAGCAGCCGGAAACCGGGAGCCTCAGGGCCACCATCCTCTTCTTCAACGACCTCCATGGGAACCTGATGCCCTTCAAGGCGAGAAAAGAGGACGGTTCATCCGCGGACGTGGGCGGCATTGCCGGCATAGCGTCGCTGGTGAAGGAAATTCGCGCGGAGAACGGCAGGAAAGGAACCAGGACGTATCTCCTGGTGGCGGGGGACGTGCTGCAGGGTACGCCGATGTCCACGGTGTTCCAGGGCAGGCCGGACATAGAGATCTTCAACGCCATGGGCGTCAACGCCATGACCGTGGGAAACCACGAGTTCGACTTCGGCCTCGACAACTTTCTCAACCTCAAGAAGATCGCGAAATTCCCCATCATCAGCTCCAACATCATCTGGAAGGAGAGCCGCACACTGATGAATGAGCCGTCGGTATCCTTTCCCCTCGGCACGGGGGCGGTCCTCACGGTCATCGGCGCTACAACAACGGAGCTCCTGGTAACCACGGCGCCGTCCAACGTGGAAAAGGTCGATGTCCTCGACTCCATCGCGACCGTGACGGAACATTTCCGGAAGGCCCGGGGCAAGGGCCCGGTGCTCCTCCTCTCGCACAGCAAGTTCCAGACCGATTCGGAAATCGCGAAAGCCAACCCGAGGCTTATCGCCATCATCGGCGGCCACGACCAGATCCTCTTCGACCCGGTCAAGTACGCGGCGGGCGTCCCGGTGTTCCAGGCCTATGAAAAAGGGCGCTACCTCGGAAGGCTTGACATCGCATTCAACCCGAAAACAAAAAAAGCGGTTATTGAAAAATCAGCGTATATACCGGTGACACCGGAACTAAAGCAGGACCCGGAAGTCACGAAAATACTCGATTCCTACAACGCCAAGCTCAACGCGACCTTCAAGGAAGTGGTGGGCGAATCGCTGGTGTTCCTCGACGGCGAGCGGGGCCGCATCCGCTACGAGGAAACGAACCTGGGGAATTTCGTTTCGGACATCATGCGCAATTACACCAGCTCCGACATTGCCTTCATCAACGCGGGCTCCCTCCGCTCCAGCCTGGACAAGGGCCCCGTCACCATCGAGGGCGTCTTCAAGGTGATGCCCTACCCGAACGAGATCATCGTGGCGAAGCTCACCGGCGCCGAAGTGCTGGAGGCGCTTGCGCGGTCAGTCATGGGGAACCGGGAGGACGAGGACGGCGGGTTTCTTCACGTGTCGGGGATCAGGTTTAAAATCAAGGGCAAAGGCGTGGAAGACGTGACCGTCGGCGGAACCGCCCTTGATCCGGCAAAGACCTACACGGTCACCGTCACCGACTTCATGTACTCCGGGGGCGACGGGTACAAGGTCTTCACCGGCAAGCCCTCGACAAAGACCGGTCTTCCCCTCAGGGAGCTCCTGGTGGACACGATACGCAAGCAGGGGAAGATCGAGGCGAAAGTTGAAGGACGGATAACGCGGGAATAATGTCAATCCGCCCTGCTCAGGGAACAGGATCCATAAAACCGGACCGCTTTATTAAATAAAAGTTGAAGGCTAAGCACCGTCGGCGAATAGTTTCCCCATGGCTGAGAACGAAATTCAATCCCTGCCGATATATCCGCATCTTGACGATATAGCCGGGGCCCTGGCCCGGGAAGGAATCCTCCTGCTCCACGCCGAAACCGGCGCGGGCAAGACGACCCTGGTGCCATGGCGGCTCCTTTCCCATAAGGCATATACCGGGTCAAAGACACTGCTCCTCCAGCCGCGAAGGATAGCGGCGCGCGCAGCGGCGGACCGCATCGCTTCGCTCCTCGGGGAAAAAATGGGGCAGACCGTGGGGCTCCGCACCAGGACCGAGACAGTGACCGGCGCGGGAGTCCGCCTCGAGGTGGTTACCGAGGGGGTCCTGACGCGCATCATACAGAACGACCAGTCCCTTGAAGGATACGGGACCCTGATCTTCGACGAGTTCCACGAGCGGAACCTCCAGGCCGACATTGCCCTCGCCCTGTCCTGGGACTGCCGCGCGACCATCAGGCCCGATATCAGGATACTCTTCATGTCGGCGACGCTCCCGGCCGGCGACATCCGCTCGGTCTTCGGCGATATCAAACTCATTTCAGTGCCGGGACGGACGTCCCCGGTGCGCGTCCTGTACCGGCCCCCGCGGTCCAATGAAAAGCCGTGGGAAGGCGCGGCGCGCCTGACAGCAGAGGTCCGGGGGACAGCAGCCGCGGAAGCCGGCGACACCCTGGTGTTCCTGCCCGGGTTCAGGGAGATCAACCGCACACGGGAAACCATCGCCCGGAATTACCCGAACATCGGCGCAGAAATCGTCACCCTTCACGGCCAGCTCCCGCCCGAGGAACAGCGCAGGGTGCTGAACCCGCCAGCCCGGGGTCAGAGCAGGATCATCCTGTCGACGAACGTGGCGGAAACAAGCCTGACCATCCCCGGCGTGCGGTCCGTTGTGGACAGCGGCCTCGAGCGCAGGGTCCGGTACCTGCCGCGCACCGGTATGGACCATTGGGACACCGTGCCCATCAGCAGGGCATCGGCGGAACAGCGCAGGGGAAGGGCCGGAAGGCTGGGTCCCGGGGTCTGCCTGCGGTGGTGGAGTGAAACCGACCGGCGCGAGGATTTCTCACCGCCGGAGATAACAGAGTCGGATCTCGCTCCGCTGGTGCTTGAAACGGCCCTGTGGGGAGCATCGCCCCTGGGTCTTACCTGGCTGACCCCTCCTCCCCGGGCCGCAGTGGAACGGGCCGGCAACCTACTGAAGGACCTTGATCTTATTGATGATAATGGCCGGATAACAGACGCCGGTCGCAGAGCCGCCGGTATGGGGCTGCATCCGCGTCTTGGCCGCATGGTCATGTGCGCCGCCGAGCGGGGATGGCTCGCCACAGCGGCGGTGACGGCGGCATTACTGGAAGAGGGAGACCATATCGGCGGCGAAGACCCCGATTTCCGCGACCGGATCAAGGCCTGGTCGGCCTGGAGCAGGGGCGAACGCAGCGCACTGCCGGAAGGGGCGGCCCGCCGCATAGATGAAGAGGCCCGGAGGGTCCTTCGCCTGGCGGGGTCAGAGCACCGTACCATCAAGGCAGCCGATATCGACCCGGAACTGGCGGGGAAACTGCTCCTCCTGGCATACCCGGACCGGGCTGCACGCCGGACGGGCGGTGGCGGCGTTTCGCGGTGGCTCCTGGCCACCGGCCGAGGGGCACGGCTGGCGGGGGACATGGGTAGCGCGGAATTCCTTGCCGCGGCGGAACTTGACGGCGGAGAGACTGATGCCCGAATCTTCCTGGCAGCACCGATAACTATCGGCGATCTCGAAAGCGGGATGGCAGGCCAGCCGGTGGTTGAGCATCATATTGAATGGGAAGGATGGGTGCCGCGGTCACGGTCACTGGTACGGCTGGGGAAACTTATCCTTACCGAACACAGCGACACCATACCCCCGGAAAAAGAACTCCGCCAATTAGCACAGGAACGAATTATTAAAGAAGGTCTTGAGTGTCTCCCTTGGAGTGACCAAGCAAAGCGATTATGTGCAAAAATTAAATTTGTGCAAAAACACGGGGGTCAGAGCAAATTGCCTGATTTCCTTCCGGGATCGCTGATTTTAGATTTAGAAAAGTGGCTTATACCTTATGGTAATTATTCCGGCGACACCTTGTTTGATAAAGAAATTGTCCTGAATGCCCTGAAAAGCCGCCTCGGCTGGGAAAACCTGCGTACCATTGACAGCCTGGCTCCGGATCAATTTACCCTACCATCAGGGACCCGCACGACTATTGATTATGAATTCGGGGAGATCCCGATACTAGCCGCCCGTATCCAGGAGTTTTTCGGCTCAACGGAGACCCCCAAACTTTGCGGGGTCCCGCTGCTGATCCATCTTTTATCTCCGGCGGGCAGACCGATACAAATCACCCGGGATCTTGACGGATTCTGGGACCGTGCATACCCAGAAGTAAAAAAGGAGCTCAAGGGCAGGTATCCCCGACACTATTGGCCGGATGATCCGCGCATAGCAGAACCAACAAGCAGGGCTAAACCGAGAAAAAGATAACTCTTCTTAAAGTCCAATATCTTATTTAAAAAATTTACCGATAACTATCAGAAATTTTTTATTATAATGATCATTATTCGTTATACTCTTTTAAATATGAAATCAAGGAGTATCATATGGAAATCCAAACCACCATAAACATGAACAAAACCATCATAATTGAGCTTGGCAAAGCCTCGAGTCAGTTGCACATGTCACGGAGTTACCTGATTCGGCTATTGCTAAAACAATTCCTCGATGATTCGAAAAAAATTCAAGTATTTAATTCTCCGGTTAAATACCAGTCCCGGGACAGCAAATGCAATTGGTCAAAATTTCATCTTACGTTACGTGAGGATGAATATGAATGCTGTCTGGATTTGCGTAAAATTTACAAGATGTCTCTTTCGGCTATAATTGCTTTTTCTGTTAAAAAATATCTCAAGAACGTAATTGCCATCTTTTCCACAAATAGTATTGAAAAAATATACGATATCTATCTGTACCGGAATTATTTATTTTCCTTCAATATTATTGATGGAATAACATGCATTAACATTTACTGGGGAATCACCGACTTCCAAAAATTATTAACCGATAACTATCAAAATATTATTTGACATCTCACCCCGAATCAATTTGTTATATCAGGTCACCAATGATACGAAATCCAATCAAATACTACACCGAGGGCATTCCGCCGCGAAGCAATTATCCCGGAGGATTTCGCGGATTCATCAAATACCTTTACGCCATATTCGCCCTATGGCCGATCGGCATTCAGCGGATCATGAAGCTTCAGCCTCTTTTTTCTCTTTCAACAAGTCTCGTGGTCCTTTTCCTGTTCAAGAAGGGATTCGAGTATGTTCCAATCGCAATAGTCTCAGTCATTTTCGCGTTTTTCTACCTCACCTTCCGCCTCTCTTTGCTGAAACAGAAAACCGGCATACTTGCATCCTTCTGGGACACGGCGCTGATATTTATCCTGAACAACATGCTCCTCTTTGTTCTCCCCTTCTACTTTGAATCCATGACATTCCCTTCCCGCAATATTCTCTTTGCGCCGATACTCGGGGGACTGGCCGTGATCGCAGGATGGTTCGAACTCTACCAGCGCCTCGTGGCACGCCACCCGCTGCAGGGCTCTTTGTTCTATGCACTAACATTTTTCTGCGTTCTCAATCTGCTCCTGCCGATCGTCCTGGGCGTGAGAAACATCTGGAGCCTCCTCATTTCCGGGGGCATCGCAGCACTAACGGTTCTTGTCATTGTCTATCCCCATATTGACATGCTGAAGAACAAGAAAAACACCATGATTTTTCTTCTCGGTATAATTCTATCCTTTACCCTGCTCTGGTTCGGAAGGAGCCTGATACCACCTTCACCGCTCAAGCTCACACAAGCCACGGCGTGCATCAATATCGAAGACTATAAACCAATGGCGCCCTTCAACAGGGCAAAAGCGGAAGAAACGCCGGAAGTCTATTTTTATTCCTCTATCTTCGCTCCCCGCGGGCTGGCTGAAAGGATACACCATGTGTGGTACCATAACGGAAGAAAACTCCTTTCGATATCCCTTAGCGAAATACGGGGCGGAAGAAAAGAAGGATTCGGGACCTGGTCGCGGCGATTGATTATGGAAGGCCAGGGCCGGTACACTGTCGAGGTATGGACAGACGGGGGCCAGCTCCTGGGCACGGGAAGTTTTATCCTCTACTAAACAGGAACGGGCTCCAGGGCCCATTCCTGCGTCATTGCAAACATTTATTCGCCGGATTCCCCGGCATACATCGAATCAATGAGTTCCTTGTACTTCTCGCCAACAACTTTTCTCTTGATCTTGAGCGTCGGCGTCAGTTCGCCTCCATCCTGGGTGAACTCCTTCGGCATGAGGGTGAAGCGCTTGATCTTCTCGTAATTGGCCAGTTCCTTTGACTGATCGGCAATCCGCTTTTCGTAAAACTTGATAACATCGGGATTTTTCACCAGCTCCTCGCGGGAACTGAATGTTATATTGTTCTCCTTGGCCCATTCTTCCAGGGCGGTAAAGGACGGCACGATGAGGGCCGTCACGTACTTCCTCTTGTCCCCGATGGTCGCGATCTGTTCTATATAGTGGTCCATGCCCACCAGGGTCTCGATATGCTGTGGCGCGATGTTCTTGCCCTGGGAAGTAATGATGAGGTCCTTTATCCGATCGGTAATCTTCAGAAATCCGTCCTCATCGATGATGCCCACGTCACCGGTCTTGAGCCAGCCATTGACAAGGGTCTCGGCCGTGGCTTCGGGCTTCTTGTAGTAACCTTTCATGATATTGCCGCCGCGGGCGAGGATCTCTCCCGTATCATCTATCTTCACCTCGCAATCCTTGATAGGCCTTCCCACGGTGCCGAACTTGAATCCGCCGGGGGCGTTGCAGGATATCATGGGCGACGATTCCGTGAGGCCGTAGCCCTGACAGATCAGGAGACCGGCGGCGAAGAAGAATTCCTCGATATCAATGGAAAGGGGCGCGCCGCCGGCTGAGAAAAACTTCTTCGGTCCGCCCACGACATCGCGTATCTTCTTCAACACCAGAGCATCGGCCAGGGCGTGGCGAAGGGCGAGCCAGGGGCCAATGAATTTCCTGTCTTTTTTCTTATACTGGTAGATTTTACCCGTCCGTATCGCCCAGTTGAACATACTGACCTTGACTGGAGATGCCTTTTTAAGCTTGTCATAAACCGTGGAATAGATCTTCTCATACAGGCGAGGCACGCTTACCATTGCCGTGGGCCGCACATCCGGCATGTATTCAACGATCTTCTTCTGGTCTGCAACATAATTGTTCTCGGCGCCGGACCGGAACACGTAGTATGACCATGTCCGCTCATACGCGTGGCTCAACGGAAGAAAACAGAGGCTCCGGTCTCCGACGCCGATGGAAAAGCGCTCGTCGATGGCGCGGAACTGGTGGGCAAAATTGCCGTGGGTCAGGATCGCGCCCTTGGGGTCTCCGGTGGTACCCGAAGTATATATCAGGGTCGCGATATCGTCAACGGACCCACGCCCGGTTCTTTCATCAACAATGGAATCCTTCGTTGATTTCTTCCCCATGTCGAGAAAATTATCGAAAGACAACGAATGACTTCCCTTCAGCTGGACATTCCTGTCAAATACTATGATTTTCTTTAAATATTTTGATGAATCGACAAATGATAGTATTTTTTCATATTGAGTCTTATCTCCGACAAACAATACCCGGATTTCCGCGTCATTGACGATATACTCCGCCTGTTTGGCCGTATTGGTGGCATATATGGGAACCGACACGCCCCGCACCGACAGAATTCCAAAATCGGCCATGGACCATTCAGGCATATTCTGGGCGAAAACGCCAACCATCTCGCCTTCTTTTACTTCATACTCAAGAAGAGCTTTGGCAACCTCTTTGATACGTTCACCTAGCTCATTATACGTTATTTCATGCCATGAACCATTTTCTTTATAACGCATCGCTATGGCGTTGCCATATTTTTTTATGCTGTCCTGTATCATTGATCCTATATATTCGCTGCTCATGGGCACCTCCTCTTGATATGGATTACTACTGTTTTTTCATGATTTTTTTGTCAAGCGCAACAAGCCAGCTATTCGGTGAAATTGATATAACGGAAATGCAGGATGCAAATTTTAATACCGAACAGACGGATTTATGCATAATATAATAAAGATTGTTGACATATAACATCAGTAGTATTAGGATTCTTTTAATTTCCGAGCTGATTTTTTTTTATATCAGTTTGGATAACAGCACGAAAATACTAACAAAGGGATAAAACCCATATTGCTGCCATATCCAAGAGGACCACGATGAAAATAAAAATAAACCAGACCGGCGACCCGATAAAAATAGGAATCGAAGGCAATCTTGAATCTACCACCCTGAAGCCCTTTAACGACAAAGTTGCCAGCATCCCGTCTTTTGATAAGGATGTTGAAATTGACCTTGCCCTGGTCGATTACATCGATTCATCCGGCATCCGGACACTCCTGACTTTGAAAAAGAAACTCCAGGAGATCAACAAGAATCTTACCATTGTAAACTGCTCTGAAAACGTTAAACGTATCCTGCAACTTTCCTCGCTTCAGGGCATACTGTGAGCGGGGCCTGACAGTCCTGTCACAGCGGCGCCGTCATGACCTGGGAAAAAATACTGATCGCCCTTATTCCGGTACCGGTCTTTTATTTAATCTATTTCCGCTACTTCACCTTCAAGCCTGAATACCTGAAACACGTGGAAGCGCTCTTCTCCGGGATCGCCTTCGCGCTGGTGATACTCCTGGTATCACCGTACCTGACGCCGTACATCACAATCGACAATCCCCTGTTCGCCGGCTTTGTCAAGGCGGCCACCATAGAAAAAATCGGCGCCTTCTTCATCATCATGCTGCTGCACTACTATTACCCGAAATTCAGCATCATGGAATCGATCCTGTCAGCGATGATGTTCGGGATAGGGTTCTCCGCCGTTGAAAACGTTTCCTACGCCATGAACTTCGGGCTGCCGATCATCGCCGTGCGCATCCTCTTTTCCGTCCCCCTGCACATGACCACCTGCGGCATCATGGGATACTACCTGGGCCTCCGCAAAATGAGCGAGACGAGAATCAACAGAATCTACTATTCTCTCATGTCCCTGGCGATCCCCATTGCACTGCACGGCGCCTTCGATACCTTTATCCTTGCCGGCGGCTACATCTCATACCTGACCTCGCCGCTCCTCATTTTCCTGGTCATCATACTGGAGATTCTCATGGCGCAGGCGCAGACCATGCTCCCCCTCGACCTGGTAAAAGCGATGGGCCTCCGCTTCGAGGACTGGCACGTAATCGTTCACCAGCCTTCCTACGAACGCTGGATCCTCCAGTCCATGGGAATGCCGGACCGCGAGCCTGAAAATTTTTTCCAGTGGCGTCCCGGTTTAATGCGGTTTATCTTCGTCATCCTGTTCATGCTCTGCGCCATTGTCGGCCTCGCCTTCCGGACGGAATTCATGGAGCTGATGACGCTCCAGATCCCGCACCAGGACCAGATCATCATGCTGGGGATCTTCCCCTTTTCCATCAGCATGATCCTAATCTTGGTCGGCGCGGTAAATCCCAACTTCTTCAAGAACAGCAAGATCAAGATCCCCATCATTTCGGACGTCGAGGTCACCGCAAACGGCGAATTCGAGGAAATACTGGTGACCTACGACATCACGCCGGCCAGCTGCTTTCTCAGGACCGCGGAGCCGTACGGCATCGGGACGCGGAAGACGATCCGCTTCGAGTGCCCCGCCTTCACGTCCGGGGAAATGGAAGGCGTGATCGTGTGGGAAAACCATACCAACCCCCGCGCGCCCCGGGGCTCCGTCATACAGCTTGTCAACCAGCCGGCCCATTTTTTCTTCCCCTTCATGGTCCGGTATACCATCTTCCGCATCTTCAAGGGGATCGTGTTCAACCTCAAGCTGCCGGGATTCGAGTCGATCCGCAAGCTTTTCATGCGCCCCATATCGACCATGCAGGACATCAGGGTCATGCCCTCCGGCACGGTCATCTACAGCGAGGGCGACATGGCGACCGAGTTCTACCTGCTTAAAAAGGGGACGGTGATCTTCTACAAGACTAAAGAAAGCGGCGAGATCATCACCATCGACACCGTCGACGACGAACAGCTCTTCGGCGAAATGGCCGTGATTGGGAAAAATGTCCGGTCAGAGACAGCCCGCTGCGTTACCGATTGCGTCATAGCGGTCGCCGACCGCCAGAACCTTGATGCCCTGGTCCGGAACAATACGGAATTCACCACGAACCTGCTGGAAACCCTGGCCAAGCGGGTGCAGATGTCCGAAAAAGTCCTCCTTGAAAATATCCGCAGCCTGGAAAAGAAAAAATCCGGCCAGGTCCAGCTGGACCGCTCGGCCCTCATGCTACTCCTGCTGGGCGGGGGAAACGGAGTTGAAAACGGCGTTATCGATGTCCCCGTCGATATGAAATACATTTCCGGCGCCATTGACGGGATCGATGACGAAACCGTGCTGGAGATACTTACCCGGTTCATAAAGACAGGGGCATCCCCCTCATCCGAGACGGACCTTTCACCGGCGGCCGCATCCAGCATTGCAAGAATCATCGAAACCTTTAAAATCAAATTAAAGATACGCAGGCGATAGGCGACGTTTCCCGTTTTGCCCCCTCATACTCATCAAAGGGGTTGAATTATATTGACATTATTTTTCTGAATCTGTACATTTCAATCAGCGGCATTCAGCACCTGTGTCTTTTTATTGATGCCCATATTATCCCCGCCTCGTGGGGGGGATTTCATCAAGGAGGCCCCGATGAAAATCAGCGCAGGGAAGGAAGTAAAGGGAACAGTGGATGAAGTCGTCCACGGATCGGTCAATTCGGAAGTCTTTATCGAACTGCCGGGAGGAACGGAAATCATATCGATCATCACAAAAACATAGGCCAACACCCTCAACCTGAATGAAGGCAAGGATATACGCGGTGGCGAAGGCCTCCAATGTCATGATAGCCGGCGACTGATACCTGGCCACCGCGGCACCCATCCGGCGCCGGGCATTGGTTCTCCAGAATCACAGCATGTTGTACATACATAGCCGCATCATTATCCAGGAGACTGCCATGGACAAACTCTTCAATCCCCAATCGCTCGCCATCATAGGGCTTTCATCAAAGCCGAACAACATACCGAAGCTGGTCCTCGAAAATCTCATCCGGTGGGGATACAAGGGAAGGATACTGGGCGTAAACCCGCGGTCCGACGATCACGATGTCAACGGCATCCGCATGTATAAAACCGTCAGCGACCTCCCCATCGCGCCTGACCTGGTATTTTCCCTGGTGCCCTCCAAGCTCATCCCGGACCTCGTGGAAGAGTGCGGAAAAAAAGGCACCCGGTGGATGGCCATCCCGTCCGGCGGATTCAACGAGCTGAACGACGAAGGCCAGAAACTCGCGGACCTGCTCCTGGAAAAGGCGCGCGCCTACGGCATACGCTTCGTGGGGCCCAACGGCCTCACCGTGGCAAACACGGCCAACGGCCTCTGCCTTCCCTTCATCCCGTCCTTCCCCCCTCCCAAGGGCGGCTTCTCCCTCATATCCCAGAGCGGCGGCGTCGGCATCATGCTCTGGAACTTCATGACCGACGAGAACATAGGCATGGCGAAATTCGCCAGCATCGGCAACAAGCTCAACCTTGACGAAGTCGATTTCCTCGAGTACTTCGGCCGCGACCCGGAGACGAAGATAATCGGCATGTACCTGGAGAGCATCCCGCGCGGCAAGGAACTCATCGCGGCCGCGGAAAAGATCAACAAGCCGATCATAATACTCAAGTCCAATACGACCTCGGCGGGGCGCCGTGCGGCCATGAGCCACACGGCCGCCCTTTCCAACGATGACGAGATCATCGACGTTGCTTTCGAACGTGCCGGCATCATCCGCATTTCCCACTTCAACGATTTCATCAGCGTGGCCAAGGCCTTCGATCTTCCGCCCATGCGGGGCAACCGGCTTATGATGATGAGCCCGGCGGGCGGCATCACCGTCATGATGGCCGACCTGTGCGAAAAGATCGGCTTCCGCTTCGCTGATCCGGGCCGCGAGTTCTACGAGGGGCTGAAGGGCTTTTCCAACGCCGGGGTCATCAACTTCTCCAATCCCCTCGACATGGGCGACATCTACGACCCGAACCTGTACGCCAAGATCTTTTACGAGGTGATGCACAACGACCATATCGACGGGGCCGTGTTCGTGAGCCAGTGGCCCCACATGCCCCGGGGCGAGGACGTGTTTTACAAGATGTTCCATACCGACCTTTCCAAGGAGGCCACCGGCACCATGCTCTCGTCGGGGAAGCCCCTCGGCGCCTGCATCTTCGGCCCCTCGACAACGACCTCAGCCATGAAAAAAAACATAAACTTCCCCATTTTCAACGGCTTCGAAGAGATGATGATCGCCATGAAAAAGCAGTGCGACTACCACATGAGAAAGGAACGGAAACCCGACCTGATGCGGCCTCCTGAAGGGATAGACGCGGCCGCGTCGGAAAAATGGATAAAAGACCATCCCGGCGATTCAGGGGAAGAAGCGCTGGCGCTGCTGTCGAGCTTCGCCATACCCGTGGCTGAATCAGGAACGGCGCGGGACGCTGCCGCGGCGGTCGCCCTGGCGAAAAAAATCGGCTTCCCCGTGGTCATGAAAGTGATATCGCCCGACGCCCTGCACAAGTCCGAGGCCGGCGGGGTCCTCGTCGGCCTGGCGGACGACGCCGCGACGGAAAAGGGCTTCGGCACCATACGGCAGAACCTCGGCTCATACAAAAAAGACGCGCGGTTCGACGGCGTGCGGATCATGAAGATGGCCGGCGAAGGCTACGACATGTTCATTGGAGGCAAGCAGGACGCGTCCTTCGGTCCGGTGGTCTTTTTCGGTTACGGCGGCATTTACATCGAAGTATTCAAGGACGTTAAGCTCCTTTTATGCCCTGCAGGACGCGATGAAATCATGGAAAAGTTGAAAGAACTCAAGTCATACACCATCCTGAAAGGCGCCAGGGGCAAACAGGCGGGAAACATCGAGGCCTTCGCGGACATGATACTTCGGGCATCCCACCTCCTGGCAAGGTACCCGCAGATCAGGGAACTTGACGTGAACCCGGTGCGGATTCTCGCCGACGGCTCGGGCGCTATTGCGCTTGACGCACGGATACGGATAGGATAGCATTGGGGGCCATGAAACATTATTTGATAGTGCCCGTACTGGCGTTCCTGATCAATTTTTCCACCATACCCTATGCCATCGCCCTCAATATCAGGAACCCGGTCAACCGCACATACGTGATGCTGGCCGCTGCCATCAGCATGTGGGTCTTCTGCAGCGCCGCCTTTCACATCTCCCTTGACGATACGGCCATTGCACCCTTCAGCAAATTTTCATCGATCTTCTGGTTCAGCACCGGATTCTTTTTCATGAACTTCACCTACGTGTTCCTCAGGCGCCGCCGTGACATCTTCTACTATTTCATCCTTGGCATATCGGCCCTGACAGTCCTGATCTCCACCAACACTGACCTCATCGTTAATGGATATTCGCACTACCACTGGGGATGGCGCTTTACCGAGGGGCCGCTGTTCAACGCGGCCACGGTCCTGGCGATCATCACGCCCATCATGATTTCGTGGGGCCTGGCGTTCCGCTACCGCAGCAGGACAGAGGACCCGGTACGGCGCAGCCAGCTGACGCCGCTCCTTTCCGGAACAATCATCGCCCTCCTCTTCTCGGCCGTGAACCAGTTTGTCATACCCCGGCTCCCCGGACTTGAAAATATCGTCAGGTACACCGCATCATGGAGCGTGATCCTGAGTCTCTTTGTGTTCTATACCATCATCCGCTACCGCTTCCTGACGCCGGGAATCAACACCATCGCGATGGAACTCTTTTCATCTTCCGTTGAAGGCGTTGTCATACTGGACAATACCGGCACGGTGCTGCACATCAACAGGGCCGCCCTCGGCATCCTCAGCATCGACAATGCCGACACCTCATCACTCCGCATGGAAACCCTGATCGATGGATACCGCGGTGACGCCGTGTACAGCAATTACCAGACGACCGCCGGGCCCAGGGAAAAGCGGACGGTGCTGCTCAGCCAGTCCGATATCCGTTCCGGGGTCATCACGACGGGAAAAATTCTCATCATCAACGACATCACGGCCATGGCCCGCATGAACGAAGCGCTGCGCGAATCGAACGAGCTCTTCGGGCTCATCGCCAACAACGTCACCGACGTCATCTGGATCTATGACCTGGCCACAGCCAAATTCAGCTACGTGAGCCCGTCCTGTACGGCGAGCACCGGGTGGACCCCGGAAGAGTATACCCGCCTTTCACTCCCGGACATACTGGATGAAGAGGATGTGAACCAGGTAACAAGGCTGCTGACCAGCGAAATCGACCGCGATGGAGTGCGCTACCCGGGCAGGTCACGGTCCCTCACGCTGAAGGAACGCACCAAGAACGGCGGATTGGTCCATATCGAGGTAAAGGCCTCCTTTATCAGGGATACCTCCGGCAAACCGACGGCGGTACTGGGGGTGACCAGGGACATTACCGAGTTCAAGCGCCTCGAGCGGGAGCTCCGTTCAAGCCTGGAAGCATTAAAAGAGCGTAATGACACGATCGAAAACGATCTCAAAACGGCCCAGATAATCCAGCGGGCGCTGCTTCCCGCCGGGCCCCCGCGCTGCGATCGCCTGGCCATTGATTTCCGCTACCTTCCGCTGGAGGCTGTAGGCGGCGATTTCTTCAATATTCTGCCCCTGTCTGACGGGGGCCTCTCCATATTCCTGAGCGATGTGACAGGTCATGGCATATCCGCGGCCCTGTTCCTCTCTTTGCTTAAAACAATCAGCAGCGCGCACCTGCGCAGGCACGCGTACCAGCCGTCCGACTTCCTTGCCTCGGTCAACGCCGATCTTTTCGAGCATATGCATTCTTGTTTTTTATCGGCCGTATACGGCATCTTCAAGGTCAACAAAGGAAAAAAGGCCGTGAATCTGGCGGTCGCATGCGGCGGGCATCCGCCCCCCATCGCGCACTATGCGGGAGCGGAATCGGCAAACTACCTTGACATCCGGGGCGCCATGATCGGGGTGGCAAGCGATAATTCCTTCCCTCAGCTTGAAATGGACCTCAACCCGGGGGACAGGATGTTTTTTTATACCGACGGCCTTCCGGAAATAATAGACGAACAGCGCAACTACCTGGGCTACGACCGGTTCCTTGACATAGTGGGCCGCACCAGGGTCCTGCCCCTCGGCGAAGCCCTGGACACCATCATGGCCGCGATCGACCATTTTCGCGGTTCCGGGAAGATCACCGACGACATGGTCATCATAGGCGTCGACGTGCTCTGAGACAGCCGCGCTACCGCGGGCCGAGCTTTTCCTTGATGGCCGGGACACATCTGCCCATGATCCTGATTTTCCTGCCTGACAGATCGAACGTAACATAGGGGACCAGGAACCTGCCGAATTCGGCATTGCCCATGGCGGAATAGCTCATAAAAAGCGGCTTATGGAAAATGGAAAAGAGGATAATGGGGACGATGCTGATCCCCTGCGGGTAAACCGTAATCTTCAATACAGAGTTATAGCCGCCCAGGAAACCGATCCGCATCGACTGGAACGAATAGGTGACGCCCGTCCCGAGAAGCTGCGCTGGCATGGGGTTTGACTGCGCCAGGTCGCGCCAGCCGCCGATGACCGAAATCAATCCGGTCACACCCACCCAGAGAAGTGCAAAAAATGGAATAAACAGCAGAGGAATTAATAGTTCCATACCGGTCCGCCTTACGTAGTTTGATTATACCGCCAGGCCCTGGTCGTCCATTTCGGCGTCAAAGGCCTTTGACTTTTCCTCGTACTCGGTGATGAGGACCTCGAGCTCGTCAAATAAAGAGTCGATCTCGGTGCGGAGCTGGTGGATATCACGGGAGAGCCGCGCTATCGTCTCGCCCTTGCCTATCCCCGAAGCGGCGATGATATCGTTGTTCAGGGCCGAGAGGCGTTTCTCCTTCGCCTCGATGGCGGCTTCCGTGTCCGCGATTTTCGTTTTCAGCGGATTAATCACCTTTGAGCGCCGCGCTATGATATCCGCACGGACGCGGCGCGAGTCCTTCTTGCTGACCTGTTCGCGGTCCGCGATCCGCTGTGACGGCGCCGTTGTCCGCTGCGACGGCCCATCCCGCTCGTCCTCCCATCCGACTTTATCGAGAAAATTCTGGTACGAACCGTTGAACACGGTCACGCCTCCGCCCTGGAAGACAATGAAGCGGTTTGCCAGGGTATGGAGGAACATCTCGTCGTGGGTTACGATGACGGCAGCGCCCTCGAAATCGTCAATGGCCGCAAGGAGCGCTTCGGAGGACTCCATGTCAAGGTGGTTGGTGGGCTCGTCGAGGAGGAGCAGGTTCGACTTCTGCGCCAGTATCTTCCCTAGGAGGACCCGGCTTTTTTCACCGCCGGACAGGACCTCGATCTTCTTGAGGGCCATGTCACCCTCGAACATCATGGCGCCGGCGATGTCCCGCGCCTTCTGGCGTTCGCACCCGGCGTTTATGATCTCTTCTTCTATCGTGTACAGATTGTTCAGGCGTAGGGCATTGGTCTGGGAAAAGTGCCCGATGCTCAGGTCTCCGTGGGCGGTGATCTTTCCCGCCTTCGGCGTCAGCTCATCCACCAGGAGCTTGAGGAGCGTGGTTTTGCCCTTCCCGTTTTTACCGATCACGCAGATCCGGTCTTCCTTGCCCACGGTGAAGCTGACATCGGGGATCAGATCTTCATCCCCGTAGGAAAAGGAGAGTCCGTCCACGGTCATGAGGATCTTGGCGGGAAAAGGCTTGTAGTTGAAGGAAAAATCGAGGGTCTTGATCTTTTCAAGACGGTCAAGCTTATCCTGCTTCTCCAGGGCCTTGATGCGGGACTGCACCATGCCGGCCAGGCGCGCCTTGGCGCGAAACCGGCTGATGAAGAGCTCCGCCTCCTTCCGCTTTTTCTCGTCGTTGATACGGGTCTTCTCGTAAATCTCTTCTTCTTTCAATATCTGGTCATAATATTTATCAGTGCCGCCCTCTATCTTGCGGACCCTTTTGCGGTGTATCCCCACGGTGTGGGTGGTGACGCTGTCCATGAAGGAGCGGTCGTGGGTGATGACCATGAGCTCGCTCTTCCACTGGCGCAGGAACTTTTCCAGCCAGCGGATAGACACGATGTCGAGGTAGTTGGTCGGCTCATCCAGGAGGAGGAGGTCCGGCTCAGACACCAGGACCCGGGCCAGGCCCAGGCGCACCTGGTAGCCCCCGGAAAATTCAGATGTGGGACGCCGCATGTCCTGCTTGGTGAAGCCCAGGCCGGAGAGGATCTTTTCCGCCATCCAGGTCTCGCCGTGGAGGTGCTCCGGAAGTCCCCGGCATGCCTCGGCCAGCACTGTCTGCTCGGCAAACAGTAGATGCTGGGTAACGTATCCGATGCGGTACCCTTTCGGTATCGCAATATCGCCGGAATCAGGCTGTTCCTCACCGATGATAATACGGAAAAGCGTGGTCTTGCCATGGCCGTTGCGCCCCACAAGACCAATGCGCTCTTTGGGATTCACACTGAAGCTGACGTTGTCGAAGAGGAGCTGTCGGCCAAAAGACTTTGAAAGATTATTTATTTGTATCATACCGATAACTATCGACGACAATGATTGAGGTAGAGTCAAGAGATTTCAAATATTTTTCTTTTTATAGATATTTACTCTGACACCAACCCATCTTAAATTAACATTATATTTTTTTTGTGTATAAATATAATACTTTCTCTGACCCCGGAAATTTTAAAAAAGATAATTAAAACAATTGACAAAAATACCGACGGTAGGTATCTTTAATTATCGAGAATGAATCATGAATAATTACAAGAAAATTATTCTTTACTATGGCTCCTTCGTTTAAAACCGGTAAATGCCCTCTTTACCTACACTTCCTTAACGAGATACTGGCGACGTTATCGTGCGCCAGGCATACAGCTTAAGGATTACAGCACAGAGCGGTTAGGACAATCGGGACAATCAGGTGATTGATATTATGAAGCATGATCCTCCGGCATTTTTTTCAAAGGCAGCATCATGACAAAAAAAGAATCAAAAGACAAGAGAATACAAGACATCCTTGACGCTGCGATCCATGAATTTGTCGACAAAGGCTATGAATCCACTTCCATGGAATCAATAGCGTCACGGGCGGGCCTCACCAAGGGAGGCCTCTATTATCATTTCAACAGCAAGGATGACATACTGATCAGGGCCAATGACATGTTCATGGAGCCGGTCCTGGCCTTGATGGCCGATGCCATGGGGAGACCCGGCGCCGCTGACGGACTCGCCGCATACATCACCCGGTACATAACCTACTGGACCCAGCATCCCCGGGAAATGTCATTTATCTTCCTCACCATGACGAAAACCATTTCGAACCGGAACCTCCGGCACCTTTATGACGGATACACATCGCAGATTACCGACTTCATTGAGGCAATTTACCGCAAGGGCATTTCAGCGGGAGAATTCAAAGAATTCAACGTCCGGGCCGCCTCCATCTCCCTCATGGCGGCCCTTGACGGCATCATAGGATATCTTGTGATTGATAAGAATCTTCAGCCGGAAAAAACAATCGAGGATTTTATTGAAACCTTTATAAACAACTACAGGGAGTGACCCATGAAAGGAAAACCAGGCACAACCATTAAAACCGGATTCGGCAATGAAGCGGCCCGGCCCGTTATCAGCACCAGGATCTGCACCCAATGCGGATTATGCGTCAGGGTATGCAAGTCCTTCACTATTATTGAAGTTGACGGGACGCCAACCGTCGTTCCGGATAACGGCCTTGGCTGCATCGGCTGCGGCCAGTGCATGATGGTCTGTCCCAGAGGCGCCGTCACGGTGACGGGCCGCAAGATCGGTCCGGGGGACAGTTTCGTTCTTCCAAAAAAGGAAAAGCGCGCCACCCCCGAAGCACTGGAAGCCCTCCTCCTCTGCCGCCGCAGCGTCAGGGAATTCGCCGCCAGGGAAATCGAAAAGAAAACCATCGACCGTCTCCTCGCCATGTCCGCCAGCGCCCCCATGGGGATTCCGCCCTCCGACGTGGGAGTGACCGTCGTCCACGGCTTTGATCGCGTGCGGGAATGCGCCGGCGACATCCTTAAGGTCTTCGAGAAATGGCAGCGCTTCTTCAACCCGGTCGTGATGGCCCTCCTGCGGCCCTTCATGAAAAAGGCCGATATCGAGGCGTTCAGGGATTTCATTCTTCCCGCCACGAAGATGATGATCAAAGAAAGGAAACGAAAGACTGACCTTCTCTTCTACGGAGCCCCCTGCGTCCTCCTCTTCCACCAGTCTCCCTACGCGGACCCCGTCGACGGGCACATAGCCTGCACGTATGCCATGATCGCCGCGGAATCCCTCGGACTCGGCACCTGCATGATCGGCACCGTCGCCTTCGCCCTGGAGCGGGAGAAAAAGCTCAAGGAGAAATGGGGAATACCGGCGGAGAACAAGGTTGCCCTGGCCATGATACTGGGATACCCGGCGTTCAGGTATACCCGGGGCATAAAGCGTACATTTGCGTCCATCATTTACAAATAGCTGAAATTCCATGCGCCAGCACTCTCATCAAATCGGCAAACAGGATACATCTCATGCAGATATATAATATCATCCATCCCGGTAAATTAAAAAACAGCCGATTCACACTCATGAACCGGAACAATGCTATTATATTATTCGGGGCAATGGGTTGATGATGATCGAAAACGAGCAGGAACCAGTAGGGCCGGAAGATGCGGTATATATTCCTTCAAATAAAAACATGGGATAAAAAATACAGGCAATGACGTATTGGAGTACTTAACTGCAAACACGCCCCCTTTTAGTGAGCCCTATGAACACAAGCTATGGCCGGTCAAGCAAACAGGGATATGATGCCATCCTGCCTTCCGCATACACAAGACTCAATCTTTCCGGGGACGCCCCAGGGCCCGCTTCTGTTTCTCCTTTTCAGCGGTGTTCCGCTCCACAAAAATATCTCTTCCGGCAAAGGGATCGCGGCCTGTGTAATACATGACTGTTGACCAGGTCGACGGCAGGGGCGTGAAAATCTGGACCTGCTCCGGGTCAAGGTGCAGCTCCCTCTGCACGAAGCTCCGCAGGGCCTTCATGTGGTTCAGGGTGCTCCCGGGATGGGCGGCTATCAGGTAATAAGTGAGGAACTGCTTTTTCCGGTGCTGCCTGTTCAGACGGACAAAGAGGTCGCGGAAGGACAGGAGTACCTCCGCTGAAGGCTTGCCCATGAGGTCAAGGACACGGTCCACGCAGTGCTCGGGCGCGATTTTCAGCTGTCCCGAGACATGATACTTCACGATTTCGGACAGATACTCCTCGCCCCCGACCGTATCCGCCATGACCAGGTCATGACGGATACCCGAGGCGACAAAGGCCCTGCGGACGCCGGGGACGTTGCGTATCTTCCGGAGCAGGCTGATCTGGCTCTTGTGCGATATGCTCATTACCCGGCACACATGGTCGCCCAGGCAACGCCTGTCCGCGCATATCCCTTTCCGGGCCATGTTCTTGCACAGCATCCCGTACATGTTCGCCGTGGGGCCGCCGATATCGGCTATGATGCCGCGAAATGCCGGATGTTTCGCGAAGCTCCTGGCTTCCCGTATGATGGATTCCTCGCTCCGTGAGACGATTTCGCTCCCCTGGTGGACCGCTATGGAGCAAAAATTGCATCCGCCGAAGCACCCGCGGTGCGTGGTAATGGAAAACCTGATCGTATCCAGCGCGCGGACACTCCCCGTCTTTTTATAATAAGGATGGACATCCCGCTCATAGGGAAGCTCGTATACATGGTCCAGTTCCTCTGAAGAAAGCGGAACGGCTGGAGGATTATGAACCAGGTAACGATCACCATGCTTCTGCACCATCCCCCTGGCGCTTAACGGGTCGCTGTTGCCGAAAAAGACCCTGCTCATCTTCATGAATTCGTTCTTGTCCTGCGATACGCTCTCGAACGAGGGAAGTTTTATATAATCGCTGATGGTATATCCGGCGATGTAGCAGAGGCCCCGCACACCGTGGAAGTCTTTTCCCGATGCAAGGCAGGCGGCAAGCTCTGTCACGGTCCGCTCCGCCATGCCATAGGCAAGTATATCGGCTTTGGCGTCGAAAAGGATCGAGCGGCGGATTTTATCGTCACGGAAGTCATAGTGGGCTACGCGGCGCAGGCTCGCCTCGATACCGCCGATAACTATCGGCACCGTATCCTTGAAATGCTGTCGTATATGGTTTGTGAACACGATAACGGCCCGGTCCGGGCGCCGGGTATTCTTCCCGCCCGGGGTAAGGTCGTCCTGGAGACGCCTCTTTCCCGTCGCCGTGTAATTGGACACCAGGGAATCCACCGAGCCTGAGCTGACGCCCCAGAAAAGGCGCGGCTCTCCGAGGCGGGTGATGTCCGCGGCGCTGCCGGTATCAGGCTGGGCAATGATGCCCACGCGGTAACCCGCATCCATGAGGACGCGGCCGATGACCGCCGTGCCCAGGTAGGGGCTGTCGATATAGGTGTCCCCGGTGACGAGGATGACATCGAACCGGTCCCACCCCAGGGCGCCGGCTTCCTCCATGGTTGTCGGGATAAACAAGATGGGTCTCCTGATGAGGGGTCAGAGCAAATAAGAAATAGCCCTATTTCGGATCGGGAAATTCCGGATCTTTCTTTGACAGAAAGGCCGTTATGCCGTGAACGCATTCGCCGGAAGCGATGAGATCTGACGCAACCAGCGTTTCCAGCTCCAACGCGTCACGGAAGGGGATATCCGGGGAGCGGCGTATCACTTCCAGCGCCGCCCTGACCGCCAGGGGACCGTTCTTGGTTATCAATCCTGCCAGCTCCAGGGATTCATCGAGGGATTTTCCCGGACTGCTGACGCGGTTCACCAGGCCCATGGACATGGCCTCGTCCGCGCCGATCCTGCGGGCAGTCAGGATCAGGTCAGCCGCCATCGATCTGCCCAGGAGACGGCTCAGTGCCACCCCTCCGCCCCAGTCCGGCATGAGGCCAAGACGCACCTCTGAAAAGCATATCACCGCGCCGGGATCCATGACCCGCATATCGCACCGGACGGCCAATTCGGCACCGCCGCCGAAAGCCATCCCGTTGATGGCGGCTATGATGGGGATCGGAAGGGCCACCAGCCTGTCCACGGTTTCGCGGATATAACGCAGAACTTCCTCTACGGCAGTGCGGCTCCGCTTCTTGATGGCTTCCAGGAGCATGGTCACCTGGGGGTTGGCCGGGTTCACGTCGAAACCGGCGGAAAAGGCTCCTTCAGCTCCGGTCACAACGATGGCCCGGGGCAGGTTAGCCTTGAGCTGAACGACCGCCTGCTCCAGCCCGGTCCACATATCCCTGTTGAAAACATTCTTTTTATCCGGCCTGTTAAAAGTTACAACGGCATTATGACCCCGGTACTCAACATGAACGCAACTATCCGACATGACGGGCCTCCCGGATATTACTGTTTATACTTCGTCCCGAACTTGTTAAGATGCGTGAAATCCGCCGTGCTCTTTCTCGGCGGCCCCTGTTTGTCCGGCACCGCCGGTTTGCCGACGGGAATAACGGTCACAGCCTCATATCCTTCCGGCACTGACAGCACCTGCTTCAGGGCCCGGTGGTCAAGAAGGCTCACGATCACCGTGCCAAGGCCGATATCATGGGCGCGCAGGCACAGGTTCTGGACCGCCAGGGCCAGGTCGAAAAGAAACCACTCAGAGAAAATGGTCAGATTCTTTCCATCATGGGCGCCGGAGACACCCGTTTTGGCGCATCCCACAATGAGCACCGATGCGGATTGGGTGCATTTGGTCGCCGGATTGTTCGGGGCGTAGGTGGTTGCGATCTTTTCCATCACCTGCCGGTCTTTCACCACGATGAATTCCCAGACCTGAGTGTTGGCCCATGACGGAGCCCACCGGGCAGCTTCAAGCAATTCCTCAATCTCGGCGTCAGTTACCTGGTAGTCAGTGAATTTTCGTATGCTTCTGCGCTTCAGAACAGCTTCTTTTAATTCCATTGAAGTCCTCCATGATCGATTTTTCTATTATTAGCTTCATTATAATTATTGCAATCCCTTTTCCAGGCCGGTTTTCCAAAAATAGTGAGCAAAAAGCAGATAACATACAATATTTTCAGGGGTCAGAGTAAAGAAATCTTGATTCCGATAACAATCGGGGTATCCCCCTAAAGACGGGGGTCAGAGTAACTTCGTCAAACTACCGATAACTGGCAGGTTATGCCTGCCCGAGCAAGCTGACGCTGGAGAGTGAAACCCAGGCATCCGGCCTCGTAACAGGACTTGATGCTTCCGTCCCGACCTAATCTCTCAAAAATAGGCATGATCTTTTCCATGCTATTGGGAATCCGTTTCTCAAACAGAGGCTCTTCCTCCCAATTCCTAAAAACAGATAATTCGACAGTTTCCTTGTGGACATCCATCCCTACATGATATGCAGTTTCCATTTGTGACCCTCTGGCAAAGATTTTTGCGTTACTTGTATGCGGTAACTCCTGCCATTGGCAGGTAAATCCACGAAATTGCAAGCAGAGGGTCACCTCATATTGTCTATCGCATCCCTACCTGCCGACAGGGGTCAGATTCCCGATTATCCCGGCATCCTGCTGTAATCGGAACTTTGGAAACTGTGCTCCAGCACCTGACTACCGATAACAATCGGGACATACCCCAATAGATCGGGGTCAGAGCAACATCCAACAGCGCAAAAACCAAAAAATCCTTGCTATTCATCCCATATCAATATGGTTAAGCCATGAAGCGGTATAATTCAATTTTCTATTACCTTGCCCTGGCGAACTTTCTCTTTTTCCTGGGCAATTCCCTTTATATTCTCCTTCCGGTTTACCTCAAGAACCTGGGCGCATCTGAATCGTATATAGGGATAATGAACAACGTTGACAAGATCTTTACCATTATATCCGCGGTCACCCTTGGCTCCATCATGCAGGGACGGGACAGGATACGGCTCCTCCGAGTCGGCTACATCATACTCGCCTGCGCCTATGCGTCATATCTCCTGGTAACGTCCCTGACCTGGTCGCTCCTCCTGATACGCGTCATGCACGGCATCGGCTTTTCCGTGGCCATGATCCTGGGCACATCGATCATCTTCGAAATCGTCCCCATTAAAGACGCCGCGGAAGCCATCGGCATATACGGCATCACCGGGGCCCTGAGCAACGCCATCAGTCCATTTTTCGGCGAGATGATCCTCTCATACGGATATCCGCACCAGGTGATATTCGCCCTTTCGGTAGTGCTGGTCCTGTCGAGCCTGGTCATCACCTTCATCATGCCGTGCCTGGACTGCGGCACTGCCGCAAAACCGCTGCCAACCAGCAGGGGGTCGCTGCACCTCCTTGCAAAACCGAAATTTCTTCTCATGGCCCTTGTCTCGATAATCTTCGGGGGCGGATTCGGCGTCATTGTCACGTATCTCCCGAACTTCATCCGCACCACCACGAGCTTTAAATTCTCGTATTTTTTCATCATATACATTTCGATTCTCATCATCATCCGTTTCACATTTATCAAGCAGGTGGGCAGGATAAAACGAAGCGCCCTTCTCACGGCGGTCCTGGCCGTGGGAGCGCTGATGAACGTGTTCATGAATTTCCTTGATTCGATCATCGTCCTGATCATAGTGAGCGTCATGTACGGCATCACCCACGGAATACTCTACCCGGTCCTGAACACCATCCAGGTCAGCATCGTCGAGCCCCATGACCGGGGCAAGGCCAATGCCCTCTTCACAGCCTCTTTCAACGGCGGCATGATGATCTTCGCCCTGACCCTGGGATTTCTCATCGATTATCTCGACTCCTATCTGGCCGCCTTCGACGTATGCGCCATCATGTTCCTGGGGGCCATCATCCTCTTCAAAGCGGCCCTTCGCTACGGCAGCCTGGAAGCCGCGGAAGAGGCGGCCCCGGACATCGCCATGGGGTCAGAGCAGAACCTGTAGGCGCTTCTTCCCTCGGCACGGCGCTTCATGAAAAAAAATTGACACCGGCATCTTCAGACTGGAATAGTGACATACCGCAACCAAAGGGAGGCACCTTACATGACCACAATCCGCTGGTACCTGATACTCGGCATCGCACTCCTGGTGATGTCCGTTACCGTTTATTTGACCCAGTACCTGGCATTCCACAACCTGCGCGACACCCTGTTCTACATGCTCCAGGACCTTGCCTTCGTTCCGGTGCAGGTGCTCCTGGTAATGCTCCTCCTGGACAAACTTCTCCAGAAAAAGGAAAAAGAGGCGCTTCTCAATAAGATGAACATGATGATCGGCGTTTTTTTTAACGAGGTCGGCACCGGCCTTATCTCCTTTTTCGTGGAGACGGAAAAAAACATACATGATCTCAGGAAAGAGATGATTATCAGCAACGCCTGGAACGCGAAAACCTTCGAGGCGGGCAAAAAACATCTTTCATCGTACAGTCCCGCTATAGTCCTCGATCCCGGCGTGCTCAGGCGCATGAAGGAATACCTGCTGCTGCACCGCGATGACATGCTCAGGATGCTGGAAAACCCGAACCTCCTCGAGCACGACAAATTCACCGACCTCCTCTGGGCCGTATTCCACCTTACCGACGAACTCCAGCACCGCACCTCCTTCGACAGCCTGCCCGAATCGGACCTGAACCATCTCAGGGGCGACGCCGTCAGGGCCTTCAAGCTCATTGTTGCAGAGTGGCTCGAGTACATGAAGCACCTCAAGGCGAACTATCCCTACCTGTTCTCAATTGCCGCCCGGACAAACCCTTTCAACGCGGATGCACGGATCGAGGTGGCGGAATAAAAAAATGCTAATCTTATGTCGCATAAGCGCCGATACCTATCCTATACTATTAATAGGATACGCCACATGGGAGCCATTAGAACAATCCTCGTCATCCTCTGCCTGATCGGCCTGCCGGCCGGCCTTTGCGCGGCCGATGAAAACAGGGAAGACCAGAGCCTTGACGCCCTCGCCGATGATCTCAAGTTCCAGAACGGTCTCGGGTTTCTCAAGATCAAGAAATACGAAAAGGCCCTTGAGACCTTCAACGAGTACCTGGAGATATACCAGAACGGGACCCACCGCCACGAGGCATACCGCCACATAGCCGAAATATACTTCAACCGCATGGAGTACCTCAAGGCCGTCGACAAATACCGGGCCCTGTATGAAGAATACAGCAACACCGAAAGCGGCGTCGAGGCGTATTACAACATCGGTTTATGCTACGTCAAGATGGGCTATGAGAAAAAAGCGGCGGAAATATTCAACGATATAGTGGAAAATCACGCCGATTCGGCCTATCGCCAGCAGGCTGAACTGCAGCTGAGCATGATCGACATCCTGCAGGAATAAAGCGTCCCGCGAAAATTTTTTTAAAAAAATTCTATTGACAAAAAGAGACCCCGATAGATTATGCCCCTTATTTTGCCGAACCGCGGCCCATCATGTTGACAACAACTGCAGAGATTGCCCCGTGCCGTATCTGCCGAAATCTATACGTAATTTGAGGAAATAGTATGCCATTACAAAAACTGAGAAATATCGGTATCGCCGCTCATATTGATGCCGGTAAAACGACCGTGACCGAACGGATCCTGTTCTTCACCGGCACCACGAGAAAACTCGGCGAAGTGCACGACGGCGAAGCGACCATGGACTTCATGAAGCAGGAGCAGGAACGGGGCATCACCATCGCCTCCGCGGCCATTTCCTGCACCTGGAACGACCACATGGTCAATATCATCGACACTCCCGGCCACGTCGACTTCACCGTCGAGGTCGAGCGGTCCCTGCGCGTCATCGACGGCATGGTCGCCGTGTTCTGCGCCGTGGGCGGCGTCGAGCCCCAGAGCGAGACCGTCTGGAACCAGGCCGACCGCTACCGGGTGCCCCGGATCGCCTTTGTCAACAAGATGGACCGCATCGGAGCGGACTTCTATGAAGTCGTCAGCCAGATGGAGAAATACCTCGACGCGAACCCCGTTCCCTTCCAGGTGCCCATTGGCATCGAAGACACCTTCGAAGGCTGCATCGACGTCATCAGCGGGAAGGCGCATCTATTCAAGGACAAGGAACGGGTAATCGAAGAAGTGCCAGCGGAATACAGGGAGAAGGTTGCCGAGGCCCGGCAGCACATCGTGGAGAAAATCGCCGATTATAATGAAGAGATCGCGGACCTGTACCTTAACGGCAAGGAAATCCCGACCGAGCTCCTCAAGAAAGCCGCCCGCGAGGCAACCATCAAGATGCTGATAACGCCGGTCCTATGCGGCTCGGCCTACAAGAACAAGGGCGTGCACCTGCTCCTCGATTCAGTCGTGGACTATCTTCCGTCGCCCGTGGACATCGGCGCCGTGGTCGGCATGGACATGGACGACCCGGAGAAATCCCATACCCGTCACCCGTCGTCAAAGGACCCCTTCGCGGCCCTGGCCTTCAAGCTTATCCATGACCCCTACGTCGGGCAGCAGACCTTCATCCGTGTCTATTCCGGCGAGCTGAAGAGCGGCATGCAGGTGTATAATTCAACGAAAAAGAAGATGGAGCGCATCGGCCGGATCCTCAGGATCCACGCCAAGGAGCGCGAAGAGGTCGAAACCGCCGGTCCCGGCGACATCGTCGCCCTCATCGGCATGAAATTCACCAAGACCGGCGACACGCTGTGCGATTCAGAGCATCCCCTCTACCTGGAATCGATTTTCATCCCCCCGTCGGTTATCGAGATGAAGATCACGCCTCCCTCCAAGAAAGAGGAGGAAAAGCTCGGAGCGGCGCTCCGCAAGCTGGCCATGGAGGACCCGTCCTTCACGGTGCGCTTTAACGACGAGACAAACGAAACGATCATCGCAGGAATGGGCGAGCTCCACCTGGAGATCATCATCGACCGCTTGAAGACCGAGTTTGACGCCGTGGCCGAAGTCGGCGCGCCGTCCGTCGCCTTCCGTGAGACCATTACCAAGGAAGTCGAAAGCAACTACAAGCACGCCAAGCAGTCAGGCGGCCGGGGCCAGTACGCCCACACCGTAATGCGCCTCGAGCCGAATGAAGGCAAGGGCTTCGAGTTCGAAGACCGCATTAAGGGCGGCGTCATTCCGAATGAATACATTCCGTCAGTGCGCAAGGGCGTGGAGGCCGCCATGGCCGAGGGTATCCTCTCCGACTTCCCCGTCGTTGACGTCAAGGTGGTCCTTCTCGACGGCACCTATCACGAGGTCGACTCCTCCGACATGGCGTTCCGCACCTGCGCCGCCATATGCTTCAAGGAGGGCTTCCTCAAGGCCAGCCCGATACTGCTCGAACCGATGATGAAGATCGAGGTCAACACCCCGGACGATTATATCGGCGAGGTCGTCGGCGACCTGAACAAGCGGCGGGGACGCATCGAATCGATGCGGCGCTACCGCAAGGGCTCCCAGAAGGTCATCGGGTTCGTCCCCCTCATGGAGATGTTCGGCTACGCCACGCAGCTGCGGAACATCTCCAGCGGACGGGCAAACTACTCCATGGAGTTCTTCAAGTACGTGCCGCTGAACAAGGACGTGCAGGAAAAGGTCCTCAAGGAGATGGAGGCCAAGAAAAAGGAAAAAGCGAGCTGATCATGTCCAGGTGATCGGAGATGTTTTTGGATATATACGGCGGGCGCGCAAGCGCCCGTTTTTATTTAAGGGCTTTTTTGAGACGGCCTACCCACTCGCTCCCCGCCGATTCCTCTTCCTTGTAAAAATCGAGGAACTTGTGGATCTGGGAGCAGGTTTCGGGGGCCAGGTCGTGCTCCACCTTGCAGGCCTCGCAATCGGCCGCTTCACGTTCTACCTGAAGCACGGTTGAGAAGAAATCTATGAGGCAGTTATGGCGCTTCAGTACGCGCCCGGCCAGGTCCTGCCCCTTTTCGGTCAGCTCAACGTACCCGTACTTCTCGTAATCGATGAGGTCCATTTCCTTCAGCTTGGCAAGGGCGGCGGACACGCTGGGCATCTTTATGTTCAGCTTGCCGGCGATATCCTTCACACGGACCACCCGATTGGTCGCCGAGAGCATGACAATGGCCTCGATGTAATCCTCCATGTGCGGCGTGAGGCCGGTGTCCCGATAGCTGTATTTTGATTTGCCCTGCTCCATGATCGGCCGCCTGTCACTGCTCCAGCTTGAAATACATCCGGTCTATGCGCTGCAGGTCCTCCTGGACGCGCTTTTTGAGCGGCGACCTGCCGAAGCGGGGATCGGTCTCCCCTTTCTTTATGAACTGCCGGTAAACCTTCCGGGCCGTTTCTATGTCTTTCAGTTTCGGGTCCTTCTCGTAGACCTTCCCCATCATGTAATAGGCGTCATCGACCGTGTCCCGGTCCTTGTAGAGCTTTATGATCTTGACCGCGGAATCCAAGGCCTGGCCCCCCTTCTGCTGGTTCAGGTAGAGCCGCGCGATATTCAGGAGCGCCTTGTCGGCAAGCTCATGGGCGGGGAACTGCGCCTGGACGCGCTGATAGTATTCTATCGATGCTATCTGGTTCCCCTTCATCAGCATGCTCTCGCCCGCATAATAGAGGGACGCCGGATAATCCCCCGATTCGGCCGTTACCGAGGAGAATTCCCTGATCGCATCGTCATACTTGTACTGTTTGAGGTATATCTTCCCCATCCAGAAACGGGCGCTGTCCCTGTATGTTCCCTGGGGGAACTTCGCCGCAAGGTCCTGGAATTTTTTCAGGGAATGATCGTAGAGGCCGTTGTTGAAAAAATCGATGCCGGTCTTGAGGAGCACCTGCTCCTCGTTGGTTATACGGGGGGCTGTTTCCTCCTTCGCCGCGGGTCCCTTCTTTTCCTTGTTGGGGACGGCATCGGGCGCGGTCTTTTTTCCGTCAGGGGGCTGCGGCGCGGCCTCATCCTTATCCTTCTTTTCTGCGCCAGACGGGACATCGGTATCGGCCTTTTTCGCATCGGCCGGCTTAGCGTTAGAGTCATCTTTCAGGATATTGCTGATGATATCCTCGGTCTGCGTCAAGTCCTTGGCGAGGCGAAACCCGCCGGACGTATCCATGGCCGCAGCGGGAACGGCGCACAGCATCGCTATTATTATGACATGTTTCACTCTTTGATTATTCCTTCGTCGCTGTGTTTTGGCTCCGGCAGCCGGATGTCCGATCCCCGGGCCGACCGTTTCTTCTGAAGGGGCCTCACGTCCGAGTCGGCTCCCCGGATATCCTTCCGCCGCACCGATTCACGCTCGCGGAGAGGCTTCACATCCTTCTCCTTTTTCTCAATTGCCGGTTCACGGTCCCCGGTTACGGCCCTCTTTTCGAGCCTCTGTACGCGCGGCTCCTGCTCCCCGGTCTCACGTTCCGGGAGCGGGCCTATGTCCTTTCTCTCGCCATCGAGGACTGACTCGCGGTCCTCCCCGGACGCCCGCGACCTCTTTTCAACGGGCCTGACGTCAGAATCGATGGTGGGTCGTTTCCGATAGTCGCCTTCAAAGAGGGGGTCCTGGATCCTGGCTTCCGGCGAATCCTTCATCTTTTTCCCGGCCTCCGGTTCAATGATCCCCCGGTCGACCTCGGGCTCCATGCTTGCCCGCGTCGGGAACTGTATCTTGTCGATATCCATTTTTTTCATTTCATTGATCATCTCGGTGTCGAGCATGAAGAAATTCCCCTCCGCGCGCTCCCTCTTGATGTCCAGATCAAAGGCATCGTTGGTGCGCCCGATGATGGGAGCGCTCTTTATCTCGGCCGACTGCTTGCCCCACATGATCCCCATGACCACGCCCCCGCCGGCCATGCAGAAGATAGCAAGCATGAAGAGGTTCCTGATCGTCTGCTGGGTCCTCTTCGGGATTTTGTTGATCATATTGTCAACGCCCGATACGGCGTTGTTCATGGCTTCGGGGGAAATTTTCATTTTCATCTTCATGGCGGTCTCTCAAGGCCAATATACCATTATTTCTTCTTTTTATCAATAATAAAAATAACCCGGCACCTCTTGAGCTGCCCCACCGTGTCCCCGCTGCTGAAAATTTTACGGACGTCCCGGTCGGCGATAACGGGGCACCCCTTCATCTCCTTCACGGCCACCGTGTAATAGGGGTGCCTGCCGGCGCCCCTGATCTTCATCGCCTCGTCCTCGTCATGGGCGTAGGCGGCTATCCCGTGCCTGCCCGCGTACCGTATATCGACATAATAGCGGCCGTATATCTCAAGGCCCTTCTCGCTGTAGATGGATGGGAGTATCATCGGCTCAATATTGAGCCCCCGGGCATCTATGATAAGGCTCGTGTAACTGGTCGGTATGGGGTTGTCGATGCGGACGGGGAAATCGTCGCCCGGGTAGCTGTAGGGAACGGCGTGGAGGAGGTCACCGATCCTGAGCTCCGCCCTGCAGGCCGATGACGCGAAGTCGGCGGGGGACTCGCGCACCTTCATCCTGGATTCTATGACGCTGACGATGCGCTTCTGGGCCTCATCGCTCTGCTCCAGGAGATCGGAAAGCATGGTGTCAGAATCGACCCTGATCCCCTTGATCAGCCGTACCATGTTTTCAACGGCGCGGTCGCGCGCTTTCCGGTACGCGTTAGTCCTGCCTCGGTTCAGGGATAGTGCCGCTCCGCTCTCCCCGTCCACCGGTGACCCCCGGCCGTCAAACTGGACCCGGGACAGCACATGGGTGACCACAACGCCGCGGGACCAGTCAACTTCGTCCGGCGGCACCGGCTTCGGGTGCGCCGGCGAACCAAGCAAGGATAGGGCGGCGATAATCATGGCCAGTGAAAATCTTTTCAGCATGAATAGTATCCTGTTCCTGTCGAATCTATTATGAACGCGTAGGATCATATGACCCCCGTCAGCCAGTTATACAGAGCTCATCTTTACAATTATCGGCCTTTTTGCCATGAATTCTTTAGAAGCCCCCTAAATCCCCCGGAGGGTGACTTATATGATAAAAATAGTTTGCAAAGCCCCCCTATGGGGGGGGTGGGGGGTGTTCATAACTTGACCTCGCCTTCACATGCCGGACAACTCCCGGCCGCTTTTCTCAAGGAGGGGGATAAGCTTGTCCGCAGCAGCGATGATGTCTTTCAGAAGAAGACGCTCCGCCTCCTCAGGGGAGGCATTATAGCGCGCGAGAAAGGTATGGGCCTTCCTGAGGAACGGCTGGAGGACGGGGCGCAGGACGGGACTGTTGGCCATCTCCTCGACCGCCCTGACCCGGTCACGGTCGCCGAGGGCGCTTTCAGCCGCGCCGCGGATCCCGCCGAGCTCCCGGATGGCGGCCTTCATCCCGCTGATCAGGTTGTCGGGCGATTCCTTTCCTGCCGACGAAAGGGCCCTGGCAAGCACCTCTCCGGGGGACGGCGTGCGGGCCGGAAACCGCCCGGCAAGTGACGACAGGGAACATTCCTCGGTATTAGCTATTCGGGCGCCACCCTCGGTGGCGTTGATGACCGGCACCCTCACCTTCCGGGCCGAATCTTCGAACCAGCCCCGGTACAGGTCAAAGACGAAGTCGGATATGACCGTCCCGGCGCCGCCGTAGGCGGGCACATACTTGATCTTCCGCCGCCGCACCACGCCCTGGTTTATGGTGTCCAGGTTGTAGAACCGCGTATAGCGGGGAAGCCATTCGTCGTTATGGTGGGTGCCGCTGCAGTGTATCTCCCGCCCGGTGTAGGCCAGGTCCTGTCCGACCAGTATGATGGGGCTGCACCCAAGGTTCAGGAGAAGGTCAAAGGCGCTGGTCGCGACGGACCCTCCCGACTGGATGTCGCCGACAGGCCCGGCGTGACCCTCGATCCACTCCATGAGGGGCGTCGTCTCGCGCTTCAATTCTCCTCCGGCGGAGGTGTAATACTTCGACGTGGCGCTCACGATGCGCGGCCCCCGGTACGACCGCATGACCGGCGGATAGCACACGAGGTCCGCGACGAGAGCGGCGCCGCTCTCGCGGAGTCCCAAGAAATGCTTGATGCTGTACTTCTGCGCGTCCAGCGTCATGATGAGATGGGGGACGATGCCGCGTTTCTGGAGCACCGGGGCCGCGGTATCCACCGCCACCAGGAGGGCCCGGTCGCGCATATCCGATAGGAACCGGATGTTCCCGCGCAGGCTCGGCCCGGCGGATATGATGACGCCGGGACAGCCCATGAAGGCGCCGAAGACGTCCCTCACGCGGGTCGAGTCGAACAGGCGCCCGGCATTGCGAAGGATATTCTCCACCCACCGCTCCTCGAACTCGAAGCGCGTCAGGAGATCGCTGATTTTCGATGTCGCGTACTGGTTCATGTCGCGGAAGACGGTATCGTAAAAGTCCCTGTTGAGCAGATACGACGGCCGGTGCACGTAATGGGCGATGCCGCGAAAACCCGCCATGTCGACCGCCTCGAACACCGCGGAAAGGTCCGCGCCGGAACAGACGACCGTGACGCCTTCCAGGTGCCGCGGGCAGGTCTTCCGGGCCAGGTCCGCCACTTCGGGATCGTGCTCGACGGCGATCACCGGGTATCCGGGAAACCGCCGCTTGAGGCTGTCCAGGTGGTACCCCAGGCCGATCCCGGACACGGCAATCATGGTGGCCCTTCCTATGGGGAACCCCTCGACGGCGCGGTCGGCCTCGCGGTCCGGCTCATAGGCCGAGTGGATCCGCACCTCCCGGGAATTGCGGTATACAAGGGTCGGTTTTCCTCCGGGAGTATCTTTCACTATATATGTTCCCATGGCGCTCGTAATTACAATAGTTTCTGCTGCATGGCAAAACGCTTCTGGAGGCGGTGCAGCAGATGGTCAAAATCGGCCCGCGACTCGACGCCGAACTTTTTCAGCACCTCGTCCTCGATGTAATGGGGATCCATGAACTTCTCCTCCACGTTGCACAGCTGGTTAGCCAGGTACACGATCATGGTCATCTCCCGGTTGCGTATCCCGGGGCTGAGCGGCGCGTGGTGATACCGTATCGTCTCGACAAGGTCCTCGTGAAAATTCCATTTCTCGGCGATAAGACCCCCGATTGTCGAGTGGCTGATACCGATGTATATTTCCTCCAGAATGGCGGTGGTCCTGATTTTCCGGTTCCTGACCATCTCCGCTATCTGGCCCGCCAGCCCGGCATCGGTCGAAAGGAGCACGATTTTCCCGATATCGTGCAGGAGCGCCGCGACGAAAACATCGTCCGCAATCGCGCCGTGTCCTTTTTCAATCGCTATCTGACGCGCGTAGTACGCGGTCCTGCTGCAGTGCTCCCACACCTGCTCGAACTTCCGGTACCGCTTTTCCATTATTTCCCGCGAAGCCGACGCGATCAGAAGTGACTCGAGGTTTTTCAGACCGATAACCATGACGGCTTCGTGAATCTTGTTGATCCGCCTGCCGGTTATGAAGCCCGCCGAATTGGACAGCTTGAGGAGATCGGCGGCAAGGGACGGGTCAATGGATATCCTTTCCGAAATGGCATCGATGGTCGTCTCCGGGTTGTTGCAGAGGGCCCGCAGTTCCAGGATGTTCTCGGGAAAGGTCGGGAGGGAACTGACATCTTCAAGGATGCGCTTCCCGATCTCCGAGGTGATCTCAGAGGCCTTCAGCTCGGGCGGGATTGTGATGGTTATCCTCGCAGCATCCCCTTCCGGGCTTATGGCGAAGCAGCCGGAATCGATGCCGGCGTTCTTCAGCAGCATGATCGACAGGATCACTCCCAGTCCCGCCCCCTCGGACGCATCGTACATGTTCTCGTAGGCATCGGCAAAATTTCCGCCTTCGGCCGCCTTGGCGGCCCGGTTCTTCAGCCGTTCCAGCTCGGCAGGGACGATACGGGCGTTGTTGCTCACCTCTATCATGATCCCGCCGCCTGCTTTCCGGAGCTTCAGCATGATGCGGTAGGGGCTCGCCAGGAGCTTGTCCTTCAGCACCTCGGGATGGTAGACGACGTTTTTGAATTTCGCCATCCCCTTCCGGTAATCATTGTCATCATTGATGTCCAGGTTCTTTTCCCTGAACCAGACGCGCTTCATGTTCGCCTTCACCGCGTTCTGGACCAGCTCGCGGATTATGGACTCAAGAGTGTCGTAGAGATACGCCTTGTCCATGCGCGCGAGTACCTTGGCCAGCAGGGAATTGATGTCGACCTCAATTGCCCGCGTCAAGTATTGAAAGCTGATGTAGACCTCTTCCCCGCGGTCGAACTGTTTTGCCAGGTCTGGCGAATCAAACATCGTGAGCACCCGCATGAAATGATCGCGCCGGCCGCTCTGAAAACCGGGCGGAACCGCCGGCGCCTGTCTGTACCCTGCAATACTGTAATCGTCACGGTTTTAATGTAAAGTTAAATATTGCATCCCGATTTTTTTAGAATGCGCGGCGTCCGACGGCGGGACGATCCCGGCTGCGACCCTCCGGTAAAGATCGCAGATGTCATCCGGGTCTTCCCCGGCATGGCCTTCATGGATCACCAGCTGCACCCTGTCCCGCTCAAGGACATCCAGAAAGCGGCGCGAGTAGCCCCGTATCCTGAATGATCCGGAGAGATAGCAGCGCCGCACCGGCAGGCGTTTCAGCAGCACGGTGAAACCGGTAATGTTCCGGCAGTCCGGATCGGTGATGTGTATTTCAATATCGCGGGGAGATGACAAGGCTATCAGCCTCATGAGTTCTCCGCACGCCCCCCTGTCCGGCGCCTGGCCCGCAATTGAAAGCAGGCCCCCCTTTTTCACCAACAGGAGCGCCCCCGCCCCGTGCCTCACGCAGGTCACGGATTCGCTTCTGACCCCGGCGCCGAGCGAGAGCCATGCAATGGCCGCGGCCGCCGCAACCGAAAGCGATACGAGCCGGTAAGACCGCAGCCGCGGGAGCAGGGGCGCAGTCAGGAGGCAGAATGCCGCAGCAAGGGCCGGCCCCACAGCCTCGACATAGAAGTGGCCGTCCAGCCCGGACAGGCTTTCAACCACGGCCTCGTTCAGGCCGTAGACCGCGTTCACCGCACGGCCGGCCCAGAGACCCGGCGCGGCCGCAATGGCCGAAAGGGCATGGGCCGCTAGAGACGCCACAAGGAAGAGGGACATGAGCGGCACCACGACGATGTTGGAGAGGAGACCCGCCAGGTTGAGTTCGTTTAACCTTGTCATAAGGACCGGGAGGACCAGCAGCTGCGCCGACAGCGTCATAGCGGCGGGACTTGAGATGAAACCCGGAAGCCGGGACAGGGACCTGCGGTACGCCCCGTGGAACAGGAGGATCCCAAGGGTTGCGCCGTAGCTCAACTGGAACCCAAGGCCAAAGAGCTCATGGGGGTAGATCATCAGTATCACGACGCCGGAAAGGAAAAGCGTATTGAAGACATTCGCCTCCCTTCCGGCGATACGCTGGACCGCGTACATGAAGAACATGATGCATGACCGGAGGAGACAGACCGGCGCGTCAGTCATGCAGAGATAGAGGAATACGGCCATGACGGAAACGGCCATTATTATCCGCCTGTTGACACGGACGATACCCAGCAGGAACAGGGGAACCGCCGCGATAACGCCTACGTGCAGCCCCCCGGCCGAGAGGATGTGAAACACCCCCGCCCGCTTGAAATCATTCATGGTCGTCTTGGCGATATAATCCTGGTTTCCGAAATAGAGCGCCTTGGCCATGGCGGATGTACCCCGGTTGAAAAGCCTGTCGCAATTTGCCGCAAGCGCTTCCCGCGCCCTATCCCTGAAAGAAGCTTCCGCTTTCACAACCTCGACGGACCGGCCGTCGAGGTAAAACACGTGATGGATGCCCCTCATGAGCAGGGAGCGATTGGACGGTGAACTATTCGCCGCGCGCGCCTTGATATTAACCGGGCCGGCCAGGAACCTGATCGTGTCGCCCCGGCCGATATTCCCTCCGGCTATCCGCGCCAGACCGCGGTATACCGCCGGGGAAGCCTTCCGGACCGGGCCATCATCTTGCATTACCCTGAAACAGATCTCCGCCTCCCGGTAATACCGCTTCTCAACGACGCTCTCGACCTGTGCGGTCCAGCGTCCCCTCCTCAGGTCCCCGCCGCTTCCGGCCAACATCTCTCCCATACGCGCGAAGCATGCTGCCGATAATCCGCCGGCAACGAGAAGAACCGTCACCGCCCTGACGGCGTTGCCGGCGGCGAAAGATCTGCCGGGACGATCCTTGAACCTGATGGCGTTGCGGTACACCGGTGAAAACACCGCACACGACATGGCCAGGAGAGCGACCCCCGTCGGACTGATCCTGTCATCAAGATAAAACGAGGCCGCGATGAGAATGGTGCCGCCGAGGACCAGACAGATGAAGAATGATGGAACGAAAATTTTTTTACAGAAAGAATTCTTTGCGCACATTGAACATAGTTCTCTCAATGACGCGGAAAAGGAGAATTTTGATTTCATGATACACGCCCACCGGGTTGAGGATATGGACGGGCGTTACAGACCGGGAAACTATATCCTGCCGACCTTGAAAATGAACCCGAGCGAAATGCCGTAAAACATAGTCGTCGACCTGTCTCCCATGCCGTACCAGCCGTACATAAAGGACCCGTCGATGAACAGCATCGTGTCAAAGGTTGTGTTAAACATGAAAGCCAGGGGGACCCTGAGGCCGGCGCCGCCGCGGAATTTCCGGTTAGTCGGCGGCGTTGCCACATAGAGACCGACTCCCGGAGCGAAACTACCGACGCCTCCCATCCTGACGCCGATCCTGCAGGAAATCGTGAAGTAGGCGTTATGAACGATACCTATGCTCCTGAAGTTGTTGTACTGGTACTGCGCGGTAAAATCGCCGATCAGCCATTTCGAAACCACCCAGATGGAAAGGCCGGCATTGGCGTAATATCCCGAGTATTTGTTGGTTTTGTAGAAGTTTCTCCAGTCAGAATAGGTCAGGTGGTTGAATCCGCCGCCGCCCACGGGGCCGAGGTAGGTGTATATCAGATCCCGTTCCTCGGCAACTGCCCCGACAGGGACGATGACGCACAGTGCGGCAAATAGTATTTTTACCAGTGGTGACAATTCAGGTCATCGAATATTCATGGGATTTTTCACTATATGCACGCCCCTGGGCACCTTGAAATTGAAGATGTTCTCGCGTACATCCGCCTTCCCGCTGACATCGGATAATGAAAAGCTGATGATCCTACCGTCTTCACGTTTAAAAATAGCGCCCCTCAGCATGTAGGTCCCGTCAACGCTCAGAATGATCTCCCGGTACTGTTTATCGTCGCTTTTCAGCTTGATAGTATACCCTGCTTCATTGCCGGAAGCGATGCCGTTATAGCCAACCACGAGTCCCGCGATCCCGCCCGACGTGGTTCCCTTCGCAAGCTCCTGGATGCCGCACATGTTCGTGCCGGGGCTGTAAATCCAGAGCGTTTTTCCATTGGACACCAGTATCTTCTCCGTCGGACTGGTGAACTTCACGTAGACCTTGTCAGGCGACAGGTACTTGAAACTGCCCGAATAGGTCTGTCCGTCAATGGAGGTCCAGGAAATAACGCCGGTCAGCTTTCCGACCCGAAGCATTCTGCTGCGGAATTTCTCCACCGCCTCGTCCCCCGTAACGGAGAACAGCGATGTGGAACAGAAAAGGGATATGATGATGATTGGTATTCTGAGGCGATTCATGTCCGTGTCCTTTGAATAGTATAACGATCAAACAGCCAAAATTGAAAGAATTTTTTCCGAAAATACAAAAATATTTAGCGATCTGTTTTATTTCAAGGAATTAATTCAAAAGCCGTTGCTCTGACCCCGGATCCATCAGATGGCGGCTCAAGGTTCCCGGTGTTATTAAAATATTATACTTGAAATTTATCGCAAGAAATCCCCATTGTTGGGCATGGCGAAAAGGAGAACCAACAAAACCGGGTACCTGGTATTCCTCATACTGGTCGGTACCGGTGTCTATTCCTATTTCCACAGCCAGGAAGTATACTCCGGGATCATGAAGACCTATTATGAAAAGGTACGGGGGTTGCCAGTCGAGGAGCAGGTCCGCAGGGCGGAGGAATTATACGCTAAAAATGAGCATGAAAAGCTGGAGATTTATCTTAAAGACCTGCTGATGGCATATCCTGACAACCACGACCTTATCAGGCTGCAGGGCCTGAACCTCATCAAACTCGGCCAGCGGAGCAAGGGCGCGGAATCGATACTGTCTTTATCCGATGACGAGGCGATCCCGGAGAAACTCATCGAAGAAACGGTCCAGAGCCTCTACGAGCAGCGGCAATACCGTGATATCCTGCGGGTCTTCAGTCACCGAAGCCCCGGAAGAAAATCGAACCTGTTATTCTATTACGGGGCGGCACTCTTTGAATCCGGAGAATACGCAAAGGCTTCGGATTACATCAGGAAAGCAATCATCGAGGGAAGGACGGATTACGAAACATATCATTACGCGGGTAAGGCCCTTTTGAGAAAGGGCGAAACCCGGGCCTCACTGCGCTACCTCGAGCGGGCCCGTGAAATGAACGAAGAGGATACCCATGTCGCCCGATCCCTGGCCGATGCATACCGGAAACTCGGCCGCTATGATGACGCTGCGAAAGTTCTGCGTAGAATCAAGTAATAGCAGGAAGCCTGCAGACCCGCCGATGCCAGGCTGCCGATAGTTATCGGTTGACAGCATAATTCTGAATTTACCGCAGTATCAGAGCAACCGGACCTTTCGGTGCACAGATCAACCGATAGTTATCGGCAAACCATTGATAAGATTATCGCCGGGAGACCTTACCTCATATCACCAATGGCCCCTATCCCGGTGTCAGAGCAAACTGTCACCGAGCGCCGGCAATTGATGAAATGCAATATAAACAATGGGGGGTAAATATGAGGATATTGAAAATCACCGGGATACTGCTGTTATCCTTACTATCAGCACTTTTTATCCTATTCTATGTGTATACTTCCTTTGTTGACCATCTTGATGTTCCGAATCCGGAAAAAACAGACTTCATGCACCCGTCAAAACTATTAATGAAATACGAGGTATTCATTTCGGGCATCCTGATGAGGCCCTCGTATTGCAATTTTGTTCGGGACCTGAAGCTGACCGGCAATGAGAAAATACTTGATTTCGGTTCCGGGGCCGGCGGAGAAGCAGTACATCTGGCCAAACTGATCCGGAATAAGAACGGCAGGCTGACATGCCTTGATATTTCGCCGTCCTGGCTCCAGGTGGTCAGGTATCGATTATCCGGCTATAACAATATTGATTTTATTGAAGGCGATATAACCGAACAGAAGCTGCCAGGCAATACCTTTGATACCATTGTGGTGAGGCTCGTCCTCCATGACATCCCGAAGGACCGGAGGCGGCCGATTATCAATAATTTCCACGCTGTCCTCAAGCCGGGCGGATCGGTGTATATCTATGAACCTGTTACCGGAGGCCACGCAATCGACGAAACGGAGATGCGATCGCACTTTACCGGGGCGGGATTTACCGAACGATACTTCAACAGGGTCTTTTCCTTTGTCATGGTCCCGCCGTGCACCATGGCCATGGCGGCATATGATAAAAAACCGGCCCCGTGTCAGAGTAACATCAGCACCGCGCCCGGATCTACATCGCCCTGAAGGAAGCGTTTATGCCCCAGGTCCAGGCCATTTTGTTCATTTTTACCGAATTGTGAAACATCCGGTCCTTGATGTAAAAATAGTAGGCAGTACCCGATTCCAGGGTGACGGCATTGGATGCCGGGAACTTTATTCCCACGCCCAGGCCGACCCTGGCAAGGTCCGGGTCAAGGGGATTCTGGGTCCGCGGATACTTTTCCTGCGTTGCGTAGGATATGCCCATGCTCGGCACAACCCCGCTTACCTCAAATTCCATGGTAAAACCAACGGTGTGGCGGTTTTTATACTTATAGTTCTGTATGTTTCCGTTGCTGATATAGGGCAGGATCGACCAATCGGACCTGTTCAGCACCACGAGGGCCCAGTCCAGGTACCCCAATTCATGGCTCGAGCTCAGGATATTTCTCGTTCCATATCTTCGTTCCCCGGTGAAAGCAACCTGGTATGAAAACTGCAGCGACGCCCCTTCGCCCGCCTTAAGATTAAATCCGACGAGGAGTGAATCCGGATACCGCTGCTCCATCATGTGCGAATAGTTGTATTTTACGTTTTTTTCTGTTCCCCTGGCAATGACCTGGGTCTCGTAAAGAGCCGTCAGGACAAAGGTCTTGGGAGCGCCGATCATCACACCGGCGAAACCGGACCATCCCAGGGCCTCCCTTTCAATTTTATCAATGGTGCCCGCCCCCGCGATACCGGCGGAGCGGTCGGCATTATAATAATTGCAGGCAATTCCCCCGGCAAAGGAGAACATATCGCCGATGGAAAATGCTCCGCCGAGCCTTCCCTGGAGCCAGTACCTGCTTGCCTTGGTATAGGACAGCAACGGCAATTCAAAGCCCCCCGCCTGTATCGTGAGCCCCAGTCTCCGGAGCACCACCGTCTGGACCGGATCAAGGTTAAGACCCAGGTTGCTGACCAGGGGCATCCCACCTTTCGGCTTCCGGAATTCCAGGAACTCGACCCCTTCCGGCATGCAGAGCGATATGAAAACCGCGCCCTTCCCCTTCTTATAGGCCATGGCGAAGTTGGGGACAAAGGGCGTCGGCTCCTTGTCCTCCCCGTTCATGCGAAGGGCGGCATAGGATGTGGTTTTTGTCATGACCTGGTATCCGACATCGATATGCAGCCCATCCTTCACCGCGGCAAGGCCGGCGGGATTGTAATAGACCGCATCAAGCGAACCAACGGCCGCCGCCCTTCCCTGTGTCCTGGTATAGGAGACGCTGCGGCTGAACTCGGACGCATAAAGGCCCTCTGCATATCCTGCGGCAAAAAGAACAAACGTCAGCAGAAGAATCTTGTAATAGTTCATCCCGCAATCCCCTGTCGGCATTATCAATCCCCTGCACTATTCCATCCCGCGAATAATCATGCAATCTCATTTTTTGAAAGTTTGTTTTTTTGCGGACAGGGAGCGATACTGCAGGTCATCCCCTGCAGGGACAATGCACGGGCAATCAGGCATGGATAGAACACAAAAGGGCTGTCCCTTTATCGAGGGACAGCCCCTGAAATTTACTCTTTAGATTAAATTTAATATCCTCTGTTCTTCAGGTCAGCAACTATATCAATATAGAATTGAGGAGCATCAAATCCCGGGGTGAAGCCGAAGACCTGGTCAACAATATTCAGGTGATCGACACCGGCGGAATACCAGGCCCCTTCGTATACGCCGCGGAAGTTCCCCCATTTTGCCGAATTAACGCTGACCAGACCGTCATTGTCGCCTTCAATGGCGAGAAGGATCGGCCAAGTACCGATGAAGTACCAGTTGCGGGCGTCGATGGCCATCATTTTTATTTTTGCCGCTGCGCTCTGGTAATAAACACCGGACTTGTTGGGAGTATTCGGGTTGAAGGTGTTGATCATGTATGATCTCGTGAGGTCCCAGCCGTTCTGTACGCTGTTGGGGTTCTTGTCACCGAAAACAAAGGCATACACGAAATCAAGGGCCGCGCCGACCAGGGGCTTTACCGGGTTTGGTATGACACCCATGATGACATCAGCGATGGCGCTTCCCCTGTGGGGGCCGGCGATGCTGGTGTAGCTTGCAACATAAGGTGAAAGGCCCAGGTTGGATATGGCATAGCGCGTATAGATGGTGCCATGGCTGTGGCCAATGATGTTCAATTTTGAGGCGCCGGTCAGGGCCTTGATCTGGAGGAACTGCTGCTTGAAGGCCAGGGCCTTGTTCGCGGTGCTGTCCATTCCATTAACCGATGTGATATAGACATCGGCGCCTTCATCTTCAAGGGAGCCGGGTATCCTGTTCCAGTAATCAATTATTCCCAGGATTTGCGCACTGGCGCCCATGCCATGGGCCATTACTATGGGATATTTAGTCTGGCAGGTATTTGATGATCCGCCGGCATAGACGAAAGCAACGCAGGAAAACAAGAAGACCACGGTTATAAAGAATTTATTCATTTTTTCCTCCCGGGATTATTGCTCTTTTGTGTTCTGTACACAATATATGAACAAACAATAAACATAGTCAATAATAAAATACGTCCGGTCGGATTTTTATTTTATCCAGAAATAATATTTTTATTATATTAATTTAAATATATCTACAATACTTTACTCTGACCCCGAAATTCTTATTTATCAAGAATAAAGAACTCGGTCCTCCTGTTCTTCTGTCTTCCACTTGCGGTTATATTGTCGCCAATAGGTTTATCCGGGCCAAAACCGATAGCCACAAGTCGTTCGGGACTGATGCCGTTTTTTATCATGTATTCCATCACCGCGTCAGCCCGTCGCTCGGATAGTTTCATGTTATGCTGACGGGTTCCGGTGATATCCGTATGCCCCCTGATTTCAAGACGTATCTTCCTGTTGCGGTTCAGGGCTTCAATCATCCGGTCGAGGATATTAAGCGATTCCTTCTTGAGGTACGCCTCGTCTATCTCAAAATGGATATTCTCGACTACGATCCCCTTCCCTTTTTCTATCTTATCAAGCAGTATTGAAGCATCCTTATCATCCCTGGATATAATTATTTTCTTAGGCAGAAATCCGTCGGCATCAGCTGTTATCTCCACATCATTGCTGTCGGGAACCTGTATCTCCTGGTCTGGATTCCGTATGGCGATACGATCTGAATACACGATCTTACCCTGGTCCCATTTTTTTACTTCGACATGGGATGGTATCGGATTCTTATCATTATCCCTCACCGTTATCTTCAGGGGACGCAGATTATTTTTCTTATCCGAGGGCCGCGGGACCTGTTTTTTTCCGGCGTCCTTATCAGGTGCGATTGCATCATCCAGATACTTCCTGTTATAAGGATCGTAAATGGTGCTGCCGCCGTCGATAATCCGCGGATAGTAATCGGTGCCCACGGCATAGAGGTAGTTTCCCGCCGGAAGGAACATGATCCCGCCCGAAGCCGCGGGCTGGTAGGCGCCGCCGGGGAACGGTGAAATGAATTCCCATAGGGCATTTTTTGCGTCAAAACGCAGCGCCTTCAGGCTGGCATAGGAAAGGTCCCGGTCACCCACTCTTTTCTTTATGGTGCTGGCCACGTAAATTTGATCGCGAATGGTCACAAAGTAGGGGCTCGATTCATCCCCGAGATCAATGGTGGTGTTTATGTTACCGTCCGCAGGATTTATCATTATCACCCGGCGGTTATCAACGGTAAAAAGGATCTCACGCTCGGTAAAACTCGGGTTGGAAGTGATGGTATCGCCATACGCCTTCTGCCACACCCTGGCCCCATCAGCCAGATTGAAGCAGTGCATGATGTTCCCCGAAGCCAGGTAAACCTTCTGCTGGTAAACAACCGGCGAAAAGATCCTCACCGGTTTGGCAATGGATTGGGCCCAGACAACAGTTCCATTATCCGCATTGAGACAGTAGAGAGAAAAAGTGTTTTTGTTATAATCCATCGATTGAGTGAAGATGAAATCCTCATAAAAAGAAGGAAATCCGCTGTATGATTTCACATCCCTGTTATCCCATTTCAGGTGTCCCTGCAGGATTTCCCGGGACATGAATATATTGCGGGTGCCATAGTAAAGTATATCATTGTTTATCACGGGGTCAGAGTAAATTCCATCAACAAGCGTGGTCGAGTGCTTGGTTGGGTCCCAGTTCTTATTATCACCCGACTCCCACCGGGGTGTTTTCCTGTTATATGCGCTATCCCTGGTAAACAGATCCCTCTCATCCCGCATCCCGGTCCTGGCCCAGAGAACCGAGCCACTCCGCTTATCGAGGCAGTAAATGACAAAATTATCAGTGAGAATGAGCCGATACCCCTTAACCAAAGGGTACTTCACCTTACCCGATGATTTTTGATTGGGATTGAATTGTGCTGATATGTTAGTGAGGTTTATTTTCCATTTCAACTTGCCGGAATCTTCATCAAGACAATATACATTTTTTTTTATATCCACAAAATAGACGGATCCATCAGATATAATCGGATTATAAACCATATCAGCGGCCTGGAAGAGCCATTTCAGATTATTGTTTTTAACCGTGATCTCGTCGTTATTTCCGGTAAAAAAAATGTTTCCTTTGTAAATAGGCCAATCCGAAGCGGGGGATATACCGGTACATATGGATAACAGTAGTAATGTAGTATAGAAAATCCGTTTCATAACCCCACCATCCTGTGATCATTATATGATTTTTCTCTGGCCCTATTTTTCATTCTGACCCCAATCAATAACAATGATATTTTTTACATTCGTGCTAATATACAACAGCACGAGTGCCATGGCAAATAAAAATTGTAAAAGCCGCATTGTATAACAACAAAAGAAAGATACAAAAACAGGGGGCCATACTAGGGGCCAGAGTATAGTATTAATAAAATACTGCACCCAAATACATGTCATTATCAAAATCATAATTATACAAGATGAAAAAAGCAGCAAAGAATAATATGAGCTATAAAATGCTTAAAAGAAATAAAATTGCGGGAAACATCAGGCATGCAGATTTAAATCTTAGATTTAAAAAAGTTAAAATAAAAAAATTCGGGGTCAGATCAAAAAATTAATGACCGCGTAAACATGTGTGGTGAAAAATGATTACGCTATCCATAGTTACTCTGACCCCAAATCAGCAAAATCAGATTTAACCAGGAGCAAACCATGACCACTCACAAACCAACACGAGAAGAAGCAATGTCATTACTGAAGGAGTATAACAAAACCGAAAATCTGTTAAAACACGGCCTGGCAGTTGAGGCCATCATGCGTCAATTTGCCATTAAATATGGGGAAGACTCTGACACCTGGGGGATTATTGGCCTGATCCATGACCTGGACTATGAGCAATTCCCCCAGGAACACTGCACCATGAGTCAAAAAATACTCAAAGAAAAAGGCTGGCCCGAAGAATATATACGGGCTGTGGCGAGCCACGGTTGGGGAATGTTTAATGATATCGAACCCCAAACTCTCCTTGAGAAAACCCTTTATACAGTGGATGAACTGAGCGGTCTCATAATAGCCGCCGCCCTGGTACGGCCGTCACGGAGTCTCATGGACCTTGAAGCATCATCGGTAAAAAAGAAATGGAAGGACAAGGGCTTTGCAGCCGGTGTTGATAGGGCTGTTATTGAAAAAGGCGCGAAAATGCTGGGAATAGATATGGCAGAGATCATAAAAGAATCAATACTGGGTTTACGGACAATTGCCGGTGAATTAGGTTTGGAAGGTAATCCCGGCAGCAATTAACAACAATGGACATTACCAAGCGTGTCTTTTTTTGTTATCAGGAACTTTATCAAATATGGCAATTGAGGAAAAGATAAAAAGAAATCTGTTACAATCATACGCCGGCACCATCCTGAATTGCCCTTATCGGTCTGTCTGGACGCTCTTGATGCATATCAAAAGGTTTACTCTGACACCGTATGGCACAGTAATCGACCCGAACCAGCTTGAGCATTTACTCTGACCCTGGGACCTAGCAACTCTGATCCCCAAGACCTATTAACATGGCATTTACTCTGACACCGGTGTCAATCCAGTCCAGATTGAGCTCTAACCCTGACCTCAACGCCACGACAGCGGGAAAACCGGTCTTATTTCCGGACCTTCTTCATCACAATCACCGCCACCACGGCAACAGTGGCAACAATAACCATGACCACGGCAAACCCGATCCAGGTCATGTACGTTCCGCCCTTCAACAGTGAAACAGGATTGAGGCTCGGTTCACGCACGGTCCTTCCCAGTTTCCCTTTGTATTTTTCAGGTATTTCAGGATAGCCGTCGCCGTTGGTGTCCTTGAAACTCCGCACGTATTCCATAAGGCCGACCCATTGCTTAACTTCCTGGATGCCCGGCCTTTGGGGGTCCGCATCCACAAGAGCTTCCGCCAGATCTCCATAGGGCCTGCCGTTCCTGTCCTTGGGAATAATTTTCAGGATATTCATGGTAAAATTGCCGACGATATCAAGGAACGTCGCGTTATACAGGTTGGCCGTCACGCGGTAGAGCTTTTTATTCGAATCTGCATAATCAAGTGGCCTGTATCCCTCCTCCTCACTGCCTATCTGTATTGACGTGACACGGTCGAATATCATCCTGCGGGGATTATAGGTGAACTTGAGCCCGGATATCTGGAGAAAATAATCTGACCCCTTCAGGGGATGGATGCTGGCCAGGATTTCCATCGCCTTTTTCAATTCCGACGCGTACAGGTACACGGCCATCATCGGGTATCCCATGGTATCGTCCCTGCCGATGCCGAGGGGCAGCGCGTTGAACATATCGCAGACCGCCACTCTGCCGGTCTTCCCCCTCACCACCGGGTCCCTGATGAGGCCGTTGGAGTCAACGGCAACATCAACCTTGGATTGCGGGTCCCGCGGGTCATAGACAAATTTGTTGACGTACCAGCGGCTCGCGTCAGCGATGAGGTTCCCCAGGTTCGATTCCTCCTCGGCAATGGTGAGATCAAAATCGTGATGGGCGATTATTGCGTCGAAGGCGAGTCCCAGGGGGGCCAGGACAGTCCCGCTGATTTCGTTTTTATATCCGTTTACGACGGCGGTGACCGCGTTGTCACCGGGTATCGTATCATCGATCTCCATCATCCGGTACTTGTCGAGGGTCACCGTGCCGTTCTTGAGGACAATGTCCATGATCCCGGCCCAGAGGCCATAGCACCACGCCTGCACGATTATCGTCTTCCCCTTGATGATCGGCTCTTTAAGCGGCGTGTGGGTGTGGCCGCTTATGATGATATCGATGCCGGGGACCCTGGCCGCGAGTTTGACATCTTCGGATTTCGAGATTGCGTCCAGGTTCAGCCCGCTGTGGGACAGGCAGATAACGATATCAACCTTTTCCCTGTTCCGGAGCAGGTCGACCATCTTCTTCGCGCTCTCCGCCGGATCGCCGAATTTCACCGGCTTCGCGAATGGGGCCACTTCGGCGGCATCCTTTCCCATAAGGCCGAAAAATCCTATCTTCACCCCTCCCCTGTCAATGACTGTATACGGCTTCACCGTCCCGTCCCTGAACACCTCCTCCAGGGCATTGTCACGGTCGTCCGTTCCGCTGAAGATGACATTGGATGAAACGATCGCGGGAAGCTTTCCATATTGGCGTGCGGATTTCAGTATCCGCGCCAGGCCCGCCGGCTTCAGATCAAACTCATGGTTCCCCAGGGTGATGACGTCATATCCCATCTCCGTCATGAGCCTGAGCTCGAGGGCACGCTCCCGGCAGATCATATGGAACAGGGAGCCCATGAGAAAATCCCCGGCATCAACCACCAGGACCGGGTTTGTCCGTTCGGCCCTGGTCTTTTTTATCACGGTCATGATGCGGGCCCAGCCGCCTCTGGTGGCGTCATCATTCGCCTGAGGCGTATAATCGACGTTAGGATAAAAGCCGAGCAGGTGCGAATGCAAATCATTGGTATGGACCAGGGTGACCCTTCGCTCTTTTGCGGAAAGACCCGGGGCTATGCTGATAACGGCAACAAGTATCATGAGAATGGATTTCTTCATGGCGGCTCCTCGCAAGACTGTTTTATCAGGATTGATTCTGTCAGTACTATTCACCGATATAAGAATTATTTTCAACTATAATTTTATCGCACCCTCCGCCGGCACCCGCGCGTTGCGCGGCGTATATTGTCTTGACAGGAAAGGGGAACCCGTAGTAGCATCGGGCCGATACCATGGTGCGAACACTGCCTTGAAGAAAAGAAGCCATCTTCCCATATTGATCATAATTCCCCATGGCGGATGCAAGGTGCCGGAGGAATTTGCGGGATACGAAGCGGTGAGCAAGTTTGACCTGCTGATACAGTCGGACACCTGCGCCAACGATCTTTTCTCATTCGGCGACCGCGTCGCCGGAACGATTGATGCCGACATCTCTCGTCTCTTCGTCGACCTGGACCGCCAGTACACATCGGTGCCGCCGGCCATTGACGGCGTCCTGAAGAAGACGACGCTCTACGGCAAGCCGGTCTTCCGGGACAACCTCTTCCCTGACGAGATAGCTATTTCCAACGTCCTGAGGCGCTACTGGGTCCCCTTTCATGACGCGGTAAAGAAAATCATTGATACGGCAAACCTAAAACTGATCATCGAATGCCACACCATGCTTGCCGTGGGCCCCACCGTTTCGCGTGACCCCGGGAAGCCCCGGCCCATCATACTTCTGGAAAACATCATTAATAGAGACGGGGACGCCGTGGCGACATGCAGCCCTGAACTCACCGCCAATCTTTTGGAACACCTGAAGAAAGCCTTTGCCGGGGTTGATGACACCGTCGTTGAAAAATTCGCCATCGCCGCGGAGCCGTCGCCCGGGTTCATCCACCGGCAGTACGGCACGGGTCCCATCCCCATGGTGAGGCTTTCCCTTTCCAGGGCCCTCTACCTCAACGACAAGTATTTCAGCTACGACTACATGAGGGTGGATGAGCTGAGGATACGTCACCTGGGCGACCTTCTCTGGTCGGCGATAGAAAAATTCTATAACAGGAATTTCCAATAAAAAGCCCCTGCCGCAGGGCAGGGGCGCCTGATCCAAAGATGGAAATCGGGGTTATTTGACCACTCCGGATTTACCCATCTTTTTGGCCATCTCCTGGGAGGCCTTCATTACTTCCGGATCCATCATGTACTTCATCATCTTCATCGAAACGGTGAGAAGTTTCTGGGCCATCTGCTCGAGCTTTTCGAATTCCTCTTTCAGCTCTTTCGGCGGATTTTTCTTGTCCATGGTTTTCAGTTCGGGATATTTCTTTTCGATATCTTCGCCTTTTTTGGAAAGCTTTTCCATCTTGTTGCCAAGCTCGGTGATGGCTTCGGCAACTTCCTTGGCGCTGTTTGATTTCTCGAGGGATGAAATGTAGTCTTCATTGGCCTTGATAACGTCATTTAGGTATTCTTTCAGATCGCCGTATTTTCCCGCCGGCTTGCATCCGAAGCCGGCAATCGCGAACACGGTCACAACAGCCACAGCCATGATTTTTTTCATCATTGTAAAACTCCTTTGTGTTAATACTGGTTTCATCCTGCTTTCGCCGGATGCTTATATGTATCGATTCAGCCTGTTTCGGAAATTGAGCACCCTGGTATTCGGTCTATTGCAATTCTTCCGGCCGCATCAACGACGGGGAGAATTGCAACTGCTTCATATCCATTGATGGCCGCCTTTCTCTAACGCGCCGAAAAGTTACTCCCGTTGGATTTTGTAAAAATGAATATGCCCCGGCCCGACCGGCCGGCATGATTGTCAGGCATTAGAGGCATAGTTGGCAATTATGTCAAACCTAAAATGTAATCATAAGCCTCAAGGGCGGCCGTGGCGCCTTCAGCCGCCGCCATGACGATCTGGCGTTTGGAACCGCTCCTGAGATCGCCCGCCGCGAAAAGCCCCGGTACAGCGGTCCTCATGTTAATATCGGTCATCACGTCGCGGTTTCCGTCAAGGACCTCGGCCGGGAGATACCCGGTATTCGCGTTAAAACCGATGAAAATAAAAAAGCCGTCCACGGCCAGGCTCGACTGGACCCCAGTTTTCACGTTTTTAATGGAGACACCCTCGACCTTGGTGGTGCCATTGATCGATTCCACCACAGAATCCAGCACCAGTTCAATTTTATCGCTGGCCATGACCCGGTCCTGGAGCACCTTCACGCCCCTGAACTTGTCGCGCCGATGGATGAGATAGACCTTCCGTGCGAAGCGCGTGAGGAAATGCGCCTCTTCCAGGGCGGTGTCCCCGCCCCCCACCACGGCGCAGATCCGGTCTTTGTAGAAAGCGCCGTCACAGGTGGCGCAGAATGAAACGCCATGGCCGATATACTGCTCCTCCCCCGGCACCCCGAGCCTCCGGTATGAGGCGCCGGACGCGGCAATGACGGTCCGCGACTCCATAACGGTGTTATCGGACATCTTCACCATGAAGGTCCCGGTCGCGGCGTCCCTGGCGACAGAGGCGACATCGCCGCTTACGATCTCCGTTCCGAGCCTCCGCGCCTGGGCCTCCATGCGCGACATGAGATCCCATCCCGCTATCGGCTCTTCGAATCCGGGGTAGTTCTCGACCTCATAGGTGTTCATCACCTGGCCGCCGGGAGAAAGCTTCTCGACGACCGTCAGGTCAAGCCCCGACCTGATGCCGTAGATCGCCGCAGTAAGTCCGCCGGGGCCGGCGCCGATAATTATCAGATCTTTCATGACAATGCTCCGTGTGCGATTATCGCATAGCATGTAGGATTGATAAATCGCTAAAAATAATGCAAGTAAAAATTATTCTTGAAAAAGCCGCCATTTTTCATTATCATATACCCTGAATGAAATTTCCGCAAGGACTGTGCCATGCCATGAAACAGATTGAAGATAAAAGCCTTGAAGGCCTCAGAAAAAAATTCATATTTTCCCTGGTCCTGGTGGGCCTGGCGGTGGCGTATCTTGTTTTTCCTCTCGATTTCATTCCCGATATCCTCGTGCCCGCAGGATATCTCGATGACATCCCCATGCTCATCGCTGCTGCAGCATATGCGGGCTACTCATACCGCAAGATGAAGAAGGAGCAGGAAAAAACCGGCGCGTGACATCCCTTTCTTCCGCAGCGGCTTACCGGTGCGCAGACCATCAACTTCCCATGTAAAAAAAAGGGAGAATCAGATTCTCCCTTTACGAGTGGGTCATGCGTTAAAATTTAAGCGATATATGGAGGCACCTTTAGAACTCTTCGAACCCCTCCTGCTTGAGGATTTCCGTCATTGTTCCGCCCTCCAGTCCGCGGGCCGCCGCAGCCGCCGCATCGGCTGACTTCATGCGGCCGCTGCCGTTCCCTTTTTCCTTCTTCTTTTCAGGGACGGCGGAGGCCGCCGCGGTCAGGCGCAGTTCCCGGTGCTTCTGGTTGTAGGTCCCGGTCTTAATTTCGTCGCTTATCTTGAAGCGCTGCACCATGTCCAGGAGCTCCGCGGCCTGGTTCGCCATTTCCTCGCTGGCGGACGCCGTTTCCTCGACCAGGGACGCGTTCTGCTGGGTCATGTTGTCCATCTCGGCAATGGCGTTGTTGATCTGGTTGATGCCCTGCTTCTGTTCCATGCTCGCGGCGGCAATCTCGGAGATGATCTGCGCCGATGTCTTGGCCGCTTCGGCTATCTCGTTCAGGGCGATGCCGGTCCGGTTCACCAGCTCGGTGCTTTTATCAACCTTGCCGACGGTGTCCTTGATGAGGGTCTCGATCTCCCTGGCCGCGTTGCCCGACCGCTGGGCGAGGTTGCGGACCTCCCCGGCGACCACCGCGAAGCCGCGGCCCTGCTCGCCCGCCCGGGCGGCCTCGACCGCCGCGTTCAGCGCCAGCAGGTTCGTCTGGAACGCTATCTCGTTGATGACCGCGATGATATCGGCCACCTTCTTGCTTGACTCGTTCATCTCCGTGATGGAGTTAACGGCTTCGACCGCGATCCTGTTTCCTTCTATCGACTTGTTCGAGCCGGTCTCGGTGAGGTCCCGGGCCCGTCCGGCGTTCTCGGCGTTCTGGTTGATGGTGGCCGTGGCCTCCTCGATGGTGGAGGCGATCTCCTCGAGGCTCGATGCCTGTTCGCTGGTGCGCTGTGACAGGTTCTGGTTGCCGCTGGCTATCTGCTCCACCGCCTGGGAGAGGTTCTGGGAGGACACGATGACGTTCGATATGAGGTTCTCCAGGCTGTCGGCGGCGCTGTTGAGGGCCCTGGCAAGGCGGCCCAGCTCGTCCTCCTGGTCAAGGTTTATCCTGGTGGTCAGGTCGCCGTCCGCGAGCTGCTGGGCGAAATCAAGGCCCTTCGCCACCGGCACGGACACCGCGCGGGAAAGGACTATCGTGATGAGCACGCCGACGCCGATCGCTATGGCTATCAGCAGGACCCGCATGATAAGCTGGCTGGTATAATCGCTGGTCTGCTGGTCCATCATCTTTTTGCCGTAATCGACCTGGTACTGGATCATCTTCTTGGTATGTGCCTCAAGCTCCGTGAAACCCTCCATCCACTTGTCAAGGTGCGCCTTGCTCATCTTGAGGTTCCGCGCCTCAAGTGATTTCTGGAATTCAACGCGGACATTTCTGACCGGGACGACGATCTTCTCGAACTCTTCGGCCATCGCTTTTTCTTCTTTGTTCATGCTGGCCGCCTTGAATTTCTTCCACAGCTCCTGGTATTCGGCGCCGTATTTTTTTGATTCCTCGATCCCCTTGTTCACCAGAGCCCAGTCGTTCTGCTCCGCGGCCGCCTGTTCGATGCCCATGTTGACGCGGATATGCAGGAAGTCGGTCATGATGCCGTTAAGCTGCGCCACGGTGACAAACTTGTTATTGTAAAAATGAGCGAAATCCTCATTTGCTGACCGCAGGGTGGTTATGCCGAGGACAGATATCAGGACGATAGCCGCAAGGAATAAGAAGCAGGATATAAAAACCTTCATGCTGACTTTTAAGTTATTGAACCATTGCATAACGAGCCTCCTTGTTGCTTCGGCACCGGTGGTGCTTGTATGGTACGAAAATAGCATGGGCGGCGCCAATCAGCAATAATCGTTTTAATGATATAATTGTAGTTACACTGATCATTCAAAAAGAAGGGGATTCCCTTAGTGCGGGGATAGCAAAAATCAAGTAAGCGATATTAATGGATAAGGGTATCTGAAGTGATTTCAGATATCAATTGGCCGATGGATATAAGGGCAAAACTGATGTAAACGTACACTTGTTAATGGTAAATATGATGTTTTTAATCAGAATTCCCCCTGCTCTCTCCCTGGGTCGTCCATTTCACGGCAAAACGTATGAGCTCACCGGAGCTTTTCATGTTCAGCTTGTTCTTGATCCTGTCGCGGTACGTTCCAATGGTCGAGGTGCTGATGCCCATTCGCTGCGCAATTTCCCGCCGGTCCAGCCCTTCGCCGATCAGCTTGAATATGTCCAGTTCCCGGTCCGTTAGCTGGGCCAGGAGCTCTTCCGGCCCCTCGTCCTTCTTCGATACCATGTCCATGAGGGATTCGCGGAGGGATTCGCTGATATAGCTCTTCCCGGCGATCACCTTGCCGATCGCCTCCACCACCTGTTCAACGGGCTCGCTCTTCAGCACGTATCCGCCCGCGCCCGCCTGGAGGGCGCGCCGCACGACCTCCTTTTCCCCGTGCATCGACAGGGCCATGACCGCGACCTGGCGGTAGCGTCCCCTGATGGCCTTGATCAGGTCAATGCCGCTCACCCCTTCAAGGCTGATGTCGACGATGGCTATATCGGGTTTGCATTCGTTTATGGCCGCAATGGCCGTATTGGCGTCCCCCGCCTGGCCGCACACCTGGAGGTGGTCATGACTGTTCAGGAACTGCACCAGCCCCAGCCGCACAATCTCGTGGTCGTCGACGATGAATATCCGCGTTTTTTTCATTTTTTCCCCCGTATCCCCGATTATGCGCCATGGTCTGCTCCGGCGCGTGCAATGTTCTCAATCAATCCGGTGTATCATGCAGGTGACGATAGTGCCGGACGGCTTTCTCCGGTTGACGTTCAGGACGCCCCCGATAATATCGGCGCGATACTTCATGAACATGAGCCCCAGCCCCTCGCGCCTGCCGGTCTCTTCCGGAAGGCCGGTTCCATCATCGATAACAGACAGGAACAAACCCTTTCCGCGGCGTTTAAGCACGACCCGGATGTTCTTGCACTTGCCGTGTTTGACGGCGTTGTTCAGGGACTCCTGGACAATATAATATATATGGGTGGCCTTCGAGGCGTCCCGTATCACGATATCATCGCAGTGCGCCTCGCAGCGGATTTTATAGATCCCTTCGGCGCTCCGGCAGAGCTCGTCGATGGCGATGGTGATCCCGTTCTGATCCACTATGACCGGCGACAGCCCCTTGGCCAGGAGCCGTATATGGGTCTTCGCATGGTCCAGCTGGTTTATGACCGCTTCCGTCTCCGTCTCGCCGGGGAGCTGGCCCTCGCGGACCTTCTTCGCCAGCACTCCCATCAGGTAGCCGACGGCGGTCAGCTCCTGCCCGATGCCGTCATGAAGGTCCCGCCCGATGCTGATGCGCTCCCGCTCGCTGATGTCGAGGATCTGCTCTTCGAGCCTGCGGCGCAGCGTAACGTCTTCCCAGCTGACGAGATAATAGAGGAGCTCGTCACCCCGGGAAACCGGAACCGCCGACACGACCACGGTGATCTTCTCGCCGTTTTTCTTGCGCACCTGTTCCTCGTTTCTGCCGATGGCCCCGGCCCCGGTTGAGGCATCGCCGCCCCGCTCCGGGCGCCAGGGATAGGGCGGCCTGACGCCCACAACCTCCCCCGATTCGAACCCCGTCAGCGACTCAAAGGCCCTGTTCACGTAGCTGACGGAGCCGTCGAGGTTTATGACGATGACCGCCACCGGCACGGAATTCATGAGGCCCGACATGAAGGCCTCGCTCTCCTTGATCTTTTTTTCAAGCCGGTGCCTCGTCAGGGCCGTTTCCAGGGCCGAGTACAGGTCATAGTCCTTGATGGGCTTTATGAGGTACCCGTAGGGGTCGGTTTCCTGCGCGCGCCTGAGGTTTTTTTCATCGGTGCTGGCGGTGAGGTAAACGACCGGGATATGAAACCGCGACTGGATGTTCATGGCCGTTTCAATGCCGTCCATCGCTCCTTCCAGCATCACGTCCATGAGGATGAGGTCCGGCCGCTCCCGGCCGGCGAGGGCAATGGCGTCGGGGCCGTCCGGAGCGGAGCCGACAACCCGGTACCCGCGGAGCTCCAGCATCTCCTGCAGGTACATCACGGTAACCGGGTCATCCTCAACGATCAGAATTTTCGCTGCTTCCATTTGTTCCTGCCGCTCCCTTTGCCCGCGGGATGCCGTCAAATACCACCGTGGCATGCGTCCCGCCCTTCCCGACCATCTCCAGGGTACCCCTGACCTGCCTGGTCAATGACTGGATGATCTGCATTCCCAGGGTCTGAAGTTTGTCGATAGAGAAGTCTTCCGGAATTCCGACGCCGTCATCGGTCACGGTCAGGATATGCATCCCCCCGTCGTTCCGGTGGAGGCGCACCGTGAGATTCCCTTCGCGGCCCCCGGGAAAAGCGTGTTCCAGGGAATTTGACACGAGCTCGTTGATGATCATGGCGCAGGGTATGGCCGTGTCAATGCCGAGGTATATTTCGGCCACATCGAGATGCAGACGGATCGCCCGGGGATTGATATTGTACGTGTAGAAAAGATGCCGCGTCAGGTCCCTGATGTACTCGGAAAAATCCACGCGCGCCATGTCTTCGGAGCGATAGAGCTTTTCATGGACCATCGCCATGGCGTGGATCCGGTTCTGGCTTTCCTCGAAATATTTCCGGTAGCGCTCGTCGTCGACCTTCCGCGATTGCAGGGCCAGGAGGCTCGAAACGACCTGCATGTTGTTCTTGACGCGGTGGTGGAGCTCCTTGATGAGCACCTCTTTCTCATGAAGGGACGCCAGGATCCTGTTCTCGTTCCTGATATGGTTTATGGCCATGGCAAAGAGCGAGCCGATGCGGCGCACCGTGACGAGGTCGTTCTCCGTGTAGTCGCGGGTGGAGTTCCCCAGGGCGATCTGCCCGACGAGCTCGTCGTAAAAAAGCACCGGGACCGACAGAAAGCGCCTGATCCGGGGATGCCCCGGGGGCGGTTCCACCCACGATTCATGGGCGGACGGGTCATTGGTGAAGAAGGCCTGCCGGTTGTTAAGCGCGTATCCCCAGAGCCCGCCATACCGGTTCCGGCCGTTGCGCATTTCATCGTCGTTGGTCTTCTTCAGGGCCGCTGAATTCACCGCACCCATTGTCAGTGTCGTTGATAGGATGACATTGCTCCCGGTATCAGGGGTCAATCCCGACACGCAACCCTCCTCGCTCTCCGTCAGGAGCCGGGCATATTCCTGGACAATGACGGCGATGTCTTTCAGGCTGTAGGATTGCGATATGATGGAACCGGAGAGGCCGGTCAGGGCCATGTTCACCGCGAGCTGTCCCTTGAGGCGCTCCTCGGCGGTTTTCCGGTCCGTAACGTCCTCATGGTTGCCGATCATGCGCCGCACCCGCCCATCCTGGTACCGCTCGACCACGCGCGCCCGGGAATACATCCACCGGTATGAGCCGTCCTTTGCCCTGAAACGGTATTCGTTTTCATACGTTTCCCCGCTGCCCGAACTCAGGTAGTGGCGCATCGTGCCAAGGGCGCGCTCCCGGTCGTCGGGATGGATGAGGGACTTGAACACCTCGAAGCTCGGGGGAAACTCTCCCGGCTCGTAGCCGAGCATGGTGTAAAAGCGGGGACTGTAATAATAGTCATTGTCCCCTGCGTTCCAGGTCCAGATGCCGTCCGTGGTGGCATCCAGGGTCTCCTTTAAATCTTCCCGGGTCCGGCCAAGGCTCATCTCGACCATCCTGCGCCTGGTGATGTCCCGGATTGAAACAATAATGCCGATGACATCCTCCCGGGCATTCCTGAGGGGCGTGTACTGCCCGATGATCCAGCCTCTCCGACCTGACCGGGCGAATTCATACTCCAGGTCTTCGGACCTGAAGCTTTCTCCCGCCAGGGAACGTTTCAGATCATTAAAAAGCGAAGGATGTTTCACATGGGGGTACGACCCGGTGTATTTTTTACCGATCGCTTCGCCGGCCGGAATGCCGGTCAGCTCCTCCATAAACCGGTTCCAGAGGAGAATGTTCAGATCCCGGTTGAAGATAATGATCCCCTCGTTGACGCTCGCCATCAGGTTCCTGGTCAACTCCTCCGATTCCCGGAGCGTTTCCTCCATGGCGCGCCGCGACAGCTCGCCTGACAGGTAATCGGCGATGATCCTGATGACCCGGGCAATGCGGGGCGTTTCCGGCCTGATGCGCCGGTCCCCCATGACCACGGCGCCGAAAACCCTGCCGCCGATAAGAATCGGCACGCAGATCAGGCTCTTGATCTTGAGACTGCCGGCGAGGGACGCCAGAGAATAATCGTCCCGTGCGGAAATGTCAACTTCCACGATGGCATTCCCGGCCTCGAGAAACCGGCGATCAAACTCACCGGCGGGGACCCTCGGTTTACCGGGACCGTCCCACGAAATACCGGTCGAGCCCAGGTAAACCATTTCATCTGTCGAGCTTTCATACTGCATGATTCCCGTGATGGGAAAGCCGAAGCGGGTGTGCAGGACGGATGATATCTCATCGAAAATCCCCGACGAACTTTCAGGGGAAAGGAAAAGCTGCGAGATGCGCGAAATGGCCTCGTTCTCCGCCTGGGATATCCGCCGCTCGGAAATGTCGCGGCTCACGCCGACAATCGCGACGGCATGTCCCCTCAGGTCCCGCTGATATGTCACGATGCTCTCGGTCCATACGGTTGAGCCGTCCTTGCGGTTGAACTCCAGCTCGAGCTTCACGGTCCTGTTCGGGTCCCCGGTGCCGCTCTGTTCGATCCCCGCGTGTTCCGCATTTAGCTGCAGAGCCAGCCCCCGTGACGGGGGGGCCAGCATCTCTTCCAGGTTCATGTCCATCATCTCATCGGGCGTGTAGCCGCAGAGCTGCAGGACTGACTTGCTCACGTAGAGGGGCTTGAGGTTCAGGTCCGTCAGCCAGATGACGTCCCGGGCGTTTTCCGCCAGGAGCCGGAACTTTTCCTCGCTTTCCCGCAATGCCGTTTCAGAACGCTTCCGTTCGGTGATATCGAGGACCGCGGCCGTGACCCCGGCTTTCAGGTCAGCCGGATCAATGGGGCTCAGGCTGAGCAAAACGTCGATTATTCGGCCGTCTTTTTTCTTCAGTTTCGCCTCCTTAACCCCGAGGCCTTCACGGGCCATATGTTCGTACAGTTCACGGCCTATCCTCTGGTACTCGCTGTCATCCGGATATATCACCCGCGTATCACTACCCAGCAGTTCCTTTTCGGAAAACCCGGTAATCGAACAGAGAGAGCGGTTCACCTTCCTGAACTTCCTGTTCACCAGAAGCCCGACGCCGACCGGGACCGCCTCCAGCATGCTGCGCATCACCGCCTCATTTTCCCGGAGCGCTTCCAGTGTCTTTTTCTGCTCGGTGATGTCGCGCGCAATCCCCTGGATGGCAACGGGGCGCCCGTCCCGGTAAACCGGGGAGGCGCTTATCTCGACGTGCTTCATCTCGCCGCCCTTCGCGCGCAGGCGGAACTCATTGACGTTATCGGCGGAACCGGTGGCAAAGATCGCCCGTGTTCCCTCAATGGCCTTTTCCAGTTCTTCATGGGAGACCAGGTCGGCAAAAGAAAGGGTTTTGATCTCTTCACGGCTGTATCCGAGGAATTTCAGGCCGGTTTCGTTGATATCGATGAAGTTCCCCTGAAAATCGTGGAGATAAATGATATTGACCGATGAATTGAAAAGGACCCGGTACCGCTCCTCGTTCTCCCGCGCCGCGGTTTCCGCTTTTTTGCGACCGGTTATATCGTTGCCGACACAGAGGACCTCAATCACGGCGCCCTTTTCGTCTGTTACCGCCCTGTTCGACCAGCTGATCCAGACGCGGGAGCCGTCCTTCTTCATGTTTTCATTTTCACTGGCGGCGCACCGTTCCGGGTCCCTGCATATGACCGATATCAGGGCGGCCAGGTCTCTGCCGGTGCTCTCGCTCTCCGGCACGATGGTCCCGACCGCGTTTTTCCCGAGGATTTCATCATTCCCGTAGCCGAAGAACCTCCGGGCATATTCATTACAATAGGTGATATTCCCCCGGACATCCATGCGGAGAATGATGCTGTTTACGTTCTCAACCAGGTCCCGGTATTCCTTTTCAGTCCGGGTACCGGAAGACCTGAGGCGGGCAAGCTCTTTTTCAAGGCGGGCGACTTTTTTCTGCAGAGTTTCATATGATGGTTTCGCCATATCCTGCACCAGGTATCGCCGGCCTCTAGTTCAGGGCATCGATGGTTGTGTCATGAATGGCCCCGGCGATAGTTGAACTATATCAAAAAGCCCTATCCTGTCAATCATAATGACACCGTTACATCGATGGCAACAAGAATGGCCTTTTGAACGGGGTTTTGCCGCCCCGTTCCCATGCGGCAGGATCATCGATAAGCGGCGGGGTGCGTCCCCCGGTCGCAGGTTCCCCGGTTACAGCACGATATCCTCCGAGGCATAATTGATAGCGGACATGAGGAACTGGTTTCTCACCGTCAGGGACATGTCCTTGAGCCGTATTACGTTTCCCGATTCTTTAAGCCTGAGACAGGTGGTCATCAAGCGCTCGGCATCCGCGGAAACAACGTCTTGAACGCCCTTGAAATCAAAAATAATTTCCTTTCCACCGGCCACGTTTTGCTCAAGACTGTTGCAAAAATCGCCCATCATCCCGGTGGCCGTGACTTCCTTCATGTTAATCAGCATGGAACCCTTTTCCTCCACTCTGCGATGTTCACTCACCGCCCCGCCCCCTTATTCTCAGGCAAAAAATCGCATACGATCATGCAGCGGTTCAAATGACCGATGCACTCGCCAATACTGTAAAAATAATACCGCCGGAGCATGGTTTTCAATAGTCTTTCAGGTGATTATTCTGTAGTTATTTCATCTATTTTTCTGTAAGGAATCCACTTACCCCTTCAGAAGAAATAATGCAGACAGGTAGACCTTAAGGCCAGCCACCATTACCGGGTAGTGGCAGTGAATGGTGTTACGGTGATTAATGAAAAGCGAAGGAACAACCGGCTGTCAGGCATTATAAACCCGATATACGCATAAATTATGGACATGCCCTTGACTATTTTATTGTATTTTAGTATATTATAAAATATTTAAAATTAAATGAGGATAAAATGAATTCCACCATATGGCTCATCATTTTTATCGCCTTCTGGATTATTTTACAAAGATGGATTTTGCCCCGGTTCGGAGTTCCGACCTGAATGTCCCCGAATTGTTCTCAGGACGAGAACACAGAAAAGAAATGATCTCCCGGCAAAAAAAGAACTAAAATAGGGTATTCAGTATGATTAGCGCTCCTCCCGGGCAGGAGGGGAATCCTTACGGCCCTGCGGCTCCGGAACCGGCTCAGACTTCTGCTCCTGCGGGGCAACCGGGGTATCAGCCTGATGTTCCTCCCGGGACGGGTCTGTGTTGCTTTTTATCTCATCCGGAATGGCTTCTTCAGTTTTTTCCCCGTCTTCACGCCCCCTTCTCTTCTTCTTATTTCCTTCTTTTTCATGTTTCCGGCGCTCAAAGTCGCTATCGCCGCTGTAGAAATCCTCATTCACTGTAAGAGTAACATCATACTTGCGTTCGATGGCCCGCGCCGTGCTCCAGATCCTGCCGGGAAGCGAGAACCGCTCGATGATCTGGGCCGCCCGCTTGAGGTTGCCGGTTTTTATGTAGCAGTGGACCATCCTTTCAAAGGCGGGATGCCGGGCGTTGAACTCTTCAGCCAGGGCCAGAAAGTTTTCATACGACCGGGCCGCCTCTCCATAATCCCTGTCGTCATAGTACGCGTCCGCCTCCGCCAGGCGCTTGTTCCGGATCTCCTCCTGGGTCCGGGTGATCTCAAGGCGGCGCGGCTTATGATAATTGCCCTTCAGGTAAAATCCGTCCCTGACGCGCACGATTTCACCGGAAGACTTCCCGAGCCCCTTCAGAAAGTCGTCGTAGTCATCGCCCCGCATGATCATATCGCGTTTGAACATACCGGTCACGATATCATGGAGCATCGGCACGGCGATACGGTCCGCCGCCCTGCCGATGGAATAGTTCTTGCGGTTGCCGAGGCGCACGCCGGCCATGTAGGTGCTGTCGCCGGATATGAAATGGACGGTGGCCATGGCGTCGCGCAGTTCGTTGGAGGTCCCCGTCTTGCCGGCGCCGATCCCCTCCATGCCGGCCATGGTGCCGCGCTTCACGGTCTCACGCAGGGCGAGGTCAATGAGCACGCAGGCCGCCCTGACGCGGTCGGCGCCGAAACGCCCGAGGAGCGGGATCTTCAGCGGGCGGTAATCGGGCCGCATGACGGCGCCGTCGGGCCGCCTCATGGTTTCGATAAAGGTGTGTTTCTTGATCACGCCCAGGTTCGGGAAGATCGAATAGGCAAGGAGGTAGCGGTCGTAGCGCTGGTCGCCGCTTGAACCGCCCAGTATGATCGAGCGGTACGGCCGGTGCCTCCCTTCCGGTTCCGTGATATTCATGGTCTCGTTGAGGAGCCGGGCGAAGGTCGCCGGCGTCACCAGCTCCTGTATCTGCACATGGATCCCGTTTATCGAGTGCACCAGGGCGTCCTCAACGGTCACCCATTCGTCGGTGTACTCGGTGAAGTTCCGCGGCGCCCAGGACCAGTATTTCTCTATCCCCTCGATCTCCTTGGTCCGCTTCGGATACCGGTGCATGAAATTCTGGAACACCTTCCGCTGTTCGAGGGAGTAGGTCTTGTAGGTCACCGGGCTATTCTTGAACATGTCCTGGAGGTTGTAACCCGACAGGATGAAATAGAGGTCCAGGATCGGCTTCAGGCTTGACCCGAGAGAGCGGTTCGCGAGGGAAATCCAGTCCCATTCGTCATTGTTGCGGGACGTGCCGCCGACGTCGGCGATTATGCGATTCACGATTTCAGGCCGCCCGGAGCGGGCCTTCCGGTGGGCATGGATGATACGGGCCCCGCCCTCGAGAAACACATCGGAGGGCTGCCCCTCCACCTGGCAGTCGGGGTCCACCGCTATCCACCGAGACTTGCGGTCCACCAGGGCCTGCAGCTTCTTCTGCATGGCCATGTCAACGGTGGTGACCACCACCAGGCCCGAATCGGAGCATTCCATCCCCAATTCACGGTCGATTTCCCGCTTGATGTTGTTGACCAGTCGGTTATCGATCGAATAGATACCGGGGGCGAAGCGGAATCTCACCTTCTGGCGGTTCCAGGCGTCGCGCTCCTCGTCGGCGCTGATGACGCCGTCCTCGCGCAGGAGCCTGAGGATACTGCGCATCCGCCCCTCGATCCATATTTTCGCCTTCAGCTTGGTTTCGAGGATCTCCCGGTAATTCCCCCGGTCCACCTTGTACGGGCCGTTATCCTCGGTCCACTTTTCAACGTCCTCGCTGGACAGGCGCTTCGTTTCAAGGAGGTCGCGGAGCTCCTCCGCCTTGAGAAAGGCGGCATACTCCTTGATCCGCGAGGGCTTCTTGATGGCCGCCACCAGCATGACCTGCTCCCGCAGGTTCAGGTCATGGAGCCCCTTCATGAAGTACATCTCAGCCTGTGACTTGAAGCCCCTGACGTCGGAGTAGAGGTGGCCGCCGTACACCTCGTTGACATAGGCCTCGAGTATGTCGTTTCTCGTCCAGAACCAGTCAACGGTCGCCGAGGCCGGGAGCTCGTACTTTTTCTGTTCGATCTGCCGATCAGAGAAGCTCGGCTTCTCCGCAATGGCCGTGATGTATTTCGTGTATAGCATCTCCATCACCTGATTGGAGATGGAGCTGCCCCCGCGCGCGTCCTCCTTAAAGGAGGCGGCGAAGGCGTCCTCGATTTTCCTTGACTGCTGTTCCAGCCAGTGAATCCCCCGCGCCGCGGCAACAGCGCGGACTTCCTGTAACATCTTCCGGAGGACCTTCTTGGTTATCTGCGGAATGATGACCAGGTTATCGTTGCCCCGGTGCGGCACGGGAAAAAAGGTGTTCCTGAAGCGCCGGTCTTCGCGGAGGATAACCCCTTCGATCATCACGCGGGGAATCTCGCCGATGCCGGCCCATTTCATTGAATTGGCCTTGTAATACAGGAGCGTGACGCAGTCGCCTACCCTGTTAACCCTGTCGATCCACTCCAGCGGCGCAACGCTCTTCATGATGCCTTTCGTGACATCATCGCAGATCCTGTCATGGGGGATTTCAGTGCGATCGAATAAACCGATCCTGTTGCCGGTCAGGTCATCTGCGAAGGCTAGGACCGACTCCCACCATCGCCTGTCGATTACCAGGTCCATGAGCCTGCGGTAACGGCCGGGATCGGACCGCGCGAGACCGCGCAGCTTCGCCCGGTCGACGGCGACGATCGTGAGGCCGTTCTGGTCCTGGATGCGGAGGGACCGGTAGAAGCCGTAATTGAGCTCCACCGCCATCTGCGATTTGTTGTTTATCCGATAGATATTCCCCGCGGCCGGTGACGATCCGGTTGTCGAAAATTCTTCAAAGCGGGCGCCGCGGTTCCTCCGGCGGATGCGCTCCGCCCTGCGGGCGAAGGGCGAATCGCAGGTATCGATGACCTGGCTGAAATTCTGGAAGGAGTAATTGTAATCGTTCCTCGACGTGCCGTAGAGGGCAATGCCGAGGTCAAAGAGGAAAAAAAACGCGTAGAACAGGACGCATGCCGCGACGAGCGTCTTTTTGAGCACCGGCACGGCCCGGTGGGCCAGGCTGCGCGGGTTCCGCATGCGCAGGCGGGCCGTAAAAAAATCCGCGACCGCCCTGGTTTCACCGGGACTGAAGAGACACTTCTTCCCGAGAACGAAAGCAGCGCCGTTCCGTACAAATTCGGAAGGGTCAAAGGAGGGGAAAAACAGCCTGATGTATGATTCCGGCAGATCGGTCCCGCTTTTTTCAGCGCCGAAAAAGGACTCAAATTGCTCGCGCTGCTCCCTGGCGAAAACACGATGGACATGGCCGCTCTTTTTTCTTTCCGCGAGAAGACCCTTCTCGAGTTCGACAAGGTCGTCAAGACGGAACAGGCGCTCCTCATCGCGGAGGGTGATGTTCATGATGTGGATCAGGAGCCCTTCACGGAACAGCGGCGCCGGGACCAGGTAGCCGCCGCAGTCGCCGCCGCTCCCGTCGGCGCCGGCGAAATACCGGGCCCTGCCGGGATCGGCAATAAAGGAGTCGAGGAACTGGTTGACGGCGCCGGCCTTCCGGCCGAACCCTTCCCGGTCAAGCACCCCGCCGAAATAGAACAGGACCTTGAGCACCGCATGGCGGAGGCCGGAAATCCTGAGCCAGTAATTATCGACGACCCAGGCATGGAGCCGGCAAAACAGCAGCACCCGCATCAGGATTCTTTTTATCGGATTTCCCGGAACAGCTTCTATCTTCATTAATCAGTCCCGTATCTTTTCACTGCCGGCATCACGTTCAGGGATCGAGGATTCCGCAAGGAACCCGCCGTCATAGTTTTTCAGCAGTTTCTCAAGGCCGGCGTAAAATTCGTCGGCCGTGCCGTCAATGGAACGACGTATCCAGAAGGCAACACAGGTTTTAACTACGTTCCCGTCCCATCCCCCGTCAAAACCATGCTCCATGAGGTATGATTCATTTTTCCCACGGCCGATAAAGCCGGGATTCATAAAATAGAAGTATTTCTCATAATGATACGGTTTCAGGGTCCCCGACTTCAGCTTAGCCAGATAATCCCGCTTTTCCCGGTCAAGGTACAAAGGGTTGTCCCGCAGTTTCCGGTAGGTGACGAAAAAAATGCGGGCCAGGGGCCTCACATATCCGTCATAGATCCCCTGGGTGGCGGCCCTGAACCCGACGTCCCTTTCGCCGGGTATCATCACATGACGGAGACGGACGACGAACTCCCTGTTGTAATGGCCGAAACTGCCCGGCGAATCCAGCTTCAGTTCCCGCTCCGAGTGGGGACCGCCGGAAAAAACCGGAGTTCCGACCAGTTCCGCGAAACGCCGGTAGTCCATGAAATTCATGGCATGACAGTAGAAATTCCTCATGCCGCCGTGGGGGAAATAGTCATACTCTTCGCAGCGGCTCCGGGTGCCGCCGATATCCCTCCATGCCGCGCGCACCGCCGCATCGATGACGGCGGGGACCGGTCCGTCGGACCGCGCACCGGCCGTTACCGAACAATTAATCGACAGAGACCCCGCAGCGGCCAGGACGGCTGCCGCGAAGGAAATGACCATGCCCGGATGTTTCATCGGACCACCCTCTCACGATATTCTTTCAATAACCCACACCCGGCCGTCAAACCTGGTCTCCAGTTCCCGGTAGCTGCCCTCGTCAAAATAACGGAACACCACCATCGGACGGTGCTCCTCCATGAAACGGCGGGCCTCGCCGTCGCTGAGGAGCTCAAAGGCCCACCAGACCGCGAGCTCGGCCGTGTACTCGTTGATCTTGCCGGTCCACCCGAAGGGCTGCTGCTCGCTTGAAGACGGGGCCAGGCCGGTTTCCGTCGGCGGCACCTGTATCTGCACGCAGGATTCAGGGCCGAAATCCCTCACCATGTAGGTATTGGCGTAGTATCCTATCCGCTGGTAATTCATATGCCAGGAATCGACATAGGATCCTTCCCGGCTGAAACCGAAAGGCGACTCCAGAACCAGTCCCCGACCGCCGCCCTCTTCGCGTTCCCGGACATAATCATCAAGCCGCTTGTGGGTTTCGGCGCCGGTAATCATCGGGACATGCACCGGCATGGAAAACCCTGCCCTGTTGCGTGAAACAGTAATGACCGCATGACAGTGTTTTTTGATGATTATCACCTGGATGTCAAGCCTTTATCCGCGGAAAAGCCTATGCCGCAATCCCGTCATGCAACCGCCTGATGATGATAATCACGCCAGTTGACGGAAGAGCTGCCATCCGTTCATGGCACGTTCCCCGGACAGTTCCGGTGAAACCACATGAAGCGCGCAGCAGATGTGGATCTTCTCCCCGGGCCTTAAAATCTTCACGCATCTTTTCCTCTCCTCCGAGGACCGCGGCGACGCAGGCCCGACTGGCGGCATCCGCTCGCCGGCATCCCCCTGGTGACCGGCAGGGCAATCATCGGCTGACCCAGTCTCCACAGGTCAACTTCAGCATCGGAAGTCCCGTCGTTGACGATCCAGGCATTCACGCGTCCTTCCCTGCTGGAGCGCAACGATTCAGAATCAGGATACAGCACCGCGTGCAGTCCCGATGGGACAGCTCAGTCATCGTGTTTTTCGGATTTCCCGGTATCGCATGAGACAGAAAGCGGCAGGAACGACATAACTCCGATTAATGTGAAGAAAAAATATTTCATAAAATTTTTTATAGCTCTTTTTATCAAAGTATCGATCACGAGAAGTATAACAATGTCATACGTTCCCAATCACGGGAATTGATCAGTAATTAATACTTAATTAAGTAGATATCACCCGATTATGCTTCACGTCAATTTTAAAAAATGATTTTTTTTTGTTAAACAAAAAATTATAATGAAATTGACTTGAAATTTATTGCGATATGTTTTTGATATAACACATTATCAACGCAAAAGCCTTCATCAGAAGGGATAGTTTTCTTAATCAGTACCCAAGTGTTTGTTTTTTCACCTGGCTAAACCAAAATCATTTCTAATTAGTTCAACGATGAATAAAAAATTCATTATTTTGCTTTTATCATTAATGGCCATGCTCTTATACTGCGGCCAGCAGGAGCAGGTGCAGGTGGATGAAAAGGGCGGCAGGTGCGTCAAAGGCAATTGCCGATACGGTGTGGGGACCTATATCTATTCCAACGGGAACAGGTATGAGGGTGAATTCAGGAGCAATGTTCCCTTCGGATTCGGAACAATGTATTATAAAAACGGCAAAAGCCTAAAGGGAAAATGGAAGTGGGGAAGACCAGACCTAAGATAATTAAAACCATGGCGGGAAATAAAAAACCAAGCCCCGAACAGGAGCTAAAAGAAAAAATAAGACAATCTCTGCTGAAAAACAGCAAGAAAGCAGATAAAGAAGAAATTGAATTTCTTTTAAAGCGGTTTTGACCTATCAACGCCTTGAAAAAAATAATCGTGCCGGCCATCATAATGACGTGCAGCGTCCTGATGGCAGGGTGTGCCTTTTTTCAGGAAAAGGGAGGAAGTGATTCAGGCTCCGAGGCCATTTCCGGCGGAGATCCCCGGGAATTGATCGTGGGGACATGGAAAATCGCATCGGTTCACTGCAATGACAGGGGCGAAAATTGCGAAGAGTACAAGGCCACGCGGTTTTTCACATACGCCAAAGACGGCCAGCTTTTTGTCAATGATGTAAAGCGCGGAACATACCGCGTGTCAGGAAACACCTGCCTCCTTGACACCGGCACGACCCGGTACACCGTGAACATCATCCATGTAGATTCGACCAAACTTATAACCGGCGAAAGCCACCGCACAACCACGGAAATATTCAGGCGCATACCGTAGCGGCGGGCATTCACCCGCCGCCACCATCCCTACTGTTTTTCAATTTTTATTTCAGCAAGGGCCGTGTCATTCCACTTCTGGCCTTTATAAACGCTGTCTACTATGAACCGGATGCGGGTCACGTTCTGGTAAACGCCGGCATCCTGGTAATCGCGGATCTCATCATCGAAATTCACCGTGGCCACCTGGCGCCTGTTCTGGTCGTCCCAGTATTCAATCTTCATTGACTTTACACGGTTATTCAGCACGTACAGGTCACCGTCAGCGCCGTACTGGGAGAATTTCTTGTCAATCTTCGCGAAGCCGTTGATCATGGCAACGCTGATGTTCTCGGGCTGAGGCAGGGTAACCTCGACCCATTCGCCCACGCCGCCGTCGCCCACCTGCCAGGTCGTCCCGGGGTTCTTGTCAAAGAGATTCGCGACCGTGTAGGTATAGCCGCCGCTGTCTGCCAGGGTTTTCGAAGCCTCTACGGAGGATTTGCCGATCCCTCCGATATAGACCTCGACGCGGGCCTGGCTTTCAGCGTCGGAACCCTCCTTAAAGCTACCGGCCTTGACCCATCCATCAACGCCATAGTTGACGTTTATGTTGTACCACTGGTCTTTCTGCTTGAGAACCAGTGCCCTGGAGCCGGCGGCAAGGTTCGCCTTCACCTTTGATGCCGTATCAGGCTGATCATAAAGTTTCGAGGAATCGGTGAATTCGATGACCTGTTTCTTGCCCTTGTGGAGATAGTTTTTCTGGATCCAGCCTTCTGTTATGCCGTCAGGCAACTGGACTTTCATCCACTCGCCATCAGCCTGCTCTTCTATGATTTTCACGACCTGGCCGCGATTAACGTCTTTTATCCATTTAAAGGCGCCTTTTTTATCAGAAGGCACATCACGGAGGCCAATATTAATAAGTGAAACCCCTTCTTTTTTACAGGCAATTGTAAGCATGAAAATACAGCAAAAAATCAACAATAATAACTTTTTGTTCATATTTATCTCCCTACGATGTATTATATGAGCCAAAAGATACGGCAATGCGAGAATGATTGTCAATAAAAAATATATACCGATTGTTATCGGTTACCTGCCGAATGCCCTGCACTGACGGATGCCAGCAATTAGCTTCTTTTCAGATGCCCCACCAGGAACCTCTTCAGGCCCGGGACATAGAGGCTCCGTGATTCCATGAATCCGCTATTATGTGACCCATGAATTTGAAGAAACTCCTTTTGCCCTTTTACCGATTTAAAAAGCTTTTCCCCCAGCTCGTAAGGTATGATCTCATCATCAGGGCTGTGAACCACGAGGACCGGGCAATCGATGCGGGACAAAAATCCGACAGTATTGTAGGTGTCTCCGAAGATCAGGTCTGCCGGGGCCAGCTGGTAATGATATCGTGCCACATCAGCCGCTCTGGTAAAGGTCGATTCCAGGACCAGCGCACCGGGCATTCTCGTCTGGCAGAGCCATGCAGCTATCGGTCCTCCCAGGGACCGGCCGATGACAGCTATTGTAGCCGGATCGATTTTTTTTAACTGGACAAGGTACTCCCATGCCGCAGCGGCATCACGGTACGTTCCTTCCTCCCGGGGTTTGCCGACGCTGCGGCCGAATCCCCGGTAATCAAACACAAGGACATTGAGCTTTAAATCATGATACAGCCGCAACGTATCCATCAGGAAGGATATATTCCCCGCGTTGCCATGACAGAAAAGCACGGTCCCCGCGGCAGGCGATGCAGGCACCCACCAGCCGTTCAGCCGTATCCCGTCATCGGCGGCAAAATAAACGTCTTCGTAAGCAAGGCCGATGGAACCGGGGGTCGTGAGAATCTGCTTGTAGGGATGGAACAGATACCGGTTCTTGCAACTGCACTCATTCAGGGAAATTGCGGCAAGGAACACCAGCGCCATCACATATAACCGGTTTGCCAACATATTGAACCTCCATCATTTATAGGGAAAAAGCCCCTGTAGCGGAATATCACCGTTTCATCTCGCAGTCGAGGAAAAAGTTCTCAAAAACGGAACCGATGAGAAGCCGTTTTTTATAGACAGCCCCGACGCTCGCGGCAGATACCTCATCACCCAGGTTCAGGTAAATTTCCCTGAATGAATATCCTCCGCTGGCATTCCTGACAACTTCCAGTATCTGCGAGGGGGCCCTGTTCTTTTCATCCTTTGCGTACCTGGTAAAAGTGAGCAACTTCGGATGCCCCGCGATACGGATAACGCCGCTGCCGTCGATATCGATATTGTCTCCCCCCGTACCAAGGGACTTTTCCGCAGCAAGCTTGAGAGAACCGTCGGCATTTCGATTGAAAGCATAAAACTTCTTCCCGGTAGTGGTCGCCAGATAGACATTCTTTCCATCATCAGAAACCCATATGCCGTTGGCATAGCCGAATCCATCCGCGACGATCCTGAATTGTTTCCCGTCATAGTAAGACACGTTTGACCGGGAAAGCTGCAGGTAATCCTCGAGGCTCCTGCCGAAGGCGGACACTGACCCGTGATCATTGGTGAAATAAAACTGCCGTGGCCCGGCAGCGGCAACGTCATTGGGGCTTATCACCAGACCCCCGGTCACGGATTCCAGGTGCGCCAGGACATTATTCTTGAACTCGAAGATTTCGATGTAATTTTTCAACGTACGGTGATTGATTACGAATACATATTTTCTCCCGTCAGTACTCTTATAGAAACTGAGTCCATGGGGAGAAAATTCAAACTTCAATCCGGCAGTGAGGTTCTTAAGTTCGGGCCTACCTTCAAGATTATAGGAAAAAACGGCCCCCTGGATAAATTTCCCCTTCACAAAGGATCTCCGGTCAAAGGATGAAACGAAGGCAATGCCGGTTGAATTATCAATGGCTATGTCCTCCGCTCCGGGGACATTGTTCACTTTAACGCAGTTACAGGCGGCATGCGGGGAAAGGGTTGTAAATTCTCCTGCATCCCGGAAAGTTTTAAGGATAAAAACGGCCAGCACGGCGATAACAATACACAGAACGACAAGGATCTTCCTTTTCATATACGGCCTCCATGTTATGCGGTCACTCATTCCGGATTTAAAACCAGCAAAGAATAAAGCATCTGCAAGAACCATGTCGATTATGGTCAATTTACAATGATTCAGGGAGCCAAGCCCCTTGAAAAATCCCGGAGGGGTTTGCAGCCATTTGAATAATTATTTATTTCTTGCCCAATATCAATATTTTTTTGTAAATATCCAATAAATATTTCACCGCCATTTCCATATAAGGTATGCATATGAACAAATGGATAATACAATCAGAAAACGAGCTTTTCCGCAAGAGGATATTCGCCATAAAAGACATGGTCTGCCATCATCCCGATAAAGACGTCACTCACCGTTTTTTCACCCTGAGTTCCCCCGACTGGATCAATATCGTAGCGGTTACGGAAGACGGGAGATTCATCATGGTCAGGCAGCACCGACTGGGAACAGACGAAATCACCCTTGAAACGCCGGGCGGCCTTGTTGAAGGCGGTGAATCGCCGGAGGAGACAGCCCGGCGCGAATTGCGGGAGGAGACCGGTTATGAAGCGGGGGAAATTCATCTTCTCAAAAAATTAACAAACAATCCGGCCATCTTCAATAATTATATTTATTTCTATTATGCGGGGAATTGCAGGAAGGTCCATGAACAGAATCTTGATGCGGCTGAAGATATTGAAGTCGTTACCTGCACCCGCGATGAAATAATGGATATGATCAGCACCGGCCCGATCCATCATACCATAATCGTATCGGCACTGTATCTTTACTTTCTTTCAGAATGGAGCGGCCTCGTGGACACCACTCACCCTTTCAGCAGGCTTATCTGACCCAGGCCGCTTCGCATTCAACCGGCTGCGGGATATCCTCTGAAACAATGGAAAGGCACAGTATCTCAGAGTCATTGATTGGAGAGAAAAACAGAAAATGGGTCCGGTTCCCAAGGGTATAGGTTAGACACCCGGTTTTCCGGGTCAGCAGTTGGCTTACAAACCAGGTTTTTGAGAAACTTGTGCCTATCAAGGCCTGCCGTGGATGAAACACGACCCTGGCATCGGCACCAAGGACGTAATAAAATCCGGTTTTACCAACACGCTTTTCCCTGAGCGAATTCATGACGGTCCTGTCAGTGGCAATATTCCGGATAATGGCCGCCATCTCAGCTTTAATCCTGTCTGAAGTGACCGGCCGTTTCGTAGCACACCCCGTGAAGATCATGCTGATCCCCGGAATAAATAACAGGAAAAGATTAAGTATTACGATGAATCTGATCATGATAATTCACGCCCCAATTGACATTCAAAGAATATATCAGCCTCAACGCAAAGCAAGAACGACAGAATGGATTCAAAAGACAGGCCACGATCGATCATACTTTAAAACGATTCCATTCTGAATGTTTTTCTCAAGTATTTCCCGGAAAGGCCCGTGGCATCCCCCAACAATATGTCCAACATACAATCCCGTCAACAATTCTGTTAAATATCAGATAATTTTTATAACGATTGTTATCAGAGTTTTTCAACAAAAGTCTGATTACTTCATCTAAATATTTTAAAACCGCATAAGAGACAAGGAAAGAAACCGACATTTTGCAAACCTTCCTCATATCAAGAAAAAACTCATACTCGTCAGGCCAGAGAGCAAGATGAAGACGCTTCCAGGCATTACCGCCGGTCCGGGCCTGATACCGGACTCTTATCCAGGAACGCACCATCCCTTGATGGTCTCTGGACAAACGTTTTATCAATGATGAGACAATATCTCGCCTGGAAATACCCGTGATCATTGATGCCCTGACGATATCATTAACAACTCCTATATCCAGATTGATAGTGGTCTCGATTCTCATATGTCCCTCCGATTGTTATACACTGTTACACGAACGATAGCAATAAAAATGAAAAATTATTCGTCTATTCCTTTATTTATTAGACTTGTTGCATAACTAAAAAAGTGCTATTAATTTTTTCGATTAAT
>CALMRZ010000053.1 GCA_937872225.1 uncultured Spirochaetota bacterium
CTATTGTTTGCCCCGTTGACTCTTTTTTCCTTAAAAAATTGCCTAACTCAAGTAATCAAAAAAGATTTAATGCAAAAACTGACAAAAGCTTCAGTTGCGACGGGAGAATCAATGGGGTCTATTGTCTCAGTCCTGCTGAGAAAGTATGCCATTGATAATGAGAGACGTTCCATGCAATGGTCACGGGTAAGGTACCAGGGACGAAATAACGGGCAGGCATGGCATCGTCTTCACCTGGTTCTCAATCCGGATGAATATGAATTTTTTCTTGATATGCGGAAGGTGTTTATAAAGTCGGTTTCATCCTGTGTTGGTGAAGCGATTATCAGGTATCTTGATGAGATGATATACAAAATAAAGAATAATGCCGATAACTACCGATATAAAAATTATTCATTTTGCCGTGTTAAACTTGATGGTGTGATCTGCTGGATACTATCATGGGGGGTTCCAAGAAAACCATTGACTCAACTGCGATTAGAATAATAGACTTCGACTATTTTGTTTCATCCGTTGAAGGTTGTTTGTTTTCCTGAACGGCTGAATCTTTTTTTTCCAGTTCGGACTCCTGCTGGGCTAAACGTTTCTTTTCTTCTTTCTCAACGCGCCACAGGTACATACGCTCGGCGGTGCTCCCGGTCATCTGCTGGGCAAGCTCCTCGATGATTTCATTTACCTGGAGGAGCTTCACGCGGGTATCTTCATCGAAAAACTGTATGTAGTCGGTTTTAAGCTCGAAAACAAGCTGTCCAACCTGCATGATTTTAAATGAAAGCTCGGCGGACAGCTTCATTTCCATCTTCTGCTTCTGCGACTGGAACAGTGACATTAAACTCCTCCGCGGGAATGATTGCGATATAATGGCCCTATCAGGAATAATCGTCAAGAAATAATTTAGTATTCAGTGGTATTATAAAGTGGACGCACGAAAGAGAATAAAAAATGCACCGATAACTATCTGTTATTCTTGTAATAGCAAGATTATTCATTCCACCTGGCTGAATTCATGGGAACCGTCCAGCGGTCATGTAAATTGCATTTGGCGAAGATCTTTAATTTACTCCTGTCCGACGGTAGGTCGCTCGTAAAAAAGAAAGCGTGGGTTTTAGGATTAGGCAGCCGGGGGATGGTTTCAGATACTATCTCCCTGCCCTTTTCATCAATGATCCCTATTTTTTCGATGTAGTGTGCCATTGAAGCCTTCTTCAATGGCACACTTATAACAATGGCTTCTTTGCCCTTGTTGGTCGTCAATTTTGCCTGGGGTATATGCTCCTCTGCAATATTACCCCATTCTCTTGGTTTTTCTTCAGTATATTCATGCTGCGGCGTTATGTGGTCCGGTGTTCTATACAATTTTGCTACTTCCGGATCTACCGCGTTATCATCCTTGCATGATAGTGCCGTCAGAAAGATTAAAACGCAATAGATTGATAGTATTCTGTTGATTTTCATCATTATACCTTTTAATTCTGCCCGTTTGCGGTACGGTAAATCCGGACCGCGTTGCTCCCGTCCCTGGTTGTCAGGATAAGCCAGTCGGTGCCGCCTTCATTGATCGTGATATGGCTGTATATCTTCTGGTTTGTTGATGAACCGTCAAGACCCGGAATATTAACCATGGTGAAGGCGCTCTCGGCAGGGGCGGACCCGCTGGGAATGCCGCTCATGTCGGCACGCCATATATTGGCCCCGTTGGTGGCGTTGTCAAACCCGATATACAGGTAGTTGCCCACGAACTCGAGCAGGGACGCGTGCGTATTGTTGGCACCCCTGGCATCGTTGCCCTGCATGTTGGTTTTTCCTGACGAGCTGTACTCGGCGACCAACTGCCACTTCGATGCTCCGTTGCTGCCGGTTGTTCCCGATGACCATGACCCGCCCCCGGACGTGCATGCCGTTTGCGTTGCGTAGTTGTTGTCATTCAGGGTGATACTATAACCTGAACCGGTGCCGCTGAACGTCGTTGTCGTCGTCAGGTGGGTGCTGTCGGTTATGTAAGAAACCGTCTTTGTCTGGCCATTGATTGTTATTGAAGCCCCTGAATACAGTTGAGTATGGAATGACGTGCCGGTGCCGGTCACGTTCGCACTGCCATTTGTGGTCGCAACTGTCCCTGTGAGAGCGGTAGTCAGGGTGCATGTTCCGCTGTATTTCGGAAGCATCCAGAGCTGCGTCACTTCACTGCCCTTCGGGCATACCTGCTTGGTTGTCCTGAAATCGCAGGTACCGCCGTTGTAGCAGACCGTGGTGGAACTGCAGGCGTTGCGGATCAGGTACAGGTCGCCGTTGGGCGCGGTCCGCATGTAGGGTATGGCTTTCATGGACGGCGTGAACAGGTTGAATGGCTCTGAACAGTCCATCTCGATCTGGCTTGATGAACAGTATGCAGAGCCGGTAATTGCCGAGTTCTCCGGGTACGGGATGGACACGAATGAGTTCCATTTGGTGCTCCAGTCGGGAGTAACGTCTTCCCAGTATGTCGGGCACCCGGTACCGGTGCAGTTGACCGGCAGGCTGCTCCGAGTGGAATAGGTCAGCTGGGTACGAACGATGCCGCCGTCGGAGTTGCTGCCGACCATACGTGCCTGCCCCAGGGTGCCGAGGTATACGCCGCCATTGGCCATGTAGAGTTGTGACTCGTTAGACCCTGCGCTGCTGTCGTTGTCATACTCGTACAATGAGTTGATGGCGTTCAGGTACAGGGTATGGCTGGCATCCCCGCCCAGTGATTGAACTATATTTTTCTGAGATCCGTTTTTCATTGGGCTTCCGCTCACACCGATCCTGGTAATGCTTGATATATTGGGAAATCCCCCTGTCAACGTATTAAGATACGGGGTCCCGTCATCGCACCCGCCGGTCTTCATGCAGACCCGTCCGCCCCGTCCTCCGCCGCCGGCTTCCGCGCCGAAATGATTAAACAACTGGTCTTTAAAAAGGAGAAACACCGTTGACCTGAAGGCGTATGGTCCGCCGGGATCAGGATTTTGCTCTTCAGTAAACGTAAAAGTGGTGGTGGCGCTGGACTTGTCGCTCGTGTGCCAGAACGATTTATATTCGCCCGCAATATTCAATCCGCCGATAAAAAGAATTTCCGTTCCGCCTGCGGCTGTACAGCTGGGGCCGGTCATCTCCGGTGTGGAGGTGCCGCCCACGCATGCCGCGTAGAGTGTGTCGACGCCTTTCAGCCGTGTATCGGCATTCTGGGTTCCCGAGTTGCTGTACAGGGTCGTGTAGTCGTAAAAGCCCTGAACAGGCGCTCCCGCGCTGCCATCGGCATCTACCAGAATGAGCTGGCTTGTGGTGAGGCCGTAATCCACTTCGAACAATTTCGTGGAAGTTGAATCGGAGCCGAGATAGAGTTTGTTGTCGTATCTGACGATGAGGGCCGCCTTGGTACCGTCGTTGAACGGGTCGGTGAACACGTCGCCGCCGCCCAGACTGCTCGGCGCGGTCACGATGATCGGTTGGACATTGTTGATGCCGTTGTCCACGATCGTGTTGGGGATAGACGCAAGGTCCTGGACGTTCTGCACCCGTATCTGGTGGCCGCCGGCCGCCAGGCCCGGGGCGAAGGTGACGAGCACCTTCGAATAGTCGCTCTGGCGCGCCGCCGAGTAGACATTATATCCATATGCCTGGGAATCGAATTTGTAACTGGACGAGGTGTTGGCCGTTACCTGGTCCACGCTCTCGGAGAAGGTCAGCATTACCTGAGTAGCGGTTCCGTTGGCTGAAACGACGTCGGCATGAATCAGCCCCGGAGGCGTCAGGTCGTCACCGCAGCGGAACCCGAGGTTCGTCGGAGCATTAACGACATTGCCGTTGGCATCGGCGACGTTGGTAATGCTCAACTGATATTCGCTTGTGTCGGTATCGAAGGAGTCGGTGAAATCAACGGCGTACTTGTTGCCTCCCAGGGAGGTCACGCTGCTTGCTCCGCTGCTGTTGGGGCTTCCGGTCCCGGTGTAGCAGGGGGCGTTCGCCAGACAGAGGGTGATCTTGTAGTTCGTTGTCGTCAGGGCCGTTGCGGTCACGGCCTGGTCATACTGGACGACCACCCTCCGGTACGAATTGGCCGGGCATGCTGTCACGGTGTCGGTGCTGATGTACGCGCCGGGCTTGCCGTCGCCGGTGAAAGTGGCTGAATTGTTCACGCTTCCCATCTTTTGGCCGCTCGCAACGGAGGTAACCGTGTCCTGAAGGACATAGGTGGTGTAACTCTGCCCTTCGGCCATCGGGTTGACGGTCAGGGTATAGGTCTCGGAATTGACGCCGGATCCGCCGGTCGAGACCGCCGATTTAACCGGCAGCGACGGGTTATCATAGATCGCCGCGCATTCTGTCAGATTGGCGCATTCGGCCGATGCCGCGGTGACGGATTCGTTGAAGGTTATGGTGAGCGTCGTGGCATTGACTGTTTCGATGCTTACCACGATAGGCTTGACGTTGCCGTCGAACGATATGGTATTGGCGGTCGGGTCAAGGCTCAGGTTTGCCATGTCCTTCACGAAGGTGTTCACCGTCAGGGTGTAATGGGCGCCGCCGACCTGGGTGCTGGTCGTCAGGTGCACCACCTTGTTGTTGCCGCTGTCACGGGAGGCCCCGGTCACGGATACGCCGTTGTCTATCGTATAATAGGTGCTGGTTTCAGCCGTTGACTGCTCCATGTCCTCGCTGAAAATCACGTCGGCCTGGGTGGAGTTCAATGAGCGGGCCGCCATCAGGCGCGGCTTGGCGCCGTCGGCCTCGGTCACGGCCGAGGAACCCACCTGCGCAAGGGGGTTCGATGCAAGGTCACTGAGGCCCGGTGATGTCGTGGTGGTCAGGTCCGGTTTCGCGCCGGTATCGCATCCTGACTGGTCGGAGGCGCTGCAGGTGAGGAGCGATTCGTCGAAACGGACATAGATGACTGAATCGTTGGGCGTGTCTGTCGCGAAGGCCGTCGCCGCCGTCCCGTGGATCAGCCGTACGTTGATGTAGCCGGCCACAAGCCAGTTGCTGGTTACAGTGCCAAGACTGTTGGCTATGTATCCCGGAAAGGTTGAATCGTTTACGCTCTTGTTGAACGCAATCCGGTAAGTATCGATCTTGCCGTCATTGTCGGTGTCCATGGTTTCGGCGCTGACAATGGTAAGCGGGGAGTCGGAAAACGATATATCGGTTGAGGTTACCGTATCGGCGTTGTTCCCCGCGAGGTCTGCGCAGTTGAACGACATGTCGTAGTGGGTTCCATCCACCAGGGACGGGTTGTTTGCGATGGTGACATTGCTGTGGGCCCCTGCGTTCAGCTCTGATCCGGTCAGCGCCTGTACATGGGGTGATCCGCTGTCAGGGGATCCGCTTATCCTGGCCCACGTTATGCTGGCGGTTCCGCATATCTCAGAAAAGGTGTAGCTTACCAGCGTACTGTTGACATTTGCGCTGCTTGCCGGGGATACCGAAGAAATAACGGGATTCGTTGTATCTATGGCTAGGGGCAGGTTGCCAGAAGCGACACTGGTATTACCGGCCGGATCGGTCTGGACGGCATTGATCGAATAGGTGCCCGCTCCCAGGGCGAGGTCGATGGTCCAGTTGCCTGATCCGTCGGCGGTTGTGGTGCCGAGGGAGGCGGCGCCGTTGAAAATTTCGATTGAGGCGTTGTTTTCCGCCGTTCCCGAGAAGGTGAGTCCGGTTGTTGTATTGGTTATATTGTCGGTGTTTGACGCGCCGGTGTCGTCATCCGATGCGAGATCCGGAATTGATGGTGCCGATGCGGTGCTGTCGACTGTCACTGAAAGGTTACCCGAAGCGGAGCTAACGTTGCCTGCGGTGTCGGTCTGCCTGGCGTTGATCAGATGGGTGCCCTCTGCAAGGCCGATATCAATGGTCCATATGCCGGAGCCGTCGGCCGTTGCGGTGCCCAGGGAAGTCGCGCCGTCGAAAAGCTCTATGGACGCGTTATTCTCCGCTGTTCCTGAGAATGTTAGTCCTGATGTCTGCTTGGTGATATTATCGGAATTGGAAGATCCGGTATCGTCGGCCGCGTCGAAGTCCGGCACTGACGGGGCGGAAGGCGCCGAGGCGTCTATGGTCAGGGCCAGGGCTCCCGATGCGGGGCTGACGTTGCCGGCAAGGTCGGTCTGCTCCGCATGGATGGAATAGGACCCGGCCGAAAGGCTCAGGTCTACGGTCCAGTTGCCCGATCCGTCTGCGGTGGTCGATCCCAGCTGGGTAGCGCCGTCATAAAGCCGTATCGTCGCGCTGTTCTCCGAGGTGCCGGAGAAAGTGAGCCCGGACGTCTTGTTGGTAAGATTGTCCGAATTGGAAGATCCGGTATCGTCGGCCGCGTCAAGGTCCGGCGCCGACGGCGCGGATGCTGACGTATCAATGGTAAGTGACAGGTTGCCCGAGGCCGGGCTGACATTGCCCGCGGCATCGGTCTGCACCGCGTTTATCGAATGGGCTCCGGACGAAAGGTCAACGGTGATGGTCCAGTTTCCTGAAACGTCAGCGTTAACGGTGCCCAGTGAAGCAACGCCGTCGAATAATTCTACCGTGGCGTTGCTTTCGGCAGTGCCGGAAAAATGGAGGCCGGTTGTCTTGCTGGTGATATCGTCATTGTTGAAAGCACCCGTATCGTCGGCTGCCGCCAGGTCCGGAACGGACGGAGCTGCAGCGGTCGTGTCTATGGTGAAAACCCTGTCGGAAGGCGTCCCGTAAATACCGCCGCCGGTAGGAACAATATTCGAAAGGGTTATGGTCGCCGCGCCGTCGGCATTGCCGCCGCCCGCCGCGTTGACCGTATAGGTGTAGGTCCAGGTTGTGCCGCTTCCGCTCATGTCCGTGGCCGTCAGGTCGTTGGTGCCGGCCTGGTCAATGGCGATCTGCGGAGTCCCCGTGGGGGCTACCTCGAAGGTTGCCGTTATGGCAAGGATGCCGGCCTTGAAAGGACTGGTTGTGCGCCCACCCTGGAGATAAGTGATGGCTACGGATCTCAGGGACGTGTCCAGGGTTATCGTCATCGAATCCGATGCCGCGTTGCCCGCGCCATCGGTCGCCGTTACGGTGATCGTGTTGGCCCCCTCCGCGAGGGAGATGGCGTCCAGTGACCAGGTGCCGTCGGAACAGTCGCCGTCCGATACGGTCCCGGTGCTGGTGCTTATCGTCACGGTTGAATCCATCGAACAGGATCCGCTCAGGACCTGGCTGGCGGTGCCGGTGGTGAAATCCGCGCCGCTGTTGGGCGCGGTGATGGCTATAACCGGGGCTGTGTTGTCCACGGTAAGGACCGCAATAGACGGTGACGACACATTGCCGGCAGCGTCAATGATATAGATGTAATACGTGCCTTCGGTATCAGGTGCGTCTATGACCGTCGAAGTCCCGCCCGCCATGGTCATGGTGGGGCCCGCGATGAAGTTCGTTGTTCCAGCGGGCGCGAACCAGACCTGGTTGGAGGCGTCGCCGGAGCTTCCTATGGTCACCGTATCGGTGCCTTTCTTTGTCACGCTCGGTGAGAATACGCTGTCCTGGTTGGTCGGCGCCACGCCGTCGATGACAATGGCCTTGGTGTCGGCCAGGTTCTGCCCTGAGGGAATGTCGAAATCAGACAAGGTATTGAAATTTTCATCGCAGGTGTCAGTGATGGAACCGGCTGCGAGGTGCAGGGACGCATTGGAGTTCAGGTCCGCGCTGATGTCCCCGGTGCCGACGGTATAGGTGCCGGTAAGCTGAGAAGCGGGAAATGATCCTGCGCTTACGGACACAACGTCACCCGTATCAAGGGTGACCTCAAGTGGTCCGTAGGAAAGGACTATCGGTTCACTGAAAACAACTGTTACGTTGATGGAGGCTCCGACGCCGTACAGGCCGTCAGCCGTCGACGAGGTAACGGAACTTATGGTGGGAGGCGTTGTATCTATGACTATATTCTTTGACGAAAAGTTGTTTCCCGGCAGGGAAAGGGCCGCAGTCTTGGAATTGCCTGCCTTGGTAAGGGTTGCCCCCGGGTCCAGGGTTATGGCAGTGGCCCGGAGGTCAGCGCTGTTCTGTCCCGCAGCGACGGTATAGGTCGCGCTGGCGGTTGTGGCGTTTGTAAAGGGGGTGATTGGTACCACCGCTCCGGAATCAAGGGTCACGTTCAGGTTGCCGCCGGCAAGGTCGACCGCCTTGCTGAAAGTGACCGTCACATTAATATCGCTACCGATGCCGTACCGGCCGTCATCCTTGGTCGATGTAACCGACGTGATGCGCGGCGAGCCGTTCAGGAGTGCCATGGCAAGTATTGTCGCTTCATTACCTTCAGCAAAAAGCGACTGGAACACGGAGCCGCTGCAGCCCGCCAGGGAAAACGCAAGAAA
>CALMRZ010000054.1 GCA_937872225.1 uncultured Spirochaetota bacterium
GGGCTCGAATACCCGGTGGTGTTCCTCACCGGCCTGGAGGAGGACATCTTCCCCCACCGCCTCTCCTCCGACACGGAGGAAGGCATCGAGGAGGAGCGGCGCCTTTGCTACGTGGGCATCACGCGCGCCATGGAGCGCGTCTTCCTCACCAGCGCCGAGCTGCGCCGGACCTTCCACGAGATATTTCACAAGGAGCCTTCCCGCTTTATCTACGAAATACCGGCGGACCTCCTTGAAGTGCAGGAATACTACTCGAACAGCTACCAGAACGGCGCTTCATACCGAACCCCTTACGGCGTGAAGAAAACCTACACCGAATCCCATTTTGACGAAAGTGACCAAGTCGATGCCGAACCGAAGGAAGAGACCCCGGAAAGCCCCGGCTCTCCCGTGCGCAGCGAATCCCGGTTCAGAGTAAGGGACAACGTTCTCCATCCGAAGTACGGTGTCGGGCGTGTTCTCAGCATCGAGGGTTCCGGCGACAACGTGAAGCTCACCATACTCTTCGGCAGGTCAAGCAAGACCTTCCTGGAAAAATACACCCCCCTGGAGAAGGCGGAATAAAGACGGTTCCCCTTTTGCTCATACGGCACGACAGCCGGGTGGCGCATCACGCATCACCCGCTATGCGGGACTCTCTTGAAACATACGCCCGAGCGGGCGGCCGTTATCTTCTGTATATGATGTCACCGACAAAACGTATCAGGCGGTAAAAGTGATCATTGGTAGCGGCGAGTTTCATCAGAACGAGTCTTACGGTATCCCCGAAAAAATAGCAGTGGCGGATGATTCCCCATATCTTCACCCGGCTTGAATCGACTTCGCCTATGGTAAAATGATCAGTTGCGCCCCGGAGCCCAAGTTTTCTTTCTTCATAGAGACACTGGATGATAACCGAGGGGATCCTGAATTCATCGATGATCCGGGCGCAAGAATCAGCGTCCGCGCGACCGGACCGGTCACGAATCCAGTCCCTGATGCGTATCCAGACATTGACGAGATTCCGGTGCTCGATCTTATACCCGGAGAGGGATTGTCCCCTGCGCCGGTACGTTGTCAGGAATTCCGGAACAACGCAGACCCTGGTTATTGACGCTATTTTAATGAAAAATTCACTGTCTTCACCGCTGCTGGTGTTCTCGTCAAAAAATATATCATTTTGCAAGATCAGACCGCGGTTGATGATCCAGCCGATGGTCAGGGGCCACACCTTGTTCCGCAGATAGGGTATCAGTATATCGCCTGATATGTTCTTGAACTTGTCATACACAAGGGCCCCGGTCTCTTCAAAAAGATTCATTTGACCGCAATAACAGGCGTTCATGCCGGTCTCCAGCATTGCCGCAACCTGCAGCTCGATCTTAATCGGTTCCCAGAGATCGTCACTGTCCTGGAACGCGATATAGGCGCCCCTGGATGCCCTGATACCGCGGTTCCGAGCAGCGGAAACTCCGGCGTTTTCCTTGCGGATATACACAATATTCGGGCATTCCGTCATTTTGTCTTTTATGATTCCCGGGCTGGAATCGGTGCTGCCATCGTCGACGATGATAATCTCGATGTTCTTGTATGTCTGCGAGCATACGCTGTTAAGAGTTTCAGATATGTATTTTTCAGAATTATATACCGGTATGACAACTGAGACGAGGGGAAGTGTAGCGGATCCTGCCATGGTCGCTTGCATTTGATCGTCAGGATGCATAACTGTTCATCTACCTGTTAATATAAGTGTCATTATACTACCAGGTCAGTCTCCGAGAACCTGGCGTAAAATGTCTCCCGCCTTAAATGCCATCTCCCGGACGCGCGGGAGCTGTTTTCGTATATTTTCTTTTATCTGCCCGGAATCCTTCAGTATATGTGCCAGCCGTTCTGCGATTACGTCGGGATGGATGGAGTCCGTGCCGAGACAATAACGGGTATCGCTGAAAATGTCGTTGTTAATGCCATGTGCTTTTATGCTGTACGCAAACGTAAGCGTGGGAATTTCCTGCGAGATGGCCGCGATGGTGGCATGGGTCCGTGCGCCAGCGAAGGCGGCCATTTTACCGATAAGCCACTTTGTTTCCTGCGCCGATAAAAAAGGCGGTACAAGGAATATGCCGTCCCGTTTTTTAACCAGGGAAAGCGCATCCCGCATATGCGCATAATCATTTGAATGGGGAACGGTTACATGGGGGATCAGGTACATGGGGCGCCTGGTGGTAATGGCGACTCGCTCGATGATCTCGGCCGTCCTGTTCAACCATTCTTCGCTGCTTCCCCCGGCAACAAATTTCGCCATTAGCGGGCTGAGGTTCAGGCCCACCGCACCGTCATGGACTGCCATACCTAACTTTCCCTGGGATGGCTCGCGGGGAGTCATGATAAAAGCGGGGTCCGCTATGCGGAAGACATTGTCCCTGAATCCGAGACCAGCCAGGTATTCGACCGAGATTGATTCCCTGACGAAAAAAGCCCTGACTTTTTTCAAGTGCTCTTTCATGTATGCCTCGTATTCCGGCATCGCGCTGAAAGGACCGACCGAAGCCCCCCAGATGATGAGCGGCTTTCTCACATTGTACACATAATCATCAAGGTCCGTATGAAACCGCGGTATACCGTAATCAAGTGAATAATTATCCCCGCCGACCGAGAGCACGCCCCGGCACCGGGACAGTTCTTTCCCCCATGTCGCTGAATTGAGAAGATTGTAGTATCTGCGGTGCATTTTAATTTTAAGCCGGCGGAACCAGGGAATGGTCAGCCGTCTTACCGGTTTATACAGCAATGTGTGCGAAATGTCGGGGTCGATTTCATTTTCCCGCTGGGCTGCGTACTGGGCGGGATTATCGAAATGGGTAACAGCTAAAAAATACGGATTATCATAGGACTTACGCAGGATATCAACCGTACCGCGAACAATTGCTTCGCAGCCGCGATTTTCATAGGCGCCGTTTCCCGCCAGTATAAATAGTGGCCGATTCTCCATGTCTTAACCCTGCCGGTACCGGATGATATGACGGGATTTCAATCTGAGCAAGAGGATCTCCATATAATCAGTTCAAGGTTTCCGCCTTTAAGTTTTTCGGATGACCCTGTCCATGAATTCCATTGGTTTATAATAAAAACCGTAAACGGGGTGGCAATTGTTTTTTTATCTTTGAATCATTTTTTACTCCCCGGAGAAAGCCGGATACAATATTCATTGATCCTGCCGGGATTTATGCAGACTCTTAGAACAGTTTTTTCAGCAACCGGAGAGGCCAATGGCCTGCGGATATGGCGCTGTTCGCCATTTTCAATATCCACAGGTAGGGAAGCATTTTTTTCCTGAAAGCCGCACCGTCAAACCCGTCAGCATTCTCATAACGGCTTGATACCTGCCTGCTTTTTTTCTGCATGATATCACGCATGACGGACCGCACCATGGCGGATAGTCCTATTTTCCATCGCGGCCCGACCCTTTTTTTCAAGCCCCCTATGGCGCGTTTGCTCCGGTAGAGCCGGAACGGAAGTTCTTGCCGCTTGTATTCAATGACGCTGCCCTGGCTTCTGATTACCTGTTCCGGCGGAATATTCTGAAGAGCGATTTCACCGCGAAGAAGACCGTTCCGGAGCAGCTCGTCAATTATCGGATTGCGCGTGATGACAAGGTTCGTACCACGTGGATCAGTTACGTATTCAGGGAGCCATGCGTCCATAAGCGACACGTCGGCTACTTCCGCAAAGATGTCGTCGCAGAACCGGCAGGAATTCAATGAGAACCAACGGTTGGTCCAGGCCTCGGAAGGACCGTCAAGCCAGGATATTTTCTTTGTGTCATTATCGCCCTGGAACATAAAGTGAAAATTATCCGCGGTGCCTTCCCGGTCCTTACCGCGGAAGTTCACCAGTCGAGGCGGCCCGGTTAGGCCGGCGCGGGCGGCCATGTAACCGGTAAAATATGCGCTTTTCATCTGCCCGCAGGTGAGTCCAATTATGGCGATTAACCGCTCCCTGATGCTTTTTCTTTTACTGGCTGCAAGTCGGATTCCCTTGGCCACGCAGGGAAGGGCCGAGACTGCATACCGTCCCGGTGTTGTGCCAATAAGGCGGAGAGCCTCGGAGAGTTCTACCGGGTAATATGCCGATCGTGACGAACGCCGCACGTCGCCCGGGTCTGAAACCGCGGAATACGAGAAGAGACGGCCGGCGCCGCCATGCTGACCGACACATAAGACCGTATCAATGGAGCCTGTCCGAAGCATTGTTTCCACTATCCATGTCGCCAGACCGCCTGAGGCGCCGTTTTCACGAAGATCTGCAGACACGGAATAACCGGCATATGTCCCCCGGTAGAATCCGAGGATAGGATCATGCGACATGTCCGCGTGAGCTGCAAAGAGGTCCCGTCCGATTTCATCCTCATCCGGATTGCCCGGAGCGAACGGACAGGCTGACAAACAGGCTGAGCAGGCGGGCTTGCAATCGCCGGACAACGCGGGATTCAGCTCGCCG
>CALMRZ010000055.1 GCA_937872225.1 uncultured Spirochaetota bacterium
GGATGTAGCGGCCCACTTCCATCCCGCGGATGCGCTGGCACACCTCGTAGCCGCTCATGCCGGGAAGCATCAGGTCCAGGAGCACCAGGTCGATCTCCGTGTGCTTGAGGATGTCGAGGGCCGCGGGGCCGGTCATGGTGGTGATCAGCTTGTAGCTGCATTCGGCGCAGATGTTTTCCAGCACCCGGAGGTTAACCGGGTCGTCGTCCACGGCCAGGATGGTCGCCCGCGCCTGTTCCGGGTTGGCTGCGGTGACAAAGGTGAGGTGCTCCTTCACGGGAGCGACGGCGCCGGGCGCAGCCGCATCGCCGGCCTTTGAGACCCTGGTAATGCCCGCTGCCGGCGGCTCCAGGGGGAGCTCAAAGCAGAAGGTGCTCCCTTTCCCCGGCTCGCTCTCGGCCCAGATGCGTCCGCCGTGGAGCTCCACCAGGTGTTTCGTAATGGCCAGGCCCAGGCCGGTTCCCACCGTGTGGCGCGTCTCCGCGCTCTCCGCCTGGGTGAAGGGGCTCCAGATGCGTCCCAGGTCCTCCGGCGCGATGCCGGGGCCGGTGTCGGCCACGCACACGCGCACTGATCCGTCCTTCGACCCTGCCCTGAGCACCACCGATCCAGTGTCAGTGAACTTGATGGCGTTGCCGGCGAGGTTGAAGATGATCTGGTAGATGCAGTTCCGGTCCGCCTTTACGACAGGCAGCGGTCCGATCTCCGACCGGAGCTCCAGTCCCTTTTCGTCAGCCGAGGGCTTGAGGAGCGACAGGGCCGATTGAGCCAGGTCGCCGATGGACACTTCCTCGATGAAGAGGTCCGCCTTGCCCGCGCGGAGCTTGCTGAAGTCGAGGATGGAGTTCACCAGGCCGTTGAGCCGCGAGGCGCTGGTGCGGATCAGCTCCAGGTTCTCCTTCTGCCGCGGGTTCAGGTCCCCCAGGGCGCCGGTCTCCATGGACTCGGCGATCCCCATGATGCCGTGGAGGGGCGTGCGCAGCTCGTGGGTCGTGGTGGCCAGGAAGTCGTCTTTCATCCTGTCCAGTACCAGGAGATCGGAGTGGGCGGTTTCAAGGTCGGTGTGGACCTGGGTAAAACGTTGGGCCAAAGCAGAAGTAAACAATAAAGCCATGATGAAAAAGCTTTCCATCATTGGAGTTTCTATACGATAAATATTTAAAAAATCAAGAATGCCTAGTGCGGTGGTTGCTGTAATCAATATTATTCCGATGAATATACGGAATGCATATTTCTTTTTTTTGATAATGGAATATAAGGTAATTATAATTAAGTAAATAATAACAATATTGATGCTTGATATGTATGGCATGTAAAAATATTGATGAAAATAAAAAACACCACCGGTTAAAATTATTTCAAAAAAAACAAATATTAAATTGAAGAAATAATAGATAAGCAAAATTCTTTGGAAAATGTTTTTCGGTATATTTAAAAATGAATGTATGAATAAGATAAGACCGATCGGACATAGTATGGAGCCAATATAGGTTATAAGGTTATAAACTATTCGCGCATCAATTACATACAAGGAAAAGCCGGTAAAGCCGAACATCCATATGCACATTCCAAGAGAAAAAACCGTCATATAAAGATAATATCTTTCTGTTTTTAAATACAAAAAGTAAAACAAAAAGATTATAGCTATAAAAAATGAAACTGCACAAATCGCGTATGTCTTATTTGAATTAAAAAAAAACTTATTATTAATCCTGCTGTATGATCCAATAAATATAGGCTTGCTAAATCCACTTGTATTATCAAGCATTTGAGTTCGGACCGCAAGGAGATTATACCCATCTTTGATAAGGTTGTCAGGAATTCTTACAACACATGGTTTGCCCGGAATGGGAGGACTTTTTCCATTAATATTATAGTGGCGGGATTCATATATGAGATTTTCGTTGAAATAAAATTGTGCACCGCGGTAATGTATAGGAATATATAAGGCAATATCCCTGACTTTATTATTGATAAAAACCGGCAATCTGAACCATACATTGCCAAAGTGTTTCGAATACTGCTTGTTGTAATGCCATGGGTATTCTATAGGTAATGAGTCCCATTTGGATACATCTGCGTCTATATTTTTATTGTTCAAATTGTCGGTTGTTGTGAAAAACCACCGGCTCGTGATTGGTTGAATTGAATCTTGAGAGGATATCTGTATTCTGGTTTTATCTGTATATAAAGTGGCATTGTCCGCTGTTTTATTAACAATGGATAATGTCACTATAATAAATATTATTGTTTTAATCATTAGAAAGTTATATCATCTATTAAAGATGAACTAGTCGATGTTATACAGCTTAAGTGATTATATTACTAAAAAGTTAAATCAATATCCCTTTACATTTAAGTCTGCAATGTGAGGATTTTTCAGCATCCTTTCCTTGTTTTCATATAAACGCATGCATTCGTCATCGGTTACATGATATAATCCATTCCTGAAGTTTTTAAACCATTTTAAATAGTCTTCCATTGATGTTGCATCGTGGATCAATTGTTTGAATTTTTCTCTGATGTCTTCATCATGAGCCGAATCAATAATGAAATCTATCATTGTTTTAGTTTCCATGATAATTAATACTCTTTTTTATTTTTTACAAGATGCAAATATCTTGCTTTTTTTATTAATTACAAAGCCAATTGTCAATTATAATTTAATTACACATGATATCTTAATGAATAAAATTGCATTAATTTCACTTGGCGCCTGCAGAAAGGAATATCCTTATCAGCAGCATATGACGTATATAACGCCACCGGGAATACGTTATGTGAAAGCTGCGCTCAGCAATTACGGCTTTAATGTCGGGATTATCGACCAGCCCAATGAAAATATCTTAGATGAAGATATAATAGAAAGAATCAAAGCTTTTAATCCTGAAATGGTGCTCTTTAACCAGTTTTTCTCCACCAGGAGCCAGGTAAGGAAAATAATCAGCTCATTGGGTAATAAGTATGCCATCGGTATAGGAGGCCATGACGTCACTTTCCAGGTGGATTACCTGTCTGAATCCAGCCTGCGTGAACAGTACCGGGGCGTCGATTTTTTGTGGCGCGGTGAGGCGGACCGGGGCCTTGCAGAATTCATCGATGGTTATAAACGACCGGGGAGCCTGTCGATCATTGATAACCGCCCAAACCGGGTGCAGGACCTTGACTCCCTTCCGGTTCTGCCCCATGACGATTATAACGGTGAAATCGGCTTCATCGTGACGTCCCGGGGCTGTTTCAGCAACGGCTGTGATTTCTGTTCAACCTCACGATTCTATCCGGACGGGTGGCGGTACCGCTCCTTCGAACATGTGGAGCGGGAGCTCCTTAACCTGAAAAAGAACAATAGAAAATTCATAGCGGTGTTTGACGACAATTTCTTCGGGTTCACCGATGAAAGCCTGGAGCGCGGCGCGGCTATCATAAACAAGTGCCGGGACCTTGATCTGAAGATCATTTTTCTCATGGCATCGGTAAAACAGGTGGCTGACCTGAACGACAGGGGATACCTGGGATCGTTCCGCGGCACGCTTAACAATGTTTTCCTCGGCTTGGAAAACATCGACGATAATGCCCTCAGGGTGCTGGGAAAGCGATGCAATGTAAACACCTATAAAAACCTGTCGGCAACGGCGATCGACGCCCTTGATGCCAACGGCATTTCGATGTTCCTGGGATACATTAATTTTAACCCCTTTTCCACCCTTGAAGAGCTGGAAAACAATGCCCGGTTCCTCCATGAAAACCATGACCAGGCGTCGCAGTTCCTGTACCTGTCGAAAAAACTGCAGCTCTTCGAGGGCACCAGGTTTTTCGACAACTATGTAAGGGACAACGATGTCTCGGCGGACGGCATATCGGGCGCTGAGTACCTGTATGATTTCAAGGACAGGCGCGTGGGACGTGTTTCTTCAATTATCAAACTGGTGCAGAATGAAACCATGATTTTCGACTGCGTCGATTTTGAAACATCAACCCTGCTGTACGTGAATCAGCTTCAAAACGGAAAGTACGGAAAAGAATACGCGTCTTTGAAGAAGGAGATAAGCAATAATAATTTTGAATTTTTCATGAAGCTCCTGGACCTTTGCGGTAAAGATGATTCAAACGCTGTTGATGTATTTGATCTTCTTGGTGATTATAAGGAAAAATTCAAAAAGAATATTGGCAGGACAAAAGACCTTTATGTTAAAATAAAAGAGAACTCACAGTATGTCATCAATGAGCCGGTAGAGCATGTTGAAAGGGTTTGTGTTTAATACATGAAGTAATTGATAAATATGTCAGGATATTTCTAGCTTATGGACCACGTCATCATCGTCGATGCAAACGACAACGAACTGGGAACAATGGAAAAAATGGAGGCCCATAAAGCTGGAAAACTGCACCGGGCCTTTTCGATATTTGTGGTAAATTCCCGGGGGAACATGCTCATCCAGAAACGGGCCGATGGCAAGTATCATTCCGGCGGGTTATGGTCCAACACCTGCTGCGGCCACCAGGGACCGGGGGAAAGCCTGGATGAATCGGCACACCGAAGATTGAATGAGGAGATGGGCTTCGATTGCGAATTGAAGGAGCTTTTTGCCATAATCTACAGGGCTGATTTGGATAATAATATTATCGAGCATGAGATCGACCATGTTATCATCGGGGTGTATGATAAAGATCCGCATCCGGATCCGGCTGAAGTGTCAGCGTTTTCGTGGACTGATCCAAATCAGCTGGTCGAAGACATGAGAAGGAATCCGGAACGTTACACATATTGGTTCAGGCTGCTGCTGGAAAGGGTAATTGGGGGCTTATCAAATGGATATTTAAAGAAAAAGCGTGCCAGATTTTGAACGCTGATGTAATCAGGCTACATATTTTATTATTTCTACTTCTACTCCCTTGGAAGCCGCCATTTCAGCTTTTTTCAGAATGTCGTTTGTCACAGCTGTTGACAAATAGTATTCCCCGCAATTTGAGCACACCTCTGCAGGAACGTTCTTAATTACCACAACAGTTTCGTTTTTATTAAGGCTGATGGTGACCAGGTCGGGCTTCGTTTCGCCGTTTTTACATAATGAGCATTTCATTTGTTTATCCTCCTTGAAAAACCATCAACCCATAATTCTGGGTCAGGCTTGTATACTGTTATAATGTAACAGGTTTCATTTTCTTTGTCAATACCAACAACAATATGGAGCGGGTCAGGGCCTTTGTAACCAAGCAGCAAATAACTTGGATAAGGGATGTCATCGGGGTATTCGGAAATAACATGCCATGATTGAATTACATTCTCAACGTCATGGGTATTTATGCCGCGTTCAAACATCCGCTGGATGGTGGCCGCTGTATTTTATTTCATTTATTATCATCGGTATGGTGAATAATAAATTCTATTTATGTTGTCCATTCAAATTCAAGAATTGAAAGCAAATTTATTGTTCCTGGGAATTAATGAGTGTGTACCGATAACTATCGGTAATAAAAATAGTGCCAAAATCCCTCTTTATCTGCTGAAAAAATTTCATTTTTGATCCAGCCCAAACGTTTACTGTAGAACCGGCGCCATACGGAGAATTTATTATTGACATAGTATATACCATGATATATATTATATATACCCATGACCGCCTGCAGTAACGGAACGCTTCATCCCGGTGCGGGCGGTCCCTGCCGTACTCTAGTTTCGGCAAATGCAGCGGGGCAAGAGGTATGTCATGAACACGGCTAAGTTGTTTGTAAATGGAAGAAGCCAGGCGGTCAGGCTTCCGAAGGAGTTCCAATTCAAGGGCGATGATGTGTTGATCCAGAGAGTGGGCGATGCCGTTATACTGGTGCCTCATGAAAAATCATGGGAGGTGTTCCTCCACGGCCTTGATAATTTCACCGATGATTTCATGAAACACGGGCGAAGCCAGGGCACAAGCCGGGAAAGGGAAACGTTGTAATGTATTTGCTTGATACCAATATCTGTATCTATATAATAAAAGAAAAACCCGCCCCTGTGCTGAAGGTGTTGAAAAAAAAGATTAAAGATAGTATCGGCGTATCGTCCATTACCGTTGCGGAACTGCAGTATGGCGTTGAAAAAAGCGGATGGATTGAGAAGAACAGGGTTGCCCTGCTGGAGTTTTTGTCCATATTCACAATTATACATTTTGATGATAAGGACGCGGTAGAATTCGGTAAAATAAAAGCGCATCTGGAAAGAGAGGGGAGAATTATCGGACCTATGGACCTGTTGATATCCGCCCATGCGCGGTCGAAGAATATGACATTGGTGACAAATAATATGGAAGAATTTGGAAGAATAAATGGATTGAAACTGGAGAACTGGGCATTGAGGTGATGTGCCGGTTTTAATAAACATGAAATTATACAAATCACTCCTCGAACAATGCGCGGGTATAGGTTTCGGTGAAATCGACGCCGGAAATGCCGCCGACTTCTACCGCCGCCTCAACGGCCAGGTGTCGGACCTGTGCCGCTCCCTGCCCAAAAGCATGCAGGCCGGGGCCATGATGTTCCTCATGGAGTATGGCCGCATCCGGGTCGGGGAGACTCTGGACTTCTTCAAACACTATTACGCCCCGGCATGGTCCGTGTTGCACTGGGTCACTGCTGGGGCGCGGGCCTCGGGTACCTGGTCCGATAAGGACACGGACGACGCCCTCTGCGCCCAGGCCATGGCCATGGAGCTTCACTCCCTTGACGATCACCTGGTGGACGGCGGCATACCGGTGTCGCATCTCACCCTCCTGGTCCGCTCCCAGGCGTGGCGCCGCATGCGGGACGCCGTTGACCGCTTCTGCGCTGACCTTCCCGGGGGAAGCGATGTCGCCCATGGCCTTATCGATGATTACTACAGCGGCATCACGGAGCAGGATGCCCCCGGTGACCTTGACGCCTACTGCGAGCTCTTCCGGAAACAGATGGCCACCTGGGTGGTCATGCCGGTGCTCACGGCGATGAAGACCGGCGGGAGCGATGACTTCGTTGCCGGACTCCGGCGGGCCTACGAGTCCTTCGGCATTGCCTGGCGCCTTCTCGACGACCTCCAGGACCTGGGGGATGACATGGCCGACGGCACCCGGAGCGCGGTCTACGTGTGCCTTGACGAAAAGGGGCGCGCCCTGTGGGATGACCGGAGCCGGGGTATGGGAAAGGGCGCGGATAAACAAATGGATACTATCTGCGCCATGGCGAGGGACGTCAAAATCCCAGAGATGATCGCCGGACGCATCGTGGCCGAGCTTGATAACGCGGCGAAGCTTTCGGACGGTATCGGCCTTCCGGGGCTTGGCGATGAATACCGGGTCCTGGCCGGGCCGGTCAGGGCGTGGATTGAAAGCTACCGATAACTATCGGTAACAATATGTATTAAATATCCTCGGAATAACCCAGCAAAAAAAATTTTTAAATTTCTTAATTATCGTACGTACACTATAGCAAATTGGAATTCCGGCAGCATTAATAATTGACATTACACATGAATATGTGTAAATTATCACACAAGGAGGCACCCATGGCTACGAATCTGGCGATTGATGACGAGCTTATAATCCAGGCTCAGAAATTATGCGGCCTGAAAACCAAGAAGGACACGGTCACCCTTGCTCTCAGGGAACTGATTTCCAGGCGAAAGCAGGAAGAGATCCTCAATCTCTTCGGGTCGATAGATTACAGCACCGATTATGACCACAAGAAGCACCGGAATCGTGCATGAACGTCCTGGTCGATACTCCGGTATGGTCGCTGGCCCTTCGAAGAAATGCTAATCTTGATAACGGGTATGTCAGGGAGCTCACGGAATTAATCCATGAATTGCGCGTCGCCATCATCGGGCCAATACGCCAGGAATTGCTGTCGGGAATCCCGGATCATGTTAAATTCATTATGCTCAGGGATACGTTGAAATCCTTCGAAGACATTCCAATTGAAACAGAACATTATGAGCTGGCGGCCGAGCTGTTCAATCACTGCAGGAAAAAGGGGATACAGGGTTCGCATGTCGATTTCTTGATCTGCGCGGTGAGCATCAGGAACAGGCTGCAAATCTTCACTCTCGATAAAGATTTTGAAAAATATAAAAAACATATCGGTATTAAACTGTACAAGTCAAGAAGCAAATGAAAATGGATGATAAGACCGAAACTTGAGATTGGCAGTGTCATAGAGGATCATTTCAAAGATGGTTAGGTAACTGATTGGACAGCGTGAACGGCTTACTGCCGGAGCATATCAGGGCATCAATCGAAAAGGACCTCCTCAGCGTCGAGGTGTCGACGCGGTGCAACAGCTCCTGCGGCCACTGCTTCGCCCGGGCCGGAAGGGACACGTGGCAGGATATGACACTTGAAACCGCGCTTGAGATTGCCGGGGAGGGGAGGGACCTCGGGTACCGGAATTTCCACATAACCGGGGGCGAGCCGCTGATGTGGACGTCCCTCTTTGACCTCGTCGGGCAGGTCCTGGCCATGGGATACGAGTCGGTCCTGGTCAACACCAACGGCACCCTGATCACCGCTGACGCCGCCGAAAGGCTGGCCGGCTTCGAAGGCCGCGTCACCCTCTCCATCAGCCTCCAGGGGCCGGAAGATCTCCATGACCGGGTGCGGGGCGGCTCCTTCAGGGAGGCCCAGGCCGGCCTTGAGCGGGCCCTTGCCGCGGGGATCGGCGTGTGCGTCTTCACCGTCGTTGGGAAGAGCCTTCTTCCGGAGCTCCCCCGCTTCGCGGAATTCATATTTACCGAATATCCTTCCGTCACCGAACTTGCCCTGATTCAGCTGGTCCGCGTCCACGGCGACGCCATTGACCTGTCGGCGGAGTTGCTTTCGCCGGAGGATTTCCTCTCCCTGGTGCGCATGACGGCCCTCCTGAACCTGTACGGCTACCGGATATCGGTGCTCCAGAACCCCCTTGCGACGGCCGCGTCCCGCGCCATGGGAATGCCCTGGGTCGCGCCGGCCCTTCCCCTGCACCGGGGCGGCGGCGTCATCGTCATGGCCGACGGGAGCATCACCCTGGCCCATTCCACGAGGGACTCTTTTGGCGCCTACGGAAAAGGCGCCCTGGGGAGGGTCCTCGGGTCGGACGATTACGGGAAAGCGGTGGGGCCCGATGACGCGGCCTGCGGCGGGTGCCGCTTCATGGCGGTCTGCCGGGAGCACGGCATGGCGCGGCCCTCGGAGTGGTTCCGGTCCATGGGACGGCCGGGTCAGTTCTGCAGGGACGTGATGTCGCTGGCTGCAGGTGCGGCGGGGGGGGGTGATATGCCGCTAACTATCCCGACATAATCGGCATCCTGCCTTTGTCGGGATTTCGGCTTCCATGCCTCAATCCCGGTTAATCGAGTATCAGTGTAAAGGTGGCACCGATAACTATCGGTGAACCCGGGCAAGAATTTAGGCGTATAATATACATTCCCATTATTACCAAAAAAATTAAATTTCATCCTGCCTGTTCGTGGAATTGAATAGTATGATTCCTTCTGGATGCCATCATCTTTCCCGCTGCTTAATGATGACTTTTTCGTTGACTGGGTAGTATGTTGGTAGTATATTGGTGGTATGAAAGTGAAAACATCCATTACTTTATCAAAAGAACTATTAAAAGAAATTGACAGGATAGTAACCAAATCCGGTAACCGATCGGTTTTTATCGAAGAGGCTGTGAAAGCCTATCTGAAGGGAAAAAAACGGCAGCTTCGCGGATTGAGGGATATGGAAATTATCAATCAATCATCCGGGGATTTGAACAAAGAGTCTGAAGATATCCTGTCATATCAGGTAAAAGTTTGAAACGGGGTGATCTGTACCGGGTATATAAAGGATCGAAACAGGATCCGAAGAACTGTCGCGTCTTTGCCGTTGTCAGCAGGCAGGCCTTGATCGAGTCGAAATTTTCCACCGTCATGTGCGCCCCGGTATACGGCTCATATCTGGGGATTTCCACCCAGGTGCCGGTCGGCACTGATGAGGGGATGAAGCATAACAGCTGCATTTATTGTGATGAAATTATCAGCATTCCCAAATCGTCTATCTCGGATTACGTGGGAACCCTATCCGATAACAAAGTTGAAGAGTTAAACAGGGCACTTGCCATCGCGCTGGACATTGAGTAGGTCTCAACGTTACGCCAGCGCGTGGCATATGCCCCAGGCCGGGAATTAATTACTGCTTTTTGAGGTGCCGGATGACCTCTTCCAGGTCCGGGATCTCCGGTATCTCGTAGACCCGGTACCATTCGATATTCCCCTTTTCGTCTATGAGTATGTTGGCCCTTCCTGATATTCCCGCTTTTTCTATGAAGAGGTCATACTTCTGCGCCACTTCGCCGTGGGGCCAGAAATCCGCAAGGATGTCGGTTTGTTCCAGCTCCAGATAGTCCGCCCATTCCTTCTTGCTCGGCACGCTGTCGACGCTCATGCCCAGGGCCACGGTGTTGAGCTTGGACAACTCATCATGCTTGATGTCGAGGCTCTTCATCTGCACCGCGCACACGCCGGTCCATGCCAACGGGTGGAAGGAGAGGAGCACCTTTTTGCCTTTGAATGATGACAGGGACACCTCCTGCCCGTCCTGGTTTTTAAGGGTGAAATCCGGGGCCTTATCGCCGATTTTCAGTTTTATTTCTCTCATTATAATGCCTCCCTTTTAATATGGATGATATCAATATTACCTTATTATACAATATTTTTCACTGAATGACAATAAGAAATTTAGTAAATATTAAAATATTGATTCGCCGTGGTGCACTGCCGGCTATCGGGGCTGATGCTGCGCCTTGCGGGCGCAATGAACAACGGCGGTGCGAGGGTGTTGCCGATAAAAAGCCGGGCCGGCGATTTTTATACTTGCGCTTTCCATGCTCCGGTGCCATTATTCATCAATCCCCTGCGGGGTAGACGGGCGCCAAACACCAATTGAAGAGGAACGCCATGGCAGTCAATGAAAAGTATATCCTGGCGATAGACCTGGGCACCTCGGGCCCGAAGTCCGCCATTATCTCCACCAATGGAGATGTCATCGACTCCGAGTTCATGGACGTTCCGCTCCAGCTTTTTCCGGGGGGCGGCGCCGAGCAGGACCCCGACGACTGGTGGAACGCCATCATGGCCACCTCGAAGAAGGTGCTGGCCAGGAAGCTCGTGAAGGCGAGCGACATCGTGGCAGTGTCCTGCACGTCGCAGTGGTCCGGCACGGTCCCGGTGGACGAGAAGGGAAACCACCTGATGAACGCCATCATCTGGTACGACACGCGCGGCGCCAAGTATATGAAGGACGTGGCCAGGGGCCTCGTCAACGTGGAGGGCTTCGGTCTCCTCAAGGCCATCCGGTGGGCCTGGCTCACCGGGGCGGTGCCGTCGCCGGCGGGAAAGGACCCCTTCTGCCATATTCTCTACCTCAAAAATGAGAAGCCCGACATTTACCGCAAGGCCTACAAATTCCTGGAACCGAAGGACTACCTGAACCTGCGCTTCACCGGCAAGTTCTACGCGTCGTACGATTCCATCGCCCTGCACTGGGTAACCAACAACCGCGACATCAACAACATCTTTTACGGCAAGAAGCTGATCAAGTGGTCCACCATCGACCCGGCAAAGCTGCCCGATCTCAAGAAAGCGGTCGAGATCTGCGGGCCCATCAGGCCGGAGATCGCCGACGAGCTGGGCCTTTCCCGCGACGTGGTGGTCGGCATGGGGTGCCCGGACGTCCACTCCGCGGCGATCGGATCTGGGGCGGTGAAGGACTATGAGGGCCATATCTATATCGGCACTTCATCATGGATCATCTGCCACGTCCCGTTCAAGAAGACCGACATCTTCAATAACATTGCGTCGCTCCCGTCGGCGCTTCCGGGACGCTACTTCCTGGCAAACGAGCAGGAGACCGCTGGCAAGTGCCTCATGTTTCTCCGCGATAACCTGTTCTTCCCCAGGGACCAGGTTTCGAAGGAACCGGCGCCGGCTGGCGTGTACGACCGGTTCAACGCTGCGGTGGCCGAGGTGCCGCCGGGAAGCCACAAGGTCATGTTCACGCCGTGGCTCTACGGAGAGCGCACGCCCGTCGAGAACGAAACCGTGCGAGGGGCCTTTCTGAACGTGTCCCTTGACACCACCCGCGCCACCATGGTCCGCGCGGTCTACGAGGGGGTTGCCCTCAACAGCCGCTGGCTCCTGAACTGCGCGGAGAAATTCATAAGGCGGCCGTTCCCGTATCTCAATTTCATCGGCGGCGGCGCCAATTCCGACGTGTGGAGCCAGATCCTGGCCGACGTCCTCGGCAGGAAGATCCGGCAGGTGAAGGACCCGATCACTGCGAACGCCCGCGGCGCGGCGTTCCTCGCGGCCATCTCCCTCGGTTACATAACCGTGGACCAGATTTCCGAGCGGATCGCCATCAAGAAGGAGTACGAGCCGAATCCCGCGAACAAAAAGATCTATGACGAGCTGTTCGCGGAGTTCGTGAATTTCTACCAGACGAACAAGAAGATGTATCGCAGACTCAATAAAAGGGAAGAGTGACCCATGGATATCAAGATCACCACCGTTGAACGCATAATGAAGCGCTTTGACCCGCGCCTGGTCGAGTCCTTCATGAAGCTCCTGAAATCCTTCTCCCTGACCAGGAACCTGATAAAGTCCCTGGTCCAGAAGGAGGGGACCGCCCTGATGAAAGAGATTGAAGGGGCGCTCAAGCCGTACCGCGGCTCCGTTCCCGGCTTTGTGGCCCTGCCCGATAAGGGGATGTCCCGGAAGGATATCCTGAACCTGATGAAGGACCTCAGGAAACGCGAGGAGTCGAAGTGGAAAAAGGGAATGGTCTCCGGCGCCGTGTACCACGGCGACGCCGGCCACGTCGATTTCCTGAACCAGGTATACGCCATCAACTCCCAGGCCAACCCGCTCCACATGGACGTGTGGCCGAGCATAATCAAGTTCGAGTCCGAGATCGTTTCCATGACCGCCGCCATGCTCGGCGACAGTTCGGCCTGCGGCTCCTTAACCTCGGGCGGCACGGAAAGCATCCTCATGGCCATGAAGGCATACCGGGACCGGGCCAGGGCGGAGCATGGCATCAGGAAACCGGAGATGATCGTGCCGGTCACGGCCCACGCGGCCTTTGACAAGGCGGCCCAGTACTTCAACATAAAGATCATCAAGGTGCCGGTGGATGACCGGTACCGGGCCGACATCGCGGCGGTGAAGAAGGCGATTTCGCGGCGCACCATCGTCATCGCCGGCTCCGCCCCGTCCTTCCCCCACGGCATGATTGACCCGATCGAGGAACTGTCCGAACTTGCGCGCAGCAAAAACATAGGCTTCCATACCGATGCATGCCTGGGCGGATTCCTCCTTCCCTGGGTGGAGAAGCTCGGGTACCCGGTGCCGGCTTTCGACTTCCGGCTTCCCGGCGTCACCTCCATGTCCGCAGACACCCACAAGTACGGGTACGCGGCCAAGGGCACGTCGGTCGTGCTCTACCGCGACACGGACCTCCGCCACTACCAGTTCTTCAAGACGCCGGACTGGCCCGGCGGTCTCTATTTCTCGCCGACCATGGCCGGGAGCCGCCCCGGGGCTCTCTCCGCGGCCTGCTGGGCCTCCATGGTTTCCATGGGCGAGAAGGGCTATCTGGACGCGGCGAGGAAGATCATGGCCGCCGCGGACAAGATCAGGAAAGGAATCGAGGCCATGCCGGAGCTCTATATCCTGGGCGACCCCCTCTGGGTCATCGCCTTTGCCTCGAAAGACCTGAACATATACGGTGTCATGGATTACATGACAAGGAAGGGATGGAGCCTCAACGGCCTGCACAAGCCCTCCTGCGTCCATATCTGTGTCACCCTTCGCCACACCCAGCCGGGCCTTGCGGAGCGATTCCTCAGCGATCTCAAGAAGGCCGTCAGATATGTCCTCAAGAACCCTGACGATAAGGGCGACATGGCCCCCATGTACGGCATGGCGGCTTCATTCCCTGACCGCGGCCTGGTATCCGATGTAATGGATATCTACATGGACACGCTGTATAAGGTATGAGATATGACCTCATCCCCTTGGTCCCCCTCTCCCCGGGAGAGGGCGCGCCGTTGCGGGGTGTGGTGAATAGAGATATAGTGATATAATGCTCTGACCCCGGTTTTTGCGTTTATTCCCCTTTAAGTACAGATAGTTATCGGTATCCATATGCTTTCAGTGGTGTCAGAGTAAAAATGTATCCGATAGTTATCGGTATCCCCCAATCTATAATTGCATTAACCTGTTATTTTTTAGACAATTATATAAATATGTACATAATTTATCTGGAATTAATTTTTTTATTGTACGATACATATTTTTATTGACTTTTTAATTTAATACCGTTAAATTAACGTATATAAATCAATAATCTGATCAATCGAAAAATAATACAGGGATATCCATAATGCCTAAGGCAACCCGAAGCGTGGAAGAAGTTGAAGAGGTGCGCGAAAAGATTCTTGATCGTGCCCTTGAGCTTCTCGTGAAAGAAGGATTTGAGAGCCTTTCCATGGGCAAGCTCGGCGCCAAGATGAAAATGACCGGCGCCAACCTTTACAACTATTACGCCAACAAGGACGAGCTCCTCATAGCGATCCATAAAAAATCGTTCCAGATGATCCACGATAAAATCCGTACGGCCGTGAGCAATGCCTCCGCCCCCCGGGACCGACTCGCCGCGCTGGCCAAGGCCTTCGTGGAATTCGGCACCGAGCATGTAAATATATACGACATCATGTTCAACAGGCCGATCCGGCAGTACAGCGATTATATCGGGACGCCCCAGGAAAAAATGTCTTACGAGGAATACCACAACTCGATCAAGGCCCTGGTCTTCGCCGTCACGGTGGTCAGGGATTTCATAGAAACAAGGCCTGAACTGTCGACAAGCGACCCTAAGTTTTTAACGATAAAATTCCTGAGTGCGCTCCACGGGATCATTTCCCTTAACAACAGCGGCATATTAAAAGAGATGGATGATAATCCCGACCTGGTCATGGACGCCATTATTGAAAGCACGATCCGTTCGTTGACGGACTGACGGGCGGCCATGCGTGCCGGGTTGAATCAGATACCAAGCAACAAGGAGATGAAGAACATGAAGACAACACAACTTATCAAGGCATTCTTCCTTATTATTAAAAAGACGATCTGGTATTTACTGAACCCGGTAAAGATGAATCACAGCAATTAGTAAATCCCTGTATCCGACGAAACTAGAATCTAAAAGGTGCTGATATGACAGGTAGGATGAAGTACGTACTCGCGGTCGACCTGGGAACATCGGGCCCCAAAACGGCCCTGATATCGATTCACGGCGACGTGGTGACGGACGCCTTCGAGGAGACGCCGATCATCCTCCTTCCCGGCGGCGGCGCGGAACAGGACCCCGAGGGGTGGTGGAAGGCCATTATGTCAACGGCGAAGCAGGTCCTCGCCCGTCGGCTGGTGCCTGTCGATGACATCATCGCGGTGAGCGTGACCACCCAGTGGTCAGGCACCGTGCCGGTAGATGAGAACGGCCATCACCTGATGAACGCAGTTATTTGGATGGACTCCCGCGGAGCCGAGCCCCTCAAGGAAAAGCTGAACGGCTTTCCGAAATTCGAGGGATACCCCCTGACGCAGGTCTTCACCTGGCTGCGCCTCACGGGAGGAGCGCCGGCCCTCTCCGGCAAGGACTCCATCAGCCATATCGTATGGATCCAGAAAAACTGCCCGGACATATACCGGAAGACCCACAAGTTCCTCGAGCCGAAAGATTACGTCAACATGCGCCTGACGGGCAAATTCGCCGCGACCTTCGACTCGATCCTGCTCCACTGGGTCACCGACAACCGGGACCCCGACAATGTCGACTACAGCGACAAGCTCATACGGATGGTCGGCATAGACCGGGACAAGCTTCCCGACCTGATCCGCGCCGTCGATGTCCTGGGGCCCCTGAAGAAGGACGTTGCCACGGAGCTCGGGCTCAAGCCCGGGACGCCGGTCATCGGCGGCACGCCGGACGTCCAGTCCGCCTGCGTCGGTTCCGGCGCCGTGCGGGACTACGAGGGCCATGTCTATATCGGCACCTCGTCCTGGATAACGGCCCACGTTCCCTTCAAGAGGACCGACCTCCTCCACAGCATGGGCTCCTTCCCGAGCCCGATACCGGGGCGGTACCTGATCCTCACCGAGCAGGAGTGCGCCGGCAAGTGCCTCATGTGGCTCAGGGACAACGTCCTCTACCACAAGGACGAGCTGCTGCAGCAGGAAAAGGCGCCGGACATCTACAAGGTCATGGACAGGATCGTGTCCCGCGTCCCGGCCGGGGCCAACAACGTCATTTTCACCCCCTGGCTCTACGGCGAGCGCACCCCGGTGGAGGACCGGCACATCCGGTCGTCCCTCTTCAACCTTTCCCTGGAGAACACCAGGGAGGACATCGCCCGCGCGGTGTTCGAGGGCGTTGCCCTGAACCAGAAATGGCTCCTCACCTATGTCGAGAAATTCATGAAGAGGCCCTTCCAGGCCCTCAATTTCATCGGCGGCGGGGCCAACTCCGATGTATGGTCGCAGATACTGGCCGACGTGATGAACACAACCATCCGCCAGGTGAAGGACCCGATCTTCTCCAACGCCCGCGGCGTCGCCTTTCTGGCCGCCCTGGCCCTGGGTCATATCACCGTGGAGGACATCTCCCGGCATATCAAGATAAAGGCGGAGTACAGGCCGAACCCGGACCACCGGAAGATTTACGACAGCCTGTTCCGCGAGTACGTGAACCTGTATTAGACCCAGAAAAAGGCGTGCGCGCGGATCAATTCCGTCAAAACGCCCGGCGCCTGCACGCCGGCGCCGCAATTTCAGTAATATGAAGGAGGCAGCTGCAGCATGGAATACAATGAAATAATGTCGCGGTTCAAGAATGTCCTATCCATACCGCCCAAAGGATTACCGGCGGATGCGATGGAAAAGTACCGCGCGATGTACACGGAAAAGAACAGGAAGTCCCTGGAGATGTTCGAAAAGGCGAAGAGCGTCATCCCCGGCGGGGTCGAGCACAACCTGAGCCAGAACCACCCCTTCCCGGTGGCAATGGACCGCGCCAAGGGCTACCGGGTCTGGGACGTCGACGGCAACGAGTACGTTGATTACCTGATGTGCGGAGCGCCCATCATACTCGGCCATGCCTTCGAACCGCTGGACGAAAAGATCATCGACATCATCAAGACAAAGGGACCGGCCACGGGCCTCACCTCGGAGTACGAGATCATGGCCGCCCAGGAGATCGTCAACCACATGCCGGCGGTCGAGATGGTCCGGTTCCTCCAGTCGGGCACCGAGGCGGACATGGCGGCTCTCCGCATCGCCCGGGCGTACACCAACAAGCAGAAGATCATCAAGATCGGCGGCAGCTACCACGGCTGGTCTGACCAGATGGTCTATTCGCTCCACGTTCCCAATTCCGGTCCCCTCTATTCGAAGGGGATCACGAAGGAAAGCTACGCCCATATCATTGACGTGAAGCCGAACGACTTCGACGGCCTGGAAAAGGCCTTCAGGGACAACGCCGATGACGTGGCCGGGGTCATCGTGGAGCCGATCGGCGGAGAGTCAGGCGCGCATCCGGTCCATCCCGACTGGAACAGGACCATGAGGGCCCTGTGCGACCAGTACAAGTCCCTCCTCATTTTCGACGAGGTGGTCACCGGCTTCAGGCTCGACATGGGTGGCGCCCAGAAGCATTTCAACGTCATGCCTGACATTACCGTCCTCGGCAAGATCATCGGCCACGGCTATCCCTCCTGCGGCGCCGTCGCCGGCCGGAAGGAAGTCATGAAGGTATGCGCCGGCGGGCTGGGCGAAAAGATATACGTCGGCGGAACACTGGCGGCGAACCCGATCACCACGGCGGCCTGCTACTACGCCATCAAGTACATGGTGGAGCACGACGCTCAGCAGAAGGCCGCGGCCTACGCCGACCGCCTCACGAAGGCGATGAACGATCTCTTTGCCACGCGGCAGGACCTGGGATTCTTCGTCTACAATTTCGGTCCCATCATGCACTACGTGACAACGGGATTCTTCTCGGTGGATGTTTCCGCCCCCGACGCGCTGAAGCAGGTCCTTACCCGCAAGGCGGTCGCGGACAGCTACCAGATCGTGACCTCGGCCCTGGGGCTCTGCTCCCTGGCCGGAACGAGGATGTACACCTGCATGCAGCACGATGACGAAGCGCTGAAAAAGACCCTGGATATCTGGGAGCAGCTGCTCTCGGCGATACCGAAGGGTTAAGATAAATTTTTATTAATCAAAAGAAGGAGGCGTATATGAGTAAGGAAAAAAATGTGTGCGAACCGATAGATCTCTATTCCGATAAGCCGATAGCGATTCCCGAGGCGATCGACATGGAGAATCATGTGATCGCCACCTACTGGATCCAGGCCGACAGGGGCATGGATATGTCGATAATCGGTCAGGTACTTGCCGTTGAGCAGACTACCGGGACCTGGACGCCGGTGCCGGGAGAGACCCCGGCGATACGGTGCAAGCACGTGGCAAAGGTAATCGGCGTGTACGAGGCGCCCTACTATGAATATGCGGTGCCGGCGGATGTTACCACGCGGCAGTACATATTGCAGATCGCCTTTCCCTCGATCAATGTCGAGGACCAGCTCCCGATGATGCTGACCGCGGTCATCGGCAACATCTCCATGGTGCCCAATTTCAAGCTCCTGGACATCAGGCTCCCCAAGGCCACCCTGGACCAGTACAACGGGCCGAAGTTCGGCATCGACGGCTGGTGGAAGGCCCTGGGCCTGCAGAAGGGGCGTCCCCTTCTCAACAACATGATCAAACCCTGCAGCGGTTATCCGCTGGAAGTGGGCGCCGAGCTCTTCAGACAGGCGGCCCTGGGCGGCTGCGACGTCATCAAGGACGACGAGCTTATCGCCAACATGCGCTACAACGACGCGGTTGAGCGGGTCAAGACCTACATGAAGATAGAGAAAGAGGTATTCGAGGAGACCGGCGAGCACACCCTGTATACGGTAAACGTCACCGACCGTCTGCCGCGGATGTTCGACCTGGCCAAGCGGTGCATCGACGCCGGCGCCAACGCCATGATGGTCAACTACCTGGCGGTCGGCCCCGAGGCGATGCGCGCCCTGGCCGACGATCCGAACATCAATGTGCCGATCCTGGCCCACATGGACGTGGCCGGAGCCTACTACATGTCGCCGAATCAGGGGATTGCATCGCCTGTCGTGTTCGGCAAGTTTTCGCGGCTCTGCGGCGCCGACTCCATCGTGCTTCCCTTCTCCATGGGGGGCAAGGCTTTCTACATGCACGACCGCTTCATGGCCACGTGCCGCAACCTGACCTATCCGATGGGGAACCTGAAACCCACCATGCCGATGCCGTCTGGCGGGATCACGCCGCAGAACGTGAACGACATCATGAACGCCCTCGGCAGGGATATCATGATCGGCTCCGGCGGCGGGGTCCATGCCCACCCGATGGGACCGCGGGCCGGCGCCCGGGCTCTCCGCCAGGCCATCGACGCCTCCATGCAGTGCATCAAGCTGGAGGATTACGCCAAGGACCACGAGGAACTGGGCAGGGCCATCGGCACATGGGGCAAGAAGACGGATTTCAAACTCTAATCCGGTTTTCACATCCTGCGGGGGACCTGGTCCCCCGCAGGTTTTTGAATATGCGCGCAAAAAGTTGCGCGCATATTGTTTATACAAGCAGAGGATGATAAGACCTGTGTTTCTTCATGATGACCGGCGTCTTCCCCTGGCATGGGCGCCATGGTTTTCCCATGAGTACATCAATTACTACGCTGTCCAGGCCCTGCCGGTGCTGATGGCGCTGCCGCCGGTCCCGGTGCGGCAGGATTCCGGTCCCGATGACGAAGCGTGGCCTCCGGGTCCAAACCATGTTGACCTGTACCGGGAGCGCTACACCGATGCGCGCCGCCTGGATCCGCTCCGGTCCTTTGATTACGCGGCAAAGAACGGGGATTTCAGCAGGGAGGCGCCCCTCCATGCGATCATCGAGCCGTGGAAGGTTCTGGTCGGATACAGCACCGAGCCGGACCTTAACCTTGATTGCGACCTTGTTCTCGACAAACGCCAGAAACTCACCGGCGGCTCCCACGGCTGGCGCCACATGGAGTTCCGTGTCTTCGGGATGAAGATCGGGATTGTCCGTGAGTCGTTACGGCATCACCGTGACCGGGCGCGGAAGGCCTTTAATGACGGCAATGATTACTGGGGATGGCGGTACCTTTCGCGCTGCACCCATTACCTCGCGGACATGGGGAATCCGTTCCATGTCAAGGCCCTGCCGGCGATGTATCTTCTCAGGCACATCGCCTCGGCCCGGGACCTCTTCACGACCGTGTCGGCGGTTCATAAAAGCTACGAGCTGTACGTCGAGCGAAGGTTTAGGGAAGGATTCGCTCCCTTCGGTAATGCCCTGGCCCGGGGGGCCGCGGAGGGGATGCGGTCCGGGACCGGTGACGAACGGGCCCTGGCCGGGTATACGGGAAGGGCTGCGAAGCGCCTCGATCCGATATTCAATTTTTTCCTTAACAGCTATGGAAGCGGGCTCGTTGACGTGTTCAGGCACGGGGGTTCCGCGGGACGCGAGGACGCGTCGTTTCTGGTCAGCCGGTGCGCAGTCGAAGCGTCCCGGATCATCTTCAGCGGTTCCGGGTCATCCGCCCTGGCTGACCTTGACGGGATTACCGCGGACATCCTCCGCGATGTGGGGGCCATGCTGGGGGCGCTTCTTTCCGGGTTTTCCGGAGAGCGGGCAGTCGCCAGAGAAGGCGCGTTCCGGCGTTCCCTGTGATATCCTTCTGTGTTGAAATTTCGAGGTTTGATAGCCGCCCCGTGCCCCCATTCCCATACTGGCGCGTCACATCACCATGCACGATTGCTGGCACATGCACAGGATAGAGGAGCTTTGGCTGACCATGGAGGAGTATCTTGAATCAGAGTAAGAGAGCCGTCGGTTCTGCCAGGGGGAGATAAGGTCCTACTCGATCTTTGTCCAGTCAATGGTTTCCCCGATAGCTGCAGCCGCTTTGTTCATGGCTTCATCGCCATGATATTTCAACCCGGCCTTTTCGATCTTGATGGCTCCCTTTTCCCTGGAGTAATAATACGCCTCGTGGTGGCATGCTGCCACGATTTTTTCCTCCGACTCTCCGGCGGCGGGTTTTGACAGGGTCTCCCGGTCCGGATGGTAGCGCATCCTCCCGTTGCAGGTGCAGGCATAGGTCCTGTCCCGGCCCTCGACGGCTATGTAAAAAATCGTTCCACGGATTGACGCCGTTACCGTTGGCATCTTTATGATGATGTCGCCGGTGGCGTCCCTGTTCCGGATTATGGCCCCGAAGGCGCCCCTCGAAAGCTCGAGGTTGCTTTCGCGGGTCGTGACGCGGTAGAGGAGGCGGGTTTCCGGGGCCAGCATCATCAGGTTTTTATCGGCGATGATTATTTCGCAGGTTGAATCCTTCCCCGTCTCTATGGTATCGCCGAAGCGGACCGTGTCCCCCAGGATTGTTTTCTTGCCGTTCAGGGTGACTTCGCCTACGATGAATTTGACCTTGCCGTCGGTGTTTTTCCCGGGCATGAATTGTTTGCAGGATGGAACTGCGAGGGCCGTTGATGCGATAATGATGGCTGAAAGCACGTTTCGTATCATGGGGGCCTCCTGGTCGTGTATGGATAATAATAGACTTGGTGCAAAATGTATTAATGGTAAGCAGTTATGCAACAAGTCTAATGTAAATGCAATCAGTCCGGGAGTCAAATAAAAATTAAGGGGATTGCGTGCCTGCCAAAGGTTGGGAATGGTCTGAGGAAAAATCTCTTGCCAATATGCCGGCCCATTCTTACTGTGACGTTCCGTTATGTATTGATTACTTAAGGAGATCAATGTGAAAGTTGGAATCATGGGCCTGCCCCAGTCCGGCAGGCGCACATTGTACGCATTGCTTACCGGCGACAGGGCAGAGTCGATCAACCCCGACGGCAAGGACTCCGTGGTGGGCATAGCGCCGGTGCTGGACCCGCGCTTCGATAAACTGGTAGAGATGTACCATCCAAAAAAGGAGACCCGCGCCCGGATCACCGTGGAGCTCATCCCCGCCCTTGAGGAAAACGCCATTCGGGAGGGGGCCGTGTTCAGGGACATCGCCGGCACCGACGCCCTCTGTTTGGTGGCGCGTGATTTTAAAGACGACAGGGTGTATCACGCCAAGGGGAGCATCAACGCGCTGAGGGACATCGATGCCGTCATGTCCGAGCTGGTCCTCCACGACCTCATCCTGGTCGAGAAGCGCCTGGAGCGGATCGCCGAAGGGAAGAAGCGCGCCAAGGACGAGCAGGGACAGAAGGAAGAGCCCGTGTTCATGAAGATGAAGGAGCACCTGGAAAAGGAACTGCCCCTCCGCACCATGGAATTGAGCGCGGAGGAGATAAAGCTCCTCACCGGCTATTCCTTCATTACCATGAAGCAGATGATCATCGCCCTGAACGTTGGAGAAGGCGATATCGCCTCCACTTCGCTCGCGGATAAAATAAAGGAAAAATACCGTGACCACGAGGTGGCGCCGGTGCAGATATCGGCGCGCCTCGAGGCGGAGATCGACGCCCTGGAGACCGAGGAGGAGCGCAGCGCCTTCATGAAGGACGCGGGCATCGCGGAGCCGGCCCTGGCGCTCCTTACCCGGGCCCTCATGGCCTCCCTGGGGCTCATATCCTATTTCACCGTGGGCGAGGACGAGGTGCGGCAGTGGATGGTGCGCCGCGGCGCCGCCGCGCCGGAGGCGGCGGGCGTGATCCACAGCGACATCCAGCGCGGCTTCATCCGCGCCGAGGTCGTCAAGTACCATGACCTGGTCTCCCTCGGCTCGGAGGAGGCGGTGAAGAAGGCGGGAAAGCAGTACGTCATGGGCAGGGACTACATCGTCGAGGACGGAGACATCATGAATTTCCGTTTCAACGTGTAACGTGATGATAATTGGAATCCGGTGAAGGCAGCATCATCGTCGTGGGCATCATTCCGCTTTCTCTTTCTTCTCTTCCTTGTCCTTGTAGCAGTACCGGCACCCGTGGATCAGTATCTTCCTCTTTCCCTGCTCCTCGACGTCCGATGCGTACAGGGCCTCGTACTTCGTCAGCTCCTTGCCGCAGAGGGGGCAGAGCCTCGCGCCGGGAGCCCGGGGCATGCTGAAGTAGTCGACCCGTTCCGGGTTCACCGAGGGCTCGGGGTTTTTCTTTTCCCGCTTCTCCTTCAGCTTTTCCTTGCCGGACTGGTACGTGGAATAGAGGTAGATGAAGGCCGTGGCGCCGATGATGAGGCCGATGAGGTAGAGTATTTCGGTCATCACGCCTTCCTCGCGACGAAGTTGACCATGATGGTGTCGTCCCGGGGCGGGTCCACAGTGTAGTCCCCGCAGATGTCCAGTATCCGGAACCCGCCCTTCTCGACAAGGCTTTTCATCTCGTCGGTCGTGTAGATGCGCTGGAGGTGCTCCTCCTCGGATAGTCTGCCGTCACGGTCGAACCGAAGCGTGGAGCGGACCAGCCTCGTCTCCGGGTCATAGCTGTTGCCCCATTGCACGGAGCCGTTCCGGAGGGGGTACCGGGAGACCTTCCCGTCGAAGTTCTCGTATATGTTGTGCTCGGTGGTGATGTCGAACATGAACACGCTCCCTTCATGCATGATGTCCCGCACGCAGCGGAACATGTTCAATATATCGGCAGGTTCCAGCAGATAGTTCACGGTGTCGTGGACGGAAAAGATGAAGTCCATTTTTTTTGCGAGGTAAAAATCGGTGATGTCCGCGCAGAGTATGCGGAAGTTCAGGAACGCCCTGGTCCGGGCGACCCGCAGCATGTCGATGGACTTGTCGATCCCGAAGATGGCGTACCCGTCGTTGGAGAACTTCGCCCCGAACCGGCCGGTGCCGCACCCCAGCTCCAGGACGAGCTCGGGACTCTTTACGTAATACTTCATGATGGAGAGGATGTGCTCGTACCATTCCTGGTAGTCCACGTGGCGCAGGAGATAATCGTACACAGGGGCTATGTCGGTATAGGGTTCCATGGGTCGTCCGATACGGTCAGCGGCAGAGCATATGCCTTGAAATGGTAATGGTACTACAGTCGTCCTCCCGCCTATTCGTCAATAAAAATATCGGATATATGACTGCTGCAGGGCAGGGGATGCGGCAGTGCCCCGGTTTTTTTCTTGATTAATATCATGTAGTGATTATCGTGTAGTGGTTTTCCGTCGGAGAGAAAACTCCGCCGATAACCGGTGACATTGAATCAAAAAGGGAGGAATCCACAGTGAAAAAAATATTGACGCGTCTGGCAGTTGTCCTGGTGGCGGCCATGGCCGCGACGGGCTGCGGATACAACGCCATGCAGCAGCAGGAGGAAGAGGTGTTCAAGGCATGGGGAGACCTGGAATCGGCCCTCCAGCGGAGAGCGGACCTGATCCCGAACCTGGTGCAGGTCGTCAAGGGCTACGCGAAGCATGAGCGGGAGACCCTCACGGCGGTCATCGAGGCGCGGGCCAAGGCCACCTCGGTCCAGATAAACGCCAAGGACCTGGGGAACATGCAGGCGGTGCAGAAGTTCCAGCAGGCGCAGGGCGAGATCTCGTCCGCCCTGGGGCGCCTCATGGTCGTGGTCGAGAGGTATCCCGACCTGAAGGCGAACGAGAACTTCCGCGACCTGATGCACCAGCTCGAGGGCACCGAGAACAGGATCAACGTCGCCCGGGTCCGCTACAACGAGGCGGTGAAGACCTTCAACTATTCGATCCGCAGCTTCCCCAACAGCATTACCAACGGGATCCTGCTTCACCTTGAGAAGAAGGAATACTTCAAGGCTGACGAAGCGGCAAAAAAAGCGCCCGAAGTGAAATTTGAATAAGGCCGGGCGCTGACCATGAAACGCCTCGCCGCCCTGGTTGCTCTCGTCGCGGGACTTGCCGTCCTGCCGCTCCTGGCCCTTGACGTGCCGGCCCTGAAGGGCCGCGTCAACGACTACGCGAACATGCTGTCGCCGGAAACGGTGACGACCCTGGAGTCCAGGCTGGCCGATTTCGAAAGGAGCGATTCGACCCAGATCGTGGTCCTCACCGTCCCGTCCCTGCAGGGTGAGGTGCTCGAAGAGTTCTCCATCAGGGTCGCGGAACAATGGAGGATCGGGCGGAAGAAGCTGGACAACGGCGTGATCCTCCTCGCGGCCAAGGAGGACCGGAAGCTCCGCATCGAGGTCGGCTACGGCCTCGAGGGTAAGCTCACGGACCTCCGCGCCGGCAGGATCATCGACACCATCATCAAGCCGTCCTTCAAGGCCGGTGATTACGATAAAGGGGTTTCCGACGGCGTTGACGCCATCATGCAGACCGTGAAGGGCGAGTACTCGGCGGTCGACGCCCCGGCCCGGGAGAAAAAGGATTTCAGCTCTTCTTCGGTGATGACCCCGGCTATTTTCATCTTTTTCTTTATCGGCATCATCGGCAAGATAAAAAGGATCCTCGGAGGGGTTGCCGGCGCGGTGATCATACCGATCGCGGCGGTTGTCCTTTTCGGCTTCAAGCTCTTCATGCTTCTCCTGGTTCCGGCGGGGTTCCTCCTCGGGCTTATCATTCCGACCCTCATGACGCTGCTCTGGTTCGTCGGGGGTTCCGGGGGAGGGGGCGGTTCCGGCGGCGGGGGCGGCTTCGGCGGCGGCGGGGGCGGCTTCGGCGGCGGCGGGGCTTCGGGAAGCTGGTAAGGGAGGATAAAAAATGAAAAACCTGGTGAATAGATTTCTTTCCGAAGATGACAGGGCCCGGATAACCGATGCGGTGAAGAAAGCAGAAAAAAGCACCTCCGGCGAGATCGTCCCCATGGTCGTGTCGGCGAGCGACCGGTATCCCCTCGCCTCTGTCATCGGCGCCTTGGGGCTGTCCATTCCCCTCGCGCTCCCGGGCGCCTGGTTCCTGGGCCCCCTGGCGGGGATGGGAAGGCACGACATGTGGATTTTCCTGGGCGTCGAGACCGTGCTGTTTCTCGTCGCCTATCTTCTGGTCGATAATGTGCTGTGGCTCAGGAGGCTCTTTATTTCCGAGCAGGAGATGATGGACGAAGTGCGCACGGCGGCCCTGGCGAGCTTTTATCAGAATGGGCTCCACCGCACCAGGGACGAGACCGGCGTCCTGATCTTCATTTCCGTCTTTGAGAAAAAGGTATGGGTCCTGGGTGACCGCGGCATCCACGGGAAGGTCGGTGACGACTCCTGGAAAGAAATAGTCTCCATGATCACGGAAGGTATCAAGAACAGGAAGCAGGGCGACGCCATATGTCGGGCCGTGGAGCGGGCCGGCGAGATACTTGCAAAACATTTCCCCATCAAGGCGGGAGACCGGGACGAATTGCCGAACCTGATCGAGGGGAAGTGACGGCCCCGGGACGCTGATTAATTATTGACATATAACCTGCCTCCGCGATTTATTCATTGGTCACCGTGAGGTTTGAGCCGATGAATCGCAAATCCTTATATATGATCATAGTATCGCTGTTTCTCCTGGCGTCCATTGTCATGGGAAGCGTCGCGCAGGGCGCCGTTGTCAGGGAATACCGGGTATTTTCAGCTGAGCTGTACACGCAGGAAAAGAAGTTCGCCCGCGTCGCCCTGCGGAGGTTCCGGATGGATGGCACCGAATGCTACCTGTCCGTTGATCCCGACTCCCTTCGCACGGAAATTGTCCCCGTGGGGAAATATCTCATCCTGAAAAAAACATTCTCGGAGATCGCCGCGCGGCGGAAGGACACGGCCTATTTCAAGGCGATACGAATTGCAGGGCAGAACTCATGGCGCCTTCAGAACGCGGGTCTGATCCATGTTCCCGCCAATGACCGGGACGTGTATCTCACCGCCGACCTCTGCCCCACGAGGCTGCCCCTTGACCGGAGCCCCTTTGCCAGTCTTGTCGCGGAATACGGCCCGTACCGCCGGCCCGTGCCGGTGGCCGTCGCGGTCAGCGGCATATGGATGGAAAAGCACCCCGAAGACCTGAAATGGCTGGCCGGTCTCGCAAAAAACGGCGACCTGTCCGTGACCTGGGTGAACCACACCTATAATCACCGCCATAAAAAAAGGGTCCCCCTGTGGAAGAACTTTCTCCTTGATATCAACACCAGGCTTGAGGAAGAGGTCATGAAAAACGAGCTCGCCATGGTCGAGGCCGGCCTGGTCCCGTCGGTCTTTTTCCGTTTTCCCGGCCTGGTTTCGAACAGGGCCCTCTTCGGCGGTGTCGCCGGTTACGGCCTCATCCCCCTGGGGAGCGACGCCTGGCTCGGGAAAAAGCAGTGGCCCGTCGCCGGGAGCATAATCCTGATCCACGCCAACGGCCAGGAGCCGGTGGGCATCAAGCGCTTCCTCTGGATCCTCGGGAGCTGGAGAAAGGACCTTGCCGGTGGCCGAAAGGCCTTCGGGGACCTTTCCGACGGGCTCCGGCAGGCCATGAAAATGTATTGACACGGCGCCATGGTTTTTCGTTCGATTAACATAAATCCCCCCGTCCCCCGGAGGGGGCGCGAGATATATGATTCTAACTGTATTGCCAGAGAAGTCCCCCCCAGGGGGATTTAGGGGGGTCTTGAACAGCAATTCTTAATATTTGAATATTGAATATATGGATAAAATCAATGGAACTCCCTTCATCATACGATCCGAAACAGACCGAGGAAAAATGGTACCGCCTCTGGGAAGAGGGAAACTACTTCCACGCCCGGGAGGATGACGGCAAGGAGCCCTACTGCATCGTCATACCGCCGCCCAACGTCACCGGCACCCTCCACATCGGCCATGCCCTGAACAACACTCTCCAGGACATCCTCATCCGGTGGCAGCGTATGATGGGCAAGTCGGCCCTCTGGATGCCGGGCATGGACCATGCCGGCATAGCCACGCAGAACGTGGTGGAGCGTCTTTTAAAGGAAGAGGGGAAGACCAAGGACGACCTGGGCCGCGAGGCCTTTGAAAAGCGGGTCTGGCAATGGAAGGAGCATTCCGGCGGTCAGATTCAGAACCAGCTGAGGCGCCTCGGCTGCTCCTGCGACTGGGAGCGGGAGCGCTTCACACTGGACAAGGGGCTTTCCCGGGCCGTGCACACGGTCTTCGCGTCCCTCTACCAGGAGGGGCTGATTTACCAGGGGTACCGCATCATCAACTGGTGCCCGCGCTGCGAGACCGCCCTCTCCGATATCGAGACCGAGTACCAGGAGCTGGAGGGACACCTCTGGCACATCAAGTACCCCATGGCCGGGTCAAAGGACTTCATCGTCGTGGCCACAACCCGTCCCGAGACCATGCTGGGCGACACCGGCGTTGCCGTGAACCCTGACGACGAGCGCTATAAAGACATGGTGGGCAAGATGGTGGTCCTTCCCCTGATGAACAGGGAGATTCCCATCTTTGCGGACCACTTCGTGGACAGGGAATTCGGCACCGGCCTGGTAAAGGTGACCCCGGCCCACGATCCCAACGACTTTGAAATGGGCAAGCGCCACGGCCTGGAAGAGATCAACATCCTGGACAAGAACGGATTCATCAACGAGAACGGCGGGCCGTACCGGGGGCTCTCCCGCTTCGACGCGCGGAAAAAGGTCGTCGAGGACCTGGAAAAGCTGGGCCTCCTCGTCAAAATAGAGAAGCACATGCACGCCGTGGGACACTGCTATCGCTGCCGCACCATCATCGAGCCGTACCTCTCGAAGCAGTGGTTTGTGAAGATCAAGCCCCTGGCAGACGCCGGCATCCAGGCCGTTGAGGACGGCCTGATCCGCTTCGTGCCCAAGAGCTGGGAGAAGACCTACTTCGAGTGGATGCGCAATATCCGCGACTGGTGCATATCGCGCCAGCTCTGGTGGGGCCACCGGATCCCGGCCTTCTACTGCGACGACTGCGGCCACATCACCGTGCAGGTGGAGGACCCCACCGAGTGCGAGAAGTGCAAATCGAAGAACATCAGGCAGGACGAGGACGTCCTGGACACCTGGTTCTCCTCCGGCCTCTGGCCCTTCTCGACCCTCGGCTGGCCCGACAGGACGCCGGCCCTGGACAAGTACTATCCCACGAGCGTCCTCGTGACCGCCTTTGACATCATCTTTTTCTGGGTGGCGCGGATGATCATGATGGGCCTGAAGTTCATGGGGGACGTCCCCTTCCGCGACGTCTACATCCACGCCCTGATCAGGGACGAGCACGGCGCCAAGATGAGCAAGTCCCGGGGGAACGTCATAGACCCGATCGTGATGATGGACCAGTACGGCACCGACGCCCTCCGCTTCACCCTGGCGATGCTGGCGGCCCAGGGCCGCGACATCATCCTCTCCGAGAAGCGGATCGAGGGATACCGCACCTTCTGCAACAAGATATGGAACGCCACGCGCTTCATCATGATGAACCTGGGAGAGGGCTTCACGGCCCGCGAACCCGTCCCCGCCGAGCTCGAGGTGTTCGACCGGTGGATCCTGCACCGGCTCAACGAGGCGATACGCGAGGTCCAGCGCGGCTTTGAGGAATACAAGTTCAACGACGCGGCCCACGCCGTCTATTCCTTCTGGTGGCACGAGTTCTGCGACTGGTACATCGAGCTAACCAAGCAGCGCCTCTATGATAAAGAAGGCGGCTCGCAGAAAAGCTCCGACGCGGCGCGCCAGGTGCTCTTCCATGTGCTGAAGAAATCGATGCAGCTCATGCACCCCTTCATGCCCTTTATTACCGAAGAGATCTGGGACAAGATAAAGGATGAAAAAGACGGCCTCATCCTGGTGTCGCAGTGGCCCGCGCCACGGCCGGAATTCGACTTCGTCGCCGAGTCCGAGGAGACCAGGCTCTTCCAGGAGATCGTGTACTGGATCAGGAACATCCGCGGCGAGATGAACGTCCCCCCCGACAGGAAGGCCTCGGTGGTGTTCAAGACCGCCAGCGACATGATCGCGACAATCATAAAGAGGGAAGGGGTGCACATCAGGGCCCTGGCCAAGGTCGACACCATCACCATGGACCCCGCCTACGCGCCCTCGGGCACGGACGCCTCAGCGGTCATGAACGACATCGAGATATTCATGCCCCTAAAGGGACTTATCGATTTCGACAAGGAGCGCGCCCGCATCGACAAAGAGATCGCCCGGGTCCGCGGCGATCTCGACAGAGTGGAAAAGAAGCTGGCCAACGAGAACTTCACCGGCAAGGCGCCGGCCGAGGTCATCGAAAACGAGAAGACGAAGCGGGCCGAATTCGCGGAACTGCTCCAGAAGCTCGAACAGAGCCGAGCGAAGTTCAACTGACGCCGTTACGGCCTGCACACCTCTTTCTGCTTTTCCGCGATGCGCTCGGCGAGGCGCCTCTTTCTCCGTTCCTGGGCCTCGCAGTTGCGCCTCTTTTCGTCTTCCGTCGTAAGATCGATCGGCGGCACCTCGACCGGCTTGCCGTGTTCGTCGAGGGGAACGAAGGTGAGATAGGCCGACGCCGTGTGCCTGGTCTCGCCGGTGATGAAGTTTTCCGCCTCCACGCGGACGCCGACCTCCATGGATGTTTTCCCCACGAAATTTATCGTTGCCGTCAGGCGCAGCAGGTCGCCCACGAAGACCGGGCTGTGGAAATCGAGACGGTCAATGGAGGCGGTGACCACGTTCCTGCCGGTGTGGCGCGCCGCCACGATCCCCGCGGTGTTGTCTATGAGCTTCATGATGGACCCGCCATGGACGTTGCCGGCCAGGTTCGCGTCCTGGTGGGTCATGTGCTGCACGATGGTGATGCTTGAATCGCTTACTTTTTTCATCGCGTTCCTCCTTAACGGCAGCAGGTCCCCGAATCGAAGCAGATCTTACTGTTCTCGACCTGCAGGGTGGTGTGCCGTATTCCGTACTTGTGTTCCAGCATTGAATTGACGTTTCGTATTATGCCATCGGTGTCGCTCCCGCCTGCCGCAGGCGACGCGCAGATATGGCACGACAGGAAAATTTCCGTTGAGTTGATCGACCAGATGTGGAGGCCGTGGACGCTCCCCACGCCGTGCACGCCCCCGATCTCGCGGTATACCTCGTCCGCGTCGATATGGGCCGGAGTCCCCTGCAGGAATATCCTCATCGAATCGCGGATGATGGAGAAGGAGCTGCCGGCTATCATGGCGACTATGATCAGGCTTATGGCCAGGTCCACCAGGACCTGGCCGGTAACATAGAGGATGACGGCCGCGCCGATGACCGCCACGGACGAGACCGTGTCGTACAGGAGGTGCAGGAAGGCGGCCTTCATGTTCAGGGTCCGGTGCCGGTCCCTGATGAGGAGAAGCATTGAAAAGAGGTTCCCCGCCAGGCCGATAAGGGCCACCGGCACCATGACCTTCAGGTCAATGGGCACCGGGTTGAGATAGCGCTCCACCGCCTCGTACACGATGTAGAGACCGATGGCCAGGAGCGACAGGGCGTTCACCAGGGCCACGGCCACTTCAAAACGCTTGAGGCCGAAGGTGAATTTTTTGTCCGGCCGTTTCTCCGACACCCGTTCGCCGGCGTATCCCATGATCAGAGAGAGTACGTCGGAGAAGTTGTGCCCCGCGTCGGAGATCAGGGCCAGGCTGCCCGACAGGAGGCCGCCTATGTACTCGGCAACGGCGATACTGGCGTTGAACATGATCACCAGTACCAGCCGGCTTCCCCGGGCATGATGATGGTGATCGTGGCCTTCATGGGCGTGGCCGCCCCGGGCATGTTTGTCCGCGCGTTCTTTCATTTCCGCTTCCCGTCATTCATTGATATGCTCCAAACCCTGGGTGAATATCTGCTTCACATGGTCGTCGTCAAGCGAATAGCAGATGGACCTGCCGTTCCGCCGGTACCGAACCAGGCGCGCCTGCTTGAGGATGCGCAGCTGGTGGGATATGGCAGACTGGTTCATCTCCAGGAGCGAGGTGATGTCATGGACGCAGAGGTCAGAGCGGGAGAGGAGGTAGAGTATCTTGATCCTGGTGGCGTCACCGAAGACCCTGAAAAATTCCGACAGGTTCACCAGGCTCGCTTCGTCGGGCATCGACTCCCCGGGCTTTTTGCCGTCCGGCTGGGTTCCTGTGTGCCCGGCGCCTTTTGGCCTGTTCCTATGTTGAAGTGTCCTGTCCATGCCGACCCGTATATTATAGCTATATATGAACATATATTCATGTATTCATAAAAAGTCAAGCGGAATTTTATGGCCGTGCGATTGATTCCTGCAGGGCTTTCCCGCTAGAAGCGATTGATTTGAAGGGCTTGATCGGGAACAGTGATTAAGGAGGGATTATAATGCTGGCGTATTTCCTGGAGCGTTCCATGGCACTGTTCTCTGAAAACCGCAACATGTAGTCCTCCGGTTTATTGAGCAGGCCCCGCGGGGCGGATTGTGTCGGGGGCTGGCTCGCATACCGAACGTCTAATCCAAAAAAATCGCTGGACAGAACACCGGCAATTGTAAATAGAAGATTTATGAATAAAAACTTGAGGACGGGTATGATAAAAGTAATAACGTATGGAACGTATGACCTCATGCATATAGGCCATATCAATCTGCTTAGGAGAGCGCGAGAACTTGGAGATCATCTGACGGTCGCTTTATCTACGGATGAATTTAACGCCATGAAGCACAAAACGTCCTTTTTATCCTATGAGCACCGGAAGGTCATTCTTGAGGCTATTCGTTATGTTGATCGCGTGATACCTGAAGAGAATTGGGAACAAAAAGTAAGTGATATAAAGAAATATAATATCAATATATTCACGATGGGGGATGACTGGGAAGGCAAGTTTGATTTTTTAAGCGAGTATTGCAAGGTTGTTTATTTGCCCCGCACAAAGAATATTTCAACAACAATGCTGAAGGAGATTGTCAATTTATCAAACGGCGGCAGATGATCCCCGTGCCACAGATGAAAAGAAAATTGTTTTACATCAATACAGCAGTGATCTCGGCCGTTTTTTTCTGCCTCGAGGCGGGTGCTTCCGCCGGACCGAAGGTGCGTCCTTCGGCGAAGCCGCTGAACCGCGTTGCCGTTATTAAGAGCAGGTATGACGATGTGGACAAGGTCCTCACGGCCTTCCGCATCCCCCATGACGTCCTGACGTACCGCGACCTGGAGGCGCCGAAAAAAATCGAGCGGTACCGTTCACTATTTGTGCCCAGCGGCGTCGATTATCCGATCGAAGAGATGCTGGACGTGTATGCCAATAATTTCAGGTTCAAGTCCGTTGCGCTCAAGCCTGATTTTTACGAGATAGACAAGGACAAGGTCGCCAAAACCCTGAGGGACTTCGTGAGGAGCGGCGGCTCGGCATATTTTTCCGGCTACACGTACGAGTTTCTGCAGAAGGGCTTTAACATGCTCGAGTACTTCAGCAATTTCCCCTACATGGGCATGCCGGCCAGGCTCGAGGCGACGGTGTTTAACGATCTCGCGCGCTTCAGCACGAAGAAGCGGATGGCCCTCTACATGGACCACCCGGGATGGATCGCCATCAAGGAAGCCCATAACGCGGAGATTATCGCCTTCGCCACGTTTGAGACGCCCCGCGGCATGCGCTCCGGCCCGGTGAGCTTCCTCGCCCGCAGGGGCAGCGGGGAACTCCTCTATACCAGCTATGACAGCACCGTGTTCAGCGATTTCCGGCGGTTCAACATCTACCGCATCGCCGGGGCCCATATCATGGAGAGGCTCGAGGACGAGGCGCGCCGGTGGGGTCAGGCCGTCACCGGCAGGATCGTCAATGCCATGCATGACGGTGAATACGTCGAGATGCACCGGCTGGACCTGGCTAAGGGGAACAACACGATTTACTTTTTCTCTGAGAAGGATTTTTACCAGATTGACATCGTCGACAGCCGCCAGTCGCTGATCGAGTCGCGGGACCTGCCGCAGAGGGAGCAGATGTTCACGGTGAAGTCGGCGGGCGATGATTACTGCTACATCAGGCTCTACCCGTACTCAAACGACCGCTTCGGGATGTACGGGGTCGTTTCCGCGTCGGGAAGGAGGATCATTCCCTACCTGTATTACATTCTGGCGGCCTTGGGGGCGATTGCCGCGTGCGGAATTGCCGTTGCCGTGTACCGGCTCTTTTTCACCGGGGGATATTCGGGACGCGGCCGGTTATAGGGGGCCTACTTCCTGCCGATTTCATCGATGAAAGCGATGAACTGCCGGTAGAATCCCTGGAACTCGTCATTTTTACGGAGCTCGCGGAGGTTCGGTTTCCTGCCGCTCATGATATCGTGCATGTGCTGCGTCAGGACGTAGAGGGGGCCGGACATCCTGTTCGTGAGACGTATGAGGTACAGGAAGAGCCCCAGGCCGAGGAGGACGCCGGTGATGATCATCACCGTGAAGAGGACCCTGTTCAGGTTCAGTATCCTCTTCAGCTGTTCCACGTTGGTGTGCATCAGCGCGATGGTTTCCATGTGCTCCTCGATGGCCCGGTCCTGGTCGCGGGATGCCGCGGTGTCCCGTTTCTGGGCGGACAACGTCATGAGCGTTTCTATGGTCTTCTTGTTTTTTTCTATCGATGCGTTGAGGTCGGTGATGGTGGCGGATATCTGCCTGTTGTTGTCGGAGGATATGATCCCCGTGACCGCTATGATGAGGATAAAGGCTATGATAATGATCCCTATTATGCGGAAGGTCGTTTTCAGCTGGAAATTTTTATCAATGATGGTTTTGCGTCTCGTCATGGCTTCAACCTCACCTGTAGGATAGGGACCGCCCGGGTCGCTCCGGGGCCGGGTGGCTGTAAACCGTGAAATTTTGGGGCCCGCCGGGCCCGCCTGTCAAGCAGAAATAGTTGCGGGGCATTCCAAGAAAAGTAGTTGCATTCAGGCCTGATTGCTAAAAAAGTATTATACATATTCGGAGCCATCGCATGGGAAGAGTGATATCTGTCTCCAACCAGAAGGGAGGAGTGGGAAAAACAACGACCACGGTCAACGTCGCGGCATTTATCGCCGACAGGGGCCGTCGCGTCCTCATCATAGATATTGACCCGCAGGCCAATGCCGGATACGGCGTCGGCATAAACGCGGTCGAGAGTGAAAAGACCGTTTACGAGGTCCTTATCGGGGCGGTGCCCATCAGGGAAGCCATCATGCAGACCGGCCTCCCCAACCTGGACCTGATACCCTCGAACATCCACCTTGCCGGGGCGCAGATGGACCTCATGGACCTTGAGGGGAAGGAATTCATTCTCCGGAAGGCCATGCAGGACATCCGCGGCGAATACGATTACGTGTTCATAGACTGCCCGCCCTCCCTCGGGATACTCACGCTGAACAGCCTCGTGGCCGCGGATTCGGTCATGATCCCCCTGCAGTGCGAGTACTATGCCCTGGAGGGGCTGAGCCAGCTGCTGCGGATCATCGCCATGGTGCAGGAGAACCTGAACCGGAGCCTTTCCATCGAGGGCGTGGTCCTGACCATGTACGACTCGCGGACCAACCTGTCGCAGCAGGTCGTGTCCGACGTGCGGGAATATTTTTCCAACAAGGTCTTCAAAACGATCATACCGAGGAACGTTCGCCTCTCAGAGGCGCCCTCCTTCGGAAAACCGATCGGCCTCTACGACAGGGGAAGCATCGGCAGCGTCACGTACGAGAATTTGGCGGAAGAGGTTATACAGCATGGCTAAGAAGGTTCTGGGCAAAGGCCTGTCAGCGATCATCACGTCATCACCAACGCCGGTGGATGCCCTGGAAAAGGGCATCGTTCAGAACGCCGAGCTCATCGTCGAGCTCGCCGTTGATTCGGTGCTGCCCAACCCGGACCAGCCCCGGACCACCTTTGACGAGCTCGAGATCAAGGGGTTGGCCGCGTCCATCCAGGCCGTTGGCCTCCTCCAGCCGATCATTGTCCGGCGTTCCGGCGACAGTTATTACGTGGTGGCCGGCGAGCGCCGCCTCAGGGCCGTCAAGCACGCCGGCATGAAGAAGATCAGGGCCATCGTCATCGAGGCCGACGAGGCGAAGAACCTGACCCTCGCCCTCATCGAGAATATCCAGCGCACCAACCTGAATCCGATCGAGGAGGCGGAGGCGTACAAGGTCCTCATCAACCGTTTCAGCCTGAAGCAGCAGGACATCGCGGCCCAGGTCGGTAAGGACCGGGCCACCATAGCGAACCTGCTGCGGCTGCTGCAGCTTCCCGCCGAAATCCAGGAGTCGCTGTCTTCCGGCGATATCAGCATGGGCCACGCGAAGGTGCTCCTGTCCGTGAGCGGCGGCCGCCAGATGGAGCTTTTCAGGGAGATACTCAATAAATCGGTTTCGGTCCGGGCCCTGGAGCAACTGGTCCAGGAAAGCGAAAAGAAGCAGAAGCACGGCAAGAAAAAGCCGGGCAAAGACGCCCATATCAGGAAAATGGAAGAGGAGCTGGTGTCGTTCTTCGGCACCAAGGTCGAGATAAAGCATGCCTCCGGGAAAGGAAAAATCGAAATCAGCTATTATTCGCTGGATGATTTTGACCGGATCCTCGACCTGATAAAGAAATAATGTTGACGCCGGCGCGGTGCGCCGGTTATTTTTGTGCATACAGAAACAATGGGGTTTGGGCCATGAACCGTGATGATGGGGCACGGCAGTATTTCGAGAAGCTGAAAATAATAGAAAAGTTCTGCGCGGGCGACACCGAGACCGCGAAGAAGATCCTGAAGGGCGAATTCACCGATATCGTCGTCATCAAGGGAAGGTTCAAGGACGACGAAGAAGAGAACTACGGCCTCTTCATCGTCATGATCAGCCGCATATCCCGCACCGTGGTGCTGGCGAAGTCAGTGGTGTCCCGCACCGCCTCGGTCTTTCATCACAAACCCTTCGATTCGTGGAAGGCCTTTTTCGCCAAGCTGGAAAAGGAGATCAGCGAGGCCGAGATCGACACCGAGAAGATGCAGACCATCAACGGGGTCCTCGAGCGGCTGGCGGAGCTCAGGTTTTTCAAGAGCATTTTCGAGTGGGTCGATACCAACGATATCATGAACCTGACGGACAAGTTCCAGAAGATCATCAACAATGTCCTTGAAATCGAAGACAGCCGCGTGGTGCTCGATTTTGAAAATATCACGTCCCTTGTCCTGTACGAGGAGCGGGGGATCAAGCCCAAATAATCATCAAACCCGGTCACTACCGGACCTGGAAACGGTACCTCTTGTCGACGGAGCCGCTTCTGCCGAAGTGGGCCCGCACCTCGTATATGCCCGGCGCCAGGTTCATGCCGGAAAAGGTCATCTGGCCGTTTTTGGCGCTGTAGGTCCACTGGTACGCCTGGTATCTGCCGTCGCCGTCCGCCGCCCTTGATATGTCGATCCAGCAGTTACGGTATTCCGGCATGTTCTGGTAGTACACGATGACGGAATCGGCAGTGCCGTACACGGCCTTGCCGGTCCAGATAACGGTTTGTTTCGCCGCGTCGTTTCCCGCGGGTTTATCCCGTTCCGGGGCCCCGTCGTCTTTCTTTTCCGGTTCTTTTTCCTTTTTATCCTTACGTTCCTTGTCTTTGTCGATTTCAACGGCTTTGTCTTTGTTTTTCAGGTAGTCCTCTTCCATCCTCTTGAGGTCCTCCTCGCTTGTGCCGTCCAGGTCCTCAATGGGGGTAATCCGGGCGAAGCGGTTGAATTCCTTTTTCTCTTCTGCGTTCACCGGCCTGGTCTTGATGGAGTCCTTCACCTCGGCGGTTTTGCCGTTTTCGATGCTCCGCTCCTCATTCGTTTCTTTGCCTTCCGCCACCATCCTGACCGCCACGGATCCGTCATTCACCGCCACAACGGATCCGTCTTTCCGGGAAGTGACGCTGAATTCGGTGCCCCGCACCGCCGCCAGGGACGTCTTGGTGTACACCTTGAAGGTCGATTCCTTGGCGAGATTATGCACCCTCGAGAACATTCTTCCCTGGTCGATATGGAACTGCGCGTTTCCCTTGTCAAGGAAGAGGCCCATGCTCACGGTCGTGGCGGATTCGATCTTGATGACCGAGTCATCCCCGATCTGGACGACGAGCAGGGAGTCCGGTCCGGTCCTGACCACGTCGCCATGCATCAGTTCATCCTTGTGCCTGAGAATCCTGGCGGGCTCCCCGGCCCGCTCAAGGGTTACCGTGCCGATAACGAAGGTTGCCATGGCACGGACCGCCTTTGTTTCGCCGGCATCCTTTTTGATGCATGATGAAAAAAATGCGCCGGAAAGCACCAGGGCGGTGCTGATATACAATGAAATTCCGCGCGTGACAGCATCAGGTTTCATCAGGTTGCTCCTAAACTTGTGGTGATGGGGATACTGTGGGTAATGCCTGGTAAATAATCAACATTAAATTTATTAATGCGGACAGCAGTACCCATGACATTTCCCCATGAGCCAATGATGAGGCGGTTCCATCCTGGTAAGACAACAAAAAGACCGCCTGTTCAGGCTGAAAAAATATTAGGATCTATTTTTCAATCAGTTAACGCCGGCTTGATTTGAATAAAAAAATCAGAAAAACGACAAAATAATTTGCCGATCAAAAAAAACTTAAATATCTTAAAAAGGTTTTAGATAAAAATATACACAAAGATAAAAAGCGGAAAGGATATGGAGGGTTTATGATAAGGTTTAAAGTGAGCATCCCTGCGCTCACAGTTGCTTTTTTTTCGTTAATTATTCTATTCTCTGACTGTAAAGATCTCGTCTCCTCTGAGAAAAATAATGGGAAAGCTGAATGCCTTCTCGGAAGCGCAGTTATGTATGCCGCGGCGACCGGCCTGAACGGCGGCGGGACCGGTTCTTTTGCCGGTGACGTGTTCCTGCCCTGGGAAGGCGGTTCTTCGTATTATTCAAAGTGGTCCCACGGTCCCTCGTCAGAACCGGATTACTTTCCCATCGCGGTCTGGTTGCAGTCGCCCTGCAACGCGGAAGCCTACCGTGCCATCGGCATCAATACCTTCGTCGGTCTCTGGGAAGGGCCGACGGAAGACCAGCTTGGCCGTCTAGCCGACCGGGGGATGCCGGTCCTGTGCGCCCAGAACGCCGCGGGCCTCGGCAGCCCCAGCAATCCGGTGATCAGTGCATGGACCCACGACGACGAGCCTGATAACGCCCAGGCGGACGGACAGGGCGGGTACGGTCCGCCGATATCCACGGCATCGATTGTTGCCGGATACCAGTCAATGGTTGCCGCAGATCCAACCAGGCCGGTATTCCTGAACCTAGGGCAGGGCGTGGCCTGGGACGGGTGGTACGGCCGCGGCGTGCGCACCGGCCATCCGGAGGACTACGCGGAGTACATCAAGGGCGCCGACATCATTTCCTATGACATCTATCCTGTCAACTCCCGGGACACGGCAGTGAAGGACAGGCTTTGGCTCGTGGCATACGGGGTCGACCGCCTGCGCCGGTGGAGCAATTATAAAAAACCGGTATGGAACTGGATCGAGTGCACCGACTTCAACGGCTCGGGAAGAAAGCCGACGCCGTCGGAGGTAAAGGCGGAAGTGTGGATGTCCATCATCCATGGATCCATGGGCATCGGATACTTCGTCCACGTGTTTTCTCCGACCTTCATCGAGGCCGGTCTGCTGAGCGACGCCCATATGAGCTCGGCCGTGGCGGCGATCAATGCGCAGATAACGTCCCTGGCGCCGGTGCTGAACACACCCTCCGTCGCCAATGGCGTGACCGTGACCAGCAGCAGCGCCGATGTCCCGGTCGACGTCATGCTCAAGCGCTACAACGGGGAGACCTATCTGTTTGCCGTGTCCATGCGGCCCGGCATCACGACGGCGACCTTTACCCTGCGGGACTTCCCGGCCGATGCCGAGGCGGAGGTCATCGGCGAAAACCGGGTCAAGATATTCACCGATGGCGTCATGCGGGACTCCTTCACCGATTATACCGTGCATCTCTACCGCATCACCTGGAAATAGGGGAATCGCAGCAAACCCGCTATGATGGGGAAGGACGCCGTTCCGGTCCCTCCGTCCGCTACACTATTTCCTGGCATGTTGTGATGTCCATGCCCGGTTCCAGAAGGGGGAACAGTTTCTCCATTGTCTTCGGCAGGTTGGCCGAGTGGATCTTCAGGGCGTCCTTGTCCTGGTATTTTTCATAAAACAGGATCGCGTTTTCCTCCCCGCGGACCGTATGCGGGATGTAAGCAAGGCATCCCGGTTCGGATTCCTTTACCTTCGGGGCAATCTCTTTTAAAATCCCGATGGCTTCATCCATTTTTCCTTCCTTGACTTTCAGCTTGGCGATGAGCGTGATCATGGGTTTCTCCTTGGGTTGTTAATGTGTTAATTGTTATCGCGAGTAAAGCGAGTGTCATGCCCCCCTGTCCCTCTGAGGGGCACGACGGGTATTTTGTGAGATGTTAATTATATAATTAATGCTGACAAGTAATTTAATGAACAATCTGCACTGACACATGCCCCGCTGGGGGACAGGGGGTGCTCGGATTGGTGTTTATCCTGAACCTGTCGCGGATTCCTCGCAACGACACGATACTATCACAGCGCCTCTGCCGCGGCCAGGCCGGCGCAGTATCCGGTGCTCCAGCAGATCTGGAGGTTGTAGCCGCCGGTGGGGCCGTCGATATCGATTATCTCGCCGGCGAAATAAAGATTGTCGATGATGCGTGACCGCATGGTGCGCATGTCGATCTCGTCGAGGGAAATGCCGCCGGCCGTGATGATGGCCTTGTCAAAGCCCTCGATGCCGGCGACCGTGGCGCGCAGGTCTTTCAGGAGATGGACGAGCTTCGTCCGCTCCTCCCGCGTGATGTGGCTCACGGTTTTCTGCGGGTCAATACCGGATAACCGCACGATGACCGGAATGAGGGACGCCGGAAGAAGCCGGCCCAGGCTGTTCTTGAAAAGGCGCGTGGGGTTTTCCCCGAAGTCCCGTCGGACCCGCTCGTCCAGGGCCTTGCGGTCCAGGGCCGGCTTCAGGTCGATGGAGAGCTTCAGGCGGGCGGGGAGGAGCTCGCCGACGGTCCGGCTCAAGTCTATGATAACGGGGCCGCTCATGCCGTTCGACGTGAACAGGGCCTCGCCGAATTCCTCGCCGGCTGTCCTGCCGTCATGGATAAGCCGCACCGTCACGTTGCGGAGGCTCAGGCCCTCGAGCTCGCCTGTCCACTTTTCCTTGAGGATGACCGGCACCAGGGAGGGCCGCGGTTTGACCACCGTGTGGCCCAGGTCCCGGCAGAACTCGAGACCGGCGCCGGTGGAGCCGGTCGCCGGATAGCTGAGGCCCCCGGTGCAGAGGATGATCTGCCGCGCCTCAATGTCGCCGTCGCCGGTGGTGATCCTCGTCACATGGCTGTTTTCCCGTGCCAGGCCAAGGACCTCGCGGCCGTACAGGACGCGCACGCCGTGTTCCTTTATATACTCCTGGAGGACCCGGAGTACGTCCGCGGCGCTGTCGGACTCCGGGAAGACGCGGTTCCCCCGCTCGACCTTGACCGGGCATCCGCGGCCCGTGAAAAAGCTCATGGCGTCATCGACGCTGAAGGCGTGGAGCAGTGAATGAAGGTACCGACCCTTCTTTCCGAATTGTTCGAGAAAACCGCGGACATCCGGCGCGGCGTTGGTAATGTTGCACCGTCCCTTGCCGGTGATGAGAAGTTTCCTTCCCGGCCGGCGGTTTTTCTCGATGAGGATAACATCTGCCCCGTTGGCCGCGGCGGTGCCGGCCGCCATCATGCCCGCCGGGCCCCCGCCGATCACGGCTATGTCGCAGGTCATGGAATCCATGGATTCATTCATCGGTATTGTAGACCCCCTGTCCCCTTGAGGGGGCATGTATCATGTCAACTCATTGACCAATTGATTGACCACCGGGATGTTAATAAAATAGTACATATGTTTCAATCATTATTTGGCTGTTTTCCCCCGCTCATTATATCCAGACGCACCGGTCTCGCCCCACTGTGAAGAAGAAGGATAGCCGCTGTTGACCACAGCGACAGGATAATAACATTCAGATATAAGAGCTGGGCGAAATGCAGTTCAGATAAAAAATATTGTGTCACCTGGGCAATTACCTATCTGGACGGAATTTCCTATATAATAAAATAGACAAGCATTTTTTACGCGGCCGGGCTGCCCCGTGGTCAGGACCAGGCCCCTGGCAGGATGTGTCACCGGCCCAGCAGAATGACGCTGCCGCCGTCCCGTATGGCTTCAAATACCTTTTTTTCACCGTACTTAAGAATTTCTTCCATCGACTTCCGCGATGCCGCCGCGTCTCCGCGGGTCAGGGCCCCGAGGAGCTTCATGTTCAGCCGCAGCGAGGCTTCCGGCGCGCCCTTGATGGAATAGAAAAATTCGGTGAAGAAAGAATATACCGGCTTGAAGGATTGAAAAACAAGGCGGCTGATAATGTTTCCTGAGATGCCTATGATCGAGAAATGAAAATCGAAGTCACATTCGGTGAGCACGGTAATGTTGTCCAGGTGCGATTGTTTTCGCTCAAGGTTTTTCCGTAAGCATTCGGCTTCGTCATCCGTGATCCGGAGAGCGGCCTCCCCGGCCGCGGACGTTTCGGTAATGAGCCTGAATCCAAGCAGGGACTCAAGGGTCTGCCGGTCTATGGCACGCCTGACGCGGAGCACCTGCACGAGGGTCTCGAGGGAGCCGTCCCTGAAAAAATCCCTGACAAATGTCCCGCTCTGGGGATGCGTTTCAACGAAGCCGCCCTGCGCAAGCACCGCGATGGCCTCGCGGACGGCGAACCGGCTTGCACCGTATTTATGGGAAAGCTCCCTCTCGGACGGGAGCCTGCTGCCGATGGGATATGCCTCGCGTATGATATCGGTCCGTATATCGTCTAAAATCCTGCCCGGAAGACCTTTTTTCATGGTATGGATCCCCTTTTCGATCATGGCGCCATTCATTATTGGCTTATCGGAATCATTCAGCTCCTTCGCTGCATGCCGGCAAGTAATAAACTTGACATCTGGTTATACCAATTTATTAATTGGTATAACCACTTTTAGAAACCCGCAGGAGGAATTGCAATGAAAATTTCACGGATAGAGTTATACCACGTTTCGATCCCCCTCAGGGAAACCTTCTGGCCCACCTGGATACCGGGTTACCCCCAGACGCACAACAGGTTTACCCTCATAAAGCTGGTGACGGACGAAGGCATCGAGGGATACAGCGCGGGCTCCGCCATGGGAAAGGAGCGCGAAGGCCTGGGCGACCTCCTGGGAGGCTACCTGATGGGCGCGGACCCTACCGATATCGACAGGGTGCAGGACCTCCTGAAACAGGCGGGGATATTGGGATGGAGGAACTTCTGGATTGAGCCTGCATGCTGGGACATCATGGGCAAGAAGGCGGGCAAGCCCGTGTACGAGCTCCTCGGCGGCAGGGCGCGGCCCGTGGAGGTGTACTGCTCCACCGGTGAGATGCACGATCCGGACCGGCGCGCGGAGGAGATCATGGCCGCCAGGGAGATGGGGTTCCGCTGCGCCAAGCTCCGGGTCAAGAGCATCGGGCTGAAGGACGACATCCGGCAGATCGAGACCGTCAGGAAAAAAATCGGCAAGGACTTCATGCTGGGCGTTGACGCCAACCAGGGGTGGCTGGTCACCATCGTGGACAAGATACCGGCGTGGGACCTCGCCCGGGCGAAAAAGTTCGCCGACGCCTGTCACCGGAACGGGATCGAATGGCTCGAGGAGCCCCTCGATTCGCGCGATTACAACGGCAACGCCGCCTTGAAAAAATATTCGAAAGTTAAAATATCCGGAGCCGAGCTGAACTACGGGTGGGACGAGATAAAGATCATGTTTGAGAAGGACTGTTTTCATATCTACCAGCCGGACGCCACCTTCGCCGGGGGCATCGCGCAGGTGAAGAAGGTCATCGACATGTGCCGCGAGAAAAAACGGCTGTATACGCCGCACACGTGGACCAACGGCATCGGCTTTTACGTCAATTGGAACATGGTGCTCGCCGACAGGGACAATTCCCTGCCGCTGGAATATCCGTATGAACCGCCCTCATGGATACCGGAATTCAGGGAAGGCATTATCGACCCGATCCTGCCGGACAAGAACGCGATGCTCCAGCCGTTCACCGCTCCGGGGCTCGGTTTCACCATTAACAAGGCCATGCTGAAAAAATACGGGACGCGGTTCTTCAAGCTCACGGAAACCGGCCTCAAGCTCAAGGTTATACGGGAGAAGGGGCTTAAAACGGCCCTTGAGCTGAAGAAGAGAAAAGGTTAGACGCATTGTAGTAGTCGGGGGGGCAAATCCCGGGCTAACGCACCGGCCGTTTCTGCTTCAGCATTTTCTTCAAGAACTGCCCGGTGTACGACTCCTTCACGCGCACAACCTCTTCAGGCGTGCCCGCGACGACAACGGTGCCGCCGGCGTCGCCCCTTACGGGCCCAGGTCGATGATCCAGTCAGCGGTCTTGATCACGTCAAGGTTGTGCTCGATCGCGATCACCGTGTTTCCCGTGTCAACCAGGGACTGGAGAACGTCGATGAGATGCTGGATGTCGGCGAAGGGGAGGCCCGTGGTCGGCTCATCGATAAGGTGGATGGTGCGGCCGGTCGACCGCTTGGAGAGCTCGGCCGAAAGCTTGACCCGCTGCGACTCGCCGCCGGAGAGGGATCCGGCAGCGCGGTCCATGGTTATGTGATCAATACCCACGGCGGTGAGGAATCGGAGACGCATGCGGATTGTCCTTCATGATCTGCTACGCGATCTTCTTCTCGGTCTCCGTAAGATACAGCTCCATGTAGAGGCGGCACGCCTGACCGATGGAACGGGCCGTCATCTAATCTATGGTGTACCAGGCGACCTGCACGGCCAGGCTCTCGGGCCGGAGACGCTTCCCGCCGCACTCCTCGCACCGCTTGTGGGACATGTAGCTTTCCATCCAGATGCGTATGTCCAGGGACTTGGACTCCCTGTAGCGTCGGCGGAGGTTCGGGATGACGCCCTCGAAGGAGCGCATAAATTTTAAGCCCCCTGTCCAGTATTTTTTCTGTTGACATGTGCCTTTTTGGACTTCATATAAGATCCATTGTGTCCCTTGGTCCGGGCCCAATGAGGGAGCAAAATCCTTGATAATAATTGTATTTATACAGGTACTATACATCTAACCTGAAAACACACAAAACCGTATCTGTGGTAGATATTTATGAATAATATTTCCAACGGTGATTTTAGTGCATACATACATGGCCTAATACATTCATGGCTTAAAACGCTGCTATTGCTTGGTTCGATTCTTGTTCCTGGTTTCTTGATACTTGATTATGTAATCGCTCCACATGAATTGTTCTCCCGGTTTGTTGTGTATCGATTTCTGTCAACAGCATTATTGATTATTCAGTATGTAATACTTCGGATTTTAAAACCTGGCAGATTCAGTTTTATTCATGGTTATCTAGCAGCATTGAATACCGGGTTCGTTATTGCACTTATGACAGTGGATTTAGGGGGATTTTCATCCGGCTATTATGCAGGGCTTAATCTGGTAATTATTGGTGTGAATTTGTTAACGCCATGGCAGTTTATCCATTCTTTAATCAACGGATTGGCTGTGGTGGGAATGTATGTAGGGCTTAATTTTGTTAGATCTCAATCATCTGATTATGTCAACATTTTTAATAACCTTTTTTTTATGGTATCAACTGTAGTTCTTACGACAAGCTTTAGTTATTTAAGGTTTAAACAATTAAAAAGCGAGTATGATTTGCGGTCCATGCTGACGAATGCTCAGGTTGATGAAATACAGGCACTTGCAAATATTGCAGCAGTTATTGCGCGGGGCGATCTTACAGTAACTTTAGATTCATCTTCGGATGGTGCTGCGGGAGCACTGGAGCGGTCGTTTAATGTCATGTTGTGTGACATGCCGAGGTGGACAAAAACTGTTATGATTAAAATGAAAAAAGAGAAAAAAACTCGCCCGTCAAGAATGCTCGCCATCCTTGGCTCGCAAAATATTAAGATTGGGTAAATTTAATGCTAAAGACAGAAACAAAACAGTTTCAATATGAAATACAAAGCTATCAGGAAGACTGTGTAAATAATATTATCAGTCTTTTTGAGAGCCTTCGCCAAAAAGTGGATTTTGTTGAGGTGCTTACGGCACACCATAAAAAGAACAAATACAATTTTCCGGTTCAAGATACCAAGAACATTGACATAATGATGGAAACGGGAACGGGTAAAAC
>CALMRZ010000056.1 GCA_937872225.1 uncultured Spirochaetota bacterium
CGGCGTTCCTTGTTTTGCGTCGGCGGTATTCTTCCTTGTGTCGCGCCTCGCCGGCATTCCTGTTTTTCCGGCGGCGGCACGTTTCACCGTGTCCTGCCTTGACGTCGATGCCGTTTCGTCCAGCTGGTAGGGATGACCGGCAACTGCCGGTATGGTGCGGGAGATCAGCTTCTGGATATCCGCGAGGAACTCCTTTTCCTCGTGATCACAGAATGACAGGGCGATCCCGCTCAGTCCCGCCCTGCCGGTGCGTCCGATCCGGTGGACGTAGGTCTCCGGGATGTTGGGAAGCTCGAAATTGATGACATGCGACAGCTCTTCTATGTCCAGGCCCCGCGCCGCAATGTCGGTCGCGACGAGCACCCTGGTCGCCCCTGTTTTGAAATTGCCCAGGGCCCGCTGACGCGCTCCCTGGGACTTGTTGCCGTGGATCGCCTCCGCCCGGATCCCGGCGCCGGCCAGTCCTTCGGCCACCTTGTTGGCGCCATGCTTGGTGCGGGTGAAGACCAGTGCCGATTCGATGGCGGTATCTTTCAACAGGTGCTTGAGCAGGTGAATCTTATCTTTCTTGCCGACAAAATAGACCGACTGTTCTATGGCCTCCACGGGGGACGATACCGGCGTTACCGCGACTTTCACCGGATTGACCAGGATGGTGTCAGCCAGCTTTGAAATCTCCGGCGGCATCGTAGCGGAAAAAAACAGCGACTGCCTCCGGGCGGGGAGCTTCGCGATGATCTTTCTGACATCGTGGATAAACCCCATGTCGAGCATCCGGTCCGCTTCGTCAAGGACGAACTGCTCGATGTGGCTGAGGCTGACAACGTTCTGGTTCATAAGGTCGAGGAGCCTGCCGGGCGTCGCGACCAGGATGTGCACGCCGGCCCGCAGGGCGTCGGTCTGGGCCTTCTGCGACACGCCGCCGAATATGACGGTATGCCTGAGGCCGGTATGCCTTCCGTAACTGGCGATGCTTTCGCCGATCTGGATGGCCAGTTCCCGGGTCGGGGTCAGTATCAGGGTCTTGATGGCCCGCGGTCCTTTTTCCCCGCGCAGGTCTCCGTGGAGGATCTGCAGCAGCGGAATGGCGAACGCGGCGGTCTTGCCTGTCCCGGTCTGGGCGCATCCGAGCAGGTCCTTTCTGTTCAGTATGACGGGTATGGCCTGTTTCTGGATCGGCGTCGGCACGGTGTATCCTTCGGTTTGTAATGCCTTCAGAATAGGCGCAATGAGATGTAAATCTTCGAATGACATGGTGTTGAGTTCTCCTTTGATAAAAGCCGGCTGAAACGATATGGGGGTTGAAACAGCGGGATAATATATGATTTTTGGACACTCTGCATGGTGTAATTCATTTGTCAATGATTATATATAGTATCGATGCAGTGCATCCCGGCAGGTTTATGCCGGCCCTGAAAAACTATAGACAGCGGGAGATACCTCTGGTAACAATATACCGAATGTAACACGCTGGAAAAGCGCCGCCGGCATAACAACAGAGCGGAAACCGGGGGCGCCGGCAACCGTTGAAAAATAAAAAAAAAGATAATCCAATCAAGGAGGGTCCCCATGGCTAACGTTACATGCGTGCACTGCGGAAAAGAGGTCTTCGAGTGGGCGCCGGAGTGCCCCTACTGTAAAAAGCCGATCGCCAACCCGGACGCGCCGACCAGGCTGTCCCCGGAGCCGAAGACGTGGAAGAAAACCTCATACCGGAAGAAGAGCCCCGTCGGCCTGATCGCGGCCGTCGTTGCGGCGGTCATCATCGCCGCGGCAGTTTATTTTTTTTTAATGCTGTAACCGGTGAAACGGTCCGACTGCGGGGAGAGTTGAACCGTGGACTTGAAAGACTCCCGGTGCGGCTTTAACAACGGCGATGTTAGGCGAACCAGCGCTTTCAGCCGCCGTCTCTGCTTGACTTAATTCCCCGCAGTGGTTATATTTCATACTAGCGGCATCTGTTGTTGATCGGAGCACAGGCCAACTATCGGATAATGACATGATGGACCTTCGCGACAAACCCCTGCGAACCAAGATGCTGTTCGGCGTCGTGATCGTCATCATAATTATCTGCATCGGCACCTTGGTCAATGCCTTCATCATCAAAACGGCGCTCATGCGGAGCAAAAACAGGGACCTTGAGTACGTCTTCTGGTATTACCTCGAAAAGATCAACACCGTGACCAATGAAATGATCGCCAATGGCGTATCGGTGGCGCTCACCGGAGAACTGATATACCAGATTCATGAACGCCGGCAGACACCCATACCCGATGAGGTCATTGAGCGATTTCTTGTTCGAAAGGTTGAACAAATGCCGAAGATCATCGGCAGCGGCCTGTGGTACGAACCCTATCTTCTCGGCGGGAGGAGGTTTTTAGGCCCCTATGCGTATTGGGAAAAGAACTCCGTAAGAACGACATGGGAATACAACACGGCTGCCTATAATTATCACGAACGGGAATGGTATACCATAGCAATTCCCCGGGACTGGGACCGGTCACGGCGGCGGGACCGGCAGGTGTATATCACCAGACCCTATGGCGATACACTCGCCGGGGCGCCGGCCACGTTTATCACCATGTCGATACCCATGTACGACACGGCGGGAAGGATCATCGGCGTCAGTACGACTGACTGGACCATCGAGACCATCCAGAACCATCTGGCGTTTCTTAAAAGTTTTTCCTATACACCCCGGTCATTCGTCATGCTGGTAAGCGATGTCGACGGAAAGGTTATTTTTCATGCGAACAAGCGTCTTATCATGACTGATGTCGCCGCCATGGCGATCGCGCAAAAGATTGATATCAAACAGATAGCTGGGAATAAGACCACCATCGTCCGCAACGTCTGGCAGGACGGGGAACGATATGATGTGATGGTTCAGCGCACCGACACCGGCTTCCTGCTGTTTCTCGCGGTCCCGCCGTCTGAACTGTATGCCGACGTGGTGCAGACCCTTATCGTCTTTGCCGCATTGAGTGTAATTATCATCGGCATTGCCGCCTTCATGTTCGTCCGGTTCATCGATATCGGCATCCTCCGGCGTATCCTTCGAATGAACGAACGAATCTCGCAGATCGAAAAGGGGGATTATGCCGGTGAGTTGACTTTTCCCGAAAGGGACGAGCTGGGCCGCATAGCCGACAACATAAACCAGATGTCGAAAACCATCCTTAACCGTGAACAGCAGCTTATCGGGCTCCAGCGGTACCTGTCGAACATCATCGAATCGATGCCCCTGGTGCTCATTTCCCTTGAACTCAACGGGACGGTTAACCGCTGGAATTCCGCCGCCGCCAGGCATACCGGTATTTCCGCGGCGGACGCCATCGGCGAAATACTCTGGAACGTGGAGCCGCAGTTCGCGAAATTCCGCCTCAGCTTCGAGTCGACGCTCCAAACAGGGATGTCGACCTTTCTGCCGCGCGAGACAATGATTTTTTCAGAGAAGAACTATTATAATGTTTCCATGTTTTCCCTGGCCGAGACCGACGCTCCCTGCGGCGTCATCATGCTCGACGACATCACCGATATAGAACAGAAAGACGAGGAGCTGCGGCAGATGCAGAAAATGGAGATCATCGGGGCGCTTGCCGGCGGACTGGCCCATGATTTCAACAACGTCCTCTCGGGGATTCTGGGGACGGCTTCCCTGATGAAATACCGTATGATGGAGGATTCTCTCCCCGGAAAGGAAGAAGTGGCGGACACTCTGGCAATGATCGAGGAATCGGCGCAGCGCGCTGCGGGTATCGTGAACCAGCTCATGGTGCTGTCCCGCAAGCACGAGCTGACCACCCTCCCGGTCGATCTGAACGAAACGATCGCCCGTGTCGTCAAGATATGCGCCAACACCTTCGATAAATCGGTTGAGATCCGCTCCATTCCCTATGACGGCCAGGCCATCGCCAACGCGGACCCCGTTCAGCTGGACCAGGTGGTCCTCAACCTGTGCGTGAATGCCTGCCATGCCATGACCATCATGCGGCAGCCCGGAGAGAAGGCGGGGGGAGTGCTCACCATAACAGTCGACTCCATACATACCGACCAGCATTTTATCAAGCAGCAGCCTGAAGCCCTTCCCGACACCAGCTACTGGGTCCTCTCCGTCCGCGATACCGGCGTCGGCATCGAGCAGAAGCTGATCTCCAAGATATTCGATCCTTTTTTCACCACGAAGCAGGACCGGTCGGGAACCGGCCTGGGTCTTTCCATGGTCTATTCAATTGTCAGGCAGCACGGGGGCTTTGTCAACGTCTACTCAGAGCCGGGCATCGGCAGCACCTTTAATGTCTACCTGCCGAGCGCGGCTGATACCCTTCTGCCGCCCCCGATGGAGGATCAGTCGAAATATTACCGGGGGAGCGGGCTTATCCTGGTCGTCGATGACGAGCCGGCGATTCGCAGCACGGCCGGTGCAATACTGAAAAAATGCGGTTACTCCGTGGTCATGGCGGAAGACGGGGAGCAGGGGCGGCTCCTCTTCCAGGAGCGGCATAACGAGATAACCGCCGTGCTCCTCGATATGGTCATGCCCCGGCTTTCCGGCAGGGACGCTTTCCTGGCGATGAAGGAGATCGATCCCGGCGTGCGGATTCTCCTCACCTCTGGTTTCAAGAATGACGATCGGGTCGACGAGGTTATCGCCCGGGGCGTCAGCGGATTCATCCAGAAACCCTATACCATGGAACAGCTGCTGAAGGCGCTCTGGAACGTGATCCACAATCCGTAGCGTTGACCGGCGGTAATGGCATTGTCCCCCGCGATTGTTTAAAAAATGACCGGACGCGTCGACCATGCACTGGCGCGGATCATGGCCTCCATCGGCATCGTCGCCGACGTCAACGCGGTGCTGCCGGTGCTGGTGAAGGGGCCGGGAAGGTGTTTCAGGGAGGGACCGGTGCAGGTATCAAGAAAAATTATCTTGAGTTAGGCAATTTTTTAAGGAAAAAAGAGTCAACGGGGCAAACAATAGTAT
>CALMRZ010000057.1 GCA_937872225.1 uncultured Spirochaetota bacterium
GACATGATGGCGCTGGGCATGCTCCCGTACCCTACCTGGATCGTGTCGCCGTCGTTCACGATGCTGGCCACGTAGCGGCCGATCTGGTGGGCAATCTCGTCGGGCACCGCCGGATTGTATTCCAGGAGCGGCTCGTCATGGACGACGATATAGCCGATGTCCTCCAGGCTCATGAAGGTGTCGCCGTGCACCCGGGGCATCTTCGGGTTCATCTGGGCTATGACCAGCTTTGCGTTCTCCACGGCATCCATGCTTATGTCAACGCTCACCCCCAGGCTTACATAGCCGTTCTGGTCCGGGAGAGATGTTTGTATCAGGGCCACGTCGATGGGTATCATCTTGTTGCGGAAGAGCTGCGGTATCCGCGAGAGAAATATGGGTGTATAGTCCGCCATGCCGGTATTGACCGAATCCCGGGTGTTGTCTCCCACGAAAAAGGAGTTGTGCCTGAAGTTGGCACCGAACTTCTGGTCAGAGTACGGCGCCACCCCGAGGGTCCACACCTGCATCAGCTCCGCGTCGACGATAGCCTTGGGGTGCGACTCGGCGTACTTGACCAGGGACTGCACCAGGTACTGCGGCTCGCCGCAGGCGGTGCTAATGAAGAGCCGGTCCCCCCGGTGTATGCTGGAAAAGATCTTCTCCTCGGTTTCGAATTTCTCGGGAAACCGCTCCTCCCACATCTGCAGATAATCGCCCCGTCGTCTGTCCATAGCGCCATCCTTACAACATGAAAATATGGTACCCTGTTTCAATACTACAATCAATTATTCTTATTACAAGGATTATTTGGGGATAGCCGCGGGTTAACCGGTAAAATTTGCAGGCCACCAGGAGAATCGATTTACGGAACGACACCGGCGAGCGAGTAACATCTCATGGTTTTTTTATTATGTTCCGGCGGCAAGGCTGACGGACCATAGGGGACCTATCCCGCCGCCACGGCCCTTTTCCCGATCGGGCGGCCTTTGCCGCCGGCGCGAAGCGCCGCCTTTTTCTTCGAGGCGGGTTTCTTCCCTTTCATGAAAAAATCATGGGCATCCCGGGCGGTCACGGCCGGGATCTCCTCCATCGGCATGTGTCCGCATTCATCGTACATCATCAGCTCTGCATGGGGAAGATCCCGCTGCCAATCGTTAATGGTTTCTTTCCACCGTGACCAAATATCCTTCTTCCCCCACGCCATCATAACCGGGGCCTTCACCTTCTTCACATCAAGATAAATTGTGTCCGACTTGCTCATGTCGGCGATCAGCTTGAAAATTTTCGTCAGGGTGCGCCGGTTCCCTTCGCGCATGATCAGGTCCCAGTACATGTCATACACTGCCGGCGTGATCCGCTCCTTTCTTCCGTACAGCCTCCGTATGCTCGTTTTGATGAGTAGCCGCGGCAGCATTACATTATTGATGAGGGGCTTCACGCCGGGTATCCGTGCCAGTTGGAATTCATACGGCAGGGACTGGTTAAACGCTATGGGGTCGAGCAGGACCAGCTTCTCAATCATGTCGGGCCGGTGGACGGCATAATTCCAGGCATAATAGCCGCCCAGCGAATTGCCCGCCATGTAGCAGCGCCTGACCCCGAGGGCGCCCAGGAATGAATCGAGAAAAACATTCATGGCGCCGGCAAGATAATCCTCGTCCGGTGACGGTCCGGTCAGGCCCCAACCCGGCAGGTCTAGGCGGATGATGCGGTAGCGGTCTTTCAATTCATCATACCAGCCGTCCCAGGTATGCAGAAAGGAAACCACGCCGTGGAGCAGCACCAGCACCGGGCCCTTTCCCTGGTCCTTGTAATGCACATTCATTCCGTTTATCGTTATGAACCGTGAATCCGCATCGCAGTATTTACGCTTTAGTTCATCAACCGAGTTTGAACGGATTCCGGGATTAAAATTCTGGATAAATCTTTCCACTGACATGATGGACCCCTGTGAAATAATTTTAAATCGCATGGCGCTACTTGCGCCGGACCGGCAATAGTATTGCTTGTCGATAATCCGACCGTCTGTATGGATTAAATTTATCACTGATACATATATTTGTCTGGCCACTAACTGTTATATCAGAATCTGTCTTTTCAGTGATCAGCTGGGCTGTTATGCCAAACTAAGATCGTTCTTGATATGGCCAGATATTAATTTACAGGGCGGATTTTACACCTTCGGGGGTCAGAGTAAAACTGCCGAAGCCATGGTGTCATAGCAACGCCCCACATGTGCACCGATAACTATCTGCGACAAAGTAAAAGACGGGGGTCAGACGGGGGTCAGAGCAACGTCACAGATGTCCGGATTGTGATAATTTATTCATTGACGCCACTCTTCTTCTATGGACAATTTCCCGCATGTTTATGCTGGACATGATACAGACCGTGGCCTTTGCCGGGATCGTCGTTTTCGCCGGCTATGGCATCAGGAAGATCATCCCGGTCCTGGCGCGCTATAACCTGCCCGCTCCGGTGCTGGGCGGGCTGGTCATAGCCCTGATCAACCTTGCGGCCCGGGGCCTCGGCCGGACTCCCTTTACTTTCGACACGTCCCTGCAGGCGCCACTCATGACGGCCTTTTTCACCTCAATCGGCTTCGGCAGCAGCCTGATGCTCTTCCGGACCGGGGGACCTAAAATACTCTCATTTTTAATTATCGCAATTCTATTTACGATTATCCAGAATGCAATCGGGATCGCCGTTGCCGTGCCATTGGGCCAGCACCCCCTCTTCGGCGTGTTCAACTCGTCCGTGACCCTGGTGGGAGGGCCGGCCACGGGCCTCGCCTTCGCTCCCCTCTTCGAAAAGGCCGGAGTTCCCGGCGCGTCGTCTCTTGCGGTAGCCTCCGCCATGACCGGCATACTATGCGGGGGCCTCATCGGTGCGCCCATAGGCACCTGGCTCATCGAGCGGTACCGGCTGCGCCATGGCACCGACAGCCCCATCCCTGGCCCCGTGCCTGCTTCGACCGAGATCGTGGAAGAGCAGATTCCTGAAACTGATGCGGCGTCGCCATCCGGTGAGGACCCGTCCGCCTATGTTTTGCTTAAAAACCTGGTGGCCATCCTCGCCGCCATGTGGATAGGGTACTGGATAAGCCGGGGTTTCACCGCGTTGGGCATGACATTGCCCGCCTACATAGGCGCAATGTTCGCCGGCGCCATCATCCGCAACCTTGCGGACTTCACCGGCATCATCTCCCTGTCACAGAGGTCGATCGACGATATCGGCACCGTGTCCCTCACCATCTTCATCGCCATGGCCATGATGACCCTGAAGCTCTGGGAGTTGGCGGGGGTCGCCCTGCCCATGCTGGCGGTCGTGGTCGCGCAGGTCGTCATTGTCGGCGCCGCCTGCTTCTGGCCCCTGTTCCGCCTCTTCGGGAAGGATTACGACGGCGCGGTCACCTGCGCCGGCTTCTGCGGCTTCATGCTGGGTACCACCGCCAACGCCATGGCGAGCATGGAGTCCCTTGTCGAGCGGTACGGGCCTGCCAAGCGCGCCTTCCTCGTGGTGCCCATCGTGGGGGCCTTCTTTATCGACTTCGCCAACGCCATCATCATAACAGTGTTCCTGAATTTGTTTAAATAATATCAGATGAATACATGATGAAACCTGGATGCCCCTAAATCCCCCGGAGGGGGACTTTCATGAAAATAATTAGCTGAAAGAGCCGCCTCTGGGGGGCTCTTCTTACAGGTATTGTATCAGCTGAATAATGACCCCGTCCGGATCGCGTATGAAGGAAATCTTCCGGTCCGGCCTGAACTGTGACACCGGCAGCATGAATTCCACGCCCTTAGCCATCAGGTCAGCCGCGGTCTTTTCAATGTCGTCCACGGTAAAACAGAGGTGGTACAGGCCGGAATGCTGCCGCATGTCCGCCTGCGTATCATCCGGCTTGCACGGCTCTATCTCGATATTCACCGTGTCGTTGCCTACGAAATGGTATATCTTCCCGAGGACTTCGACATCCTCCAGCCTGCTGAAACCGAGAATATCGCAGTAGAAATGAAGCGACTTTTTCAAATCCGCAGTCTTGATGCCGGTATGGTTCCATTTCATGTCAGCCTCCGAACTTTACCTTGGTCAGCCTGAAGCACTCGGCGGAAACATCGAGGGTCTTTCTGATGTCCCTGTCCGTGATGGCCGCGCACACAAACCAGTTATGGTGAGGATGGAAGAAGATCCCCCGCCGGGCCGCCTCGCCGCAGAAATACCGGTTCTTTTCATGGCTGGCGTCGTTGTCGAAGTTCATGTAGGGCATGGCCGGCGGGCCGGACAGGACGACCTTCATGCCCTCGGACGCGGCGGCGTCGCCAAGGCCCTCCATGAGCTTCTTCCCCATGGCGTCTATCTTTTCGATGGCGCCGCTCGCCCTGTTCTCCTCGATGGCGGCCAATGCCGCGGCAAAGGGAACGCCGGAAAAAAAGTGGGTCCCGGTGAAATAGACCTTCGCCGCCGCCTCCATGAGCTCGCGCTTGCCCATGGCCACGGCGATCGGGTACCCGTTGGCCATGGCCTTGCCGAAGCACTGGAGGTCCGCGTCATAGCCGTACCATTTGGCGCTCCCCGCCAGGTGCAGCCTGAATCCGCACCGTACGTCGTCGATGATGACCTTGAAGCCCTCGCTTCTGGCCAGGGAATTGACCGTGTCAACGAATTCCTTCGTGGGGAGTTCCTGGTCTATGAAGGCGTCGTGGCGGTGGGGCGTCAGCATGATGGCGGCTATTGTTCCCCTGTTCGCTTCAACCACGCCCTTCAAGGAGGCGGGATTGTTGTAATCGATGTAATGGATATGCGCCTTCCACTCCTCGGGGACACCGGCGCCGTGGGGCTGGCACCAGAAGTGCGCCCCGTGGTACGATCCCTTTGCGAGGATGATGCCCCATTTGCCGGTGGCAACGCGCGCGACTGAGATGGTGTACGACGTGACGTCGGAACCGTTTTTTCCGAAGACGCACCAGTCGCCGTTGTGCACCGTTTCCGTCATCTTCTTCGCCAGCGGCACCCAGAGGTCGCTCGGGAGGGTGAAGCAGTCGGCGTTCTTCATCTGCTTCCTGACCGCCTTCTCGACTTTCGGATTTTTCAGTCCCAGGAGGTTCGTGCCGAAGGAGCACATATAATCAATGTATTCATTGCCGTCCACGTCCCATACGCGGCACCCCTTGCCGCGCCTCAAAAAGGCCGGGTACGACCCGAAGGTGAGAAACCGCGGCGTCCGCGGCCCGTAGATGCCGCCGGGCACGTATTTCTGGGCCTCCTCGAAGAGTTCATAGGATTTCGTGAATTCATAGAGCTTCATGGACAATTCCTCCGCGTGGACATGAGTTTACACCGGCAGGTTGTGGAGCAGGTAGGCGACGCCTATGCCGAGATAGGTGCCTATCACCCATCCGATGATGCCGGTCACGACCCCGGTGATGACGATCTCCCTGTTCTTTAGAGCCGACGCCACCATCGGCACCAGGGGCGGCGAGCAGATCCCCGCCACCGAGGTTATGATGACTGTATCAGCATCGATCTTCAAAAAAGAGGAAAACATCACATGCAGCAGCAGGCACATGAATAAGGTAAAGGTCACATAGACCAGCATGACCGGCGCCGTGGCGATAAGCCTGTTGATGTTCGCCATGGAGCTCACCACCAGGCTGAAGACAAGGATGAAGTAATTCCCCAGCTGGTAGGTCATCTTGATGTTCCGGATTCCGGGCACAAACGAAAAGGCAATGCCGAGGGTCGCAATGACCAGGATTGCAACCACGAATGCCGTGTCCTCGCTTAAGACGAGGAAGGCCAGGCAGCCGACAACAAAGATGAGAAGCGACAGCCCGAAGGCGCCCAGGAGCGGTACCGAAATTTCCTTCCTGAAGATACCCTCATAGGAATTGAAATTAAAGGTCTCCTCAGGGCCGCTTTCGGCGGCGGGCTTAAATGGCGGCAGCATTTTCAGGAATAATTTCTGGCCGATGGTCATGAGAAAGAGCAGGTACACAGAGGAAACAACGACATCCGAGGTGTGTGCCGCCAGGTAGAGGGTCCGGTCAGTCTGGAGGGCCGTGGCAATGGCCCCCAGGTTGATCGTCCCCCCGGTGTACACGCCGATGAACATCCCCGCTATTTTCCATGTCTCAGGCCCCACATAGCTCCTGAACATGAAAAATCCTGCCGTGGCGATTATTACAATGGACAGGGTCTGCAGCGCAAAGGACAGGATCGACTTCCCGGCCAGTCTGGTCCAGCGCTTGATATCGAGGGAAAAGAACATGAGCGGCAGAGCGAGGCAGATGTTGACCAGCATCAGGGGGTTCTGCACCTTGTCAAAGCCGGCGGGAAGTATCCCCGCGTTGCCGATCAGGGCGCCGACGATGTAGCAGATTACAACAGCGCCGATTTTATCGAGAAAGGAAAATGTTCTGCAGAGATAGATCACCAGTGCGGGGAACAGCAGGAAAAAAACAACAAAGACTACCGCCATAATAAAAATCCTCCTGTCGTCAAGATGCCGGATATTTACTAAAAAGCGTTCAAATTATGAACATTATTCATTATTATCCCGCATTGTCAAACCATTAATTAAAATTGTGACGATCTTTTCATTGGTCCACCAACAGGCGTGAACCGGCGGTGTGGGCACCGGGTTATATCCCGCATTCAGTCAACGTTCCGGCATTTCCCGGAAGATGCCAATCGTGTTGTGCCGCGGGTGTTTTTCAACGCCCCGGGGGGAGGAGGGAAGAGGTCGCCAGGAGCGCCGAATCCTCAAGGGCATCCTCGCGGTATTTGTGTATTTTTTTGTAATCGGGCCGCGAGATCATGGAAAGGAAGGCCTTCCGCGAGGGATACTCCACCAGGAGGACCTCGTCCCAGCGGTCTTTTTCGGCGCCGATGAAGACCTGCCTGACCGCGCCGAGCCAGAGGACCTTCGCCCCTATTTCATTGAGGATCGGCGCGACGGCCCGGCCGTAGCGTTCATAGGCGGCCCTGCCCGTCTCTCCGGCATCGGTCTTCTCCCTGAACCTCAGCATATTTACCATGACGACCGGTCCTTCGTCGGCGCTTCCGGCGAGTTCCTGTATCTGTTTTCCCGTCGGCTGAATTGACCCCATCGCGGCCCTCTTTTTTTGCATACGCCCTCCCCCACCGGGAGGAAAAAGTTCTATACTGCGCGCCCGTTTCCCAGCGCCGCCTCTATCTCTTCGCGCACCATGCCTTCGCTCTTTGCGTGAAAGGCCTCCAGGGCGTTCATTGCCGGCCCTCCCCCGATCCTTCCCAGCGCCCAGGCGATCATCCCCAGCACCCGTTCGTCCTCGTTTTCACTGAAGGCGCGCTCCAGGTCCGGCACGTAGCTTTCGTCGAGGCTGTTTCCCATGACGCGGGCGACGTTCATCTTCCATTTCCAGATGTCGTCCGGCGACATGTAGAACATGTGGGGCCACACCCGTGCGGTGAAGTAGTCCCGGTCCATGCGGAGGAGCGCCCTGATATCAAAATTGCTCGCCTTGGCCTCCACGCGCCGGTTTGCCGGCAGTTCCTGAGAGAGCCAGGGCCTGTTCCGCGGACAAACGTTCTGGCACACGTCGCAGCCGTACACGTACATCCCCATCGGCTCGCGCAGCTCCCGCGGTGTGATCTCCTTCCCGAAATAGGTCATGTATGATATGCACTTCCGCGGATCAATGGTCCCATTGCCTTTCAGGGCCCGGGTCGGACAGGCCGCGATGCAGGCATTCCTGCACCAGTCGGGGCATCCCATCCGCACCGTCGGTTTTCCCGGCGCGAACGCGCGGTCGACTACCACGGTGATCGGGAGAACCCAAGAGCTCTGCCGCGCCGCGCGGCCCGCGTAGAAAAGGCAGTTTTTCCCGAAGGTACCCATGCCGGCACGGGCCGCGGCCACCCGGTGCGGGAGGTTGAAGGGGACCTTGGAATCGATACCGTTGTCGCGGAGATACGAGCGGAACGATTTTATCCTGAGGGCAAGGCCGTCTTTCGTGATACGGTCGTCGTCAAGGTAACAGCGGCCGAAATTTCCCTCCAGGAACCGGGGGAAGGACTCCCTGCAGTAGCAATCGAGAAGAACGATAATCGATTGTGCCCCGGGCAGGACCGTTTTCGGATCCGTTCCGTCCATGAGGGCAAGGCCGGCTTTCTCGGCCCAGCCGTACTCTTCGCGCCTCTCCCGGAGGAATTCCCGGTGCGATTCAAAGGGCTCCGCGGTGGTGAACCCCGCGTCAGCGAAGCCGATCTCCAGTGCCTTATCAATAATTTCCTTTTCAGTGATCATGTCATTACTCCGCTAATTGTCGAATTGCCCCCTGTCCCACGGAGGGGGCATGTAATATCAAATTTATCTTTGAATCAATTTATTAGTCATATGCAAAACTGCCATTTCGACGAATCCCGAATTTGGACATAATGAAAATCCTTATGGAGTCTCATCACGATACGCGGATCTCAAAATGACAAAATGAAAAAATACTATTAAATTTTACCGCGATAGTTTCCATCCTTCGTGCCCCCTCGGGGGGTCAGGGGGGAGATTATCCGCGTCGGTGCACCTGTGTTGTGATACCTCTTTCACTTTATCCCGATCAGCTTTTCCAGGTATTTGATGCATTCGGCAATGGGATCTTCCCGCTTGTACAGACGGGCCATCATGATGCTTCCCTCCATGGCGGAGACGATATGCCGGGCCATCGGCTCGGGCCTGATACCCGCCGGAAGCACTCCTGCCTTCCCGGCTTCGCGCAGCAGGCCGGCCAGTATATGCACCCAGCGGTCGAAAACCTCCATTATGAGGGCGGCATATCTGCCGTCCGTGTCGCCCATCTCAAGGGCGGTGTTCCCGAAAATACATCCGCCGACAAATCCCGTTCGGCGGTGGAACCTGAGAACGGCCCCGAGGATGTCCCGTATCTTCCCCAGGGGTTCCCTGCTCGTGATGCTCTTCGACAGGTACTCGAAGTACCGTTCTGCGGCTTCCCGTATGATGGAAAGGCCCAGGTCATCCTTCCCCGAGAAATGAAAATAGAGGTTTCCCTTTTTCACGCCGGTTTCGTCTATTATATCCTGCATGCTCGTGTTCCTGAGGCCCTTGCGGTTTATAAGGACCATGGCCGAGTCCAGCACCCGGGTGCGGGTTTCTTCACCTTTTTTCATGGGACGTGCTCCTTATTTTTGTACCGACCGTTTGGTACATTATTTTCCACCCCGTAATTTGTCAAGAAAAATCAGATACTGCAGGCATTTTAAAACAGCTTAATATAAAATTAGGTTGCTAAAAACAGAAGTCTCTGGTCATCTCCATCGAGGCTCCTGTGAGGAGCCATGGTCAATAATGCAAGATATGTTCACACCAACATGAAATCAGAAGACTGGGAAAAGCTTGCCCGGTTATACGAGGAGGCATTCGGATGCGTCCGGGTCCTGCCTGAGCGGGACGTATCCGGGACCAGGATCGAGAACGGGAACATCGTAGAGATCCAGAGCTGGAAGAAATACCCGGGTCTCAGCGGTATTCATGGGGCACGGAATAGAGCTCTCCGGGGTCCCGGCCGATCTCAGACCTGATCCCCGAGTTTCGCCTTGTCCGTCCCGCGTAATACTTGAAAATCGGCCCTGATTTGTCTTCATCGCACTGCAGGCATTCGTTCAGGCTTCCGTCGGCCCTGTTCAGGGGCTCGCGCCGGAGCCAGGACAGGAGGCAGGTCCCCATGCAGTTCCTGCCGGTATTTACGATATTATAATACCAGGTAAGGGCGCATTCATGGGAGAACCCTATTTTTTCAAGGCAGGATAGTATCGGCCCCCGGGCGATCCTGAAGGAGCAGGCCCGCACGGCATAGGTCAGGTCGCGGCGCTGCAGATACACGGCAAGGTCCTGCAGGGTGGAACAGGTCCCGCAGTATCCCCGGTGGGTCACCGAATAGCCGTCGCGGGAGGCGGCGCCCTCGTCGCTGAATGTCCGTATTTCATATCGTTTCCGCCGGGAATCGACAAACCTGATCCCGCATACTGCTGTTTTTATTGAATGCCCCCCCGGCGGTTCCGTCACCCTCTCATTTCCGGCCGCATACGGATCGCCCTCCTGCCGCACGGGGTTAACGATGACCGCGCTCCTGAAAGCGCGCATCATGTCCCGGGACGGTGACGGGTCCGCTGTTTTCCCGCCGCCAGTGGCCCGGCCCGGTCCCGTCGTCGTGGCCGGTACCGGCCCTCCCCCCAGGTCCGGCGCACCATCATACTGCATAAAACCGATAACAGCAGCGAGCATAACCACCACGACGATAGAGCTTAACACCAGTATCCGCATATCCTAACTAATCCCGCCATGAATTTCCGTGCAATTCGTGTGCATTCTTATGGTCAAGATGCCGTCGTCAATGCATATTTATGTTGACATTCTCCGGGGGAGGAAAAAATGTTTACAATATATAAATCATGCGTACTTGTTTTAAGCGGGGGATATAACCATGGATTTCAAACCGTCAAAAAATCTGGCCGAACAGATAGCCCAGTACCTGGGCGACAAGATAATCCTTTTCCAGCTGAAGCCGGGCGAGCGGCTCATAGAGGAAGACCTGGCGCGGGAGCTGGGCGTCAGCCGCAGCCCCCTCCGGGAGGCCCTGCGCATCCTGGAGAAAAAATGGCTGGTGGACCTGATACCCCGCCGCGAGGCCCGCGTATCGATCCTCAACGAGCAGATGCTGATCTCCACCGGCGACATCCTGAAAGAGATTTACGGTCTGGTGGCGCGGAGGGCCGCGGAATTCGGCAACAAGGAGGAGCTTGATCTGATCTCCAAAAAACTCACGGCGCTGGAAGAATGCGCGAAGAACCAGGACAGGCGCGGATATTTCGACGCTCTCATTGAATACGAATCGGCCTGTCTCAGGGCCGCCAAGAACCCCGTCCTGGACATACTCCTCAAAGACCTGTGGCCGTCGACCCGCCGCGTGCAGTACGCGACCATCAAGCTCCGGACCGAAGACCTTACCGACACCGTCAAGTACTTCAAGCAGGCCTTTTCGTTCCTGACGGAAAAAAACGGCGACAAGGCCGCCGCCATCATTCGCGAAGTCATCGGGATTGAAACGCGCTACAGCGTGAAATACTTTTCACAGTTCAATTCGCTGTAACACGATCCGGGGAACGGATTTCACCGGCACCTGCGCCACCGGTCCGGGCTCCTGCCGCAGAGAGCCGCCGTCATCATGCAGGCAATCAGGTCCTGAACTTTTGAACAAGCGACAGCAGATCCTGCGCCTGGCGCATCATCTCCTCGCTCGCGGAAGCCGTTTCCTCGACCATGGAGGCGTTCTGCTGCGTCATCTGGTCAAGGTCGGAGACCGCCGTATTAATCTGCTCCATCCCCTTCCTCTGCTCGGCGCTGGCCTCGGTTATTTCGGACATGATGCGGGCCGACTCTCGGGCGGTACCGGAAATGTCCGCCAGAGCCTCGCCGGTGCGGATGACCAGGTCGGTCCCCTTTTCCACGATGCGCACCGTTTCCTTTATCAGGCCCTCAATTTCCTTTGCCGCGTTACCGGACCGCTGAGCCAGGTTCCTGACCTCGCCGGCGACGACGGCAAACCCCCGTCCCTGCTCGCCCGCGCGGGCCGCTTCGACCGCCGCGTTGAGGGCGAGCAGGTTCGTCTGGAACGCGATCTCGTTGATCATGGCGGTAATGTCGGCAATGCGGATGCTTGCCCTATTCATCTCGTTTATGGCGCCGATGGCGTCCCTGGCCACGGCGTTACCCTGCTCGGACTTTTCCGCTCCCTGATCGGTAAGATCGCGGGCCCTAACGGCATAGTCGGCGTTTTGGTTGATGATGGAGGTCGCCTCCTCTATCGTCGACGCGACCTCTTCCAGCGATGACGCCTGCTCCGCCGTGCGCTGTGACATGTTCTGGTTGCCCCGGGCGATCTGTTCCACCACCTGCGTGAGACTCTGCGACGACACGCTTACCGTGGCTATCATGGAACGGACATTTTCAATGGACTTATTGAGGGCGTCCATCAGGAGGCCCATCTCGTCATTGATGCGGCCTTCATAATTTCTGGTAAAGTCCCCCTCTGCAACCCGGTCAAGGACCTCAATGGTCTTCTGCACGGGCCTGCTGAAACGCCGTGTTATGACAAAGAGGGTTCCCATGGTGATGGAAAAGAGCAGAAGCAGCAGCCCGACCACCTGGAACATGATCATGTTGAATTCAGCGTAATACGACGACGGATCGGCAAAAACAACAATGGTCCCGTTCATGACCGGGAACCGCGCCGTCAGGGCAATCTTCTTCACACCGTTAAAAGTCACCTTGCAGGCCTCGTCCTTCGGCGAGAGCAGCATTCCGGTGCCGGAGAACCTGCTGCTGTCATCGGCTATGTCCTTGCCGATGGTTTTATTGAGTAATGACGCGTCCGGGCTAGCCATCACGACCCCTTTCCGTGAAAGGAGCAGGTATTCAACGCCGTTTTCTTTTCCGGCCTTAACGATATAATCCCGTATTGAGTCAAGAGGTATCGTTACTCCGAAAACGCCGATTCTCCGGTCCCCGTGCATGACCGGCACGGCGCCCACGATAACATCTTTACCCGTCGCCCTGCTCTTCAGGGGCTCGGTAAAAATCCTATCACCTTTCTGCATGAGCTCCTTGAAGTATTCCCTGTCCGCGATATTCACCGCTTTCCCCGCATTGGTCACGGAGTGTCCATCCGGGCGTGCCGAAAAATAGGCCTCGGTCATTTCCTTCCGTTTTTCGAAAAGGGTCTCCATCAGCGGCTGCAGCTGTTCGGGATTGACGGCCGCATATCTGCCGGTATCAGCCAGCACCTGCAGCTCGCCGGTCAGGTTCTCTACGATACCCTCGACTCCCCGGGTGGTCTTTTCCTGCATCAGCTTCAACGTGCTTTTGGACAGGGAAAGAACGTTATCCGCCGCTATCCGGTATACTCCGATGCCGGTGGCGATAAGCAGGATCATCAGCATGGAAACAATGGGCACCGAAAGCTTCATGAATATTGACAGGGGCCGGTAATCAATATACGCGCGCAGCGGGTACAGTTCCGTTTTGGAGATATAATACAGCATCATCCCCACGACAAGGGCTTCGAACTGGCCCGCCATGATGAAGAATAACGCCTGCTGGAAGGAAATCAGCACTCCCATAATCATTCCCAGGACGCCGACCAGCATCGGTCCTCCCGAGTTGCCGATAAACATAAACAGCGCCATTTTGAACGGATATGCCGATGCGAACCTGGAAGATTCTTCCCTGGAAACCGACATGTCGCCCTTCTGAAGGGCAAGAATGATAGAGCGCAATTTTCGGGAAAGCAGAAAAAGGTAGATCGCTATGGCGATCAGGATCGGAGGGGCGAGTATTCCCAGAATTTCGGCAATTACCATGAATTCACCGGAACCGATGGTGATAAGCATCATAATCCCGAAAAACAGGGGATCCAGGATGAACAGTATCAGGAACCAGCGGAAAAGGAAAAAGGGTATTGATTCAATTGGCCTCTCAAACCTTGACATGGAAATACCTCTGTTTTTAATGATCTCACTGTTTGCTCATTTCACACCGAAAATCAAACTGCGACTATTTAAATATACAAATATATACAACGCCAACAACATACATTTTTATTTTTTACAAAAATAGCGAATTCCACCATTGTTCCCGTCAGGGAATTCACTTTCGCATGAAATGGTATAAATGGAAATGCCTTGGACGTAAAGAAGACATTTAGAGAGGACTGTTTGATTATGAACAATCACCATTCAATTGCATAAAGGCAATACCGGCATGAGTATATAAAAAAGCGGCCGCAAAAAAGAAGGCGAGGATTTCAATCCCCGCCTCCGCTTTACTCAATTTATTGTCGATCGAACTAGCAGACCTTGAAGGTACCGATCTCTCTGTCGCCCTCGACGACGTGGACCGCGCAGGCGATGCACGGGTCGAAGGACCGCACCACGCGGGCGGCTTCGATCGGGTTCTTCGGGTCTGATATCGGCGTGCCGATAAGGGCCTGCTCGACGGGGCCTTTGACGCCGTCGTCGCCGCGGGGACCGCAGAACCAGGTGGTGGGAACGACCGCCTGGTAGTTGGCGATTTTCTTGTCTTTCACCACGATCCAGTGGCCCAGGGCGCCGCGGGAAGCCTCGACGAGACCCATGCCTTCGCCGGTGTCGGGTATGTCGAAGGAGTTCCTCGGCTTGCCGTTCACGTCAAGCTCGTCGATCCACTTGCGCATCTCGGCTATGATGAGCTTCGCCTCGATGGCGCGGGCGGCGTGCCGTCCGAGGGTCGAGAACACGGCGGATATGTCGGCGTTGAAGACCTTCAGCAGGGCGTCGACCTCGCTCTTGACCGCCGCGTTGCCGGAGAGGTAGCTGACGACCACGCGGGCCAGGGGGCCGACCTCCATCGGCTTCCCGTCGTACCGCGGCGCCTTGAGCCAGGTATAGGCGCCGCCCTTGCCGGGCTGCGGCTCGGTCTGCCCCTGGTAGGGGTGCAGGTTCGACCCGGAGCTGTACCGCGCGTACCGCACCTGTTCCCTGATCTTCTCGGCGTCGAAGCTCTCGAGCTTGGTCCCGTAGGCGATCCCGCGCTGCAGGAAGAACTTCTTGTCTTCCGTATCAAGATCAAAGAGACCATATGACATGAAGTTTGTGAAAGCGCCGATCTTGAAGTAGTCCTTGAAGGTTTTCGCCACGGCGATGACATGGTTCATGTACACGTCGTTGATGAAATTTTCGATTTCCTTGATGTGCTTCTTGTATTCCCTGATCATGGCGCGTGTCGGCACCTGGGTAACGCCGCCCGGCACCAGGCCGATGGCGTGGGGGGCGCGGCCGCCGATGGCGGAAACCATCTTGTGGGCCTTCATGCGCATTTCCAGCGCCTTCACGTAGCCGGCGATGGCGTCGATATTGGTGTCAACGTCCTTGATATAGAAGTTGCCTTCATACCGGGGCAGGAAGGGTGCGCCGGCGGTAATGGCGTCGACACGTCCCTTCTTGGCCTTCACTTCACTTTCCACCCAGGCCTTCAGGTTGTTGATCTTGGAGTCGCCGCCTTTGTATTGCAGCAGTGCGGTGATATCAACATAGTCAAGGGCGGCCAGGTGGTAGAAGTGGATCAAGTGCGAATGCATGTAGTTGGCCGCCAGCATCAGGTTCCTGAGCACGCGGCCGTTGTTGTTCGGTTTGATCCCGAAGGCGCCCTCGAGGCACTTGCTGGAGGCGATGCCGTGCGAGATTGGGCATACGCCGCAGATCCGCTGCGAGAGCTGGTTCGCGTCGAGGGGGTTGCGGCCTAAAAAGATCTTTTCAAAACCGCGGAACATGTCGCCTATGCTCTTCGCGTCGACGACTTTCCCGTTCTCGACATCTATTTCTATTGAAAGGTGACCTTCAATCCTTGTGATGGGGTCAATTAATACCTTAGCCATTTCCTACACCTCCGTCCTGTGATTAAAAACCGACACCCGGTGTTCCGGCTTGATGAGTTTCTCATTCCGCGCGGTCAGGTGCTTGAAGACGCCCCTCCTTCCGTAATCCGGGAATACGTCTTCGGTGCAGCCGATACAGCCGGCGCCGCACTGGGTGCAGGAGTTGACGCCGCCGAGCCATTTCCGCTCCGGTATGTCGCAGCAGGAATCCATGCCGAGGCAGCCGACATTGTAGAGACACCCTTCATCGCCCCAGTGTTTGGCGAATTTTCCCGCTTTATAATCGCTCAGGCGCTCGCACTGCTCGTGTACGGTCTTGCCGTAATACATCTTGGGCCTGTTATATTCGTCAAGTTCCGGCATCCCCTTCAGCAGCACATGAAGGAGGGTACCCACCATCCAGTCGGGATGGGGCGGGCAACCGGGTATGTTCAGCACGGTCTTGCCCTTCATGATCTGAGCAAGGCTGACGGCCCCGGTCGGGTTGCCGCTGCCGTCGCGCATCTGCCCGGCGGGGATTCCGCCGAAGGCTGCGCATGTCCCGATGGAGACAAGGGCCTTTGCGTTCGCCCCGAGTTTCTCGATCCACTCACGGGCGCCGATTATCCTGCCATCCATTTCGCCGATGGTGCAATATTTGTCGTCCTTGGTGGGAATGGAACCTTCAACTATAAGCACATAATCCTTCCGGTTTTTTTTCACCGCTTCCTCCAGGACGCTGATGGCCACGTGTCCGGTCCCGGCCATGAGGGTCTGGTGGTAGTTAAGGCTAATGTACTCCGTTATAACCGAAACGATACTCGGGTCCATTTTGTTCAAAATCGAAACCGAACAACCGGAACAGGACTGCGCCTGTATCCATATTACCTGAGTGCGCTCAGCAGCTTTTTCCAGTGCCTTCTTGCATCCCTGCAGTATCACCGAGGGAAAGGCGAAAGCGGCCGTCGTTCCGCCCATCAGCTTCAAGAAGTCCCTTCTGTTAAAAGACATACATATCCTCCTCTGTTTTTTTAATGAGTCGCGGCGTCGAGAATTATTTCCGCAGCACGGGGAATTTGATCCATGACAGCCCGAATCTCTGTGTTGTAGTAACACTACCTATAGTGCCGGAAACGCTCCGGATCATACGAAAACCAGGACCGTAACCCGTCAGTTGCGCGCGTCTTATCATGAGCATCAACAATAATCAATGGCATTCCTTGCAATGCTGCGGCCCTTCCTTCTTTTCTATGTGACAATCGACGCACAGACCATGCATGGTCTCGTAGCCGTTGTCCCCATTGTGGCAGCTTGCGCACTGCTTTATCCTGTCAGGATTGCCCTTTTTATGATGGCAAAAAACGCATTGTACCCCGGCATCCTCATGGGTCTTGTGGGAAAACCTGACGGCACCGACGGCGCTTTTCATCGGTGGAATCCCGTCGGCTGCCTTGCCATGAGCGGTGGTCTTTGTAATGGTTACCATATTGGGGTATTCTTTCCCCACAACCCAGGGATCAAGGCTGCAGGCACTTACCATGAAAGCTGCCAGGGCGACAAATGATGCGATGAAAATATGATTGTACCTCACGACCTTCTCCAATTGATTGTTTTTTATCACTAAGCCATTGTTAATAACAATATCATGGTTTATTATATCCTTTATATTAATAATAACATATATGTCAACAATAATGTTATTATTTACGATATTATGTTGATATTTGCAACAATAAGAAGGATGAATCGGTGGATGTAAAGAACTAACAGTAAATCAAACAGCGATTAGAAGCGCGATAAAACCGGGTATAACGATTATTCCTGTTACATTCAATGAGCCGCGGCGTCGAGTATCACTTCCACAGCCCGGGGTATTGAATCCAGAACAACCTGGCTTATAGTTGTATCTACATCGTCTATATTCTCCGGGACGATCCCGACGAATTCTATCTCAGGATTGTTATCCATGATCCTGAGAGTTTTGATCACTTCCATGATACCGACTTCATGCAGGGAGTACTGCGCGCGGCGCTCAACCGCATGTTCCGGCGTGAACCGGTAAATACTACCCGGCCTGTCGTCGGTTTTGAGGGCGTCCACGATAACTATTTTATCGTAACCGTCGATCAGGCCCAGCAGATCAAACCCGGCGGTTCCCCCGTCAAGAAGCTCAACTCCTTCCGGCAGGGCGATCCCTGATTCCTCCATCTGTCTGACGATATATACACCCAGGCCATCATCGCAGCGCAATGTATTGCCGATGCCCAGGATCAACACTTTCCGCATCGATACCCGCTATAGTTACGTCTTTATAAGACTACTTGCCGTTTGCCTCGTGGCATTTCAGGCATGTGTCTTTGGTTATCTGAACAATATCTTTCTGATGGCAATTGGAGCAGTTCCTGATCCTGTCAGGGTTCTCCCATTTATGGTGACACCTGTAGCAGTCTATACCCGTTTTTTCATGCGTCTTATGGACGATATCCATCTCATCTTTGGTGCTCCGGGTGGAAACTATGCGCGTCAGCTCGGCCATGTCAGTGGGACCCTTCTTTTTGCAGGAAACAAACAGGGTTGGAATCATTACGGCAACGATGCAGCACACAAGGAGGTTTGTTCTGTTCATTATGGCTGTTGTTCTCTTAAAGGTTTATTATTTATACCCTGGGGCCGATTAAGCACCAGCCAGGTTCAAGACCATGAAACAAATACAGTCATTCAAAGTAATGAACTTTGAACACGCTAACTTTTCGGTAACCTATGTCAACAGATTTTTTCAAAATGCCGGCAAAATCAGATAATCCCGAAAAAAAAAATTTTCGCGTTTATACAACAAAGCAGCAAGGAAATGTTTAAGCCGGTAACGGCTACCTGATCAAGATATGTTTTCTGGATATCAGTGATTTATGAGCCGGCGCTCAGGCACCGGTATCGGGAAACAATACCTGGTTTGACCGACCCTATTCCTTTCCGCCCGCCGCCCTGAGGAGGATAACCGCTTCCGCATTGCCGTACTGGACGGCCTTGGTCAGGGCAGTCTGCCCCAGGTTGTCCCGGACGTTAACATCGGCCCCGTGGGCGAGAAGGAGTTTTACCACCGCCGCGTGGCCGTTCAGGGACGCCAGCATCAGGGCGGTTACGCCGTACGAGTCGGCCAGGGTTATCCTGGCATTGGTCCGGGCTCCGGCCCCGAGGAGCAGGGCCGCAACGCCGGCATGGCCCGCGTAGGACGCCTTGAGGAGGGGGGTCCATCCGTCATCATCGGCCGCGTTTACGGAGGCATTGTGGTTAAGGAGAAATTTCACCATATCAGCCTGACCCGCCCCTGCTGCCGCCATAAGAGGGGTCGCGCCATGGCCGTCACGGGCATCGACATGGGCGCCGACCTTCACCAGGAACTCGGCGACATTCACGGGGCCGTATTCGGCAATCCGCATGAGGGGCGACATGCCGTTGATGTCCCGCGCGTTAACGCCGGCGCCGGCAATGAAGAGCGCCCTTACCGCATCAACGCTGCCGCTTTCCGCGGCCATCATGAGGGCCGTCCTGCCGTAAGCATCCTTCAGGTTGACGTCCGCTTTCCGGGCGATCAGCAGCTTTATGATATCGCTGTTGCCGGCGCCGGAGGCCGCCATCAGGGCCGTCAGGCCTTCGCCGTTCCTGGCATCCACCGGGGCGCCGGCCGAAAGGGCCGACCGCACGCCCTCAATGGACCCGTCCCGGGCGGCGCTGACAAGATCATCATTGATCCCGGCATGGGCCGCGGAAAATGCGCAGAGAACCATGACGGCAGCCGCGATACAATCCAAGGGTCTCATCGGGTACCTCCTTGCAGTGCAGAGGGGGAACAACTGGCCGCTGCACTCCCCGGCACAGCGTCTACTATCAGCCATTTCCGCTGAATGTCCATATTTTTTTCGTTCTTTAACAACAATAGCGGAAGGGTGGATGAATTCCATCGGCAACCAGGAATTCAGGGCGGCGCGTCAGTCCTAAAGATAAAACCCTCAAAACGCCATTGACAGGCCCAGACCGAAATTGAGCTGTCCCTGCGTCCCGGGCCCGGACATTCCGTCATAGAGGGCGGGCACAACCAGGGAAACATCGCCGGACTGCGCGTTCCCGGCGTCTGCCGCCGCGTGGTATATATTCCGGCCGATAAAAGTGGTCAGCATGACCACGGCAAAGCCGCCGACGCCGGCGCTGATATAATAGTTTCTTTCCCTCAATCTCTCCGCCCGGTGGCGCCTGTTTTTCCTTTCTTCATGATCCATTAACACCATGCAGGAGAAAAAATCCGGATTGACCGAATAAAAAGGAAACATCATCCAGAAGTACATATCATTAAACAGGCGGGTTATACTATACCTGGTCCTCCACACATAGCTTTCGTGGGCTATGGCAAAACCCGACGCGCACGCGATGCCGGAACCGAGTGCTATCCACCCAAAGGGGTCCTTTGCCGGACGATAAGAGTATTCGGATACCCGGAACCGCTTAACCGGTATTGAATTCCCGAGCCTGTCCTCCCTATAAAGCTTTTCGCCCGTGAGCTTCCCGGCCACCGTATCGCTGAACCGTTGCGCCATGTAGAACTCATCGGACTGCATCAGGGCCCTCTCGTTTACGGCAAAATCCACGGTTCCCTTCTTAACATCGATAATACGGCAGGTTATGGTAAGCCGTTCCCCCATCCTGAACAGCGACCCGATCAGGACCTTGTCGGCGCCAAGCTCTTTGCCCGCCTGTACCGCGCAAAGACTATCAGCGCAGGCAGCGCCCCTTCCGGCCGGCTTCCGGTCCAGCACGGCAAGGCCCCTGGAATTGCTCAATTCATTACGTATAAGGATGGTGATCTTTTCCGCTTCCGATGCCGGAATGTCGCCGGCATCGAGGTCCATGACCGCCAGAGATATCCTTTCCGCGCTCAAGGCCGGGACGCCGAGCAGCGGTATAATCACCAAAAACGACGCGATGATTTTCATCCTTTTCTCCTTGTCCATTTATATTGGCAGCCTATACCGCCGGGGTCAACTGAAATACCGTTCTGACACTATAGTGTAACAGAGTTCCCGGAATGAACATTTTTTTTCATGGGGCCGCCCTGTGACGCGGGCCAAAATACACGTGACGCGGCCGGTTCAATGGGTGAGGATTTTCTTATAAGGATATCGATTCCCTCCGTCTATGCCCGAAAAACAGACTATCATAATAATCGAAGACGAGCCGGGAATCGCCGACACCGTCACGTATGCCCTTTCCCGGGAAGGCTTCGATGCGGTCTGGGCGGCCACCGGCGCCGAGGGCATGGAACTGCTGGAGCGGGGCGGCATCGACCTGGCCATCCTGGACATCGGCCTCCCCGACATCTCCGGTTTCGACCTGGCCAGGACTATCAGGAAGCGGTCGGACGTGCCGCTCCGCATGCTTACCGCCCGGTCCGACGAGATCGACCGGGTCCTGGGACTGGAGCTGGGAGCCGACGACTGCATCGTCAAGCCCTTCAGCCCGCGGGAGCTGGTCGCCCGCGTCAGGGCCGTACTCAGGAGGAGCGGAGGGACGCCGGCGGATTCCGGCGGCAACGCCTTCGCCATCGACGCCGACCGCCGCCGGATCACCTATCGCGGGTCGATCCTCGACCTGTCGCGCTATTAATACGAAATACTCTGCCTCCTCGCGCGGCGGCCCGGCTCCGTGAAGTCCCTCCGCGCCGGTAACCGTGCGGCGTTTCCCGCCTTTTCCGCGGTGGAGATACGGGACCCGGGGCCCGCCTTCGAGGAAATGCGCGCCGAGCTCGAAGGGAAGGATTACATCGAGAAATACGTCCAGGCCCTGACCCACGAGCTCAAGAGCCCCCTCTCGTCAATACGGGGCGCGGCGGAGCTGCTGGAAGACGACATGCCGGAGGAGCAGAAAAGAAAGTTTCACCGGAACATTCTGGCCGAGACGGGCCGCATCGACAGCATCATCGGGAAGCTGCTCCAGCTGACGGCCCTTGAGAAGCGGAAGGAGCTGAAGGGCATAGAAACCGTGGATATCAGGGCCGTCGCGGCCGACGTCATCGCGAGCCTTGAGCCGCAGTTAGTCAGGGGAGGCGTACTGATCGTCAACAATGTCCGGCCGGGCCATCAAGTTGCCGGCGAAAAATTTCTCATCACCCACGCGGTCCTGAACCTGTTTAAAAACGCCGTCCAATTCACCCCGGACGGCGGCGCCATCACCCTTGCTTCCGAATCCAGCGGGAACTTCATCATTCTGCCGATATCCGACACCGGTACCGGCATACCCGACTTCGCCCGGGAAAGGATCTTCGACCGCTTTTACTCCCTTCCCGCCAGGGACCGGACGCGCGGCACCGGTCTCGGCCTCCCCTTCGTGCGCGAGGTGGCGCACCTTCACGGCGGTTATGCCGAGGTGCGCGACAATGACGGCGGGCCCGGCGTTACCGCGACGCTCGCGCTGCCGGAAAAACGCTCCTGACATGGCGTTTTTCACCCTCTATGAAAATTTTTTATCCTTACATTTATTTCTCGATTATTTTCCGGCATTTTTGTCTAATCTTCATCACGCGATCGGGTAGCACCGCATTGCGACAAATTCACGTATCACATCGGAGAAAAAAATGGACAACATGAAACAGCTGGTTGCGTACTGCCTCCTCCTGCTGGTGCCGTGCGCCGTGTTTGCGGACCAGGCCTCGGACATGATGGGCGAGTACATGAAAATGGGGGAAAACACCGCAAAAAACTTTCCGAAGGAGCTGGAATCACTGATGCCGAAGGGCGTGCCTGTTAAATCGAAGACCTTTGTCTACGCGGAAACCCAGAACACGTTCCTCTGCCTCGGCATTCAGGGCGAGAAAAAAGACTCCCGCCAGGGCCATTACAGCCTGGAGCTCCAGGTCGGCGTCATGGGCTACAACCCCCGGACTGCCGGTTACATGACGCCCACATGGGCCCAGATGACCCAGCAGGCGAAGCAATACGGCAAAATGGACGGACTGAAGAGCCACGCCGACCATGTTTACGAGCCGGTCACCAAAACCTCCATCAATGGAGCCGACGTTTATATCCAGAAGATGACGCAGAAGGGCGTCGAGCTGGACAATAGAACGACCGTCGATTATTTGTACTATATCGCGGAAGCGTCCCTGTACAAGAACAACATGGTGCTGCAGATACGGATAGTCCACATGCCGGACAGGGTCGAGAACGTGCACGCCGCCATCAGGGAGATCACCGCGGTATTCCTCGCCACTAAGTGGGACAAGTACATGAAGTAAAGGTTTGGAATCATTACCATGGCTTTCTGTTAGCCTGGGGTTTAAACCCCAGGCTAACAGAAAGCGAATATTCATATTCCCGTCCAACCCGCCTCCGGGTCATAAAAAAAGACACTTCACACAGAGTTCATAATAACTTCACTCCCACATTCCATGTTTATTCAAACATAAGATGGAGGATATCCATGTCACGAAAATAAGTTTCAGAATCATTTGCTTTTAAAACCCTCTTCACCGGCATCGTGACCGAGCGGGAATCCCGCCGGGCAGCGGCAGTGAGCGAGGTGAGCGGCAAGTGGGGCGGCGACCAGACGATCATCGCCCGGTGCTCACGGTGCCGTACCGGCGCTATTACCGGGATGAAAAGAACGTCACGAGCATGTCCATAGAACACGCATATTTTCTCCCTGACTCCCTGGCGATCGACGGCGTCATCATGCCGGAAAAAAGATCGCGCGGGCTCTATGAGGTTATCCTCTACCGTATCGAGGAGATCGAGGAGCTGTCGATAATCTGCCGGTTCAGCGTCCCGGATTTTTCCCGGCTCCGCATACCGGAAAAAGACATTCTCCGGGAGGATGCCTGCATTACGGTGGAGATACCGGACACCCGGGGCATACAGCGGCGCGCGTCCCTTGCCTGGAACAGGAAGGCCATCCCGTTCCTTCCCGGCGTCCGCGGCAGCGGCCTGTACCGGTCGGGGATACACGCCTTCATCAGGGACATCCGTTCCGGCGGCCGCTCCTTCGACTTTGCCATGAAGCTCTCGATCCAGGGAATTTCGTCCCTCAGCTTCGCGCCGCCTGGCCAGGAAACAACGGTCCGCCTCAGGTCGTCATGGCCGCACCCGAGCTTCACCGGCGCCTATCTTCCCTCAACGCGGAAGATCACCAAAAAAGGCTTTGAGGCCGGCTGGAAAGTGTCCTACTTCGGCAGGAACTTCGCCCAGGAATTTACCGATGACAAGGAGGTCAAACCGGCGGATACGGCCTTCGGTGCGGCGCTGTATCAGCCGGTGGATTTCTACCAGAAGTGCGTGCGCGGTCAAGTACGGCTTTCTGTCCATATCGCTCACATTCCTCTGCTTTTTTCTCTTCGAGGTGTTCATGGGGCTTAAGATACACCCCCTGCAGTACCTGATGGTGTGGTCCGCCCTGTGCCTGTTCTACCTGCTCTTTCTGTCCCTGTCCGAATACATGAACTTCATCGTTTCCTGCCTGGCGGCGAGCGCCGGGGTCATAGCGATGATCACCGGGTACAGCGTCAAGGTGCTCAAGACAAGGAAGCGCGGCGGGATCATGGCCGGCCTGCTGACGGCCCTGTACGCGTATCTCTTCCTGCTGGTGCAGAACGAGGACTACACCCTTCTCCTGGGGTCGGTTGCGCTCTTCGTCATTCTCGGCGTGGTGATGCACATCACCAGAAACATAGACTGGTACAAAGTGAGGTTGAACCCGCAGGCGCAAGCGGCCATTCAAGACCACCCGTCCCGTTGAGGGGGCATGATTTTGAACGATTAGTTGCCTTATCACTATCGGGAGGGATGGAACGGTGACACGATACAGTATAACCCCATGCCCCCCTGGGGGACAGGGGGGGTTATTGTTTCACCGCCGTCACATATGCCGGCGATTTCAGCAGGAAGTGTTCGGCGATCTCGAAGATCACGATATCCGGTTTTTCGGCCTCGATAACGTCGCGGTCATAGCGGCCGTAGCTCTGGAAACACGCCATCCTGCTGAAATGCCCCGCCATCAGGGGCTTGAGGAAATTGAAAAATGAATCATGGAACACCACGGCCCTCGGCTTGCTCCGGTCAGCGGACTCAACGGCCTCCGTAAACCGGCTGAAGGGCGCCGGGTACGCCACCGGCATCAGTTTCGGCTTCATGCCGTCCTTCCGGGTGAACAGGTAGTAGTCCTCGGTAAACCGGTCCTTGAGGCCGAGCATGTTCGCGAGGTCGCCGCCGGTGAAGCTGACGGCCGATACCGTGTAATCGTCCAGGGTCAGCGGCCGGACGGGCGCAAGCATGGCGGAGATTTTCTCCATAATCCCGCGGTACGCGTAAAAGGCCCCGTAGCCGTTCCAGTGCACATCGTGCTTGATGAAAACAAGGTGCTCCTTTTTGCCCGCCATCAGGTCCGGGCCGGTGTCAATGAAATCCAGCGCCGTGCGCTTCTTCAAATACTCCATCATCTGGTCGAGGCGGGTCCTGTCCTGCACCGGCCTCAGGTACGCCGGCACGTATTCCGGATATATCCGCGGCTTCATGGGAACGAACACGACGAGCATGCGGATGCCCCGCTCGGCGAGATTTTTCCGTATCTCATCGAGGGGCTTCGCCCACTCCTCCATCTCCTTCTCGTCCTTGAACAGCGAGAGGGAACGGTAGTAGTCAAGGGAATTGTTCCCCTCGTCGTCCTTGATGAGATAGAGCCAGCCGTCCTTTCCCACGAGGACCTTGGGGAACTGGTCGACCTTGAGGACGTTAAGCTTGAAGAGGCTGTTCCACCGGATGAGAACGTTGCGGAATCCGAAATTATCGACATAGTACTTCATGAACCTGCTCTGGAACCGGATGATCGATTTCCGGTCAAGCTTCAGCTCCGGCAGCTTCGCCATGGCGCGCTGTTCCGAGCTTTCGCCCGGGGATATATTGAGCATGCTCCCGATGTTCGGAAGCCAGATGGCCAGGACGAAAAGGGCAATGGTTACGGTATAGGCAATGGATGTTATTCTCGTTTCCTTCATCGGTAGCACCTCAGAACTGCCGGTACAGGAACGGCGTGTAGGTATCGCTCGCCAGGGCCATCGCCGAGAGGAGCAGCACGCCGGCCAGGAACAGTATCTGCGCCGTGAAGAAGGCCACCGAAAGCGCGCGGCCGGCGGCCCCGCTCCGGGAATCGATAAAGGCCTCCACTTTGCCCCTTATGAGGGGGGCCAGGGGCACGGACCCTATAAGGGCCAGGAAGATGGCTATCATGACATCGGTGTTGCTCACGAACTGGACGATGCCGTACCGCACCGTTTCCGGACGTATGATGCCGTACATGGTGCCGATATACGTCCCCGCCGCGGAAAGATCGCTGACGCGGAAAAAAACCATGGTCGTAAAATGGAACAGGAGCAGGTACAGATGGCCCAGGGGCGTCCGCTCGGTCGCCTTGCCGGTGGCCTTTTCGAAGGCCGAAAAGATGCCGTGGCACATGCCCCATACCACGAAGGACCAGGCCGCTCCGTGCCAGAGGCCGGATATGAAAAAGATGATGAGAACATTGAAATAGGCACGAGCCGGGGCGACCCGGTTGCCCCCGAGGGGGATATAGAGATACTCCCGGAACCAGGCGGTCAGCGTCATGTGGTTGCGCTGCCAGAACTCGCGGATGGAGCGGGAAACCAGGGGATAATTGAAGTTTTCAAAGAATGTAAAGCCGAACATCTTGCCGAGTCCGATGGCGATGTCGTTGTACGCTATCAGGTCGAAGAGTATCTGGAGCGTGTAAAGGATCGCGCCGAGCCAGGCGACGCCCGCTGACAGGTCCTGGGCCGGTACGGCGAATATCTTGTCCACGGGCCCGCCGAGGACGTTGGCGATAAGGGCCTTCTTGCCCAGGCCCATGATGACCCTCCTCACGCCTTCGGCGAAATCGGCCCTGGTGACGGTGCGGTCCGCCAGCTGCGGCGCCATGTGGTGATAATTCTCAATGGGCCCCTGCATGACCTTGGGGAACAGGGTGATGAACAGGCCCACCTTGACCGGGTCCCGTTCCGCTGCGATCTTGCGGCGGTACACGTCGATGCAGTAGGTCAGTATCTGAAAGGTATAGAACGAGAGGCCCACCGGCAGCTTGAGGCGCGGCACCTCGAAGGGCGCTGCGCCGAAGAGCGCGATGATGCTGTTGACATTGCTGACGAAAAAGCCGGTGTACTTGAAAAAGACCAGGGGAAATATGTTGCACACGAGGGAAATGACCAGGATCGTCTTCCGGCGCCCGTCGGCGCGGTCGATGAGGATCCCGAAAAAATAGTTCATGACCGTGAACACCACGAGAAGGACGGTGTATATCTTCTCGTCCCAGAAATAGAAGACCAGGCTCGCGACGAGCAGGTACACGTTCCGCGCCATCGGCCTGTTTCTGAGGAAAAAGAAAACGGCCAGTGTTATGGGGAAGAAGAAAAAAAGGAACGATACTGAACTGAAAACCATAGGGTGTTTTTCGTTATTGTCCTGACTAGTTTCGTTGCGGCGTTATAGCGCGATGCGGCCCCACTTCATGGAATCCGGCCGTAACATCATCATTATAAAAAAGTTGTGCAATACTATATGTCTTCCGGCACAAGTCAAGAAAAAATCGGACAGCGATCAGTTGCACGAATGGGATCAGATCATTTTCACGTGAAATCATAGTATCTTGCGCGTGCCCCCTTCGGGTGACAGGGGGGAGTTCGGTGAGGTTCTAAAAGTCGTAGACCAGTTTCATCAGGAGGCCGGGATTGTTGTTGATGAACTTTTTGATGTCATCGCTTTTCATGGCGTACACGGCGACGGTCTCGCGGTTGGAAAAGGTAAAATCCGCCGGCTCGTTCAGATGGAGCCTCTGGACCGAGCCGATGAAATCGCCCCTCTTCAGCGCGGCGACGGGCCTTCCCCCTTTCGTCACTTCCACTTCCCCGCTCCTGAGGATATAGATGTATTGCATCTGGTCCCCTTCATGGATGATATCGCCCGCCTGCAGCTCCATGGGGACGAATATCGACTCGAGCCAGGTCTTCTGCGAGGAGGTGCAGTAGCGGAAAAAGTCGCTGGTGGAAAGGAGGTTCCACGTCTCGCTGTTCCGGATCCGCGCCAGCCGCTGGAGCATCTTCTCGAACTCGGTGCCGACGATGAAATTCTGGAACTTCTCCCTGCTGATGGTGTACACCACCAGGTCGGTTTCGGCTATGACGTCGGCGGCCCGGCTCTGCTCGGTTACCAGGGCCACCTCGCCGAAGTAGTCGTAGGTGCCGTAGATCTTCTTTTCCGCGAGGCCGCCGCTGTCGACGGACACGTTGCCGGAGTAGATGATGAAGAACTTGTCCCCGACGGTCCCTTTCCGGATGATCACATCGCCCTTCTTGTAACGCTCCTCCTCGACGATATCGAGGAACTCCTGGGCCTTGGACAGGGGCAGGGCCTCGAAGAAATCGATATTTTTCAGGATACCCATGATCTGGTAGGCGGTCTCGAAGCGGGGGTGTTTCGTCTTGAAGTACAGGGTGTTCTCGATGCCGAACTTCGCCAGGGTCAGGGCCGTCTTGGACGGAAAATCCTTCTTGGCAATATGGTACACGACGATCTTCTTCCTGATCTTTTTCGGCAGTGAATTCAGGTACGTTATGGGGGTATGGAGCGGCGCGATGCCCGACTCGTGGTAGATGACCTTCGAGTCCCAGGGAAAATTGGCGAGCTCGTCGTAGCGTTCCCTGGTGATAATGCCGTTGCCGAGCAGCTCTTTGTGGATGCCCGGGTCATTGTTGTGGTCCGAGGAATAAACAAAGGTCTGGTCTGAAAATTCCATCTTGAACCCCATGGTGGGGATCGAGTGGAGCGTGTAGAACATGTCGAACCTGCCGCCGTGGATGAAGGTCGGCTTGCCGATCCTGACGGGATGGAAGTCGAAGAGCCTCATCAGGTATGATATGGGCATGTTGCTCAGCGCCGAATACTTCCGGAGGAAGCTCATCATCACCGTCTCGGTGGTATAGATGGTCACCCGCTGCTCCTGCAGGATCTTCTGGAAGGTGCCGGCGTCATGGTCCGCGTGGCAGTGGGTGAGGATGATACTGTCGGTAAGCTTCGGGTTGACGTTGGAGTCGACGAGCCATTCCGTGGAGTTCACCGGCGGGTCCACCATGACGCCGTTGTGGTTCAGCCAGACGATGAACCCGGAGGTGTTCTCTTCCGGGTCGAAGCCGTGGCTGGGCCCCAGGCAGGTCACGCCGAAGAGGGGGGGCTTGTACGGCTCCGGGAGCCGCTTGCCGATGAGGTACTTCGGCTTGTATTCGACCCGCGCGGGAACCACGGCGATCACGTCGTTCCCTTCCTTCACGCGGAAATCGCCGTCATCGCCGATCTCGATGGTTATTCCCTGGAGGGTGAAGCTGTTGTCCTTGAAAAAGCCGAAGGATAGGAGATCGGAGAACTTGAGGCCCCTCCGGAAAAAGTCCATCTCCATCTTGATGTCGGGGACCGTCCGGCCCCCCGACGACAGGTCATAATCCGCGGAAATGTCGAACTCCTTCGGGCCGAAGAGGGCCTCCTGGAGGACTTTTTTCATCTGCTCGAACTGGCCCTCGCGGCATATGATGGTGGTCCGTCTCTTCTTGAGGAAAAAATTATAATAGATGGGGAACTCTATCTCGGCGATGCTGATGCCCTTCAGCCAGTTGAAAAGCTCGTTGGTGAGGACAAAGATCTGCGGCACGCCCTTGGGCATGGCCATGGTGTCCTTGATGGTCTCCGGCGGCGATCCGAACTGGATATAGCCGGCCGGCGTATCCACCAGGTAGCCGCCCCGGGGGAGGACCGTGATGTTCTGCATGAGATGTTGTTCTGTCATACCGTATGCCGCTGAACCGGAACACGCCTGATGAAGGCTGGTTCATCAAAATAAAATTCTGAAACCAATCACGAAATAAATCAAGTACTTTTTATCTCCAGAAGGGCCCTCATATCTGCCGCGGTGTGAACCGGCGGAAAGCACCGCTTACCCCGGCACACATACGCGGCCGCCCTCCCGCCGCCGGCCCGCATCGCCGCGGTAAAGGGCGCGAGCCGACCGATGCGTTCCCCCGGTTCCCCGTCGGGCCTTGCCATGATTACGCAGCCCGGCCGGTATTCGCGGTGCAGATCCCCGGCCATTTCCTTGAAAGCGCCGTCGTCAGCATCCCCGGCCAGGACAACCTCGCAGGATTCCCCAAGGGCATACTGGAGGCCGGCCAAGAGCATGCCATACCCGAGGGGATGGCGCCGCAGGCCCTCGCCGGCTCCGGCAAGGATCCTCTCCGCCGAGGCTTCCCAGGCGGGGTCGCCGGTCAGCCGCGATATCCTCACCAGGTTATAGTACGCCGCCGAATGCCCCGACGGGTACGCCCCGTCATGGGTTTCAACGGTCTCCGCGACCAGTTTTTCCCCGTCACGGGGCGCGAAGGCCAGCCTGCCGCCGCCGTCGGCAAAATGCTTCAGCATGGAGGCGGAAAGCCGGATCGCCAGGTCAAGGTGCTCCGGGTCGAAGCCGGCCTGGTAGAGCTCGATCAGGCCCCAGGCGACGAAGGCGTAATCGTCCAGGTTGCCCGGCACCGAGGCCCCGCCGTTCCGGAACCGGTGGAGGAGCCTGTCGCCCCCGGTCATCATCCTGCTCCCGATGAAGGAAGCAGCGTCCCGGGCCATGCGGAGATACCGGTCGTCTCCCAGGGCCCTGGCCCCCAGCGCCAGGGCCGCTATCATGAGGCCGTTCCAGTCGGCGAGGACCTTGTCGTCCCGGAAGGGCCGCGGACGCCGTTCCCGCGCGGCAAAAAGCTTTTCACGTATAGATTCCATTCTCGCGGTGTCCCCGGGGACCGCGCCGAGATGAAGGATGTTCTCACCTGTCATGCGCCCCGTCGCCTCATCCCTGAAGTTGCCCCGGTCGCTGATGCTGTACGCCTCCATGGCGCGCCGACCGTCACCGGCGCCCAGCAGGTCCATTATTTGCCCCGCCCTCCAGAGATAGAAGGCCCCTTCCCTTCCTTCGCTGTCGGCGTCCTCGGCGGAATAGAAACAGCCCTCCGGCGAGGTCATGTCCCGGGACACGTACTCGAATATCTGCCGCGCAGTCTCCGCGAAGAGCGGGTCACCGCAGGCCTGATAGGCCTCGGCATAGGCCATGGCCAGCATGGCCTGGTCATAGAGCATCTTCTCGAAATGGGGCACCAGCCACCGCCCGTCGGTGGAATAGCGGTGGAAGCCGAAGCCGACATGGTCGTAAATGCCGCCCATCCGCATGCGCCGCAGCGTCTCGATGACCATCGCGCCGGCCCTGTCGTCTCCGCCCATCTTCCACCTTCGCAGGAGGAAGAGCAGGTTGTGGGGCGACGGGAACTTCGGCGCTTCGCCGAACCCTCCGTTGACCGCGTCGAACATGGCGGCGAAAAGATCCGAGGCGCGGCGCAGTTCCTCTTCGCCGGCCGCACCGGAGGCCGCCGGTGCAGGTCTCCCGCCCAGGGCCGCGGTTACGCTCTCGGCCGAAGCGTCGACCTCGGCGCGGCGGTCCCTCCACACATCCTTGACGCGTCCGAGGATTTCCAGGAGCCCGGCCCTGCCGCGGGCGCTTTTCCTCGGAAGATAGGTGGCGGCGAAAAAGGGCTTCCCCGCCGGGGTCATGATGATGGTGAGGGGCCACCCGCCGGTCCCGGTCATGAGATGGCATGCCGTCATGTAGACCCGGTCAATGTCGGGCCGCTCCTCCCGGTCCACCTTGATGGAAACGAAGGACCCGTTCAGCGCGGCCGCGACGGCCCCGTTCTCGAAGGACTCCCGCTCCATGACATGACACCAGTGGCAGGTCGAATAACCGATTGAGAGGAAAATCGGCCTGTCCAGGGACCGCGCGAGGGCGAAGGCCTCTTCCCCCCAGGGATGCCAGTCAACGGGATTGTGAAGGTGCTGGAGCAGATAGGGGCTCTGTTGTCCCTTGAGGTGGTTCATTTCGATATCCTGGCCGGCACAGGCCCATTCCCCTGTTCCGGATAAATTACATTAATATAATGAAGGCAACGCTGATAGTCAATCGGATGGTTAGGTTTTTTAGATAGAGCTGAATTATCCATGGCTGTTGTTGAAAGTATTTGACATGGACGGATTGATTGATACTATGATGAATCACCCCGGCTTCTCCCATGGCAATGGAACATGAAAAAAATTACGGTGCGCCTCCTGTCATCGCGAGCAAAGCGAAGCGGTCCGGCGATCGACAATTACCGGACTGCATACAACACCTCCAATTCATGTATAAACTGTCTGTCAACATGAGGGTTGTTTCGTCGCGGGGCCGCCCGCAATGACAATCAGAACAAGGCCCCGGCCGTGATCTCAGAGCCTTATACCGGCAGTATATCAACCGGAGGATCCCCATGCTGCACTTCCTCGACTGCTTTTTCCTTTTCTTCCATACGGTCTTCACCCTCTTCAATATGACGGGGTGGATTTGGAAAAAGACGAGAAAGTACCACCTGGCCGCCATCGCGGCCACGGCCTTCTCCTGGTTTGTCATTGGGATATGGTACGGCTGGGGGTTCTGCTTCTGCACGGACTGGCACTGGAAGGTCCGGGCGGCCCTGGGCAGGCCCGTCGCCTCCGATTCTTACATACATTTTCTCATAATCGAACTGACGGGGATAGACCTGCCGCCGCGCATGGTAGACGCGGCCACCATCGCGGTCTTTGCCGCATGCTGCACTGCTAGCGTCGTTCTGAACCTGAGGGATTATGTTAAGAGGCGGACGGAAAAAAGCCGGGGTGAAGGCTAGCGGCCGCCAGGCGCAGGGCAAAGACGTTCAACGCCCTACTTCCAGAGCGCCTGTCTGCACGGGGCGCAGTTCAGCTTGACCTTTTTCTTATTAATCTCATGGGCCCGCTTCGCTTCCGCGGTAAATGCCGCGACATTCGACCTGGTCACCAGCTTCCCGAAATCGGCCGGCGCCACATCGGGGACGTTGAATATCCTTGCCATCATCATCCTGCCGACCGGCCGGCGGAAATGTATCAAGTCGACATAGTTGTACATGTCCCCGGTAACCGACGATGAACCGTTGAAATCCCAGAAATCAGTTATCTCGGAAAAACGAAAGCAGACTTTATTTATGAAGTCTATGTCCGCGCAGAGATATGACGGGGCATACTCGGGATTAATGAAAAACGTGGTCGTGATGCCGTTTGCCCTGCAGAGAGAAATGATCTGCTTTATTTCACTCAGGGTCTTGTCGATACGGTCATCGCACACCACCAGGATGGGAAACTGGAAACGGGCGGGATGCTGTTCCGGATGCTCGGCAATGCTTTTTTCCTTTTTCAGGAAGGTATACTCACCGGTGCCGAATATGTCATAGGCGACATCCTTGCCGTCGAAATTGAGTTCGTTGAAAACGGTGCTGTCAAAGGGCAGGAACAGGTAATCGAAGTAATTCTTCATCCGTTCCCACGGATCATCCGGATACATGATGCCCCGGTAAAACTGGGCCGGCGTGGCCCCCTGGAATGAATAATAATCAAGGCCTATCAGGACATGCTTGATGGCGACCTTGTTGCGCACCAGGATTTTCAGGATACTCAGATGGTCGGAGGGAACGCCGGCCATCAGGGTCATGTTATAGTACCTGCCTCCGGTATGCTGGTTGATGAACTCAATCGGTAACTGGCTGCCCCGGGACGAGCTGAACACAATGGAATCATACTTCGCGGGGTTCTTGATAAGATATTCGGTCTTCACCCATCGCTCATTGGGGAGCACCCGCATCGATGCAACATTCTGCCGAAGGACGAAATACTGGTCGATGAAATAATTATACAGGGCCACCGGGGTCGCCGAGATCAGGGCAATGACAGCAATTTTTCCAATCAGTCGTTTCAAAGATGCACCTTAAAATCTGAAATATATGAACTGCGCGGCGCCGCGGACTCCGAAAAACAGGATGGCGAAGCAGATCAGGCAGTACAGGGCCATCCGCACCCATGCCGGCCGTGTCCGTATCAGCGCCCGTATGCTGCCGCGGTATTCCTGCGTGTATTGTATTACCATGAACACCGCGACGACGGCTATCATGAGAATAAACTGTATCGTGTCATCCAGCAGGGGAGCGGCATTCCGTGTCGGCGCGAAGGCGTGGGTGAGCATGTATAAACCGTCTTTCACGCTCCTGACTCCGAAAAACACGCCGCTGTAGGCGAAGAGATGGAACGTGGCCGCCATCATCCAGAATTTCTTGAGCCCCGCGGTGAAGCGCGCGTAGGGTTCCCCCTTTGTTCTCACGATGCCGGCGGCGAGGAAGGCCAGTCCGCCGATCACGGACAACACCCTGCCTACGGCGCTTAACCGGATCCCGACCATGGGCAGCGCAACGACAGCGGTCACCAAGGCCGCGGCAAGGACGAAATGCATCGCTGCCGGCACCCTGTCGATGCCGCGGAAAATATGTTCCCGCACCCACCCGCGCGGCTTCTCCGTCATGCGGCTTATGATGATGAACAGGCCGTTCAGGGAACCCCAGAGAACGAAGGTCCACTGCGCCCCATGCCACAGGCCGGAGACGGTGAAGATGATCATCAGGTTAAGGTATTGCCGCCATTTCGGAACGCGGTTGCCGCCCAGGGGGATATACAGGTAGTCCCTGAACCAGGATATGAGGGATATGTGCCACCGCCGCCACATGTCCGCCAGGGATATGGCCAGGAAGGGCCTGCGGAAATTCTCCGTGAGCTTGTATCCCATGATCAGTGCCACGCCGATGGCCATGTCGGTATACCCGGAAAAATCGCACAGCACCTGGATGGGATACAGGTAAACCGCAGCCAGCACCGGAAGCCCTGAGAAGGCCTTCGGGTTCGCCTGGACCTGGCTGATGAAGAGGCTGAGACGGTCGGCCACGACAAGCTTCTGGAAATAGCCCCAGGCCATGAGCTTCAGCCCGTCCGTTACCCGGTCATAGTCGAACTCCATCTCCTTGTAGAACTGCGGCAGGAGCGTGGTCGACCGCTCGATGGGGCCGCAGAGGAGCACCGGGAAGAAGCTGACGTAAAGGGCGAAGATGCCGAAATGCCGCTCCGGCTTTCTCGTACCCCGGTATATGTCTATGGTATAGCTCAGGGCCTGGAAGGTGTAAAAGGAAATGCCGATCGGCATAAGGATGTTCAGGGACGGCACCGTGTAGCCGACGCCGAACAGCGAGAAGAGGTCCTTCAGGCTGCTGTTGATGAAATTGAAATACTTGATCGTCGCCAGGATCGATATGTTGATGAGGACGCTGACGGCCACCAGGAGCTTTTTCACAACCACGGCCCTTCCCTCCATCAGGAGTGCCGTGCCGTAAACCACCACGGTGGTCGTGAAAATGAGGATCGCGTACCGCGGGTCCCAGTACATGTAATAGAAATAACTGGCCCCGAGCATCAGGATCCACCGGAACCGGTGGGGCAGCGCGAAAAACAGTCCGATGACGACGACAAGGAAAATGAAAAATTGGTATGTATTAAAAAGCATGATGCTCCGGTAATGTCATTTGTGATGAGACTGCATGCTATTCTTGATTTGTCATTTCGAACCCCGCTCGCCGGGGTGGAAAATCGAACAGGATTACTATTTTAATCATGATTTCTCCTCATCCCGGAATACCGGGACTCGTTGAAATGACAGTTGCCCGTCTTCGAAAATATCAACCAATAGCGGTTCGAGAAAAAATGTCAAGTAAATTGTTTCCGGTCTGCGGTCAAAAACCGATCTTTTCTTTTCTCAATTCGGGAACCGGAATATTTTTTATCACTCCGTAGGAACCGGCGGGGAGCTTCTCGCTCCACGGACGCTCGGCGACGATGAGGCGCTGGAGCTGCTCGTTGAAGCGGACGATGACCTCGCTGCCCCGTCCCTGGTGGTTTGTGACGAACCCGGAAATTGTCCCGCCCACCATTTCGCGGTTGATCTCGCCGGGGCTCAATATTCTCCTGACCCTTCCGTAGAAGACGCCGATCCGGTGCCTGTGCTCCCGGCTGCCGTTGATTACCAGGGCCGCCTCGGTATAGGGTTCGCCGTCCCTGTCGGCGCTTGAGAATTCCCACGTCACGAAGATCGCGTCCTGCCGCTCGGCCCGCGGCGCTTCGCGCACGCTCTTCCTGCACCCCGCGGCGCACATGCCGGCGACGGTCACGGCAGCGATTATTGCGATACCGTATCTCATGGGCTTCTCCTTCTCCTTCACGTTCCTTGCCGCTCCGCGCCCGGTCCTAGCCGCCGATCTTGGACATGGACCTGGACCCGGACCGGACCGAGCACCCGCCGTCATCATGGTCACAGTCAAGGCTGTGCCCCTCCCTTTTCTCCGACACGGCCCGCAGTATCTCCGCGCGGACCCTGTCGTCGTCGGCGCCCTCGCGGATGAGCTTTTTCAGGTCATGGTCGACGCTCGAATGCAGGCATGTTTTTAAATACCCGTCCGACGTGATCCTGAGGCGGTTGCAGGCGGAGCAGAACTTCTGCGTCAGGGGCGGTATCACCCCGATTTTCATCGGGTACCTGCCCCGGTACAGGTAATCATACATAAGCGCCACATTCGTGTCGGTTCCCATGTTGCGCTTCAACTCGCCCCGGGCACGGAGTTCCCCCATGAGCGCTTCCGATGAAAGAAAGGGCCCGCCGGCCTCATCGGCTACGAAGGGCATTTTTTCTATGAAGCGGAGGGTCACGTCGCGCCCCCTGAAATAATCAAGATACTCATCCAGCTCCGCCATGGTATCCCCGAAGAGCACGGCATTGACCTTCACATCGAAAAAACCAGCTGCAAGGGCCCTGTCAATAGCCGCGAGCACATCGTGAAGACCGTCTCGCGCTGTGATGGCGCGGTACCGTTCCCGTGAAATGGTATCGAGGCTGATGTTCAGCTTCCTGACCCCGAGCCTTTCCAGGTCGTCGATGTAATTGCCGAGGAGAAGACCGTTGGTGGTAAGGCAGAGCTCCAGCGCCGGGTGCAACGACCTGGTCCGGGTGACGATGTCTATGAAGCCCTTACGGACGAGGGGCTCGCCGCCGGTGAACCGCACCTTCACGACGCCCAGGGACACGAAAATGCCGATTAGCCGCACGAACTCCTCGTTCCTGAGGACCTGCCCGTGCGGAAGAAGCTCGACGCCCTCGGGGGGCATGCAGTAGCGGCACCGCAGGTTGCACTTGTCGGTTATGGATACGCGCAGGTAATCGTGTTTGCGCTTGTAGGCGTCAGTCAGCATACCGTCTTCAACAATCCCCCGTTACATGAGGTCCTGATCCATTTTATGATACAACAGAAACGGGGGAATATTGACAAGTATTTTAAGACGCGGCGGAATTTTTTATTTTAAATAAAAGTGTTGACTAATTGCGGCTTTATTTTCCCATTTTAAGGCATATTCATTACACAGAGGCTACGATATGGGAAAAAAAGTACTGGTTACCGGCGGGTGCGGATTTCTCGGGTCCCATGTATGCGAATACTACATACAGCAGGGCGACAAGGTTGTTTCCTATGACAACATGACCAAGAACGAGCTCAAGCGGACGGGATTTGCCGCCGACGAGGCCCGCGTCCACAACTGGAATTATCTTAAAAAGCTCGGGGTCGACCTGGTCAAGGCCGACGTCCGGAACTTCGAAGAACTGATGGACCACGCCAAGGGCTGCGACTATATCATCCACACGGCGGCGCAGCCGGCGATGACCATAAGCTGGGAAGACCCCCGGCTCGATATAACGACCAATGTCATGGGGACCTTCAACGTCCTCGAGGCGGCCCGGACCATGAAGATACCGGTGGCGTGCTGCGCCACGGTCCACGTGTACGGCAATGAAATCAACAATACATTAAAAGAAGAAAGCAACAAATACGTGCGGCATCCGGTCGGCATCGATGAGCTGCACCCGACCCTCGAAGGGGTCCTCACGCCGCTCCACGCGTCGAAGGCCGCCGGCGACATCTACACGAGGGTCTTCATCGACACCTACAAGCTCGAGGCGGCCAGCTTCCGCCTTACCGGCATATACGGCACCCGCCAGTTCGGCGGCGAGGACCACGGCTGGGTGGCCAATTTCGCCATCCGCGCCGCCGTGGGCTGGCCCTGCGTCATGTACGGCAACGGCAAGCAGGTGCGGGACATCATCTACGCCACGGACGTGTGCCGCGCCTTTGACGCGTTCTACAAGACACGGAAGCCGGGCATCTACAATATCGGCGGCGGTCCCCGGACCGCGATCTCGCTGCTGGAATGCATCGACATCCTCGAGGATATCCTCGGCAAAAAGCCCGAGGTCAAATTCGAGGCCGACCGCCACGGCGACCTGCGCTATTTCATCTGCGACATAGCGAAGGCGAAAAAACTGCTCGGCTGGGAGCCCCAGGTGATGCCCCGCGAAGGCATCGGCAAGCTCATGGACTGGATACAGCAGAACATAGAGATATTCAAAGGAGGATGAGCGGCCCTCATCCTCCCCGGCCGCTTGACCGGTTCATCACCGCAACGGACCCCACATGAGAATAGCCATTGAAGCATTATCGCTGTCATCGAAAAACCTGACCGGCATAGGGAACGTTACGCTGAACTATATCAGGGAACTCCAGAGACTGGATCCCGACAACAGCTATTTTATATACACCATTGACGCCCTTCTCCATGCGGACCTGCCCAACGAAAAGTGGAGGCATGTCCGGTACGACTGGCGCGTCAAAAAATTCAAATACAGGATCACGGACGCCCTGGGGGTGTTGAAGGGCGGCAGCGAGAAAACGCTGCCGGCGCTATCCCGGATCGTTCTGTACCGCATCCTCAAGATGGCCCTCGAGGCGATCGACCGGGCCTGCCTCTACTTCTGGCTCGCGAAATCGATGCGCGACAACAGGATCGATGTTTACCTGGGTTTCTTCGCCGACTTTTTCCCCCTCTGCTTCTTCTCCGGGGTGAGAAAGATATGGCTCATCCACGACCTGGTATGGAAGCTCTATCCCGAAACGACGGACATCAACAGCCGAAACAAGAAGCGCGCCATCGTCCGGAACATGAACCGCGCCGACCTACTCCTCTCCGTGTCCGACAGCACCAGGAACGACCTGGTCAGGCTGCTGAAGATACGGAAGGACATAATAACGCTGCACAACGCCGCCGACCGGAAGATATTTCACCCCGCGGACCCGAAATCCGTTACGCGCGTCAAAAAGAGCTACGAGATCACCCGGCCGTACATCCTGTCCGTATGCACCCTGGAACCGCGCAAAAACCTGGCGACCCTCCTCGACGCCTACGCGAAGGTCCATAAACGCGTGCGGCACCAGCTGGTGCTGGCGGGCATGAGCGGATGGAAAAACACGAAGCTTTTCGAAATGATTGAACGCCACCCGGCCAAACATTCAATAATCGTCACGGGATACGTGCCGTCGCAAGACCTGGCCCCCCTGTACAGCGGGGCGGACGTTTTCGTGTTTCCAACCCTCTACGAGGGCTTCGGGATGCCGGTCCTCGAGGCGATGCAGTGCGGGTGTCCGGTCATTTCCTCAACGTCATCCTCGATTCCGGAAGTGGCCGGGGACGCGTGCGTCCTGGTGGACCCCCTTGACACCGAAGCTCTCGCGGCGTCGATGGAAAAGATCCTGTCCGACAGGGCCCGGAGGAGCGCCATGACCAGGAAAGGCCTTGCCCGGTCAAAGCAGTTTTCCTGGGAAAAATCGGCGGCGCGGCTCCTCGAAATCATCAGGACGATTTGACGGCCCCTGTCAGAGGGCGTCACTCCTTCCCGTCACGGTAATCGGCGAAACTCTGGAAGTTTTTTCTGAAAGCGGCATTGTCCGGCTCAATGCGGCATGCTTCGATGTACATTTTGAAGGCCCCGTCCCTGTCTCCGCCGGCCTCGCAGATCACCCCGAGGTTGTTGAGCGCCGCCGCGTCACGGGCATCCTCCGCGAGGACCTCCCTGAAAAGAATCTCCGCCTCGCCGTACCGGCCCTGCAGGGCAAGGTCAACGGCCCTGTTGTTGATGAAGGCAGACGGCGAGAGCGAACCTTCCCGGGCGAGGACCTTCCCCACGGGAAGGCGGAACCGCGCCGCCCGCACGGGGACGCCGGCCGCGTCCGTGCGGTACAGGCCATGGGTCCGCTCGATGGTGACGGCCCTGTAGCAATAGCACGATTCCACGGCAAGGGGCGCGCACAGCGCCAGGATTACAGCGAAACGGGTCACGGGAGTTCTCCTGTCATGTCCAGCAGAAACCCCTTACATCGGAGGATGTCAATATAAAAACCGGGACGGCCCGCATCTCCGCCCCCGCCCGTCCCCGGAATTACTTGTAACCTTTCCAAATAATAATTGACTAATTCCTTTATCTGCTTTTTGTAGTGACTGCTGCCCTGCGAGGGGAATTGCGGGGGAGGTAGCCCCTTGACCCCCGGTGGAACAATATATGTTGCAGCAATACTAATTTCATCCCGGAGAGAAACCCCATGTCGAAAAAGTACCTGGTCCTGATCGCGACCTTCGCGATCGTCCTATCCTGCTTCAAGAATTCCGAAGGTCTCAAAAAGAATGACGTCCCCGCGCTGGTCAACCAGTTCCTCGCCATGCACGTGCAGTACCACTCCCTGAACGACGAGCTGTCCGAGCGGATCCTGGACAACCTCATCATGTCGCTTGACTACGGCAAGTACTACTTCTACAGGAAGGACATCGAGGGTTTCCAGAAATACCGGCACAAGATAGACGATTACGTCCAGAACAACCAGTTCGATTTCCTGGACGATATCTATTCGGTCTACAGGAAGCGCTTCCTGGAGAGCAACAACCTCATCAACGAGCTCATCAAGAGCAAGTTCGACTTCACCGTCGATGAAAAGATAATCGTCGACCGCGACAAGGTCGACTACGCCGAAACGAAAGCGGAAATGAGGGACCGCTGGCGCAAGAACGTCAAGCTCCAGCTCCTCAACTACCTCTCCTCCGGGCAGAGCCTGGCCGAGGCGAAGAAAAAGCTCGCCAAGAAATACGACCTCCTCAACAAGCGGGTCGAGGAAATAGACGAGGAAAAGCTCCTCGACCGGTTCATGAACGCCTTTTCCATGTCACTGGACCCGCACTCCAATTACCTCACCCAGGAGGAGAACGAGGACTTCAGCATCTCCATGAAGCTGAAGCTTGAAGGTATCGGCGTGCGCCTCAAGTCCGAGGACGGCTTCGTCATTGTCGAGTCGATCATCGCCGGCGGGGCCGCCGACAAACTGCCGGACAAGATAAAGCTGAAGCCGGGAGACAAGGTCATTGCGGTCGCCCAGGGAGACGGCGAGCCGCTGGACGTGGTCGACATGGACCTCCGCGACGTGGTGAAAAAGATACGCGGCACCAAGGGCACCGAGGTGCGCCTCACCGTCCTGCGCGAGTCCGGCGAGGGAAACAAGCCGATACGGATGGTGGTCCCCATCGTCCGCGAGGAGATCAGCCTCAAGGACAGCGCCGCGGAATCCCAGATACTGACCATCGACGGCGACAAGAGCCGAAAGGTCGGATACATCAAGCTCCCTTCCTTTTATTACGACAAGGAGCGGGGCAAGAGCTCTTCCGGCGACGTGCGTGAAATACTGCTGAAGCTGAAAGCCGAAAAGGTCAAGGGAATCATCCTCGACCTCCGGGGCAACCCCGGGGGCCTCCTCAACGAGGCCATCGATATCGCGGGCTTCTTCATCGCCGGCGGACCGGTACTCCAGATCGTGGACGGCAGGAACCGGCCCCACGTGGTCAACGACAACGACGAAAGCATCGTTTACGACGGCCCGATGGTCGTGCTGATCGACAAGTTCAGCGCGAGCGCCTCCGAGATCCTTGCCGGCGCCATCAAGGACTACCGGCGGGGGCTCATCGTCGGCCCGGACAGCACCTTCGGCAAGGGGACCGTGCAGTCCTACAACGAACTCCCCTTCAAGAAGGGCGCCATCAAGATAACCATATCGATCTTCTACCAGCCCGACGGGTCGTCGAACCAGCTGACCGGCATCGCGCCGGACATCAAGGTGCCGGACCTCTCATCAATCTGGGACATCGGCGAGAGCAAGAACAAGTATCCCCTCAAGTGGAAGAAAATACCCTCCGCGGAACACAGGAAATACAATCTGGTGAACGAGGCAATAATATCCCAGCTTGGCGGGGAATCCCTGGCGCGGATCAATGCCAGCGAAAAGTACCGCAAGCTCAACGAAAAGATAAAAAAGTACAAGGAGCAGATCAACAGCAAGACCATCAGCCTCAAGGAGGAGTCCGCCATCGAGAAGCAGAAGCAGAAAGAGCTGGAGAAGACCTTCAACAAGGAAAGCGGCAAAAAACTTATCGACCTTGAAAACGACCTTTTCCTCGGCGAAGCCTTCAAGATCACCGGGAACTACATCAACAGGGTGGGCAAGTAACACGGGCCCTCTCAATCCCCCGGAGGGGGACTTATCCACAACAGCATCACCCCTCTGGGGCCAACGCATTCGGCGCATCCCGGGCATGCGTCGGCATCAACCTTATCCTGAGAACGCGGGCTTGGGGGGATTAACCCTCACATCCTGCTTACATATTCCCTCACCGTATCCGCCGCATCCACCGTTGTCACCACCAGGGGGTCCACGCCGGACCGCATGAGGCGAACGCGCAGTTCGCCGATGTCCCTGCCCCGCGCCGGGCAGCAGATGTCTTCGATGAAAATCACGGCCTCAATGCCGTGGCCTTTGATCATCGAATAGAGGAGCGCTGTCCGTTCCTCCACGGTACGCACCGAGGGGCACCGGGGACGGTACGAGAACGCGTCAAGTATTTCATGATAGAGTTCGGCCGACTCGTGGTTGTACGACATGTCGAACTGCCGCCTGCCCCCGCAGGCGTCATCCTCGACCACGAGGCACCCCGCCTCCTCGATCTCGTCCAGCACCGCGGCATCGGCGGCAAAGCCCGCGTAGACCATCACCGGAACGCCGGCGGCGGACACGGCGGATTCCGTCCGGTTCAGGCCGTCCAGGACCGCGGCCAGAAAATCGGCCGTCACGGCCGGCGGGAACACCATGGCCGCTTCCATCACCGTCCCCAGATCGCGGCACGAGAGAAGGTCGGGCTTTTCGCGCCGGGCAGCCGCGATTCCCCGCACCGCCCGCCTCACCCTGTTGTACATCGCGGTAACGGACGAAAGGACCGCTGGGTCAAGGCGGGAGAGCCCGCCGCGGCCGGCCCGCTCCAGCAGCTTTTCCATGGACGCCTCCATGCCGCGGCATGATTCCTCGCCCCAGCCGGACGGGCAGAAGAACTCGCTCACCGCGTCCGCCCTCCCGGAGAGGCCGTCCCTTCCGGCGCACCCCCGCGGCACCACCAGGAGATCATAGGTCTCCCCGATGCCGTCGAGCGACGACGCTCCCGCAGCGGTGCAGCGCCCGATCATCAGCGACGGGATCCGCAGGGGCACAAGCCCCAGCGCCGCGGTTATCTCTGCCGGAAACATGTCGCAGGTGACCCCGGCCAGGACGGCCCCGCTCTCTTCGCGGAACCTGCCGATCACCATGCCGAACTGGAATATCATTTCCCGGAGCGGATCGACCAGATGTGAAAGTTTCGATTCCAGCATGTTTTTATTATCCGTTTTACGCCGCAGGCGGAGAAGAATTCTTCAAACCATTATTTTTAAAAAAAATGTTTGTATTTATGCAGATACCCGATTATTGTTGCTATTTGCAAGAAGAAAAAAGATTTGCCGCATAGCCGGCGCGTCCGATCCGGGACATACCCACACCGCAAGGCCGGCAGGCATTTCTGACAAACAACCGTGACGTGGAGAATCCCTATGCCATCGGCAAAACCAGCACAGAAAAAAAAGTCCGCCGCGCCCTACCTGTCCGTCGTCCTCCCGGTCTACAACGAGGAGGGAAACATATACCTCCAGTATGAAGAAATCATCAAGGCCCTGAAGCCCCTCAATATCACCTATGAAGTTATTTTCATCGACGACGGCAGCATCGATTCATCGCCGGACATCCTCCGGGACATCGCCAAGAAGGACCGGAACATCAAGGTCATCCTGTTCCGCCGCAACTTCGGGCAGACGGCGGCGATGTCGGCCGGCATAGATTACGCCGCCGGGACCATCATCGTGTTCATGGATTCCGACCTCCAGAACGATCCCAACGACATCGGCATGCTTTTCAAAAAGATAGAGGAAGGATACGACGTGGTGAGCGGCTGGCGCAAGAAGAGGATGGACAAGTTCCTGTCCCGGAAGCTCCCGTCCCGCATCGCCAACTGGCTGATCGCGAGGGTCACCGGCGTCAAGCTCCACGACCTGGGGTGTTCCCTGAAGGCATACCGGAGCGAAATTCTGAAGCAGGTCAGCCTCTACGGCGAGATGCACCGGTTCATCCCGGTCCACGCATCGTGGATCGGGGCAAAGATCACCGAAGTCCCGGTCACGCACCACCCCCGCCAGTACGGCCAGTCCAAGTACGGCATCAAGCGGACCTTCAAGGTCATTCTGGACCTCATCACCGTCACTTTCATGGGCAAGTATTCGACCAAGCCGATCTATGTCTTCGGCGGCACGGGGTTCATCATGTTCACGCTGAGCATACTCACCGGGGCGGCGGTCATCTGCATGAAGGTGTTCCTCTACCTTCCCATGAACAGGAACCCGCTCCTCATCCTCACGGTCATGCTGCTCCTCCTCGCCGTCCTCTTCATCCAGATCGGCATCCTGGCGGAGATCCTGATACGGATATACCACGAGGCGCAGAACAAGCAGCCCTACAACGTCCTCGAAACGTTCAACGTCCCCAAAAAATAGGGCGGCGGTTATTCCTTTTTTCCGCTGAAAAGGAACTTCATCGGGTTCCTCTTGATTTCGCTGGACACCTCGTCCAGGGTGCGGGCCGTTTTCCGCATGCTGCCGATGATGTCGATGATGTCCTTCTGCGAATTCTGCAGAATGCTGTTTATATTCTGGATGCTGCCGGCCAGGCTGGAGACGAGCCTGCGGATGTCGCCGCGGCTCTCCTGCGAAACCTCGCGGTAGAGGGTCACGATGGCCGTCACCTCGGTCAGCAGCGTGTTGACCTTCGTCATGATGTCCTCGATGCTGCCCGACTCGATACCCTCGATGACGTCCCCCTCCCTCAGGAAGGCCCCCTTCTTCTCGGGGTTGCGGAGCTCCACCACCGGGTCTCCGATGACGTTCTGGTTGGTGATGACGGCGGCGCAGTCCTCGTACAGCTCGATGTCTTTCCCGATGCGGAGGGTGGCGATGAAATGGAGTGCCGGCTTGAACAGGGGCCGGACGTCAACGACGCGGCCGAGCTGGTACCCCTTGATCTGGACCGGCGTCCCCTTCTTGAGGGAGGAAATGCTGTTCACCTTCACGTAGATATCCATGGTGGACGTGGCCAGGGAATAGCCGAGCTTCACCAGTATGAAGAGGACAACGACGACGGCCGGGATGAGGACGAAGAGCCCCACCCGGTATTCGAGCCTTCCCAGTCCTTCGCGGACCCTGCCGATCATCCGTTTCATGTCGGTGTTCATGTTCATACGCCCTCGCCCTAGCGGATATCCATGGGCCCTTCCAGGGCCACATTCCGGTACTGGACCAGGTAGGGATTCTCCGATTCCCGGAACTCCCGGCGGTCCCCTGAAAAAACGACCCTGCCTTGATACAGCATTATGAAGTTATCGGCAAAATCAAGAAATTTTTGCGGATCATAGGTGACGAAAACGACCGATTTATCAGGGCTCTCCACGCGCCTCTTTAACACGTCCATAAAGGAGCTGATATTCAGGGGCGACAGGCCCGTGAAAGCATGCTCGATTATGAGCAGGCCGGGGTCGTGGGCCACCGCCCGGCCATAGGCGGTGCGGAAGATCTGCGACGCGGTTAGCTCCACGGGCCTCGCCTTCCTTTTATCGAGGATATTCAGTTCGCCCATGAGCCGCTCGGTTATCCGGGTGATCTCCCCGGGGGAATACTCGGAATAATAATCAAGGCGCAGCGCGATGTTCTGCTCCACCGTCATGTTAGAAATGAGGCCGTAGTCGCCGTGGACGTAGCCGATCTCGTTCTTGTAGCGGAGCTTCCCCAGGTAGTCGAGGCCCTGCAGCGTCTTTCCCCGGTAGCGGATGTCGCCGGAATACAGCTCCTCCAGGTTCAGCATCAGCTGCGTCAGCGTCCTCAGTCCCGACTGCTCCACTCCGAAGAACACGGCGTTCTCGCCCGCGCCGATGGAGAAGGAGAGCCCTTCCACGGGCTCGGCCGCGGCGCAGGATACGTTGATGAATTCAAGGAGCGGCGCCATGTCCTACTCCAGCCACGTAAAATAGAACGCCACCGAGATGGCCGCGTTCAGCAGGATGGTGAAGAAGAGGGTCCGGCTCACCGCGCGGGAAACGAATATCGGTATCTCAAATTTTGACCGGGGCATCATCCCGTAGTAGCAGCTGGCCAGGGGAATGAGGAGGCCGAATACGAGGCTCTTGAGGATGGTGGCCGCCAGGTCTTTCAGCGAAAATGCCGTGCCCAGGTTCTGAAAAAACATGTCCAGGGGGATGTAAATCGTCGTGAGGGATATGAAATAGCCCCCCAGAAAGGCGACGATATCGAAAAAAATGATCAGGGAAAATATCGAAAGGATCGTGGCCGCGATGCGCGGGATCACGATGAAAAGGCGGGGATCTATGCCGGAAATCTCCAGGGCAAGGATCTCCTTGCTCCACTGCTGGGTCGCCGTTTCCGTGGCCATGGCGGACCCGGAGCGGCTTATCACGATGAGCGCCGTCACCAGGGGACCCAGCTCGCGGGCGATAATTATCACCAGCAGATTGCCGAAATAACCCTCGATGCCGAATTTCGGGAGGTTGGTCATGCCCTGGATGATGACCACGCCGCCGAGGAGCATGGCGATCACGATGATAAAGGGGAGCGCGTCGATGCCGGTGTACTTTGTCTGCTGCAGGATAATGGCGTAGATCGCCCTCATGCGGATGAACCGCAGGGACTTGAAGGACTGGAAGATCGAGTAGACGAAGGCCCCGAAGTCCCGGACCCCGTCCCAGAAGCGCAGGACCGCCGCGCCGATTGTTACCGGCAGGGCCCCGACCCGAGTCCCGTTGTTCTGTCCGTCAGCCATCAATCGACACCGCCACCATCGTTCTCGTCCAGGCAGGGAGATACTATGGACGGGGACGTCATTAAAATCAATTACAATTTGCCACAAAGAGGCGGGGTTAAACGACACCCGGCGCCGTCGTTCACTTCATCCCTCATCCCTTCTTTAAACGGACTGTTCACGCCGGGACCGGGTCCCCTGCGGCAGCATCCGGATGGACCGCCCCCCGCCTCTATAATTATCACTCCCTTTCAAAAAATCATTGATTATAGACGCAGGATATTATGTCATGTACCGCGAACGGGATCCCGTGATGAACAAAAACCTGAACTACATCATCGTTGCGTTTCTCGGCGCCTGCACCGTCGCCGCCGGCATCATCACGCATTTCGATACGGTCCTCTATCTCCACGACTGCATTCTCAGCATGTACATCGAAACGGCCGAGACGCTGGTCCCGTCAAGCCCCACCTACACCGTTGTCGACCACCGCGATTACCGGCCCCAGGTGCGGACCTACCGCGACCTCCCCCGCGGATTCATCCACAACGGGAGCATCCTGATGTACCGTGCCGGCCGGGAGGACGAAGACCTCGGCGACATCGCGTCGGAAGCGGTACGGTACACCGATTATTACCGGGCATCATCCCTGGCGTCATCGATCAGGGAATACAACGGGCTCCGGGGCACCGACGTGCCCGCCGGCACCGCCCTGGTGATACCCGGCTCGGCGCCGGCCCTGAGAAGTGACCCGAGGAACCAGGTGATGCCGCCCCTCATCACGGCCCGCGGCCTCTATTTCACCGGCACCAGCGTGGGGGGAAACAAGATCCTGGGCAACCTGGACCGGTTCAGGGAGCTCGGCATCAACACCATCGTCTTCGACGCCAAGGACATCGGCGGCGACCTCAGCTATTACAGCAGGGTCCCCGAAGTGCAGCGGCTCGGCACCCACGACAAGCGCACCATCGACAACATCGAGAAATTCATCCGCACCCTCAAAGAGAACGGCTTCTACACCGTGGCGCGGATGGCGGTTTTCCACGACCACCTCCTGCGCAAAAAGGACCCCTCCCTGGCCATACGGTCGCGCGGCGGCGGCCCCTGGAACCCCGACGCGAAGGAAAAGTGGTGCGATCCCACCAACAGGAAGGTGCAGGACTACAACATCGCCATGGCGGCGGAGCTTGCCGAGATGGGGGTAGACGAAATCCAGTTCGACTATATCCGCTTCCCCACCAAGGGAAACCCGAAAGACGCTGACTTCAAGTACGATTTCGGGAAGATGTCCCGGGAGGCGGTCATCACCCACTTCCTCAAGCGGGCCCACGAGGCCATTGCCGCGCGCAAGACGCGCCTCTCCATTGACATCTTCGGCGTTGTCGCCTGGGGAAAGGGCGTCGATATCGAAAGCACGGGCCAGCGGATCGACCTCCTGGCAAAGCACTGCGACATCATATCTCCCATGCTCTACCCCTCGCACTTCAACGACGACTTTGACGGCTACGCGAGGCCCGGCGATAATCCTTACTATTTCATTTCAAGCGGGTGTCAGAAGGTTATTCAGCTCGCGGGGAAAAACACCGTGGTGCGGCCCTGGCTGCAGGCGTTCCGCTGGCGCGTCTCAAACTACAACAGCCAGTATATCAAGACGCAGATCAAGGCAACGAACGATTCCGGCGCAAAGGGCTACCTGTTCTGGAACGCGGCGAACGATTACGAAACCGTCCTCAGGGCCCTGGAAGACCTGAACGGCGTGAAAAAGCCTAAAGAGGGACAGGACGAATGACCGGCCGGCAGGCCCTGTCATTCAACGAGGAGCATGATCATGGACTTCTATAAATACCACGGACTGGGCAACGATTATATCGTCATCGACCCCGCGAAGAACGGCATTACCCTCTCACCGGAAACCATCAGGCTCATCTGCGACCGCAACCTCGGCATCGGGTCCGACGGGATCCTCCATGGTCCTTTCTCTGACAATGGCGCCATCAGCGTGCGCATATTCAATCCCGACGGCAGCGAAGCTGAAAAGAGCGGCAATGGCGCGAGGATATTCGCGCGCCACCTCCACGAGCACGGTCATGTCAACGGTGACACCGCCGCCTTCAACACCCTCGGCGGGCCCATCACGGCGCGGGTGCTGGACCCGGCGTCGTACCTGATAAAAGTAAACATGGGCGCCTGCATCTTTGACAGCGAACGGATCCCCGTGTCGGGCCCGCGCCGCGAGGTCATGAATGAGCCTATCGAAATCGGCGGGAATAGATACCTCATGACCTGCGTTTCGATGGGGAACCCGCACTGCGTGATCCCCCTCAAGGCGATATCGCGGGAGCTGGCCTGCGAACTCGGGCCGTCCATCGAGCGCCATCCCCTCTTCCCCAACCGGATCAACATGCAGCTGGCGCAGGTCATCGACCGTCAGTCTTTGCGGATAGAGATCTGGGAGCGCGGCGCCGGCTACACCCTGGCGTCGGGGAGCAGCAGCTGCGCCGCCGCCTGCGCCGCCCGGCGTCTCGGCCTGGTCGACGGCAGCGTCACCGTGCACATGCCGGGCGGCACGCTTTTGATAGACATCGGCAGCGACTGGTCGGTTTCCATGACGGGGCCCGTGGCCAGCGTGTCCGAGGGAAACTTCACGCCGGAGCTCAGGAAGCTCCTGGCCGGCGTCTGAAACCGGAGGGCGGCGCAACCATGAAATACGACCTGGGCGACAGGAAGATAATCATAGAGGGCGACGATTATTTCATCGCGGAGAGCGCCGTGGTGGCGGGATCGGTGCGCATCGGCAACAACGCGAGCGTATGGTTCAACGCCGTGGTGCGCGCCGATGACGGCACGATAGTCATCGGCGAGAATTCAAACATACAGGACGGGGCCGTCCTCCACTGCGACGAGGAGAACGACCTCGTGATCGGCCGGGGCGTCACCGTGGCGCACAAGGCGACGCTGCACGGCTGCGTCATCGGCGACGACTCCCTCATCGGCATCAACGCGGTGGTCATGAACGGGGCGGTCATCGGCAGGAACTGCCTTATCGGCGCCGGCGCGCTGGTGCTGGAACACAGCGTCATTCCCGACAACTCGATGGTCCTGGGTTCCCCGGCCAGGGTCTTGCGCCCAGTTACGCAGGAGCAGATTGACGATATCCTGTACGCCGCCGAACACTATGTTAAGAATTTCAAGGACTTCAAAAAGCACCTGAGGAAGGTGCCGTAAAAGGCCGCCCTTTTTCACTCCGGCTTGTATCCCTTGCAGTACGGCACGTACGCCGCGTCCGTCACCATCAGGTGGTGTTCCAGCCACTGCCGCACCTGGCGGTCCAGCTCCATCGCCAGGTAGCTATCCGCCCCCTTCACCCTGTATTCCTGCAGAATTCTCCCGTACACTTCCTTGAATTTCTTATGCTCTTCATAATGCTTCGAGAAGTCGGGATAATTGACCTTCATCATCATTTTCTCTTCAGCCTCGAAATGCCCGCTGACATAGGTGGCCAGGTACTCGAGCATGATGACCAGTTCCGTCTTTGCCTTCCCGCTGTATATGGCAAGGTCCAGGGCGTCAATATGCCTGATAAGATCCCGGTGCTGGTTATCGATCAGATCTATTCCGGTCTCGAATTTCTTGTTCCATTCCAGCTTGGTCATAGTTTCCGGTCTCCTTCTCACTGTTTCACACAGGGCACAAAGGCCATGTCCGATCTCATTATGTGGTTCTCCCACCATTTCCTGATTTCCTTATCCACATCCAGCGCCATGTAGGAATCGACGCCTTTCCTTTCGTATTCATCCCTGATTTTTTTATAGAGCTCGCGGAACTCCTGGTGCTCCTGCCGGTGTTTGTTGAAGCCGGGATAGCTGAAGCGCAGCATGAGGCTTTCCTCCGCTTCAAAATGCTCCTCCACGTACGACCCCAGGTATTCGATCATTATCACCGTTTCGACTTTCGGTTTCCCGCCGTACAGGGACAGCTCCAGGCTGTCGATGCGTTTAAACAGCTCCCGGTGCTGGTCATCCACCTCGGCGATGCCGGTTTCCAGGCCCTTATTCCATTTAAACCCTGCCACTGCTCACTCCCTGCCAATGATGGGGAAGGTAACGCCCGCCTCGGGGAACACGGCAACCGTTGCGTGTTTACCGATCTTTTTCATGCCCCGCCGTATCACCTCCGCAGGGTCCTGGCATCTCACGAACATGCTGATCGCTTTCGCCTCGGCCTTATTCAGGGTCGGCACATAGAAGAAGAGGTCGTACTGGCGCACGAGCTGCAGCGAATAATACATCAGGAACTTGTCCTCGACGCCGAACCCCTTCTTCACCATGTCAAGGAAGCCCTTGACCCGCGACGGCCCGATGAGGCGCAGTATCGCCTTCAGCAGCGGCAGCGGCACGCCCCCCTCCGGGAGCCTGATATCGTCCATGCCGCGCTCGGCGCGCATGAAGGCCATCACCGCGCCGCCGGGCCTGAGGGCCGGAAGGGAATTGCCTACGCACTTCATCCCCTGCTTGAAGTTGATGTCCATGGGACAGGAATTGACGATGATACCGTCGACGGGCCGGTCGACGCGGAGGCCCATCCTTTCATACAGGTACCTGACGCCGGACCGGTGCGACTCGACCGGGTCACCGGCAAAGGACGCGGCGATGGTACGCGCCTGGTCGATATAGACGTTCAGGCAGAAAATATCCGCGCCGATCATGCGCCGTGTCTCCTCGAGCTCGAGGCGGAAGGAGTTGTCCTCGGGCATCATTCCCACGCGGTTGAACCGGTACGGGGGCTCAGCCAGGATGCCGTGGTGGATACCGATGGTCTCGGCGTAGGCCACGCCCGGCAGGATGTTCTTCATGCCGCCGCCAAACCCCGCCCAGAGGTGGGGCTCGATGATGCCCAGGAGAACGACCAGGTCGGCGTCTTTCAGGTTCTTGTTGAGGTAAATTGGCGTCTGCCGGCCCGTCGATCCGAAGTAGTGGTTCGCCTTCAGGTCAAAGGCGTTATGGTTCTCCCATTTCACCTGCTTCAGGTTCTTCGGCCCCAGCTTCTGCGCCATCTCCTCCTGCGTCATGGGCGTGTGCACCCCCAGCCCGGGGATTACCAGGATGTTTTTCGGCAGCGCCCCCGCCTTTTTCAGGTCCTCCAGGACAAGATGGAAATACCGGTGCGCCGGTGTGGGCCGGGTATTGTCATCGACGATGATGATGATTTTTTTGCCCCTGAGCTTCCGGCCCGCGAGGGGCCTGGCGCCGATCGGTCTGCGGAGCGAGTCCCTCACCAGGGCAAGTTCATCGGTCTTTTTTTGATTGTCGATACGCGCCCGCCGGGGGAGGATAACATCCCACGTGTCAGGAAGCTGCACCTGGATGGAGCCGGGGCCCCAGGGTAAGGTTATTTCCATCGGTCACCTCAAAGGAAAGGATTCAATAGATACCGGTTCCCGCCGCTGCATGAAACAAACGCGCATGTTATATTTTATATCATGACAGCCGATTCAGAAAATTTGCAAGCTTTTTTATTAATAAAGGATTCAATGCAGAGACGCAGAGTGCTCAGAGATCAGAGAGAGGTATTTGTTTATTCATGACTTCGGGCTTTATAGTTGGATATTTATAATTTATATGACAGATAGAGGGATATTTTTATATCATGCTTCAATGATAAAGACAAACCTTAAAACCTCTGTGTTTCTCTGCGACCTCAGCGCCTCCGCGTTGAAATAATTATAGTATCTTTTTTCAGGACCGTCACCACACGCAGGGAATTATTCTTTTTCTTGTTTTTGCGAATTCAATATACCCGTCAACCGTCATCAGGGTTTTTTCTTCAACCAGGATCCTGATAACTATCGAAGGAACCAGCAGCAGCACGAGGACCGCGGCGGCAACGTAATTGAAATAAAAGACCGCGATCCCCACGTGGGCCGTTATCATGCCGGTATAGGCGGGATGCCGCAAAAAGCCGTAAGGTCCCGAATCAACGATCCGGTGGCCGTCAATTTTCCTGACGCTGTGGGAATAATATTTCCCCAGGGTCTCTATCGCCCAGATCCTGAAGCATACCCCGGCAATGAAGATCACGAGGCCGATGACATGCCATGGCCCCGGCCCGGTCCAGACCGGCTCAAACCAGAGAGCGGAAAAAACAGTCAACGCCTGGCTCAACCCGTACAATTCGCGCGTGCCGAAATCCCTGACAACGGTATCCTGACCGGCGTCTACCGATGACACTTTCACCTCATACACTATCCAGATTGCGTACAGGCCGATGATCACAATGTCAAAATTGAAATAAAACGAGTCCCACAGTTCATGGTGATAACTGATTTTGAACCAGGCCAGAACTCCAATCCCGGCAAGGAGTGACAGGGGGAGCAATAATGATACTATTTTCTTCATGCAACGCCTCTCCAGCCCGATACCGGCATCTCACCGCTCCATCTTCTTTTCCATAAAACATACGGTAAAAG
>CALMRZ010000058.1 GCA_937872225.1 uncultured Spirochaetota bacterium
GCCGGGTTTTAGCCGGCGAGATATGATCATTTTATACGGGGATGCCCACTAAAAAGCTAACAAGCGTTATTATTTCTGCGCATTTGAAAAAATTCCTTCAACAGCCCCGCCGCCTCATCCTCCAGAATGCCGAATTCCATCTCCGGCACGTGGTTCAAGGCCCTGTTGCCGCAGACCGACAGCACGGTGCCGCAGGCGCCGAAACGCGAATCGCGCGCGCCGATGAAGAGCTTCCGGATCCGGGCGTGCACGATGGCGCCGGCGCACATGGCGCACGGCTCCTTGGTCACGTAGAGGTCACACCCGGTGAGGCGCTCATTTCCCTGGGCGGCGCAGGCCTTTTCGATGGCCATCATCTCCGCGTGGAGCAGGGGATTGTTCATCTCGCGGTTCCGGTTGCGCCCCGAGGCGATGACAGCGCCGTCCTTCACGATGACGGCGCCCACGGGAATCTCTTCCGCCTCGAAGGCGGCCCGGGCCTCGTCCAGGGCGAGGCGCATGAAATCTATATCGTCCATGTGCGGATCAAAGGGATTTATCCACCATCTCGGGGTGGCTTTCTATAAAGCGGGTTATCGCTCCGGCTATAAGCTCGATATCGGTTAATTGATTACAGCAGATACCATACAGCTCGTCATCAGTTATTTCATCGTAAAAATGGACCATCCGGTTTCGGTACCCTGCAAGGTTGTGAATAATTTTTTCGGCGTCATTGTCAATTATCCCGCAGTCTTTCAGTCCGGAAGCGATTTCCTTATATTCCACCGCGGCTTTTCCGAACCCCTTCGCGAGCACATGCCTGCCGGTATCAAGCAGCGCTTCCAGAGCCCTCCGTAAATATGATTCGGCGGCGCCTGTATTCCGCGCGTCTGCGGTGAAATCTGCAAAGCTGCCGAGCGGCAATGAGCGAATGGCCGAGATCATGTTCGCAACCCAGAACAACCGCTCAGTTACAACTTTTTCCCTGATCTTCGAGGGGCTCATTTAATTGTACCATCAAGTATCATTTTTCGCCGTTCCCTTTCATAACCGGCCAGATCGTCGGCGCGGCGGAGAATCAACAATTCATATTCCGACTGCAAATCTTCATTGGAGCAAAACAGGAGCTCTCCCCTGATAATTTCCAGTGCCAGATAAAGTCGCGCGGAAACGACATCAACCAGGTCGACACGAGTTTCAAACAGATCTTCCAGCTTCTGTTCAAGCCGAATGCTCTCGCCAAGAGACGGATGGAAATTATCTTGATAATGCACGCCTATGTCGATGTCGGACGCCGACCGCTCCAGCGACTGCCGTTCTCCCTTTACGAGCGCCAGCACTTCCCTGCTCCTGCTCCCGAAAGAGTAGAAGCAGAAGACCTTGTATTGCTCCGCCAGCTCACGTATGGATGTTTCGTACTTGTTCATGATAAGATTATAAACTACGGCGAATACGCGGTCAAGTTTAAATCCCGCGGCTGTTAGAAATTTGATTTACCCGCTTCATCAGTTTTTCGTAATGGCTTCCCTTCCAGTATATCTTGCCGCAGCCCAGGCAGCGGTAATATTCCGTGCACCAGGAGCGCACCCCCGGCGGAATGAGGTCCATGACACCGGCGGTGGCCGGGTCGACCGCCTCGATCAGCCCGTTGCACTCGATGCAGCGGGTGAAGGGCCGGCACAGCTTTCTCAGATCGAGGCGCTCCAGCACCTCGTCGACCTGCAGATCGGGATCGGTGTTCCGCACGTACAGGCCGCGGGAGACCTTTCTCCGCATCATGAGCTGCCGGTCCCTGGAGAGAAGTATCCGGCCCTCACGCTCCGCGATGTCTGCCAGCGCGTCATCGTCGCGGTCCGGATGGTAGTCCACATCGAACCCCATGAGGCGGAGGCGCCGCGCCAGCTTCCGGAGGTGCACGTCCAGGACGAAGCGGGGGTCGCGCAGCGGGTCGGGGCGGAGCCGCGTCACGGTCCCCACGTCGAGGGTCTCGAACACGGGATACACGCTGATCCGGTCGCCGTCAGCGACGATTTGTGAAAAACCGACTGACTCGCCGTTAACCAGGATAAGGTCCACTTCCACGTGGGGCACGCCGAAGGATTCGATAAGGTCCTTGACCGACCTCCGTCCCCTGAATTCGAAATCTATATCTTTTTTCCTGGAAGCCGCGGGGAGAAAATCATTGAGTTCTTCGTAAAATCGTATGGTGACACGGTACATGGACGGGCCATCCGCGGGCGGTCAGAGGTCCAGTATCAGGTCGTCCAGGGACCGTTTGGGCACGTGGTGCGTTTCCTTGCCGTCGCGCCAGTAGCGGATATCCCCCTCCGGCCCGACCGGCTCGATTGTTATGGTTTCCTTCGGCTTGCCCAGGGCCAGCACCAGCAAGATATCGTACTTCTCCGGGATATTCAGGGCGGCGCGGAGCCCCTCCTTCTGGATGGCGCCGATCATGCAGCCCCCCAGTCCCGCCTCAACGGCGCCGAGGAGGATGGTCTGCGCCGCGATGCCGTGGTCGCAGTCGACGGTTGTGCTGATGGTCGTGTCGTTGAGGATCATGATGTACGCCGACGGCCGCTCCCCTTCGGCCGGGCCGGGCCAGTCGGTAAGATAGGCGGCCCAGGCGATGTGCCTGAACACGATTTCATTCCGTTCCGGAAGGACCGACAGGACGTAGCGCAGGGGCTGTCGGTTCGCCGCGGAGGGCGTCAGCCGCGCGAGGTCCACCAGGTTGCGCAGGGTCTCCACGGAGACCCGGTGTTCCTGGTGGAAGCGGCGGTAGCTACGGTTTTTCGCGACGATGTCCTTGAAGTCCATGGTGCGGTGAGGCCGCTCCTACATATATTTCGGCTCTTTGTATGAATACATGTCATGGACGCCGCCCTCAAGCTGCGCCGACGGCGACCGGAGCTCGAAGCGGAGCGTTCCTTTGCGGAGCCGCTCGTGGAGCACCGCCATGTCCCGGGTGCCCATGTCCTGGAAGGAATGCTTCAGACCCTGGATCAGATACGGCACGTATTCAAAGATCGACCCCTTGTCGAGGACGGTGCCGGACACGCCCTGGACCACCTTAATCTTGGTGTCCTCGGCGAAATAGCGCTTGGCGCCGCCGGCTTCCAGCGCCTCCTGGGAGGCCATGCCGCGGTACTTCTTGAGGCGGACCCCGTTCTCGTAGAAATATTCCCCCGGCGCCTCGTTGGTGCCGGCGAACATGGAGCCCATCATGACCGACGACGCCCCCAGGGCAAGGGCCTTGGCGATATGGCCGATGGTGGAAATGCCGCCGTCGGCTATGACCGGCACGTTGTACTCCCGGGCCATCTTCGCGGTCCGGTACACGGCGGTCGCCTGGGCGCGGCCCACGGCCATGGTCGTCTGGGTGGTGCAGATGGAGCCGGGGCCCATACCGATGCGCAGGGCGTCGACGCCGGCCCTGATTATGGTTTCGCTCTGTTCCATGGTCACCACGTTCCCGCCGATGACCTCGATCTCGGGATATTTCTTTTTGATATATTTAATCATCTCGATCTCGTAAATCGAGTTGCCCTGGGCGGCGTCCACCACCACCACGTTCACCCCGGCTTCCACCAGGGCGGCAATGCGCTCCTTTGATTCGTCCCGGGTCGATATGGCGGCCCCCACCATGAGCTGCTTGCGCGGGTCCTTTGACGCCAGCGGGTATTCGCGGTTCTTCACCAGGTCCTTCCGCGACATGAGGGCGACAAGCCTTCCCTTGTCATCGACGATGGGGAGCTTCCCCTTCTTGGAGTTTTTCAGGATCTGGTTCGCCTCGTTCAGGGATATCCCCATCTTCGCCGTGACCAGGTCCGTGGTCATGACGTCGAGGAGTTTCTTGGACCGGTCCGTCTCGAAATCGATGTCCCTGTTCGACACGATGCCCAGGAGCAGGGAGTTGAGCTTGCCGTTTTCGGTAATGGGGATGCCGGAAAACCCGTATTTCGCCTTTATGGCGTCGATGTCCGCGATGGTGTTGCCCGGGGAAAGGACGATGGGGTCGTTGATGAAGCCGTTCTCGAAGCGCTTGACCTTCCGCACCTCGGCTGCCTGCTCCTCGATGGTGTTGTTGTAATGGATGATGCCGATCCCGCCGAGGAGGGCCAGGCCGATCGCCATCCGGGAATCCGTAACGGTGTCCATCGGGCTGGAGACCAGGGGGTTCTTGATGCGTATGTTCCTTGTCAGGTTCGACTCGAGGACCACTTCGTCCGGCGCGAAATCAATGTAGCCGGGCAGTATGATAAAGTCGTTATAGGCAAAACCGTTTTCTTTGGTGAAAATTTCTTCTGCGGAAAAACCATCCATAAATCGTTAATCTCCCTTCTTGATTTACAACGTGGGCGCCGGTGACGGCCCTATATGTTAGGGGTATCCGTAATGCCTTTCTGTTTCATACGGACACCATGGTTGGCACCAATATACAAAAAAATCAAAAAAAATACAACTACAAGATGCCGTTGCCACCTTCTTCCGGGACGTGACGGACCGGGGTATCCGGCAAATATTGAAGTATTTGAATTATTTAATTGCATAATTTGTCAAGCATTTACAGATATGATCTTGTATATACGGGGCGGTCCTATAAGCCCCCCAAATCCCCCGGCGGGGACTTATGTGAGCAGTGCGTGCCCCACAAGCCCCCCGCTGGGGGGTTGTGTGATGTTCTGAGACAGCTCCATATAACATGGAAAATATCATGATTCAAGGGACGGCCCCGGCCCTTGTTAAAGTTAATTATTAGGATTATTGCATGGGTCACTGCAAAAGAAGAGGATACTGCTGCCAGGACGTCCGCCTTGCCGAGTCGCCGGACATGCTCCGGACGGCCTATGAGTACTGGAAAAAATCGTCGAAAATCGACCCGAACTTTTCGGAAATTTACCTCATCTTCCCCATGCTGGTATTCAAGTTCGAAAACCCGGAGGAGGACCTCCCCTATCATTATATCTGCAAGCATTACACGGTGGACGCCGGCGGGACCCCGACCTGCTCCATCCACGCCTTCAGGCCGCGCATGTGCCGCGATTTCCCCTATTATGACGACGTGAAGCACCTGGTCAGGGACGAACCGCTTTCGCCCTACGAAGGGTGCGGCTATAACGACCCTGATTAGGATTGGATAATAAAATATTTGACAGGTTGTTCAGGTGCATAATAATCATTGCACAAATGCCGGGTTCCGCCCATACCACCCTGATACGGATCAACAGGGGCGCAGGGAGTTCCGCGCGCGTGACCGGCGCGCACTGAAAAAACAACATCGGGTACCATAATGGAATACATCAACATCAGCCACAAGCGCAACCACGACTGCAAGATACACGCCGTTTCCAGCGAGCAGCACGAATCATTTTCGGTTTTCAACATACTCCAGGACGCTGGGTACTGGTGCAGCAGGAAAAGCGACGAGAACATACCCGAGTACATCATCCTCGACCTCCAGAAAAACCTCACCATCGACTATGTCGAGATAAAAGCCTCGCCCAACGGGACCAGGGCCTTCCCGGAAGACATCCGCTTCGAGGGGAGCCTGGACGGCGAAAGCTGGATGGTCCTCTACACGGAGAAAAAACTGGTCCTCGATTCCGACACCTACCGGCTCGACATACCCCTCACGCCGGTACGGTACCTGAAGATACTCATCATCACCAGCCACCAGATTGAAGGAAAGTTCTACTCTGAGATAGGGCTCGTCCGCACCGGGATTGCCGGGATAAGCGAGATCAGGGCGAGCAGCGTGTCGTCATCCGGCAGGGTCCCCCAGAACCTCCTCTTCGACGAGCCTGAAGATATATGGGAATCAGAATTGAAATCCCAGTCAGCGAAGGAGTCCCTTTTCATCGACCTGGGAAAGATATTCCATGTCAACCGCATCGTCCTCGGGTCCTCGTCCCGGGGGTTCCCCGAAAATTTTTACATAGAGACCAGTTCCGACAACAATGTATGGATGCCGCTCCTGGAGGAAAAAAATTTCAAGCCCCAGGTCATGAAAAAATATTTCTGGAACACCGACATCCGACCCGCGCGGTATATACGGATCGAGGCGAAAGGGGTCAAATACCCGGATGGGAAATACGGCGTGCAGCTCGCACATCTGGAAATATCAGCGGCGCCCTTCAACCCCTTGCACACCCATAACATCGGCGACCTCACCCCCTACGCGTCGATCTTCCAGGCGGGGATCGTCCGCCTCGCCAAGGACGGCGACGACGCCCCGGGCATCGCCGTCCAGGCAAACGACCGGCGCCTCCGCGACGCCACCACCATCTTCAAGGGCATCGTCCAGCTCGCCGAAGACGGCGACGCCTCCCGGGGCCTTGCCGTCCAGGCCTCCGATTCCCGCATAGCCCCGGCCACGGACCTCAAGGCCGGCATCGTCCGCCTCGCCCACAACCGCGAGAACAAACCCGGCGTCGTGGTCCAGGGAAACGATTCCCGGCTCCAGGAAGCAACCACCGCCAATTTCGGCATTGTTAAACTCTGCCCCGACGGCATGTACAAGGAAAACGCGGCGGTCACCGGCAACGACCCGCGCCTGCACAAGGCCTCGACCGGCGCCTTCGGCATCTGCAAGCTCGCGGCCGACGGCGCCGACACTGCCGGCGCCGTGGTCCAGGCCAATGACAAGCGCCTCCGCGACGCCACCACCGTGTACAAGGGCATCGTTGAGCTCGCCGAAGACGGCGAGGCAAAGGCCGGCGTCGTGGTCCAGGGGAACGACA
>CALMRZ010000059.1 GCA_937872225.1 uncultured Spirochaetota bacterium
GAAATTAATAGCATTTTTTATTCAAACCCACAAAATCTATGGGACAGCAGTGATTTTTTATAATTAAATATTGTGTTAAGGTATTTTATTACATCTTCAATTCCAACCCGGTAGTATCTAAGAAAACCATCGATGCGAAATGTACCGGCTCTGCGGCTGGTTTCTGTCCAGAATAGAAGTTGACATTTTCCCTGTCCCCCGTAAATTTACATGCGTGATACTAAACGCCATGGCCTCCGGCATGGCGGGCAAACTGGAGAGCGTTGCATTGTCATGAACCGGGATTATTCATTTCAATCGCTAATGGCGGTTTCAGCCGCTTTTCTGCTCATCATGATTGCGGGCCTTTGTTCCGCGGTTGAGGCCGCGCCGGTTAATCCTGCGGTGTCATCCCTGGCCGCGCCGGTCTCGATCGCCGGGGAATGGAAGATCGCCATCGGCGACGACGCGAATTATGCGGCGCCGGGATTCAACGACGCCGCGTGGGACACCGTGAACCTCCCGGGAAACCTCATGACCCGCGTCCTCGCCACAGCCGCCGGCCTCGCCCGCACCGAGGGAATCATCTGGCTCCGCAAGACCATCCGCATCGACCGGGACCTGCCGAAAGAGGACCTGGGACTTGTCCTGGGCAGGATCGGAAACGCCGATGAAACCTACTTCAACGGCATCAGGATCGGCGCAACGGGCGAGTTCCCGCCCGCGTCCCACTCTATGTGGAACCATCCCCGCTACTACACGGTCAGCCGGGAGTTCGTGCGCTATGGCGCGGACAATGTCATAGCGGTGCGGGTATCGTACTACCTGTTCGGAGAAGTGCTGGGCGATATGGCCATCACGAACATGAAGGACTGGAAGGCGAAACGGGACATGGGGAAGTTCCTCCTCATCGACCTCTGCTACTTCGTCATCGGCATGGGGCTCACCCTGCTGTTTATTACCGCCTTCTTCTTCATCAGGCGCCCCGCATCGCAGGAATACCTGTTCTACTGCCTGCAACTCCTCTGCGGCCTCATCATGGTCATGGAGCTGTGCACGTACTGGGACCTGTACGGGTCGCTCCTGAACCGCTTCAAGATCCTAGCCTTCGGATGGGCGGCGGTGAACGTCGTGTATCCCATATTTCTCCACCGTATCTACGACCTTAAAAGAAAGAAGATCGAGATCGCCCTCTGGATTTACCTGGCCCTGGTGGTCCTGTTCGCCGTGATCTTCGTGGATACGGCCAACCTTCGCTTCAACGGCATCATCATGATCGTGGTTACCTATCTTATCGGCCCGTATAACATATCGTGCCACATCTCGGCCCTGCGCAGGAAGCACCCCTACGCCAAGCCTTTCAGTTTCTTCGGCATCGTCATCGTCATCGCCGCCATCCACGACGGCGTCCTGTACCTGATGAAATTCATCGGCGCCGACCTGAACATGTTCGGTTCTTGGTTCCAGTACATGATATTCCAGTACGCGGCCGCGGGGCTCTACGTGGGCACGGCCCTGGTGCTGGTGGTGCGCTACGCGAAGATCATGGACGACATCGAGGACCTCAATACCAGCCTTGAGAATTTCGTCATCGAGAACGCCCTCCTGAACGAGCGCCTCGGCGAAAAGGACGGATCCCAGAAGAGGGGGCCCTATCCGGTCATATCCGACATGGCCGAGGAGAAAATCCAGAAGGTCATCAATTATATCCACGAGAACTATACTTTTGATATTTCCCGCGAGGGCCTCGCGGCGACCGTGGATGTCCACCCGGACAGCCTGGGAAAGCTGTTTAAATCGGTCACCAGTAAAAAGCTGGGGGACTATATAAATGAGCTCCGGGTCAAGGATGCCGCGAAACGGCTCGTGGAGACCGATGATAATGTCATCAGCATCGCCTTTTCCGTTGGTTTTGACAGCCTCAGGACCTTTAACCGGGTGTTCCCCAAATTCATGAACATGACCCCGGAGAAATATCGGAAAGAGTTCAAGAAAAGCTAACCTGCCTATTATTCACGTCCTGTTTGTGCATCCCTGACCGGCGAAAGCACCGATATCCCTGTCTATCGAGTCATTTTCTGCCGGGGAGATGTGTCTGACGATTATCGAACCCGATAGGGTCAGAGTAAAATTTCTATTTAAACTCCAATTGCCCGATAGTTTTCGGTGCCTATCTGGTTAATGAACCGATAACCATCGCATAATTGTTTACAGTAAGCTGGGTTGATTGTATACAGCAGACAATGTAAGATCGATCTTTGTTTGGCAAGACAACCGGACGGTTTTTATGTTATATAAAACCATACCGGCTGGATGGTTTTTAAGATCCAGGTTGAGATACTAGCAGATCAGGAGGAAGACATGAAAAGAATAGCTTTATTAACCATGGGTTTGTTACTTGTTACTTCTCTTCTTTATGCGGGAGGGAGCTCCAGTCAACCGACAAAATACCCTGTTGTCCTGATCCACGGGATAGCGATGAACGATATAAACATCCTGGGTGTCGATTATTTTTACGGCATACAGAACGAACTTGAGGATGAAGGATTCACGGTCTTTGTCACCACCCAGGACTGCTTCAACAGCACCGAAGGCAGGGCCAGGGAAGTGTTCCAGGAGCTTCTCAACATCAAGGCGGTCCATCCGGAATATACTAAATTCAATATCATCGCCCATTCCCAGGGCGCCCTTGACGCCCGGTATCTGGTATCGAACCTGTCGACCACGATCAACGGAAAAGTAGTAAAGGGCTCCGACCTTGTCGCTTCCATCACCAGCATATCGGGAGTACACCGGGGATCACCGGTGGCCGACCTGGTCCTCGGCATTCTGCCTGCCGGCGTGGCCCGTGACGCTGTAGCCGGTATCGTCAATCTCTTCTGGAAGCTCTTCTTTAACAGCGAAAATGCCGATTCCGAGGCGGCAATACGGAGCCTCGCAACGTCATACATGATCAATATCTTCAACCCCAACGTGAAGGACGTTCCGGGGATCTATTATCAGAGTTACGCCGGAAAGATTAAAACGATAACGCCCACCTTCCTGGTCTCGGCGCCCCTCAACGCCTATATCAAGTCCGTTGACGGCGCCAATGACTGCATGGTTTCTGTCAACAGCGCCAGGTGGGGAAATTACCGCGGTGAGATTACCGGGGCATGGTGGTGCGGCGGCGTGGACCACTTCATGGAAATCGGCCATCTGTTCGGCATTACGCCGGGATTCGACGCTCCCGCTTTTTACGCGGGCATAGCAAAGGATTTACAGAAAAGAGGATATTAATTCATAAGGGGTCAGGGCGGCCCTGGTTGCTCTGACCCCTCACCCCCCCTGTACTTGTATTGATTTTGAATTTTTCACCGGGAAAAAGCCTGCCGCAAAGGTAATTGAGTAAAAAACACCCTTTTCTGATAATTATTATCTTGATAAATTGCCCATATTCATGGACTATATTCAAAAATGCCATGGGCCACACGTTCACGCTACAACTGTCAATTGCAGCATCGCTTGTCATTATTTCCCTGGCATCTGTTTATGCCGGCGGAAGGGACGCCGGCTCGCCCGTCGAATTGAAATCACTCAAAGAACAGTTTTCCCTCGCCGGTCAATGGAGGATAATGCTTGGCGATGATGCCCGGTATGCTGACCCCGGTTACGATGATTCCTCCTGGGACACGGTTGCCATGCCCGGAAGCCTGATGCCCTATATACTTCCCCGGACCGGCAGTATCAGCGGAATCCTGTGGTTAAGGAAGACCGTTTATATCGACCGAGACCTGCCGCGGGAGGACCTGGGCCTTATCATGGGAAGGATCTCCAATGCAGACGAGACCTATTTTAACGGCACAAGGGTGGGCGGCATGGGCGAGTTCCCGCCCGAGGCCCACTCCATGTGGAACCATCCCCGTTACTATCCGGTCAATCGGCCCTTTATCCAATACGGGGCGGACAACGTCATAGCAGTCCGCCTTTCCTACTATCTGTTCAGCGAGATATTGGGGGAGATAGCCGTATCGGACATGAAGCATTGGAACAAGGACAAGGACCTGGGAAGGTTCCTCTTCATTGATCTCAGCTACATAGTCCTCGCCATCGGCTTCGCGCTGCTGGTCGTGTATTCCTTCATCTTCATGCTGAAGCCCACGTCCCAGGAATACCTGTTCTACTGCCTGCAGCTCCTGTGCGGTTTTTTCATGATGCTGGAAGTGTGCACCTACTGGAACTTCTACGGCTCCATGATGGCCAGGTTCAAGGTTCTGGGCGTAGCCTGGGCGGCCGTCAATGTCACGCACCCCATATTCCTGCACCGCATATATGACCTCAAGAGGAAAAGGATCGAGGCGCTCCTCTGGATATACCTGGCGGTCATCGTCTTCATAGCCCTGTTGTTCATCGATGACTCCAATATCCGCCTCGGGGCGATATCCATGATTCTGGTCACCCAGCTTATCGGTTTTTACAACCTGTCATGCCATGTCACCGCCCTGGTGAAAAGGCATCCCTATGCCCTGATGTTCAGCTTTTTCGGGATCATCCTGGTCCTGGGGGCCATACATGACGGCTGGGCCTATCTTCTGAAGCTCTATGTCCTTGATGCAAGGGAGATCTCCGGCTTCTTCCAGGTCATGGTCCTGCCGTATGCCGCCGCGGGTCTCTATGTCGGAACGGCCCTGATCCTCGCGGTCAGGTTCGTGAGGATGATGAAAGAGGTCGAGGACCTCAACGTCAACCTTGAGAAAAAGGTCGATGAAAGAACGTTCCAGCTGAAGGTCCTCACCCATGAGCTTGAGGACAAGAACAGGATCCTCTCGGAGGTGGCATTGCGGGACAGCCTGACGGGCCTCTATAACCATGCCGCCTTCCACGCCCGGCTTCAGGAACTGATCAACGAATCGAAGCGCCACCGTTTTTCGATATGCGTGGTGATGATCGATATCGACGACTTCAAGGTCTTCAACGATAACTACGGCCACCAGCTGGGAGACGAGATCCTCCTGCGGATTTCCGATATATTCAAGTCCGGCCTGCGCGAATACGACGCCAAGTCGAAGTTCCTGGAAGAGTCGGTGGGCGTAAGCACGCAGATTGTCAGGAATTACGACCTTGTCGGCAGGTACGGGGGCGACGAATTCGTACTGCTCCTGCCCCACTGCGGGGAGGACGAGGCCAAGGTCGTCGCGGAGCGGATGTGCCGCAGCATCGAGGCGATCCGCCTGAAGAGTTATCCGGACCTGAAAATCACCGGGAGCTTCGGTATCGCCATGCTGGACGAGCATACCGAATGCCGCGACAGCAAGGAGCTCATCGCCCTGGCGGACAAGGCCCTGTACCGGGCGAAATCCGAAGGGAAGAACCGGATATGCTACATCAGGTATCAATAGCCGGGCGGCCGGGCGACATCGGATTAACAGAACGCTGACTGAGCGTGAGGATGCCATGAAACGGATGATGGTCATGATTCTTGTCGCTGCATTGGGCGCGGTATCGGGACATGCCGCGAAACCGGGCCGGGACATCATCAGGGACGCCGGCGCCCTGTGGGGCCGCGAAGGGGCCATGGTCACCATCGAGGGAACGGTGGCCAGGGAGATATGGCAGCACATGGTGGCCCCCCCGAAGGGTTACGGCCATGAAACGTATTTTGACATGGGCACGTTCCAGATCGTCATCTACTCGAAGGATCAGATCGAATGCGACGGCACGGTCCGGGCCACCGGCACGGTGGTGAGGATAGAAGGATCGTCCAAGAACCCGCGCCGGAAGGAAGCCTGCACCGAGTACCACGTGGCCGTTGATTCGTGGGAATGCCTTAAGTGAAGATGCCTTACGCTGCCGCTCCCTTCCCGGATTTTTTAACATAGAACGCCAGCCTGGCGGCAAACAGTGCGATAATCGCCAGGCATGCCGCTGACAGGCCCCACTTCAACGATGAAAGCAATCCGTTCATGAGAGCCATCCATCCGGGAATCTCCGTTTGCTGCCTGATAATGGCCAGCTCCAGGAAGTTTTCCGCCAGGTCAACCGCGGCAGCGGCGAAAGGAAGCAGAAAGTATAGAGGGATGTCCCTGGAAATCTCGGATTTCGGCAGTTTCGTTCTCAGGTAACAGAGCAGGAAAAACATGAATGAGCTGTAGATGACCGGGTGCAGGAAGTCCATGTAAAAATGGTCCCTGAACACCGCCATGCCGGTTTCGCCCCACGCGGTGATGATGTCCGCCAGGCTTTTGGCGTCAAAGGAAAACTGGAACTTCAGCTGCCCCGTCCCCAGCGGCCCAAGAATAATGAGAATGGTGGCCTGTGAAATAACATATAACAGGCCGCTGATTATGACCAGCGCGGGCAGGAGCTTCCTGTCTGAAATGAATTTTTTCATGGCGTATTCCCCGGCAATTTTCTGATCAAAGTGCCGATCTTGAACAGCTTTGTCAATCACTATGGATGCGCCGGCAGCCGGCCGGAAAAAAATTCTGAAATGCATCTCAAATGATAAGTATGAGGGGATAAAGTATTGACATTTGCGGTCCGGTGGCTTTTGCTTATTGTCAACTGCTTTGTTCTGTCAAACCTGACCGGAATTTCCATGGCATGCTTTCCCGTGTTTGCTGCCGGGTTAACGATACTATCTGGAGGAGTCAATGGGTTGGAAAGAAACGTATAATAAGAAGCTGGTTTCAATCAGTGACGCAGTTAAAGTGGTGAAGTCGGGCGATTTTATCTGCACGCCCGGAGGTCCCTGCGCCGCCTATGACCTCGTGGCCGAGGTGGCGAAGCGGTATGAAGAGCTGGAAAATGTGACGGTATCATCGGCCCTCATGATGCGGCCGATGCCGCATTTTGAAGCGAAATACCAGGGGCATATCGGCCACCTGGCCCTGTTCCTGGGGCCGCTGGAGCGCATCTTCATGCCCCAGGGAAATATTAAAGTCAACTCCTGCAGCTTCTCGAATTTCGACGACCTCATCACCCAGGAGCTTAAGCCGGACGTTCTCTTCATGGTCTGTTCCGAACCCGACGAATGGGGCTACATGAGCTTCGGTCCCGGCGGGGCGTCGGTTAATTACTCCATCCTGAAGACCGCCCGCGACGTCGTGGTCCAGGTCAATAAAAAGATCCCCTATACCTTCGGCACCCATGCCCACATCCACGTCGACCAGGCCACCTGCATCTGCGAGCAGGACTACGATGTCCCGGTGCTTCCGAACATCCCGATCACCGACGTGGAAAAGCAGATCGCGTCCCACATCGTTGAGCGCATCCCAGACGGCGCCACGGTCCAGCTCGGGTTCGGCGGCATCGCCAACGCCGTCGGCTTCTTCCTCGAGAACAAGAAGAACCTGGGGGTCCACACCGAGATGCTGACCGACTCGATGATGGACCTGACGAAGAAGGGCGTCATCAACGGCGCGTTCAAGCAGTATTACCCGGGCAAGATAACCTACGGCTTCGGCGTGGGGTCCAAGGAGCTCTACGAGTTCATGCACCGCAACCCGATGCTCGAATCAATGCCGATCCATTTCATCAACGACATCAACAACATCGCCATGAACGACAACTTCATCTCGATCAACAACGCCCTGACGGTTGACCTGACCGGCCAGGTCTGCTCCGAGTCGATCGGCTTCAACATGTTCAGCTCAACCGGCGGCCAGCTTGATTTCGTCCGCGGCGCGCACCGGTCGAAGGGAGGGAAGTCCTTTATCGCACTCAACTCCATGTCGGTCGGCAAATCCGGGCCCATCAACCGCATCACGTCAACGCTCCAGCCGGGGACCGTGGTGACCACGCCCCGGTCCGATGTCCAGTACGTGGTGACGGAATACGGCATAGCCGACCTCTGGCTCAAGAGCATCGAGGACCGCGCCCGCGCCATGATCGGCATCGCCCATCCCGATTTCCGGGAGAGCCTTGAAAAAGAGGCCATCGAGGCGGGCCTGATATCAAAGAAGGTGACGGTGGTGAAAAAGTAGCCCCCCAGCCCCCCCGGAGGGGGGCTGCTGTGGGAATGCATTTCCCGGAAGTCCCCCTCCGGGGGATTTATGGGGCCAATGTAATCGCAGCGATAAGATTTCAGACTATCCTGAAATAATCCCAACAGGAGGCGCCTATGTTAAACAACCCGGAAGCGACCGAGCAGGCATTGAAAATACTGCGCAGCGGCGCGACGTTCCAGTGGTACCTGATCCCGATGCTTGCCTTTGTCGTGTACGTCTATTTCAACGAGATTTCGAAGAAGAACTGGAAGGGAGTGGCGGCGGGCCTCTCGCTCTACATGGTGCACTGGTTCGTGGAGATCGTGAACGCCCTGATACAGCATTGTTCCGGCCACGCCCTCTGGACCGTCCCCACGGGGACCGCGTTTCTCCTTCTCATCGGCGTGGGGGTCGAGCTGAGCCTCATGTTCTCCATCTCGGGACTCATTTTCAGCAAGGTGCTGCCGGAGGACCCGAAGATGAAGATCCTCGGCGTGAACAACCGCCTGGTCATCGCGGTCATCAACGCGGCGTTCTACTCGGTGTTCGAGATCTTCCTAGTGAAAACGCCGGCCTTCGTGTGGGTCTATCCCTGGTGGGGCGCCCTCACCGTGTTCATCACGGTGTACATTCCCTTCTGGGTGGTGTCGATGTACTGCTATGACTGGGAGCCGAAGGTCCAGAAGATAGTTATCGGTTCCCTCTTCGGGGTGAATGCCGTCATGCTCATCGTCTTCGGCGGCATCTTGGGCTGGATATAGGCGTGCCATATCCGGTAAGGCCGACCTAAAATCCCCCTAAATCCCCCGGAGGGTGATTTAAATGATCAGTACCAGGTCAATAAGCCCCCTTCGGGGGGGGCGGGGGGCCTACGGATGCGACAGCTTGAGGCCCACGAGGCCGATGACGACCAGCCCCGCCGACACTATCCTGACCGCGGTGGCGGGGTCCCTGAAAAAGAGGATGCCCAGGGTGAAGGTCCCGACGGCGCCGATGCCGGTCCATACCGCGTAGGCGGTGCCGATCGGGATTGTCCGCTGGGCCAGGTACAGGAAGAGGCAGCTCTTGTCGGTATAACAATCGGCCTTTGTTTTGCTCTGACCCGGGATTTAACCGATAACTATCGGACTCTTTGTTGCTCTGACACCCTGAAATTACCGATAACAATCGGTCCTGTTTGCTCCGACCCCGGTTGTTACCGATACCAATCGACATGGCAAGCATCATTTCAATTTTTAACGATTCCCGCATATGCCCGCACCAGAAACTGGACCCCGTAACCCTGCCGGTCCTGACCCGCATTTCATGCCCTGACTTTGAATAATACGGGACGTGCCAATTAATATTTTGCAATTATTAAACCACATGATATGATAAACACCTGATGGATGAACCTCTGCTATGCCGGTGATGGATAGGCCCTCGGTTGAGCCGTTGCGGGGACGCCGTCATTGGATGGAAAACGCTCTGGAGAGATCGCGATGAAAGGCAGCTACGGAAAAGGTAAAACAAGCAATGAGATAGTAACCGGCAAAGGGCCGTCCGGAACCGCCGATAATTATCAGATTGAATACGTCCACGGCAGATTTTACCGTCTGGTGAAGGATGTTAAGACAGAATTCATCCCCGACAGGGAACTTCTTGTTAAAATAAAGGCGGCGCTGCGGAAAAAGGGCATGTCTCTTAAGGACATTGCCGAGGACCAGCCCCCGGTTGATTTCCAGGTGCTGAGCAGCGGGAAAGTCGTGCTGCGTCAGATTTATCCGGATAAATGAACGTCCATCTGTCGTAATGGTCTTTGTGGTGATTTCCCAGCCCCCTGCAACGCCGCGGCTCTGAAAAAACCGGCTTTGTTCCGTTGAAAAGAGCCAATCGGTATCCCGGCCCGATTCTTAATTAAGGACCTGCGTATCCCCTGGCCCAGGACCGCTTCCATCGTATCGTACCGGATGTTTTCAACAAGTCGGCGATGAGCGTTACGATTCTTTGCCTTCGGACGGCTTCGTTTCCTTGGTAAGCTCAAAGCTGAATATGGCCGAGAAGGTCCCGCCGTAGTAATGGTCCGATTTCCCGTTGAACCTGAAACCGCTGGCATCCGATCCCATGAAATAGAGAAACTGGTACCGGGCACCCAGGGAAAGGGTGAGGTGCGCCGCCGGTATCCGGTAGGCGAAGCTGGTCGTGATATTTCCCCCCACGGCGTTATAGATCAGCCTGTTCTTCCGCTGGTTGTGAAGGGCGTCCTTGAAATTGAGCGGCAGTATGAACCCTTCTCCGCCATCTCTGATAAACATAATGAAGAACGAGTTATTGGCTTTCATCTGGGGATACTGGTAGAGGGCCGATACATTGAAGAAGAAGAACAGGTTCTCCACAACGTGCGCGCTGAAGCTTGCCCCGAGCCCGCCGGAATAACCGTTGTAGGTGATGCGCGTGTCGTTGTATATCCAGTAGTTTCCGGAGTCGGGACCGATGAGCCTCATGGGCACGTTGCAGGGTCATTCGGCGACGGTGTAATGCTGGAACTTGAAGCCGATGAACACTTTCATGAACGAGGTAACGGCGCAGCTCAGGGTCGGGTCAAGATCATACTTGTTCGTGCTCTGCCGCGAGGAAATCGCCGTCGGGGTGACAAGCCAGCTGACCTCCATCAGCGTCACGAAGACCGGTGCCGGGTAGGACGCCGCCAGGTGGGAAAATTTCGAAATATACCTGCCCGTGACAAAGACCGCGGAAACGTTCCAGCGTTCGGCAAAACTGAATCCCAGGGAGAAGCCGTAAAGGGGCGCCGGGTCCATGGTGAACCTGTGCTTCCAGGTATAGGACTGGGTGTTGTTTTTACTCAGCAGATTGTCTTTATAAAAAGGTTCTCAGGCGGCGTAGTAGCGGTAGGGCCCGAAACTGATGGATGCCGCATGTGAAACCGCCGGGATGGCTGCGGCCATGATGAGGAAGAATAGAATGAAGGTGAATTTCCTGCTGGAGCCGTGTTTTCCCTCGGTTGATGCGGTCATTTTCAATATCCTTATACCGGAATGTGTAACTATTAGCGGCCTCTAAAAAACGTAAGGCGGAAATATCCGCGCATGTCTGTTCTGGTTATGGAAGAGCATACTGGATCCTATGCGAACTATGATGGGGCCGGATTATTTTTTCAATGAGAATCCCCGGATTGCTTCATAAAATGTATGCTGGCACTTACCCGTTTTGGATTCAAATGACGGGGAGCGCTCTCCGATGGCTTGATGATGCTTCCGGTATCGACCGCATTCCTCTTTCAGCCTTATCATTGTATATAGTGATCAAGTGACATTAAAAAATTGCGAAAAAAAAAGATCGGTTGCGTCCGGCTGCTGTATCATGCTGGCAGGTATCGTATGGGTCATTCATCACCTGATAGGTAATAAAAAAAGATAACGTTGTAGATACTGTTGATCTGATGGCATATGGTCTGCTGAAATTACAACTAATAGGCCACGCAGAGAAGATAATTGCTGCCTGAACTGCAAATCAGGGAACCCCATGTAATCCAGCTGGAATTGGTAAAATTTGAATTCCCCATCTGGCCGATGGTCATCGATGAGCCAGACGTCCAACCGCTGCAATTATTGCTGTTTAACGTCCCGTCTGCATTGCTGCCGTTCCACCATTCCAGACCGCCGCCCAGGACGCTTGCGGCGCTTAATGTCATATCAATAGATCCGTCCCAGATGCTGGCCCAGTCGGTGGAAATGATATTTGCCCCTCCGCCATCAACAACGGAAATGCCGGTCCGGTAGGCAGGGGGGACAAGGTCAATGATCAGGTCGGAGGAGTCTACTGATAAAAACGCATGCACAGTGGTCCCGGCCGTGGGATTGGCGGCTGTGCATAGCGCATCGGCGCCGGCCCGGCCGCCCAAGTTGCCATTTGGCTGTTGCCCGGCGCTGTAGATATAGATGGCTGCCGGCGGAGGAGTCACCGCGGGAGCGTTAGGCTTAACGCCCAATAATAATAAGGGTTCATCCTTAGTATTGAAAACTAAATTATCACTCTCACAGGTGATGAAGAGCCCCGTCGTTCCCAAAAGCATGATAATAAACAGAATCTTTTTCATGGCCAACCATATAATAGTATAATATTTTTTCATCCATGTCAAATTAATTGTCCGTTTTAATATTAAGGATAATACAATTGATGTAAATGACAGGCATCAATTTTAACGAGAGTTACATTAATACACCACCAGCACGCCGCGGTCCAACAGCTCTTTGATCGTGCCCGTGTCCCTGACCGGGTTTCCCAGAAGGTTGACATAGAGCAGGCTTTCCAGTGTCTTTAATGCTGTAATATCCTCGATCTCGTTGAACGAAAGGTCCAGCTCCTTGAGGTTTACCAACGCAGCCAGGCCGCTGATATTACGGATACGGTTCCCGGAGAGGAACAGCGACTCCAACTGAGCCAGGCGCGAAAGGGGGGCGATGCCGCTGATGTGGTTTCCGGAGAGGTTCAGGCCGCTGATGTTCATGCAATGCTCGACTCCCTTCAGGTCGACGATGTCGTAATCGGACAGGTCGAGTTCGCCCTCAATGGACTGCACGTCCTCAATGGTGATGGTGAAATCCAGGTTTCCCAGTATCAGCCTGGTGAGGGCCTCGATGAAGCCGTATTCATGGTCGTCGTAAGCTTCTTCGAATTCATCGGCTTCGTCCACCCCGGCGGCATCTTCATCATAGGGGGTTTTTTCATCATATCCGAAATCATCGTCACTGTAGGCGTAGGTCTCGTCAACGGTCCGCTCATCCCTGTGAACAGCGCGCTGCGGGGGGACGTCAAAAATGAAGATGTTTTTCAGCCGGGCCAGTTCTTCCAGCCTGTTGTTCCTGAAATGGAGCTCGATTTCGTTGAGTATTTTCGTAAGCTTGTCCGGGTGGTAGTGCTGAATGACACGGGCGAACATCCTGCTCAGGCCGCTCTCAGACGGCTCGATGCCCAGGAGTTCCGCGTAGAATGAGAGGCCGTTGAGGTCCCGGGCCCGGTACCTGGCTATGATATCCACGGTTATATCCTTCAACCGGGCCTGATTCACCTGCTTTTTCAGTTTATGATAGATGCTGTCTATGGTGTCTGTCATTGCCTGTTCCGTGTCATGCTCCGGCCGATATTGCCTGATAAGGCCGGCGCCGGGCCGAGCCATGGTCTTCATGATACCCCGGGGCCTCTATTGTCAAATATTTAAAACCGCGGGCGATCGGGGCGACGTGGAGAAATAGAACGGAGGAGGTCATTTAATAATTGACATCTCTTATCAGCTCCGGTACATATCGGTGGTGCCTGCAGGTTCCGTGGATAACGGCAGAGGGCAGCCGGCCGGAACTCGCCGATACCGCGTTACAAAACTCCTTGGTGATCGAAGAAAATGAATTTCGGATTTCCTCTAATCAGCGGCATCATGATCCTGACCGCCTGCTGCGCCCTGATGCTGGCGGTATATTCCTTCAATCACCGCGCCACGTCAAGGGCCGCCGTACCCTTCACGTTGTACATGGCCGCAATCGCCGAATGGGCCTTTTTTGCCGCCATTGAAGCCGCCTCGGCGGATTTCGGGACCAAGGTCTGGTGCGCCAGGATGGAATATATCGGCATAGGAAGCGTCCCGGTGCTCACCCTCCTGGTGGCCCTGGAATTCAACCGGCCGTTTCATTGGATCACCAGGAAGAGGCTTCTTCTCATCTGGCTGGTCCCCGCACTTAATTTCATCATGGTCCTGACGAACGACCTGCACGGTCTCATGTGGACGGATATCACGCCCGGCACAGCGGTATCCGGCAATCTCACCGCCGGTCCCTATCCTGTCTATGAGCATGGACCCTGGTTCTGGTTTTTCATAGCCTATTGCTATCTCCTGCTGGCCATCGCCACCTTCATCCTGTTCAGGACGGCCATTCGCTCCCGGGACCTGTATCGTTCAAAGACCATCGTCCTCATGGTCGGGATCATGATGCCGTGGATCGGCAGCCTGGCCTATGTTCTCGGCATAACGCCGGTGCCGGGCCTCGACCTCACCCCCATTGCCTTTATGATAACCGGCATCTCGGTGGCGTGGGGCATCATCAGGTACCGTCTGCTGGACATAGTGCCGGTCGCCTGCGACATGCTGATACGGAACATGGGCGACGCGGTCCTGGTCCTTGACGGCAGAGATGCCATCGAGGACATGAATCCGGCCGCCTGCAGGCTTTTCGGAGCCGACCCGTCGTCGGCCGTCGGCCGCCCGGTACGGGAGGTGGTTGCGTCCCGATTCCCTTCGGGACTTCTCCCCGCATCCGATCAGGGAACCGATGCAAGCGAGGAGATGCAGTGCGCCGGGGAATCGCCGGCAGTCTATGATGTCCGGAGCTCCTCCCTGTTCGATGACCGCGGGCGGCTCATCGGGCGGCTCGTCGTCTTTCACGACATCACGGCCCTGAAGCGCGTCGAGGATGAAATGCGCCGCCTCAACCAGACCCTGGAGGAACGGGTGCGGATGCGGACGGAGATGCTCGAGCGGGAGATGGTCGAGCACAAGAAGGCCCGGGAAGCGCTCCAGAAGAGCGAGGACAAATACCGTCTCCTGGTGGAGAATATTTCCGATGTCATCTACAGCGTGGACCTTGAGGGCCGGTTCACCTATATAAGCCCGGTCATCGAGCAGGTGGCGGGATACAATCCGGAAGAGGTGATAGGGAAGCACTTCAGCTTCTTTGTCGATTCAAACGACCGGCCGAGAATGATGGAGGATGTCCTGAAGCTGTTTTCGGGGGAGCAGATGCCGCCGCGGGAGTTCCGCGCCGTTGACAAGGGGGGGAATGTCCATTACGTGCGCACCTCGGGCAGGCTGATTTACGAGGACGGGAAGGTCGCCGGCATCAGCGGCATCATGATAGACGTGACCGAGCGCCACCGTATCGAGGATGAGCGCCGCCGCCTCGAGATGCAGCTCCAGCACACCCAGAAGCTCGAGGGCCTCGGCGTCCTTGCCGGAGGGATCGCCCATGACTTCAACAATATCCTCACCGGCATCCTCGGCAACGCCGACCTGGCCCTCATGAAAATAGGTCCTGATTCCCCGGTCTGGGACAACCTGAGGGATATCCGGAAGGGGTCCTTCAGCGCGGCGGAGCTGTGCCGGCAGATGCTCGCCTATTCCGGCAAGGGGAGGTTCGAGCTTGCGCCCATCGACCTCCGCGAGGCGATGAAGGAGATCACCCAGCTCCTCGAGGTATCAATATCAAAGAAGATCGCCATCCGCTTTGAACTCCCCGAGCGGATGCCGCTCATCTACGGCGACGCCGTGCAGGTGAGGCAGATCATCATGAACCTCGTCATCAATGCCTCCGAGGCCATCGGTGACGAGACGGGGGCCATCATGATCGCCGCGGGCTCCACGGATATGTCGCGGGCCGACCTCAAGAGCACCTACCTGGACGACAACCTGCCCGAGGGGGAGTATGCCTACCTGGATGTGACCGATACCGGCACCGGCATGGACCGCGAGACCGTCGCCAGGATCTTCGAGCCCTTCTTCACCACAAAGTTCACCGGACGGGGCCTCGGCCTTGCCGCGGTCCTCGGCATTGTCCGGGGCCACCGGGGCGCGATCAGGATCAACAGCGAGCCGGGTAAGGGCACCTCCTTCAGGGTTTTCTTCCCGGCCCTGCATGGCCAGGGCGTCCGCGAGGAGGCGAAGAGGGAGCCTTCCGGGACATGGCACGGGTCCGGCACCGTGCTCCTGGTCGATGACGAGGAAACGGTCCTTTCGGTGGGGAGGCGCATGCTGGAGCTCCTCGGCTTTTCGGTGCTGACGGCGGCCAACGGCATTGAGGCCCTCAGGATCTTCAGGGAGCATGCCGCGTCGATCGTGTGCGTCATACTCGACCTCACCATGCCGATGATGAACGGCGTCGAGGCGTTCAGTGAACTGAAGAAGATCAGGCCGGACATCAGGGTGATCATTTCCAGCGGATACAGCGAATACGAGATATCGGAACGGTTCGCCGGGAACACCGTTTCCGGTTTTGTCCAGAAGCCGTACCATTTCGAGGAATTTGCCGCGAGGCTCAGGGAAGCGCTCGGATAAACAGAATCCGCCCGGGTTCAGCCGCCGGAAACGCGGGAAATGTCGGGCGGGTTTTCCCCGTTCATCGAGCCCCAGCCGCGGGCAATGATCGTCGCCGCCTTCGCCGAGCGCCACTTTTCCGATTTTTCCCTGAAGACGAGCTTCAGCAGCGCTGAAAGCACCATGACCTCCATGAGGCGGACCGTGTGCCTGGCGCCTCCTACGTCGAAGTCGAGCATGGTGGCGTATTTCCGCTTCATCGGGATGATCATGGACGTTCCCAGGTCCCAGTCAAGCTCGTGCACCTCGACCACGCTGCTCGAGGGGCGGTTGTTTATTTTCACCGATCCCCTGGAGAAAATGAGCCGCCGGTCCCGGAGGCCCAGTTTGACCACGGCCCGGTAGATGAAATCGATGAGTGACAGGGGGACGCCCAGGGTGAAATAGCACTCTCCCTTCACCCTGATGAGACGCTTTACTTTTTTCACGACCCGCCTGCGCTCCAGCCGGGGCACGAGGATGTATTTTTCCGTGTCGCCGAAGCGGTCGATGGGGACTACCTTGTTTACCTGGCTATTTTTCATGACGCGTGTCTCCCCGCGGGCCCGGCGCCAGCGGCCTAGGCGATGCCCTGGTTCATTTTCTCGGTGCCGCCGATGAGCTCCGAGAGCTCGTCTGCCATAAGGGCGAGGTTTTCCGCCGTGGAGGAGAGGCCCCTGGCCGCGTCAATGTTGGACTGGATCAGGGTGCTGATGCTGCCGAGGTTCCTGGTTATCTCGTTCATATCCGTGTCCTGGGTCCTGGCGGCGTTCTTGATGTCGATCGATTTTTTCTGCACGATATCGACCTTCTCCTGGATGTCGACCTTGATCTGCTCCTGGGTGTTGATGTGGCGGAAGATGTCCCGTGATTTGTCCTGGACCGTGTTGACGATGCCCACGATTTCCTTCAGCATCGCCACGGTGGAGGCGATGCTGTTCATGCTTTCCATCGACATCTGGTTGTTGTACTGGATCAGCTCCGTTATCTCCTTGAGGCTCCCCACCGACTGGTCGGAGAGCTTGTTCACCTCGTGGGCGACGACGGCGAAGCCCTTGCCGTGCTCGCCGGCCCGGGCCGCCTCGATCGAGGCGTTCAGCGCCAGCAGCTGTATCTTGTCGAAGATCTCGCCGAGGATCTCCATGACGCTCGACAGCTTCCGGGAGCTCTCGAGGAGCTCGTTCGAGTTGCGTTCGATCAGGGTTATGGCCCCTTCGCTGTTCTTCACGATGGCGATGACCGACGTGAAGAGATTCGTGATCTCCTCTGAGCTGGCCTTGAGGACGTCTATTTCAACGGCGAGGCTCTTGATAGAATCGATGAGGGTCACGAAGGAGTCGTACTGGTCGGCCGTACTGGAGCTCACTTGGGCGATGCCGCCGGATACGCCCGTGGCTGTCGCGGCGATCCCGCTGATGGTCGATGCCTGTTCCTCGATGTTCCCGGAGAAGGAGGCAGTGGTCTGTCTCATGTCTGCCGCGACCTTCTTTAACTGATTAGAGCTGCCTTTTATAATGGTATGGATATCGAAAAGTTTCTTGAACTGTTCGTCGTTTTTGCCCTTCTCATCCTTGATGATGCGTATCGAGTTCTCCAGGACCGTGATGGAAAGCATGGCGATGAGATAGGCGATGGTCAGGGCCGCCAGGCTGTCGATGAGGCCGGTCTTGAGCATGGGGACCAGGGCCGCGTCGATGGTGTCCCTGTTCATGATGAACATGGCCAGGTCTGCGGCCACGAAAAAGATGAAGATGAGGGTCGTTACGATGCGCGACGAGAAGACCGCCGCGAACAGAATGCAGACGAACATGAAGTATGAAAGGCTCACGTAGGCGACCTCCGGCTTTTTCGCCAGAAACATGACGAAAACGACGCCTGAAGTGAGGATGACAAAAATATTGGCCGCAACCTGAAGTTTTCCCCGGCGAAGAAAAACGAGCGTCAGCAGGGAAAAAAGCGAAGCCGGTATGGCCGCTCCGTAAAACTGGAGGGCCCGTTCGAGGCTTACCGTGAAGGATGCGGCGGCCCCAATATTCAGGAGTACGATGAGGAACAGGGCGAAAAACATGACCAGGGAGGCTTTTTTTCTGGTCAGATAATCACTTTCGTCAAATTTGTAGAGAATGAAATGATTAAATCGTTTGAACATGGTGCGTAATCCTCGCCGGTAAATTTATTTAATGTTATACTATAGCGGAGATTGCCGTCAAATGATTAATAATATCTTTTAAATTGCTTCCTATAAAAAATACTTCCATAATCGCACCTTTTTGACCAAATGTCTAAAAAGGAAGAGGAGGAAATGGATACGGATTTCGCGCAATTTATTGCCGGGGCAGCCCTCGTTTCCCTTTCCGGGGTCATGGCGCCGGGACCGCTTTCGGCCGTAACGGTGGGGAAGGGGAGCAGGTCGCCCCACGCCGGCATCTTCATCGCCATCGGTCATGGCATGGTAGAACTCCCCCTCATGGCCGCGGTTTTTTTCGGCTTTGGATATGTCTTGGCATTCCCGGGCGTGAGGCCCGCCCTCGGCATGGCCGGGGGCGCGGTGCTTCTCTTCATGGCGATCGGGATGTTCAGAAGCCTTCGCGGCAGCGCAATAACAGCGGTGAGCGACAGCCGTTCTCCCCTGGGGGCCGGCGTGGTCCTTACGGCGGCCAATCCCTATTTCCTTCTCTGGTGGGCCACGGTGGGCGCTTCCATGGTGATGGGGGCGGCTGTTTTCGGCCCCGCCGGCGTGGCGGTTTTCATGGCGGTGCACTGGCTCTGCGATTTCGGGTGGAGCTGGGCGCTTTCCGTCCTCTCCTACCGCGGCGGCCGTTTTTTCGGCAACAGGTTCCAGAAGGCGGTCTGTGCCGTGAGCGGCGCGCTCCTCCTCATCTTCAGCGGCATATTCATACATCAGGCGGTGATGAGCCTGTTCTGACCGGCTGCCCGGTGTGTCCGGTGAGGGGGATTTCATTTTTCCGATAGTTACCGTTTGACGATAAGACTGATATAATCGAAGTGTTGGGAGAGGCGGGATGACCTGGCACAACAGGTAGCGGCGGGAAAATGTTAATTTTTGTTGCATAATTTAAGCCTTATCATGAAAATAACACAATTTCATGAATCCATAGAAATTGAATACGATGACAATAATTGACCTGATTATCATTTTTGCCAGCGGTCTTTCCATCGTGATGGCCCTGGGGTTACTCGTCCGTCCCATTGATTTTCGCAACATGGTCCTGGCGGTGATCCTGGCCCTCATGGGTTTTATCACTTTCTCCCTATACCTCCTCCATTCCCAAAAAATTTACGATTACCCGATACTTTTCTTTTTCCAGGTTCCGGTGGTTCTCTGCATGGGGCCGCTCCTTTTCTTTTACCTGGAGAGCCTTACCGGAGACAGAGACAGGCTTCACCGGAAGGACATCCTTCATTTTGCGCCGCTCCTGGTGGTGACCCTTTACCTCCTGTCCTATTTCCTTTACACTCCCAATGTTCAACGCGAAGTCGTCTATGAATTGATTAACCAGAACAGGCATATAATGCTCAGGATCATCTTTACCGGGAGCGTCCTTTCCCCGATACTCTACATAGCCGCGCCGATGGTGCGTATCCTTCTCCAGCTCAAGAAGGGAAACCCCGCGGAAAAGAAGATAGTCCTCCTCTTTTCCTTCCTGGTGATCTGGGTAATAACCGGCATTATCGGCCTGGGGGGGACCATCTCGCTGTCCCTGCCGGCGCTCAAGATAATCAACCTGCTGGTTAGCATGGTCATTTTATGCTTCTATCTCCTGGGACAGAGGTATCCGTACCTCGTCCAGTATGGCACCGTGCATGTTGCAACGGCGGAGTCTGAATCATACTCCAAGTCATATCTCAACGGTCTTGATCTGGATAACCTGGGAAAGCAGCTGAACGTCATGATGACCAAAGAGAAGCTTTATTGCGACGAGGACCTCACTCTTCCCCGTCTCAGCCAGTCCCTGGGTGTGACCCAGCACCAGCTGTCCCAGTTCCTTAACCAGCATTACAACAAGAACTTCAACAATTATATTAACAGTTTTCGCATTGATGATGCTAAAAAACTTCTCATCGCTGAAGCTGACCGAAATACCCTTTCCATAGCCCTGGCTGTGGGGTTTAACTCCTATTCTGCCTTTCATTCGGCCTTCAGAAAAGCAACAGGGATATCTCCTGCTGAATTCAGAAAGAAATATGCACAAAATGGAAATAATTAGCAATTTATTTTTAATTTAAACAGCCACGTTGTTCCTTGTTTTAAAAATGCCCCTGATTCAAAAAACCCCCAGGGGCATTTTTTATCATATAACAAGTTGCTGATTTATAAATCTGAAACAAGAATTTGTTCCAAATTTATAACTATACGAGACTTCAATGAATTTTTGTGCTACGTTTTCATCAGAATTAGCCTTTAGCTGCAATATTTTAGGCAAATCCTCCTAAAATATGTTTAATCACTTTATTCAGCTTAGGTGCTGAGGATTTTCCTTGGCAAATTTTAAGGTAATACTTCTTGTTGGGCTGGTGCAATACCAGCCCCTCTTTTTTTCTACACCGAAATTCTTTGCCCTTCACAATCTGAATATTTATCAAAAATTTGTCATTTTATTAACTGGTATGTGGGTTCAGTGTTCCGGTCGAAGTTGCTCTCTGCCATCCAGCCCGTTCTTTCATTCAAATATACGCAAATAAGGATTTATTTACCGATATCGGAACCTTCCACTTTAAAGAGGCACCGATAACTATCCAGGGGGACGTAAACATCTAACTCAGTAGTTTAGGCATCCACGTCTCAATCATATACCGATAACAATCGGGATACAACTGCTCTGACCCTGTTCGTAATAGCCGGAGCATGGCTCAATGTCGCGGGCTTCTAATACAATTACTGATCCCGGTGTCAGAGTAACCCCTGACAAAATTGTTTTTTTCCTCTGGTGTCAGAGTAAAAACCCTAAAAAATAGTCGATTCATAAAAATTCTGTTGATTTAATCTAAATTCTTTTATTTGATTATTCCTGCCTTTTGAAGCTGATTCAATAGGATTTATAGAGCGGGTACAGGATTGAAACTAAAATACAAATTAATCCTCACCTTCATCATAATCATCATAACAGCGACCCTTCCACTCTCCCTGTTTATACTCAGTCAACAGGAAAAACAGAAGCTTGCCCTCATAACCCACCAGGGTGAGATAAACAGCCGTGTCCTGGCCCGGACAACCCTTAATATCCTGATGATGAACGGCGGCGATATCCGGAGCTCCATGGTGGATTCGCAGGACATGATATCCATGCTGAAGCCCCTTGCCGACGACGGGCTTATCTATGCGGACGCGATCTTGGTTTCTTCCGAGGAACGGTATAACGGCGTGGTACTGTCCCGGTACATCGGCGGGCGTGTTGCACGGAACAACGAACCGAGGGCCAGGATCACGGCGGCCGAGGTTGACGCGCTGAAGCGGCACCCCGGCCATGCCGAGGTTTCATTTCCCGGCGCGGACGGCGTCTGCTACGAGTTTGTTTCCTCCGGCTCCCTGCCGGGCAAGCCGGCGGTCTGCCTCGGCAGGCTTGTGTATTCCCAGGCGGTGGTGCTTGCCCCCATCAGGAAGCTCCGCCTGGTCATCTACGCGGCCATTGCGGTGGCGCTGGTCCTGGCAAGCCTCCTCGGCTTTTTCCTGAGCACCTTTCTCTCGCGTCCCATCGGAAATCTCATCGTGGGCGTGGAAAAGATCGGCGGGGGCGACCTGGAGCACCGCATCCCGGTGAAGGGCGGCGACGAGCTGGCCATACTGGCCAATACCTTCAACCACCTGGCCCAGATCGTGCAGCTTGAGATCGACCAACTCCGCACCGCCAACGTCGAGCTGAAGCGCCTCGACAGCCTGAAGGACGAGTTCCTCGCCAACATGTCCCACGAGCTGCGCACGCCGCTGTACGGGATCATCGGCATCGCCGAATCGCTCATCGGCGGCGCCGCCGGCCCTCCGAGCGAGAAGTCGATCCACGACCTTTCCCTCATCGTTTCCAGCGGCCGGCGCCTTGCCGGCATGGTCAATGACGTCCTCGACTTTTCAAAGCTGAAGCACCATGATATCGTCCTCAACCGGAAGCCGGTCAACCTCTATTCCCTGGCGCAGATGGTCATAGCCGTTTTGAAGCCCCTGGCGGAAAAGAAGGCCCTCTCGGTCCGGAACGACATTGATCCCGATGCGGCGCTGGTTGAGGCCGATGAGAACCGCCTCCAGCAGATCATGCTGAACCTCCTCGGCAACGCCGTGAAGTTCACTGAGACGGGCGGTATAACCGTCGCGGCGCGGAGGGAGCCCGCCGCTGAGGGCTTTTTCACGGTCGTCGTTGAAGACACCGGTATCGGCATCCCCCCGGACAAAACGGGCCGGATATTCGAGACCTTCGAGCAGGCCGACGGCTCCATCGCGCGCACCTACGGCGGGACCGGGCTGGGCCTGTCCATAGCGAAAAAACTGGTGGAGCTGCACGGCGGCAGGATATGGGTGGAGACGGAGGAGGGGAAGGGCTCGCGGTTTTACTTCACGATCCCGGCGGCATCCGGCGCGGCGCGGCCGAGCGGCGCAGCCGGCGAAACGAAGGAGCTCTTCGCGGACGCGCCGGCGCTTTTTCCCGGGGTGACCCTGGAGGATATCCGCACGATCGAAAACGGCGCCGTGACCAGACCCCGGGAGCGCGGCAGGATACTGGTCGTCGACGACGAACCGGTCATACTGCAGGTGCTGATCAATTATCTGACCCTCGAGGGGTATAACGTGGTTACCGCCGCGGGCGGCGACGAGGCGCTGCAGCGCCTCGATGAATCGACCTTTGACCTGGTCCTGCTTGACGTCATGCTGCCGCGCATGTCGGGGTACGAGGTGTGCCGCATCATCCGCGAGAAGCTGTCCGGCTTCGACCTGCCGGTGCTGATGCTGACGGCGCGGAACAAGCCCGAGGACATCGTCGCCGGCCTCGAGGCCGGCGCCAACGATTATCTCACCAAGCCGGTCAACCGGCAGGAACTCCTGGCCCGGGTGAACAGCCTCATTTCCCTCCAGATATCGGTGAAGCTGAACAACGAGCTTTCGGTGATCAAGCGCGACATCCAGATAGCCCACGAGATCCAGAAGTCGGTGCTGACGCAGGAATTACCGGAAATTGACGGCGTCGACATGGCCCTGCGGTACGAGCCGATGACCAAGCTGGGGGGCGATTTCTATGACGTGCAGATGGTGGGGCCGGGCCTCCTCGGCATACTCATCGCCGACGTTTCCGGCCACGGCATACCGGCCGCTTTCATCTGCTCCATGCTCAAGGTGGCCTACTCGTTCCACCGGCCCGACGCCGGCAATCCCGCGGCCCTCATGGGCCACATGAGCTCCACCATGATCAATTACACCGGCGGGCAGTTCATAACGGCCTGTTACGCCTGCGTCGACCTTGGCGCCAGGAAACTGCGCCATTCCAACGCCGGTCACTGGCCCCTGCTCATATGGCGCAAGCGGGAGCAGAGGATCATCGCGGCCTATGAAAACAGCATGCCCATCGGCTGGTATGTCGAGAAAGATTACCCCGTCATGGAGTCGGACATCATCGCGGGGGACCGGGTGATACTCTACACCGACGGCATCCTGGAGGCACGCAACCACCGGGGAATGCTCTTCGGCGAAGAGCGGTTCCACGACTTTATCAGGACCAGCCAGGATTGCAGCGCCAGGGAATTCGTTGACGGCATCTTTGCGGCGGTGGTTCAATGGATCGGGGGCGACCCCGACGCGAGCCTGGGCGACGATATTACCGTAATCGCCGTGGATTTTCTTGACTGAAGGAGTGCGGAGGCATACCCTACCATGATGACGGATATTCTCCATCTCGTCAAACACCATGATGACGCGATACACTATGACAGCTTCGTGGTGAGGGTGATGGCGGCGGACGTGCTGGACATGGACAGCGCCGGCGACCTGCGGGTGTTCCTCCGCACCCTGATCGGCGGCGGCGTGACGAAAATCGCCGTTGACATGACGGGCCTTGATTTCATCGACAGCTCCGGCATCGGCGTGCTGATAGAAGCGGCGAAGCACCTGCGGCAGCGCGGAGGGGACGTTGCCCTCCTGGCGGTGCCGGAACGCGTGCGGGTGATCGTCCAGCCGGTCAGGCTGAACCGTTTCATAAAAATGTTCGATACCGTGGACGAGGTGAAGAATTTTTTCAGGCATATATGAGTGATGTTGACGCGGCGCCGGTTTGGAAGGAGCCGGGCGGCACGTGAAACTCCATTCCGAGGTGTTCCGATGAACATGCAATTTGATGTCATTAAAGTTTCCCCGGTCTCTGCGGACAAGATCGATTACACGACCCTCATTTTCAAGGTGACCCTGCCCCAGAAAGTGGATATCGACAATTCAAAGGACCTCTGGGTCTACCTGAAGACCCTCGCCTCCGGCGGCGCTCAGAAAATGTTCATTGACCTGCGGCAGGTCACCTATATTGACAGCTCCGGCATCGGCGTCCTGATCAATACCGCCAAGCTGCTGCGGAAGCAGAAGGGGGACATCGTGATGGCCAACGTTTCTGACGACATCAAGAGCATCTTTAAAGTGATCAGGCTTGAGGAATTCATCACCATATTCAACACCGAAGTGGAAGCGGTGAAGTCTTTCAGCTACATCCGGTAGGAGAATGGCCATGAAGGAGCGGATTTACCACGTGGATGCCTTCTCGGAACGGCCCTTCGCGGGGAACCCCGCCGGGGTGTGCCTGCTGGACGGCCCGAAGCCTGACGGTTGGCTCCGGGGCGTGGCGCGTGAAATGAACCTTTCCGAAACGGCTTTTCTCCTTGAAGAGGGCGACGGCTATTCATTGCGCTGGTTCACCCCGGCGGTCGAGGTCGAGCTGTGCGGTCACGCGACCCTGGCGGCGGCGCACATCCTCTGGGAGACGGGCCGTCTCCCCGGAGACGGGACCGCGGTTTTCCGGACCCTGAGCGGGGAACTCTCCGCCCGGCGGAACGGCGGATGGATCGTCATGGATTTCCCGGCAGAGGAGGACATGCCGGCGGATGCGCCGGAGATGCTGGTGCGGGCCCTGGGGGGGGATCCGCGGTACACCGGGAAAAACCGGTTTGATTATATCCTTGAATTCGGGTCGGAAGAAGAGATACGGGAAATGCGGCCCGATTACAAGCTGCTCGGGACCGTGCCCTGCCGTGGGGTGATCGTGACGGCCGCGGCGGCGGGGGAGTATGATTTCGTTTCCCGTTTCTTTGCCCCCGCGGTCGGCATAGATGAGGACCCCGTCACCGGGTCGGCGCACTGCTGCCTGGGGCCCTTCTGGAACCGGCGGCTCGGCAGGTCGTCATTCACGGCCCGCCAGGTCTCGGCGCGGGGCGGGACCGTTCGGGTCGAGGTCCGGGGCGGCCGGGTCATGCTGGGCGGACAGGCGGTGACGGTCATGGAAGGGGAGGTGTCGCTGTAAGACGTGAAAACTGAATTGCTCATGTGGCTGTTCCCGGTGGTGTTCATGGTCCATGAATTCGAGGAGATCATCTTTGTCAGGCGCTGGATAGACCGGAACCGGGAGGAACTGGCCCGCCGCTTTCCCCGCCTTTCGGCGCGGATGCTGCCCCTCCTGGAGAGGATCTCCACCGCGTCCTTCGCCTTTGTCGTCGCGGAGGAATTTATCCTGGTATCGCTGGTGACCTTCGGGGCTTACTGGTTTTCCAATTACGCCCTTTTCATCGGGATGGTAATCGGGTACGGCATACACCTGGCGGTCCATGTTCTCCAGTTTTTCATGATTCGGCGCTACATCCCCGCCATCGTGACCAGCGCCGCCACGGGCGTCTACGTGCTGTATGTCATCAATTATTTTTACGTCAATGGATTGATGCCGGTGCCGGATGTTGTTATCTTTACTGTGGCGTCGGTGGTGGTCCTGGTGCTGAACCTGGCGCTGATGCACAGACTTGCGGAGAGGCTGAGACTGTGATGGTTGCAGGGATGGCCATCGATGATTTTCCGGACCATCGGGATGACAAGGAGCGGCCGTGAGCGATACGGACAAGACCCGGGATGAGCTGATCGAGGAACTGAACAGACTGCGGGCCCTTCTCGCCGGCAGCATCAGGCAGGACGCGCGCCCCGCAAGGGATTCCATGATGGGTTACGGCGGCGAGGAAGAATGGCAGATCATGATGGATATGCTCGGCGACTTCCTCTTCATCGTCGACATCAAGGGAAGCGTCATCAAGACCAACCCCGTGACGGTGCAGAAGCTCGGTTATTCCATGGAAGAGCTCCTGTCGATGAACATCTTCGACCTCTACCCGCCGGAGCGGAGGGCCGAGGCCGAGGAGAGTTACTCGCAGATCATCGTCGGCGAGAAATACCTGTGCGACATCCCGTTCCGCTCGAAGTCGGGGGCCGACATCGCCATCGAAACGAAGGTCACGCCGGGGAAATGGCGCGGCGCGGAGGTGATTTTCAGCATATCGCGCGACGTGTCAGCCGGCAAGGCGGTGGAATACGAGCTCAGGGTCGCCTTCGAGAAGATGAAATCGATCCTCAGCTCTGTTTCGGCCTATATCTGGAGCGGCATCATCGATCCCGGGGGGAGGTTCACCTTTATCTACCGCTCTCCGGCCCTTTCAGACATCACCGGCCGTCAGCAGGATTACTTCCGGGGCGGTTTTGATGAATGGTTCGGCATTATCCATGTGGATGATCGGGAGCGGGTTTCAGACCTGTACCGGCGGCTCCTGGCCCGCCAGGTTGACCGGGGAGACGACACGTACAAGATATACCACGCCGGGGGCGACATCAGGTGGGTCCGTGACAGCATCCTGGCCCGTCCCTTCGGGGATAACCAGGTGCGCCTCGACGGGGTGGTCTCGGACGTGACGGAGCGCCGCAGGGCGGTGGAGGCCCTGGAAAAATCAGAAAGCCGGCTCAAGGGGATCCTCTCCTCCATGACCGAGCTGGTGTTCGCCTTTGACGCCGACATGCGGTTCATTTTCTACCATACGCCGGACATGAACAAGCTCTATCGCCAGCCGGAGGAGTTCATAGGAAAGCTCCATTCCGAGGTAATGCCCGCCGATCAAAACACCCTGTTCCGCGCCGCCTTTGAGGCGACGAAGACAAACGGCGAGGCTGAATTTGAATACTGGCTGGAAATCGGCGGCGGCGACCGCTGTTATTCGGCAAAGCTTTCCCCCATCGTCACGGAAGGTCGGTTTGACGGCGTGGTTGCCCTGGTCCGCGATATAACCGACCAGAAAAAGCTCCAGGACGCCCTGTTCCGCTCCGAGCGCCGGTACCGGGAGCTCTTCAACAATATCCACGACGGCTCCACCTGGATCGACATGAACGGGAGGCTGATCGATTTCAACCAGCCCTTCGAAGAGCTCCTGGGCTATGAGCGGGACGAGCTCTACCTGAAGACCGTATGGGACATCACCCCGGAAAAATGGCATGACCTCGAAAAGGGAATCGTCGAAAAGCAGTTGGTCGAGAGGGGCTATTCAGACCCGTACCGGAAGGAATATACCAGAAAAGACGGCACGGTCGTCCCGGTTGAAGTTAGGAAATATCTCATCCGTGACGATGAAGGGAAGCCCGAGGGCACCTGGGTCATCGTGAACAGGGTCCCCGCATAGCGGCCGCGGGACTGTCGGCGCATTCTGTCGCGGCCAATAAATAGTCCCTGAAATGAATTTTACATTTTTCTTGTTGACAATACAGTCCCGTTTAATATGTAGGTTCCCTGTACACCAGCGGAACGCCCAGGTGGTGGAATTTGGTAGACACGCATGGTTGAGGGCCATGTGGGAGTGATCCTGTGCGGGTTCAAGTCCCGCCCTGGGCAAATAAGAAGAGCCCCGTTTAGGGGCTTTTTGGATTTATGCCTGATGATAATAAGCCGGTGGCGCTGATCGGCGCCATTCAATTTAATCTTGTAAAGAGAGGAACTGCCGTGGCCACGGAACAAACTCTTGTCATTATCAAGCCGGACGGACTGGTGAAGTCCCTGACCGGCAACATCCTTTCCCGGCTCTCCGAGACCAAGCTGATCATCATAGGCGCGAAGATCGTGCGGGTGACAGAAGCGCTGGCGAAGGAGCATTACAAGCACCTGAGCGACAAGCCGTTTTTCGGCGAACTGGTCGAGTATATCATGGGTGACGTGCACAACACCCACCGGGTCATGGCCCTGATATACCAGGGTGACGGCGCCATATCCAAGGTCCGGGAGATCGTCGGCGACACGAACCCGGAAAAGGCGAACCCGGTCTCGATACGCGGCGCCTACGGCCGCATCACCACGACGGGCGTTTTTGAGAACGTTGTCCACGCCTCGTCAAGCACCGAGGACGCCGAGCATGAGATAAAGCTCTGGTTCAAGCCGTCCGAGATCGTCGGGGACATTTATCCCACCAAGGACGTCGTTCGGGAAAAGGTCCACGAGAAAGACTGGGCCTGACCGATCCTCACACATTCTGGAGAAATCATCATGAGAATAATACTGCTGGGGGCCCCGGGCGCGGGCAAGGGGACCGTTTCGGAGATCCTGACTGAACAGTACGGCATAAAACAGATATCGACCGGGGACATCCTCCGGGGCGCCGTGAAGGCGGGCACCGAACTGGGAAAAACCGCCGAGGGCTACATGAAACGCGGCGAGCTTGTCCCGGATTCCCTTATCCTCGATATCATGGAAAAACGCCTCCAGGAAGATGACTGCCGCAAAGGCTTCATCCTCGACGGGTTTCCCCGCACCATCGCCCAGGCGGATTCATTGAAGGAGATGCTGGACCGGCTTGGCATGAAGATCGATGCCATCGTCAATCTTGAAGTCCCCGAGGACGTGATCATCAGGAGGCTCTCATCGCGCAGGACATGCTCCAACCATGACTGCCAGGCAATATACAATATCTACTCCAAGCCGTCCCGGAAAGAGGGGGTCTGCGACAAGTGCGGCAGCCCCACGGTCCAGAGGGACGACGAGACCGAAGAGGCGATAAAACAGCGCCTCGCGACCTACGCCGAAAAAACGGCCCCGCTCATCGATTATTACCGGCATGATCCGGCCTTTGTGTCGGCCCCTTCCATCAAGCCGGAGCCGGCCATTGAGGCGATACGGACCCGCGTCGGCCGTTGATGAGGGCCGGCGGGCGGCTGCTGCGCCGCGCAGCGAAAAAATACTTTACAAATAGACCCTGCTGTAAAGCATACTACGTAATTGACATGGCCGCCGGAAGGCGAAACGGAAGCTGTGACGGCCGTGTTCAATCAACTGGAGAGATGCCCGAGCTGGCCGAAGGGGACGGTCTCGAAAATCGTTGTGGGCTTTGCTCACCGAGGGTTCGAATCCCTCTCTCTCCGCCGTGAAAAGACGAAAGCGCGCATGCGCATGCGCGCCAACCTGGAGAGGTGTCCGAGAGGCCGAAGGAGCACGGTTGGAAACCGTGTGTAGCGTAAGCTACCGGGGGTTCGAATCCCCCCTTCTCCGCATACGCAATCCCTGGACCTGACCTCGTCCCCCGCCGGGGAGGGGCATATTTTCATGTAAGGATCACAGCCAATCCCATGTCCTACCAGGTAACCGCCAGAAAGTGGCGCCCCCAGAGCTTCGATGAGGTCGTCTTCCAGGACCATGTTTCCAAGACACTGAAAAACAGCATCGAGAAGGGGCGCGTGTCCCACGCCTACCTCTTTTCCGGGCCTCGCGGCGTGGGCAAGACGACCATGGCGAGGATCCTGGCGAAGGCCCTCAACTGCGAGACGGGGCCGACCCCCACGCCCTGCGACGCGTGCGACAACTGCCGGGAAATACGGAAGAGCACGTCCTTCGACGTCATCGAGATCGACGGCGCCTCCAACAACAGCGTCGACGATATCCGCGAGCTGCGCGAAAACGTCAATTTCGCGCCGGTCAAGTCCAAGTACAAGATCTACATCATCGACGAGGTGCACATGCTGAGCACGGCGGCCTTCAACGCCCTCCTCAAGACCCTGGAGGAACCGCCGCCCCATGTCGTCTTCGTCTTCGCCACCACCGAGATACACAAGATACCGGACACCATCCTGTCCCGGTGCCAGAAATACTTTTTCAAGAAGATACCCGTGGATCCCATCGTCGCGCACCTCCGCCTCATCGTGCAGCGCGAGGGATACCGGATATCCGACACGGCGCTTTACCCGATAGCGCGCGCCGCCGAGGGATCGATGCGGGACGCCCAGTCGCTCCTGGACCAGATCATATCGTTCTCGGACCTGCGCCGCGGAGGCGACGCGGAAATCGGCGAGGAGGATGCCCTTTCCATCCTGGGCATCGTGCCGGTGGAAAGCTATACGGCCCTCCTCGGCGCCATCGGCGCCGCGGACGCGGCCGCCGTCATGGCCGAGGTGCACCGGGTCTCGATCCTGGGGGTGGACATCCCGCGGTACGTGAGCGGCTTCGTGGACCTGCTCCGCACCGTCAGGCTCATACGGAACGGCGTGGCCGTGCATGAGCTCCTCGGTCTCTCAGAGGAGGAGATCGGGATCGTGCGCGCCGCCGCCGCCGGCTTCCACGACGAGGAGCTCTCGATCATGTTCCGCATCGCCGCCGACCTGCAGGCGGAACTCAAGTTCTCCAACAACGAGCGGATCAACCTCGAGATGTCCCTCCTTGACATGATAGCGGTGAAAAAAGCGCCCACGCTCTCCTCCATCATAAGCAGGCTCGAGGGGGGCATGGCGGCCCCGCAGCATGAAACGGCGCCGAAGCCGAAGGCCGCCGCGGGCGGTGAGCCGCGGCCTGCCGCCAGGGCCAAAGGCGATGCCCCGGCGCCGGAAGCGCGGATCGCCGCTGTGCCGGCCCCGGGCGGGATCCGCAGGCACTGGGACGATTTTCTCAACTCGATCAAGGACAGCAAGCAGTACCTCCACTGCGTCCTGAAGCCGTCGTCGGTGTCGCTGGACGGAGACACCCTGAACATATCATTCCCGGGAGGAGGGGACAACTCCTATTATTTGCGCGTCCTGGAGCAGAAGAACCTCGAATTCATAAAAAAGGAAATATCGGGCCTCTGCGGCAGGCCGATCCGGGTCGTGGTGGGCGCCGGCGGCGCCGCCGCTCCGGACAGGGGCGGCACTGCGGCAACGGCGGCGGGAAAACCGGAGCGGGCCGCGCCGGAGGACCCGGCGGCCGTGCCGCCGCCTGAAGCGGAGATGGTGAAGAACCCCGGCGCCCAGGAATTCAAATCGGAAGACAAGACCGTGGAAAAAATCAAGAACGCCTTCCACGGGCAGATAATAGAAAAAGGAGAGAAGTGATGCTGAAGGGACTTGGCGATATCGGAAACCTGATGAAGCTCCAGAAGGAGTTCAAGACCATACAGAAGAAGATCATGGGCGCCTCCCGGGAGGCACAGAGCCCCAACGGGAAGGTAAAAGCGGTCGTGAACGGCGAGTACAGGGTTCTGACCCTTTCTATCGACCCGGAGTATCTGAAGGAGGCATCGCCGCGCGACCTGGAAAAATCGGTCCTTGCCGCCGTCAACAATGCGGTGGATGAAGTAAAAAGCTATTCGGCGGCCGAGATGGAAAAGCTGACCGGCGGCCTCAATATACCGGGACTCGGGGGACTCGGGAGCATGTTCAAGTAGACCTGATGAAATCGTCCGCCTATCTCGAAGCGCTCATAAAAAAATTCTCCAAGCTCCCCGGCATTGGGCCGAAGAGCGCGTCCCGCATCGCGTTCCATATACTGGGCATGCACCGTGAGGACGTCGAGTCCCTGGCGCGGGCCATGGTCGATCTCAAGCGAAACACCTTCACCTGCTCGCAGTGCGGGGGGATATCGGACGGGGAGACCTGCGCCATCTGCCTTGACCCGGCGCGGGACCGCGGCCTCATCTGCGTGGTTGAGGACGCTAAAGATGTCCTCACCATCGACGGTACCGGCGAGTTCGGGGGGCTCTATCATGTCCTGCACGGCCTGATTTCGCCGCTGGACGGGATCGGCCCCGATGAGCTTAACATACAGAGCCTGGTGGAAAAATGCCGGGGCGGGGCCGCGCGGGAAGTGATACTGGCCCTCAACCCGTCGGTTGAAGGCGACGCCACGTCGCTGTACATGGCGCGGCTCATCAACCCGTTCGGCGTCACCGTAACGAGAATCGCCCACGGATTACCCGTGGGCGCTGACCTGGAATTTGCCGATACCGCGACTATCATCAAGTCGCTTGAGGGAAGGGTGAAAATCTGAAATGGCGCCTAGTCGCCGAGCTTTTTTTCCACGTACTGGGCGATGATAGAGTTTCTCTGGTCGTCGTTCTGCACGAACTGGCAGCCGTATCTCCACTTGGTCATGAGCTTCCGCGAGAACATGACCTGCAGTTTGTCTTTCCTCATCTGCGGCCCGATCTTATAAAGAATATTGATGGTGGCACTGTCCAGGTTGTCCCGTTCGCTTTCAAAGGCGAGGCCGCCTACGGAGATATTGTTGAACCAGCACTCGTTGGCCGCCGGGTTCTCGTCATTTTCGACTATAAAATAGGAGGGCTGGTAAAAATCGGCTCTCGGAAAGGCCCTGTTGTTTTTTTGTTTTTTGCTGAATATCATCTTTTTCCCCCGTTGAGTGATGTTGTTGAATCGCTCGAGAATCCCCACCTGACACCCGGGACCCGATCTTCAGAGACTGTGGCGGAGAAAGGGTTTTGCCCTTGAACCCCGGAAAACTGTTTATTTTTTTAATTTTACTATAACAGTATAGTATAATAAAACGACATGATTTTGTCAATGTAAGTTTATTATTTGTACCTGCACGGGGGTGGGAAAGTGCAATTTTCATGAATTTTTTTTCACTTGTTTGACAAACGGATGTTGGGGGTTTCATTATGTTCCCCTTTTAACTTTAGCCGTTCCACCTTTCCCCTGTTTAACGCAATCCTAGCAGATGCGTCCCTGGATTATTTCTTTTTCTTCTTTTTACCTTCTATCTGTATGTCGATGGGGATCCCCTCCAGGCCCAGCTCTTTCTGCAGGGACTTTTCAAAGTAGCGGACGATGTCCTTCCTGAAATGTTCCGGGTTGTTCACGAAGAGCCTGAACCGGGGGGGCGTCGAATCGGTCTGGGTGGCGTAGTATATTTTAATGCTGCTCTGGAGCTGGGGTATGCGGCGCGAGGACTGGATCTGCGCCATAAGGCGGTTCAGTCGCGGGGTTTCGATTTTCTGCGAAGCCCTGCCCTTGAGCTCCAGGGACTTGTCAATGATCCTGTTCAGCCGCTGTTTGTGCTTCGCTGATATCGAGATGATGGGGAAATCGCTCGCCTTGTAGAACTGGAACGTGAGGCGGTCGATGAAGGTGTCAAAGGTCCTGTGGTCTTTTTCGATGAGGTCCCACTTGTTCACGGCGATGATCACGGGCTTGCGGGCCTTCATGATCTCGTCGGAGATCTTCTTGTCCGTTTCGGTCAGGCCCGCCTCGGCGTCGATGAGGTGCACGACGACATCGCACCGCTCGATCGATTCAATGGTCCGGGTGAGGGAGTAGAAGTCGACGGCGTCGGTGATGCGGCTTTTTTTCCGTATCCCGGCGGTGTCAATGACGGTGATCCGCTTTTTATGATAGATGAAGTCCTCGTCGATGGAGTCCCTCGTGGTGCCGGGGACGTCCGACACCACGGCGCGGGCGTATCCGATGAGGGAGTTCAGGAGCGTCGATTTGCCGGAGTTGGGCCGTCCCACGATGGCGAGCTTCAGGTCGGCCTCGGGCCGCGCGGTCTTCTTAACCGGGAGCATGTCGAGGACCTTGTCTAGGAGCATCGTGACGTTGAACAGGGTCTTCGCCGAGACCGGCACGATGTCCTGGAAGCCCATCTCGTAGAAGTTCGTCATGTTCTCCAGCAGTTCGGGGCCGTCCATCTTGTTGACCGCGATGATGGCGGGGATCCCCAGTTTGCGGATGATCTCCGCCAGGTCCATGTCGAAGGCCGTGGGCGACGGATTTTCCAGGAGTAGGATGATGATGGAGGCTTTCTTTAAATACTCCCGCGCGTTGGCCAGGATCGGTTCGGACAGCTCGGACGAGTCCGGAAGGTCGAGGCCGGGAGAATCGGCGAGGGTGAACATGATCGATTTGTAGTCGACGTTATACGATAGGATGTCCCTGGTCAGGCCGGGGACGGCGTCGACGATGGCCTTTTTCTGCTTTATGACCGCGTTGAAAAGGGTCGACTTCCCGACATTCCTTCTTCCGACGATGGCGACGATTGGCAGAGTGCTCATGGTTTCCTGCTTGTATGATCCGGGTGCAGTATTGTTGGATACCCCCTCAAATTCAAGCAAATAACATGATCTATGAGACATAATATTCTGCTTGAAATTTTTTGGGCCCTGTGGCATGCTGATAGTGCAGGGCATAAAAGCGGCAGCGGGTGACGCGTCATCGGTGCCCGGTCAGTGATGACGCGTAACGCCGTCGTTGGTTGCCGTTTGTGATGGTATCCAATTTTAACAATATACATGAGGCGGCGAATGGCCGCAAAATCTGTTAACCTTATCAAGTATCTGATCAAGGGCAAGGAGTCGAGAAGAAAGGCTCTCCTCAAGGAACTCGCCGCGGTGGAAGGACAGGTTAAAAAGCTCAAAAACGACATGAAAAACGCCGCGAAACGGGAGGCCGCCGCCAGGAAGGCGAAGAAGAAAAAGAAATAAGCAGATGCTGTTTGATACCGTGCATTCTTGATACCGAAAAAGGAGGGGCCGCCCTCCTTTTTCGCCGTATAATAAAATAATTGATAAAATTCCGGTGATATTCGATAATATAATATAGCGTTGTCCATAATGCCCATAGTCAGGGGTCCGGTCTTGATCCAGATAAACCAGAGAAAAAACAGGGATTTCCAGGAATTTGACGACGTTGATGAAATCGTCAACATCCTGAAGTCCCAGTTCACCAACCGCAGGCTCTATATCAAGTACGCAGTGGATAAAACCGAAATAACCGTCAACGAATACAATGCCGACGGGACGGTGATGGTGGTTACCGACCCGAATTACAAGAACGAGGGGAATTCCCTCATCATTTACGGTCTCTCCGACAAGTATATCGAGGTCGATCTCGAGGTGATCGAGGAGCGCGGGCCGGGCTATTATCACTGCAGGGTCAGGAGCGCCCGCCGGGCCTTGCGGGGACGGCGGGATCTCCGCTTCAAGGTGGCCCCGGACGACGTGGTGGCGACCAATTTCAGGATCTCGCGGCACACCATCGACGTGTCAAGTTTCAATATCCCGACCAGCATCAAGGTCGTGCTGGAGCAGTTTCAGTCGCAGAACTCGAAGATGAGCGATGTCCTCCGGGTGGACGTGTTCAAGCCCGACGACCGTGACCGGCTCCTGATCCAGATGAAAAAGACGGGAAAGACCCTCTGGGTCGCCAACACGGCCGAGCCCGATTCATACCGGGCGATGAATGACGATTTCATCGACATGCACGACCTGTACGGGGACGATCTCCCGGCGGTCATGAAGCGCTACATCGAGCGGGGCTACAAGTCAATCCTTGCGGTCCCGATCATCTATATCACCGAATCGTCGTCGTCGGTCCCCTTCGCGTACATACAGCTCATATCGAAGAGCAGGGGCTTCGGCCTTGACGACGTCCTGACCGTGAAAGACCATTCCTTCAAGCTCATCGACAGGATCCGCGACGCCAATACCCATCTCATCCCGATGCACCAGCACGTCGTCGACATCAGCCGGGGCGGGGCCAAGCTCAAGATCACGGACAAGAATCTGCAGAAATACATCATGCGGTCCAAGGGCTTTATCTTCGACCTGGTCTTCAAGCTCCAGGCGCCCATCACGATTTACGGCGAGGTGAAGGTTTCCTACACGGACGAGGATGAGAACCTCATGGTCGGCGTCGACTTCGAGGGGAACTCGTCGCGCAAGGACGAGATGAAGCGGTACTATTCGATCCTCAAGCCGATGGAGAACGACTACAAGGCAAAGCTGCTGAAATCGATGAAAAGCCGCAAAAAGGAATCACCGCCCGCTCCCGAGCAGTGACGGCCGTTCACATCTTTTCCCTGAGCTCCTTAGCAACTTCAGCGTCGGATTTTCTCGCATAGCAGGGGACGACCCGGTTGTAGTCCTTGAAGCGCGATGGGTCCGCCCGGTAGGCCTCGTTCACCAGCCTGCACATCGTCTCGCCTGAAGGAACGAAGTTTTTTTCAAAGACGCCCCGTTCAAGCGTCAGCAGCGCCTCCCGGTACTTTTCGGTGCCGTTGCCGATAAGGCGTGTTTTCCGGGAGATGTCAACGCCGCCCAGCAGGCGCTCGATGCCGTAATCGCCCGGCGGGATTATTTCCCGCGGCGCGAGGGGCGATCCGCTTTTCCGGTACAGGGCGCCGAAGACGCGCCCCTTTTTCGCGTCAAAGGCGACCATGACGTTTTCGCCGGTTTCGCCGTCGACTGATGCCGCGTAGAGCAGGTGGGTCGGAATGCCGACGAGGGGTATTCCCAGGACCTGGGCCATCATGCGCGCCGTTGATACGGCTATCCTGATGCCGGTGAAGGACCCCGGGCCCACGCCGACTCCCAGGCAGTTGATGTCCCCCGCCGCAAGGCCCAGCCCGGCCAGGCACCGGTCGATGGTGTCAAGGATCGTCACCGAATGCGACGTATTCACCGCGATCGATGTTTCGACCGCGGCGTCGCCCCGCGAGGCGGCGATGATTTCCAGCGGCGAAGCGGTGTCAATCACCAGGATGTTCAATCGTTATGCTCCTGCTCGTTTCGTTCATGTACCCGATCGTGACCGTTATGCGCGATGCGGGAAGCCGGTCGAGGGCCCGGTCGGCCCACTCGATGACCGAAATGCCGTCGCCCTCCCAGTACTCCTCGAAAAAGAGCTGGTCGAGCTCGTCGGGACTGTTGATGCGGTACAGGTCAAAATGGTAGAGCGGGACCGCGCCTTCGTATATCTCCATGAGGGTGAAGGTGGGGCTGGTGATTTCGTCCGTAATGCCCATGCCCCGGGCGATCCCCTTTGCCACGATGGTTTTGCCGGCGCCCAGCTCGCCGATAAGGGCGAACACCGAACCGGGCGCCGCGTTTCTGCCGAGCTCTGCCGCGAGATCAAGGGTCTCTTCCATTGAATGTGAGATGAGGTTCCGTGCCATCGCGCCAATCATCGCCGATGGAGCCGGTGAAGGCAAGCACAAATGTCTCTACGGGATTTTACCGATAACCATCTGAAGGATTTCCCCGATATAAACCGGCGTCAGGGCACAATCGTATCGACGGCCAGGTCATTTTCCGTTGTGTCGCCATGAAAAATATTTCGCAGAAAAAATTTTTCGGCGCAGGACGCATAACATGCAAATAAAACTATAAAAACCATATTTTTCTTGTGTTTTTTCCTTGATTATTTATAGTGCAGTTAACAAATATGCCTCTCATAGATAAATACGGGGGAGACACTATGGCGACCATTCCTAAAGAAGAAAAGGCCAAAAAGAAAAGAAAGATAATTATAGAAGCCCTGAAGAGGCTCCTCGATAAAGACGTGTATTCGCGCATCACCGTGCAGGAAATCGCCGACGAGGCCGGATTCTCCAAGGGCGGCGTTCTTCATTACTTCCCCACGAAAGAGGACATCTATCTCGAACTGATCGAGGAAATTTTCACCGAATTTGTCCAGGCGCACAGCTCGATTCTTGAGTGGGAGCTCGGCTCCGACGAGGTGGCGCCCATTTCAGCGCTGGTGGGCGCCGAGAATTTCATCATTGAGAAACGGAACATCAAGATCATCATGAATATCATCCTCTACGCCTTTGAAGAGGACAAGATCATGAAGATCGTGAGCAAGTATATCCGCCTGCACCGCAACTTTTACGATAACATCATATCGGACCTGTCGAAGGAGGGAAAGGGCCGCAGGAAATCGGACCTGCCGTCGAAATACCTGTCGAGGATCACGCAGACCATCGTGCTCTTCATCGGCCTCCTCGAATCGATCGATCCGTCGGATCCGTCGGAAATGGATTATCTCGAAATAGTCAAGTTCGTCACGTCCCTGCTCAGGGGGTAGGCCGGGGCGGTGCTCACCGATGGCGCCGCCGGGACACAGGCCATGGTGGACCGGGAACAACTCTACAGCAACCTGAACGAAGGGATCCTGGCGGAGCGGCTGGGGTCCTTCCATCGCAATCTCAGGAAAAACCTCGAACTCATCAGGGCCCATGGCGGTCTTCGAAGGGTGGTCCCCGAACTTGACGGGAAAACGGCGGTGGTCATTGCCGCCGGGCCTTCCCTTGAAAATAATTTCAGCGTCCTGAAACAGTACCAGTACCGCCGGGAACTGGTGTATATCGCCGCCGACATGGCGCTCCGGCCCCTGGCGCGGTTCGGCATCACGCCGCGTTTTGTGGTGTCGTGCGAAACGAGCCCCCTGGATTTTTTCGGAGGCATCGACACGGCCCGCATGCACCTCCTGGCCTTCAGCTGCATGTCCCACGCGAACCTCGCGAGGTGGGCCGGCGACATGAGCTTCTACAACTGGATGATGAACCGCCCCGAATATGACGCGCTCTGGGAAACGGCCGGTCGTGACCTCGGCTTCGTGGCGACGGGCGGCCTGGTGACGACGCAGGCTGTGGCCTTCGCCCTCGGGTGCCGCGTCAGCGGCCTGGTGCTCGCGGGCAACGACCTCGGTTTCGCCGACCGGTACCATGCGCGCGAGTCGGTTCCATGCAGGGCCTCGGTTGACGGGGCTGACCGCATGGCTCCTCCGGAATCGCGCGAAATGGCCCGGCGGCGCCGCGCCATGGAATACCGGATCGAGCGCGGTGACCGGACCTACTACACCACCGGGCAGTTCCTGGCGGCGAAGCTGTGGCTTGAAAACCTTTTCAAGGACGGCCGCGTCCCCGTGTACGACTGCAGCGACCCCGGCTGCTCTGAAAAATATGTTGCAAAAATGGCTTTAAGGGATTTTATGTCTTCCATGGACGGCAGAACCGGAAGGAAAAGGAGAAAGCCATGATAACGCTTCATAAACTCAATGGTGCGGAATTCATCCTTAATAATAACCACATAGAGACGATAGAATCGACGCCTGACAGCGTTATCACCCTGATGAATGAAAAAAAGTACATCGTGAAGGAAACCGCCGATGAGATCATACAAAAGATCAGGGAGTACCAGGTGGGAGTGCTGACGGGATTGAAGCGGGTCGAATGACTGCCTGAAAATTACCTCTTGACAT
>CALMRZ010000060.1 GCA_937872225.1 uncultured Spirochaetota bacterium
TCTAATATTTTTTCAATACTCACGCCTGCGGAGATCAGTGATTCTTTTACTGCAGGGCTTGGACTGAATATATAATCAGACATATGCATGCATTCGATCTCCTCTTCGGCCGAAGCTTCAGAAATTCCGTGGCGTACAGGGAGGTTGAGGGATTTATACTCTCTGTCAAGTATATCTTTGCTGTTGCACCTCAAGGTGTTAATCCTCTCGCTAATAATAATACGGCCTCGGGATTTGACTTTTTTATATAGATTCAGGGATGCTTCTGGCCACAGATAAACGATATCATTCCTTTTGATGCTTGATAAAAATCGAAATTCAGCTATTTTTCTTATTTGATTTTCATTGAACATCCGTTTAAGAATGGGCCATATTAATGTACGGGGTATAGCATCATAGTAGATTCTTGGTATATTATGTTCAATCTGACTTTCTTTTCCGAAATAGATTTGAGGTTTTCTGAATACATCGATCGTGTTATCTGAACAAATTCCCATTACCCTTGCATGAGTGCTGGTATTGCAGTGAAAGTAATATAATATTCTCAAACAAACATATGCAATAAGCCTGTCCGAAAAGAAATTCGAATAAAACGCGTTTATTGAATATTTATTTTTCATTAATCGATTTTTTAAATTTATAGTGGTTACTATTCTTAAATATGGTTAGTTGCTTTGCGCAACCAGTACGGAAAAATACCAATGAGAAATAACTATAAAATCAAACGTAAGGTCAAGAGTCAATAATAAATTGGCAATTATAGTTATCAGAGAAGGATTTGCCGACTATTCAGGATGGGGACAGATTAAAAAAGATACCCCGCTTCATTTTTCATCATAATTATTTTTCATAAGCCCCTATATCATAATTACCAATAGGCCTGACATTGTTGTCAATATCTTCAAAAACAGGCACGGTATCACCTGCATTAATTGCAGGCGAACCAGACTGCAGATTAAAATTAGCTGACAGCGGTTTATGATTGTTCGGGTCTATGAACCCCGGCGTATTGGTAAGAAGATTTTTTTGCTCGATTAAATCTGAACTGGAGTTGCTTATTGCGAATTTCGGCACCCTGGAATTGGGAAAGGATATAAGGTTGTTTTTTACTATTGTCTGCCGCGCGGTTTTCCTGACTATTATGCCGTATCTCCCGTTCCCTGAATTATTATCCGCCCTGTATATTGTATTATTATATACCTCAACCCCCAGCGGCGCAGGCTGTTTCCCTTCACTGAGTATTTCGATTGCCGTGTAATCACTGCCTGAGCCTGTGCCGTTAAAAATATTATTCCTCACAGTGACATTCCTGGCCACGATATGGAGGGCGACGCTGACATCCCGTGGACTTTTTTTCCCGAAATTTGTTATAATCCTGTTTCGTTCAAAAATAATATCATTCATGAGAGAGTCGGTAAATCCATCCTGGGGGGAAATCATAACAGGCCATGGGCCGGAACTTCCGAAAACATTATCGGATATAACCGCATACTCTGTTCTGTGTTCCAGCAGGCCGGTGCTTACCGCCGGCGGCCCATATTCCCGGGCGTTATCGAAAGAGCTATAGCCTGGCCCATGCAGTTTTAAAGCATGGCGCCCGGTATCGTCTTTAATGCTGGAACCCGAGATAATATTATTGCTGATTACACCGAGATAACCCTGCCAGATCCGCACAACATGTGAAGTCATGGCGTTCTGGATGGTATTCCCCAGCAGGGCGATTCTTTCTCCACCGGCATACACGACGTTATTGTCTGCATTTTTCAGATCACAGTCGGATAGTACCATTTGATCAATAGTCATCAGGTTCCTGTCGTTGTTCCAGTGAGACCAGCCTATTCCAACTGAAAATCCCTCAATCCTAAGACGCTGAAACAATATCCTCTGCATATTGAATGCGCCGCCGAAAGGGCCACCGGTTCTTTCATTATTAACCAGGCGTAAATTTGTAATACGCCAGTCCTGGATATTATCAAGTTTGCAGAAAGAACCTCCTTTCACGGTTATTAGCGGGGCATTATTATAAATACCGGATGAATCCCGGCCGGTCCCGGTGCCGTACGCGCCGATTGTCACGGGCCCCGCGTTTGGGGGAAATGAAATTCCCTCCGTTGTCCAGGATGAACCGCGCCGGAATAAAATCCGTGTGCCTGCTTTCACATACCGCGGTATATCATTAAGGTCGTCAGTCGCGACATTCCTGGCCCCGGCCGGGCATCCCGTAAAATCATGATTTGCCTTATCGGACACGCAGGTTGTTTTTACACCACTGTACACTGAATCGGGATCATGTACTTCTATTTTAAAGGTTTTTGAATTGACTGTAGCCGATCCTTTTTTTACAGTAAGCTTCACAATAAAAATGCCGGGGGCTTCGAATATATGCGTTGCTACCGGTCCCTTTGCAATGTTCCGTGGTTTGCCCGAAGTTCCCCATCTGCCGCTTCCCGGGTCTCCGAAATCCCATGTGTAATCAAGATTGTGAAAGTCCCTGGCCGCAGGCGTGGTGCCGGAAAATCCGGCAGTAAAATGAACACTTAAGGGAGCAACTCCCGATGTCCTTGATGCCCCGCTTTCAACGCGGGCATTGGTACGATACATGGTAATCTGATTATCCTTGCCGGCAAAAAGAAAGACCTGAATAGATGCAATAAGCAATACATATATACCTGTTAGTTTTCGCATTTTTCAGCTCCTCATGGCATCACGAAAAATTATTTCCAGATTGAAATATTTTTCATTGAGTCAATTTAATAATTATATACTGGTTAGCAATACTTATTTATTAATATTTTCAACGAATTGAACAACCCGGGCGGTTTTATTTATCAACCTGGTATTTTTTGTTGACTTATGAGAAATCTTCACATACCGTCTTTCAATAAGACGCGCAAACACTCTGGTTATTAACGGACGTTTCAAAAATTTCAGGCAGCAATGAGGTTAAATCATGCCCGGGCTTACTGGTATTGTGGGAGTCTCAAATAGCGCATCAAAGACCGCACGGGAAATGGCCAGCTCTCTCGGCCTCGGACTGCCGGAAGAGAAAATTTCCGTCGCCGGTAGCCAGCATGCAGCCATGGCCGCTGAGGCCTTCCCGGTAAAGAACCCGAGGCAAAACGTTTTCATCTCGCCAGATGGGTCCATCATCGGGATTAATGGCGAGATATATGGATTAAGCGCTGATGATAACTGCCCCGCAGAGACATTTTCATTGAATGATCGTGCTCATCCTGCCTGTCTGACCTATGAGCTTTATCGACGTAACGGATTATCCGTGATTCCACGACTCCGCGGTGCTTTCTCCATCGCCCTATGGGATTACCCGTCAAAAACGTTGCACCTGGCTTCAGACAGATACGGAATGCGCCCCATGTATTATTCCTATCAGAATGATTTTGTTGTTTTCTCATCAGAAGTAAGGCCCTTGCTGCGGGTACTGCCGGCACATCAACAACCTGACGAACAGGGAATCGCTGATTTTCTTTTCCTGGGTATGCCCACCGGCGCTCGTACATTCTTTAAAAAAATCCATCTGATGCCGGCTGCGACCATACTGTCAATGCATAATTCCCGCGTTACCAGTACCCGTTATTGGGAATTGAATTTTCACAGTTCTAAAACACCGTGCGACAGTATTGAGCATGCGGCCGAATTATTCGCGGAGGCGTTTTCCGAAGCCGTCAATGACTGCACATCCGACATCGACCGCATTGAGTTGCCTTTAAGCGGCGGCCTCGATTCCCGATGTCTTGCTGTTGCGGCTCCACCCCGTAAAAATGTCGTTACCTATACCATAGGCAGCGAAGGCAGCGTGGATCTGGTCCTGGGTCCAAAAATATCACGTATTCTCGGGCTTCCGAATTCCGCCTGGACCATTACCGCAGCCGATTTTCTTGACTGGATCCCGAAGACGATATTTCTTACCGACGGCATGTATAGTCCCCTGGATTCTCCCATTATATATATTGCCGAAAGACTTACGGCAGGTGCATCCATGGTCCTTGATGGGACAAATTCTTTTGACGGATCATACATGTTCCCGCAGGTTTTACTTGATTCTTTCCTGCATTTGCAAAAAGATCCAATGAAATATTTCCTGAAAATTTGTCCCGCTCCGGTTGTGGGTTCTGACGGCAGTTTCCCTCCCGTGCCTTTTACTGGAGAATATATTAAAATGGCGGAAGGCTTCCTGCGCGCGACTTTTAACGAAGTGCTGTCCACCATACCAGCAGATCATAAAGCAACATTTTTTGACACACTGGATTACCTTGAACAGAGTAATCGAGTCCCCCGCTATAACATGATGGGCACCGTAATCCTGCGCGCCTTTTGCGAGGTCCGGCATCCGCTTTTTGATCATCGTGTTGTTGATGCTGTTACAACATTTACTCCCTTACTGCGCGCAAAGGAGAAATTTGTTATCGGCCGTTATCTCCGCAACGTGAATCTGCCGCTGGCACGGGTCATCTACGAGCGGACCGGCTTGCCGGCCGACAGCGGAATGACCCGGCAGGTCATACGGTACGCCGAAACCGTGTTCAAAAGGGTACTCGGGCGTCTTTCGCCGAGCCTGAAGCCCGGGCCGAAGGCGGCGATTGATTTTATGTCGTTTATTCTGAAGGATGCAAAGCTCCAGGCTTATCTTAGGGATATGCTTTTGGGCGATAACCGGGGTTTCTCAGGGTATTTTTCCACTGCCGGTCTGGAGCGTCTTTGGGCCGAACTTGTAAAAGGCAGAAAATATCATTTGCCGCTTGTTATGCGTATTATCACCCTGAAACTGTGGGCCCATTACTTCCTGCATGATGGGGCATGGCCTGATTTTAAATGCTGACGAGAAACAAGCACATGGTTGACAGGGAAAGAAAATTCCATTCAGATACGATAACGCCGCTTCCGCTCTTCCCTGTACCGTTCGACGATATCGGGATCACAAGGGGGGATCTCGGAAGAGAACCATTGGAAACATTCCGGAGTGATGAGGGTTCAGCCATATGAAGCGATACGTGCTATTGCTGGTGAATCTGTGCGCGACCGCTGCCGCGTTTGTTTGGAAAATGGTGTCGCCTGTCGGCCGCTGGATTGGCCGCTTTGCATACCTTGTCTCGCTCAGGTCTCGATGCCGGGGAGTTGTACCCGTATCGACTCAATTTGACGGCCCCGTCCGTACGGCAGGCGCTCCGCGCATATCCATTGGAGAGCATTGCCGTCTTGGACGGGAAGTCTTCTTCGAAACCGGGGGGGCAGGTGAAATACGCCTCGGCAATCATGTCCGCATAAACACCGGCGCCATGCTGGTGGCATATTCAAAAATCTGCGTTGATGACGATTGCCTCATCGGCGAATACGTAAGCATTCGGGATGCGGACCATGCCACGGTTCCCGGCACGCCCATCCGGCACCAGGGACACGTTTCATCCTCTGTCTCGGTCAAGAAGGGGGCATGGATCGGGCGGGGATGCGTGATCCTGAAAGGCGTTACCATCGGGGAAAGGGCAGTCATCGGCGCGAATAGTGTTGTGACCAAAGATGTCCCTCCCAATGCTATAGCAGTCGGAGCACCAGCCAGGGTAATTCGCTTCCAGACGTCATGATGGGCGGCACGCCGTGTATCATCTATCTTAAAAATAGTGCCGCATTACAATTTGAATATCTTGTCAGGTGCCTGGATGCCTTTGGTTGCATTGCGAAAATCGACAACCAGCTTCGCCTTGTCGACGATATCTTTTATGTTGAAAACGCTGTGATTTGTAGCGAATACCACGCAATCGGCCTGTTCGATTAAATCGTCGTTCAGCTCAACGCTGGTATATGATCTTCCTTCTTCCGTCGTGACCTCGGGAATATATGGATCATGATACATTACATTACCCAGCTTTCGGGCAACCTCATCCATGACTTTAAGGACAGGGCTTTCTCTTTCATCGTTGATATCGGGTTTATATGCCACACCAAGAAAAAGAATAGTTGAGCCATTAACTGATTTCTTCTTGCGGTTCAGCGCAAAATTGATCTTAACCGACATTCTATGCGGCATTATATTGTCGATGCATCCGGCCGAATTGATCATGGTCAAATCGAACCTGAATTTCTTTGCGATATATTCAAGATAAAAAGGATCAAGGGGAATGCAGTGCCCTCCGATTCCCGGCCCGGGGTAAAATGCCTGAAAACCGAAAGGCTTCGTCTTCGCGGCGTCAATAACCTCCCAGATATCGATATCGAGCCTGCCGGCAAGAAGGGCAAGTTCATTGATCAAACTGATATTGACAAGCCGGTATGTGTTTTCAAGAATTTTAACCATCTCTGCTGCGCGGGGACTGCTTACCGGGTGAATTTCTTTAATGACCTTATTATACAGAGCCACTCCTATCTCCGTTGCGTCAGCTCCCAGCCCTCCGAGCACCTTGGGTGTGTTCTCTGTTTTGTAAAGGGAATTCCCGGGATCGACTCGTTCAGGGGAAAAGCAGAGCCAGAAATCCTTGTCGCAAACCATGCCGGATTCTTTTTCGATAATGGGTTTCATTACGTTTTCAGTGGTGGTGGGATAGGTGGTACTCTCAAGGGAGATGAAAACCCCCTTTTTCATGTTCCGCCCTATGTCAATACATGAATTCTCAATATATGACATGTCCGGTTTTTTAAATTTATCGAGCGGTGTCGGGACGCATATGATAAGCACATCACATTCTTTAATCCGGGAAAAATCATTTGTTGCCTTGAGCAGTCCCCGCTTAACAACCTCTTTAAGGTCTTGGTCCTTGACATCCCCGATATAGTTTTCTGCTGTATTGACCATGTCGCACTTTTTATCAGATTTTTCAAAACCGAGGACATTGATCCCGTTCCTGGAAAAGGTGACAGCCAGCGGAAGGCCTACATAGCCCAGACCGAGAATCCCGACGAGTTCCGAGTTGCTTTTAATCTTATCAAGTAATTCTTTTTTAAAGTTCATTTTGTTATCCTTGAAATACCAGTATTTTATTTACTTTTTCTCCGCAGTGTGATATTGCTTCTATGGTTACGTTGCCATGACTTTCCCGATAAAATGGGTGTGACCTCCGCAATTTTGTGTGAACATGGCACTGCTATGTTTATATTGCAACTTGATTTCCTGTTCAAATTCATATGAATCAATTCGAATAAACAATCAAGAATATTCAAATAACATAAATGCGTGTGAATTAGACACATGGCAGCCTGCTCCGGGGAGTTGCACTTCGTATTTATCAGGAATGTCCGATTGTTATATCTTTTTATATAACCAGCCAGGTATAGGGAATGTTCTGTTGTATAAAATTCCTCCTATGATATTCCCTTTATGCTTTCCAAGCATGTTGATAATATTTTTTATCTCCTGTATGCGGTCTTTACCTTCATTGGCCACAAATACAATGCCGTCCACATTTGTTGACAGCATTGTGATGTCATGAATTTTTTTTGTTTGGGTGCAATCTACTATTATTGCTTCATATTTACTCGCGCAGGATTTTAAGACGGTTTTGAAATTCCTGTCATTGATAATTCCGGCCGCATAATTTTTTGTTGTGCCCACCGGCATGAAGCCAAGATTGTTGTTTTGTGAAACAATTGCCTCTTCTATCGAACGCATCTTGCCGGTTAGAACGTCCACCAGGCCCGGCCTGTCTTCAAGCTTGAGCAAGGTATTGATTGTCGGGTTCGTGATGTTCGCGTCAATGACAAGGACATTGATATCCCTCTCTGCCAGATAATAACCAAGATTGCTGGTTATCGTCGAACTGGAAGCATCCGGATGGGCTGAAACAAACAGCAATGTCTTGAGTTTTTGCACCTTCATGAAAATAAATGTTTGATCGGCCAGGTCGCTCATGCAGGATTCGTATAATTCAGATGATCCATACCTCCCGATTTTTTTTGTATTATAAAAAACCCTTTTCGGCACTGTGCCGATTACCGGCAAGTGCAAGTGTTCGGTGAAATCATCAGGAGAATTAAAGGTGTTGCTGATTTTATCAAGGACAAGCGCAAGACCGAAACCGGCACCCAGGGCTATGGCAATACCGGCAAGAAAAATAAGCATCTTGGGCCTGCCGATAGGAATATAGTTGGACGATGCCTGTTCGATTATTTTTACACTTGCCGTTCCAATCGCTTCTATGTCCGAGACTTCTTTCCCATTCAAATTATTCTTCATTTTTGCTATATTGTCCTGAAGCTGCTGTACCGTTGGATGCAGGTCGCCGTATCTCATATTCAGTTCGACCAATTGCTGCTCAAGATCATAAATGACGTATGAGCGGCTTAAGACATTAGCGATTTCAATGGCATTGGCGGCACTGAAGTCTTTTACCGATATTTCAAAAATTTCTGTGTTACCCACTATCTCTGTTGTAATGCTGTTTTTCAGGCCTGCCATGGCTCCCGCAAACCGGTTCTGCGAACGGGCCTCCGGATCAAGCGCGTCAAGCTCTTTCTTGATTTTGCCTGCCCGCCATTTGATCAGAGGAACCTTGATGGGTTTACAGAATTTCGCTTCATAGTCCAATGGCCTTTTATCAAGGCCGAGCGCCATGACGGTGCGCTTCAATACCGGTTTTGATGTTACAATAGCCATCTGGGTTTGTTGGATTCTCGGAGCAATAAGGCTCCGGTATGTTTCCGATTCATAATGAGGCACGCCTTTGATATATATCGATACCTTTGCTTCGTAAAGATTGGTGTGAAATAATAAAGCAATGTATGTTGCAATACTTCCAAGGATAAAAGTAATAATGATAACTAATTTATGTCTGAAGACAGGTTTTAAATAATCCCTCAATGTTGTGTTCTTAATATTGATCTTTTCCATAAATTCTTCCTTGTCTTAATCGTATTATAACATATAAACATATGACTGGTGGATAATAAATTACAATGTTTGGAAGACTCCCTTCCCGTATGAGGTATATGCGTGCACAGGTCTTTTACAGGGCTCCAGCATTTGACCCGACTTATTCCAGAATTATTTTATACTGGTCTGTTCCTAATTAAAAGAACCCTTCTGAAACTACTATTATATCGCCTGATTTAATTAGGATGTCCTCTTTTGAATCCCCATTTATCGCTTTGTGAAGATTTATTTTGATACTTTCATACCCCGGTTTATCCGGATACGGACGGAGCACTTTGACGCGGCTTTTTGAGCCGAATCGGGTGAAACCGCCTGCCATTGCTATCGCCTTCAAGACCGTTGTTTTCTCCTGAAGCTGGAATGTGCCGGGCCGTATTACCTCACCGGAAACGGTATAGTTCAGGCTGTGCGATTCAATCAACGCAACGACGACCACCGGATACTTCAGATATCCGCTTGCCAGGCGCCACTGTATCTCTTTTTGTATTTGTGTGAGCGTTTTATCTTTTACATGGACAGTGCCGATATATGCAACGGAGATTTGACCGCTCGGTGATACCGTGGTTCTGTCTGTTGTGGTTTCAGGTCTTAAGATTCTTACCTCAAGTATATCGCCGATACCGATTTTATAATCATCAGTTTGAGCTGTTAATCCCGATTCAGCTGAAAAGGTAAGGCATAATGTGATTGAGAATATTAAGACCAAGTTTGTCATTTTCACAACTTGACCTCCCCTGTTAGTGCGAATTATTAGAACTGCTGAATAATAATGTAAAACAGCAGTCAAATAAAAATAAATGCACTGCCGCTTTTTCGATTGGTGAAACCCATGCGAGGGCTTTTTTATATGTGGTTTTGCCCTTTAGCTGTACCTATTGATACATTGGTTTACTGCCAATCTATTACGAACACCGTTTTTTGAACATCGGATACATAATTTCGTTGATAAATTATTTAGTCCCGACAGGTGAGTTGCATGTTGAATTTTATATACTTTTTCAATTGAATTTTCAATTTTCGAGATAAACAAAACCATCTCTGTCATTTGATAGAATCTTTTTAATAATTCAAGAATAATATGGATACACCATCCTCTTTTCGATATTTTTATTCACCGGTATGGGTAAAAGTGACATAATTTAGTTTACTAAAACAGAATTATAATTCGCTTTTCTCACTGCTGTGAACCTCTAACAATAGCACTGACTATACAAATTAATTGAATTATAAATTCTAATATTGTATAAGACCCTTGTAGAGCAGGAAAAACATCTCTTTGCGATACAATAATGAAGTGGCGGGGATTATTCGATGAGTTATAACGACTTGAAAAACTGAAAAATATGGATAATTCACTGAAAAGATAATGGGTAAGCATATGAGCCCACTGGAATGATGGAGAGCGCTGTCAATTATGCGTGTCCGGATCTTCCGTAAATAGGCCTATATTATCTATGTAAATATTTGAATTGGGAGTATGCTGGGCATCATCATGATCCCATATACGTAATAGATTGAAATCTATTTCCTCCGGCGCATCTCCCTCTGTTATGGATTGAATCAAAAGTTGTTTGTCTAAATACAGATCCAGCCCGGATAAAGAAGTATCCATTTTAATATGTAGTTTTACATTATGCCATGTATTCATCATTTGAAATGAGGCATATATCGGGTTATCGTAGTTGGGAACACGGGAGCATATCTTGTCAAAACTATTTGGATTAGATTCGTTAGTTGAAAGAATATTCGTCACCGGCCGTATATACTTGAAGCCGGGCTCTTCTGCTTCGCCATCGTAGCGGTTGTATAAAGGGGTGCCGATGAGTTTGTTAATTCCATTTTCATCGAAACGGTTGGAATCGCAGAAAAGGATCAACGGCATAGCGGTTCCGGCTGAAAAAATATCCGTTGATTCCAAGTAAAAATCGTACATGACCCAGAAATCGTGGTAATTAGTCGTTCCCTTAAAAGGAACATCCAGCCTGTGCGTTGAACCGAGGTTCTTTTTCAAGGCATAACCGTTTTTCGCGGTCTGGTTCTGGATCGAAAGTGTGTTGTCAAAATCATCGATCGTCTCGAAGAGTTCTTCCAGGCTTTGACCATCGTCAAAATCGATATATTTGATAACGTGAGGCTGCAATTCCCAGGTAGCATACAGAGTGATGTCTGTTGAAACATTTTGGATAACATCGCCGGGCTCTGGACCCCATCCGGGAAACCGCTTGCATTGTGAGATGCCTTCTTGAT
>CALMRZ010000061.1 GCA_937872225.1 uncultured Spirochaetota bacterium
TCCATGTATGAAGGAATCCCGACTATCAGTTCAACTCCCTTTCCCTGCTTCATGTCGTTCTCCCGGCTCTGGTTGTATGGATAAGCTCAATGTAGTGCCGTATCGTTAAATAATCAACGATTTTTACAAACCGCGATCCTTTTCCTGGACCGCTTCGTCGGAACAGTAACAAATGCTTGAGCAGGGCTTTCTCAGCATTAATGGTTGACATATAAAGGCTCATTTCCAGTATGATTAACCGCATTACATAGGGAGCGACCAGTGCACGAACTATCCATCATGAGCGGCATCCTGGACATCGTCCTTGAGCACGCGAACAAAAACAACGCGAAGAAAGTCCAGTCCATTAACCTGCGGATCGGCCAGCTTTCCGACATTATTCCTGAATGGGCCCAGTCCTATTTTGACATGCTCAGCAAGGATACCATCGCCGACGGCGCATTTCTGGACATTGAACACGTCCCTGTCAAGGTCCGCTGCCGCGCCTGCGGCCATGAAAAGAAATTTAAGGATAAGAAATGGAGCTTCACCTGCGTGAAGTGCGAATCGCCCGATATAGAACTCCTGGAAGGGAGAGAGTTTTCAATTGTGAGTATTGAGATAACCTGATGGAAAACGATCTGAATAAAAGGCTGGCAGCCCGCCTCAAGGGGCTCAGGCTGGACCAAGAAATAAGGATAATGGAAGTATGCGGGACCCATACCACCGAGTTTTTCCGGACCGGGGTCAAGGACCTCTTTCCCGGGAATCTGACCCTGGTGGACGGCCCCGGGTGCCCGGTGTGCGTCACGCCCAACGATTACCTGGACCGGGCCATTGAAATCGGGAAGCAGCACCGGACCATCATTGCCACCTTCGGCGACATGATCAAGGTGCCGTCATCCTACAGCTCCCTGGCGAAGGAAAAGGCCGGCGGGATGGATATACGCGTCGTGTATTCGCCCATGAACGCCCTTGAGATCGCCGAAGCGGAACCCGGCACCGAGGTCATGTTCCTCAGCGTGGGCTTCGAGACCACAGCGCCGGCCGAGGCGGTCGCCATACTCGAAGCAAAAAAACGCGGCGTGAAAAACTTCTCCCTCCTTTCGGGAAACAAGCTCACGCCGCCTGCGGTGGAAGCCCTGCTGGCCGCACAGGAAGTAAAGATCGACGGGTTCATCCTTCCGGGACACGTAAGCGCCATCATCGGCGCCGGCGCATGGCGGTTCATCTCCGAGCGTTACGGCAGGCCCTGCGTGGTCTCCGGCTTTGACGCCCCCGACCTCATCATGGGCATGCTCACCCTCGTGGATCTCGTGAAAAAGACCAGAAATGAAACGATAAATCAGTACACCCGCGTCGTCAAGGAGGAAGGAAACCTTAAGGCCCTCGAAATACTCCGCCAGGTCTTCAGGCCGTCCGACGCGCACTGGCGCGGCATCGGCGTCATCCCGGGAAGCGGCCTGGATGTGCGCGACGAATACGCTGAATTCGACGCGGCGAAAAAATTCCCGGTAACCCCGCCGGAGCCGAAAGCCGCGAAGGGATGCCGGTGCGGCGAGCTCCTGCGCGGGCTCATCACGCCGCCCGAATGCGCCCTCTACGGAAAGGCCTGCACCCCGGAGGAGCCCGTCGGCCCCTGCATGGTGTCAATGGAAGGGCCCTGCGCGGCTTATTACAAGTACTGGAGCAGATGATGGCGAAAACGATACTACCGGGACACGGCAGCGGCGGGAAGCTCATGAACGAGATGATCGACACGGTCATCCGGAAGCGCTTCGGCGCCGGTAACGTCCAGCTCGATGATTCGGCAATACTCACCGTCGGCAGCTCGTCCATAGCCTTCACCACCGACACCTTCACCATCACGCCGATATTTTTCCCCGGCGGCGACATCGGCAGGCTGGCGGTGAACGGCACCGTGAACGACCTCGCCGTGATGGGCGCCCGTCCGCTGTACATTTCCTGCGCCCTCGTGCTTGAAGAGGGCCTCGATTTCGCCGACCTGGAACGGATCCTTGAATCCATGAAATCCGAAGCGGACAGCGCGGGGGTCGCCATCGTAACCGGCGACACCAAGGTAGTGCCCAACGGCAAAGCTGACAAAATATTCATCAACACCTCCGGCATCGGCATCATTGACAAAAGAATCCAGCGCCGGGAGATCGTCCCCGGCGACCGCGTCATCGTGAGCGGCACCATCGGCGACCACGGCATGGCCATCATGGCACTGCGCAACAATCTTTCCTTCTCCCGGGGCCTGCAGTCCGACTGCGCCCACCTGAACCGCATGATCGCGAAAATAACCGACGCCTATCCGGACAGCATCAAGTTCATGCGCGATCCGACCCGCGGCGGCGTCGCGTCGGTCCTGAATGAAATCGTGAAGGGCAAACAATACAGCGCCATGCTCTCCGAGGAGGCCCTCCCCGTCCGCGACGAGGTGAAGGGCGTGTGCGGCATCCTCGGCATCGAGGCCCTGTACGCGGCCAATGAAGGGAAAGTCATCATCATCGCCGGGAGAGCCGACGCGGACGGCATCGTGAAGCTGATGAGGAAAACCCCTGAAGGCAGGGATGCCGCCGTGATCGGCGAAATAACAACCGCATTCCCGGGAAAGGCCTATATCGAAACGGCCATCGGCGGCAGGAGGATACTGCCGCTCCTGACCGAGGAGCAGCTGCCGAGGATATGCTGAGCTTGCAAGGGCACGGCATGCCGCGCCCCATGAAAGCGGGGTCACGTGACCCCGCCTATGAAAATCAAAGGAGAACCATATGTGTCTTGCAGTACCGATGACAATAACGAAGATCGAGGGGACCAGGGCGGTGGCCGAGGCCCGCGGCGTTGAGACGACGGTCGACATCTCGCTGATGCCCGACGTGAAGATAAACGACAAGGTGATCGTGCATGCCGGGTTTATCATCGAGCGCCTGGACGAAAAGGAGGCGCGCGAGATCGACAAGGTGTGGGACCAGTACCTCGAGCAGCTCGACAAAGAGGAAAGCGCCTGACGTCACTCCACGATGCACAGGTCCAGGTACTGCGGCAGGTCCACGGTGAAACGCGCCCATGCGCCGTGCTCCGAATCGGCGGCAATGCGGCCGCAGTGCAGTTGGACGATCTTCCACGACACGTACAGGCCTATCCCGCTCCCCTTCCGTTCTATCAATTCCGCGGCCTTCAGCCGTGAAAACTTCCTGAAGAGAAGGTGCCGCTCCTGCTCGGTGAAGCCGGGCCCCTCGTTCCAGACAGACAGCGAAAATTTCTTGAAGCCCTTCACCAGGGATATCCTCAAGCGGCCGTTTAGGTTGCCGTATTTAATGCCGTTGCTCACGAGGTTCATGATCACGATCTTCATCATGTCGGGATCGCACCGCACCGGAAAAACCGTCCCGGAGTAATCGCGTTCCAGGGCCACCTTCCGTTCCGCTATCTGCGGAAGAAGGATATCGATGACCGGCTCCACGATATCGTCCATAAAATCAACCAGCTTCGGCTGGACGTCTATCCTGCTGCTCTCAAAACGGGACAGGCTAAGATACTGGCTGCTGACGGCGTTGAGGTATTCCGCTTTCTTCAGAATCCGGCCCAGGATTTCCCGCTGCTTTTCGTCCATCTTTCCGTAGTAGCCATCCACCATGGTCTGCACCAGGGTCACGATGGAGGAAATGGGGCTCTTCAGTTCGTGGGAAACGAAGCTCAGCATTTCCATGTAGGCGCGGTAATTCTTCTCGATCCGGTCAGCCTGCTGCGCTTTCTCCATCTGGAAAGACAGCATCTTTGCCGCTTCCAGAACAAGAGTCCCGTGGTGAGCGTCATACATTCCCGCGCCGCGGGACCCGCATGACAGGGTCCCCAGGACAGCGCTTCCGGATGAAATCGGCACGACGATATGGGACCGTATGCCCTCCTCGGCCAGGAGCTTTGACAGGTCAAGGGCCTCGAATGCACGCCAGTGCTCCGCGGGATCGCTGATAAAGGGGGCGCCGGTCTCAAGGGCACGCTGGTAAAAGCTCCCCGGGACGTCAATGGTCTCACCGGCGGCGGCTGCGGGACCGTAGGCGGCCCTGACGCTCTGGAGCACCACGCGGCGGCCGTCTTCCTCCAGCAAGCCGGCGTCCAGCCTCTCACAGGGGACAAGGGCCCCGATGCCCCTGAACAAAGCATCCATCGCCCCTTCAAGGGACTCGGCCGCAGAGACGCTTCCGGCAATGCCGGTCAGGATGTCCTTTTCTTCTGGTGTAAATTCGGATCGTTTCATCGCTTTTTCATCAGCATGGCCCCGCCACGCATGATACATCAAGGCAACAAACAGGATAATTATCAAGAAGAATTATCGGTCTTTCTGCCTGTCATATGATTTTTTATCCTTGACATAACCATTTTTTCCCCTCTTTAATGCTGATGCCCCACGGGTGCACCGCCAGCATCCCGTGCCGGAAAATAATTATTATGATATTACGCGAAGCCGTAGAACTGCTGGAGGCCGATGTCCAGTACACCCAGAGCTCCCAGCTCGAGGCCGATATCAAGACGGCCAGGGCCAGCGACCTCATGAGCGAGGTCCTGGCTGACGATGCCGTACCGGATATACTCCTGACCGGCCTGTGCAATTCCCACGTGATCCGGACCGCATCGGTATTCGGCATAAAGGCCGTTGTTTTCGTCCGGGGCAGGCCCGTGGACCATAAACTGATCGACTGCGCCCTCGACGAGAACATAGTGGTCATGACCACAAAGGACAGCCTGTTCACGTCATGCGGAAAACTCTATACCGCCGGCGTAAGGGGCGTTACGGAAAATCTCAAACACCGGGATTCTGCGGAATAACCATGGAAACACGCCTCGATAAAACACTGGAAATCCTCTTCGAGCTCAAGGTGGGCGACGCGATGAAGAAAGACGTCGTCACCGTGGGGCCCGACGACTCCATGGGGAAGCTCAACGAGGAAATGAGCATTCACCGCATCAGCGGCGTACCGGTCGTCGAAGGGAAAAAGCTGGCGGGGATCATCAGCATATCGGACCTGATAGCCTGGCTCACGGCCGGGGTCAAGGATTCGAAGGTCAGGGAATGGATGGTGAAGGACCCCCAGTGCCTCTATGCCGACCAGCCGCTCATACACGCCATCAAGCGTTTTGACCAGCTGCGGTTCGGGCGCTTCCCGGTGCTTGACCGGGAAAGCGGGGAACTGGTGGGCATCATCACCAACGGCGACATCATCCTGGGGACCCTGAAGAAGCTGGAGCAGGATTACAACGAGGAAGAGGTGCGCCAGTACCGCGCCAGCCACTTTTTCGAGGACATCAACGCCGACCACCTGGACCTTACCCTCGCTTTCATAATAAGCGGCAAGGACTTCGACCATGCTGGCAGGGCGTCCACCACCATGAAGAAAAACCTGAAGCGCCTCGGCCTGCAGCCTGATATCATACGCCGGGCCGCCATCGCCTCGTACGAGGCGGAGATGAACGTGGTCATCTACACTGACGGCGGCACGATGAAATTCACCGTCAACGACGAGAAGCTGACGATCATTGTCAAAGACCGCGGTCCGGGCATAGAAAACATAGAACTGGCCATGCAGGAAGGCTACACCACCGCCGAACCCTGGGTGCGGGAGCTGGGCTTCGGCGCGGGCATGGGCCTGCCCAATATAAAGAAGTGTTCCGATTTCATGGACCTCCAGTCCGTTGTGGGCGAAGGCACGACACTGAAAATTGAAATCATGACAGGGGTGCACAATGAAACTAAAAGAATTAATCCAGAAGCTCGATCTTGAACTGACAACCTCCCCAACGGCGCTCGACGCGGAGGTTGAGAACGCCTATGCCAGCGACATCCTGAGCGACGTGATGTCCCACGCCAAGGAAGGCAGTGTATGGATAACGATCCAGACCCACCGCAATACCGTTTCCGTTGCTGAATTGAAATCGTTTGCCGGGATCATCCTTGTCGGCGGCCGCAGGCCCGATGATGAAACATTGAAAAAGGCGAACGAGGAAAATATCCCCATCCTCTCCACCAGGTTTTCCACGTTTGAGATAGTCGGTAAACTGTACGAACTGGGGATACGCGGGTAGGTTCCGGCAGCGCCCATCCCCAGGGGACAATGCGTCTCATCGCGAGCAGGTGAGAAGTGTCATGGCATGCCGTCATCCCCTCCGGTTGCGGATATAGAGCGCCGTATCGATAGTGACCAGGGAAAAATTCGTTATATAGAGGTAGATCGCATCATCATAATTGAAAAACACCTTGTGCATGATGCCCGCGAGGTACCCCGCCATCACGATAAACAGGAATACCAGGCTTTTTCCCTTAACCGATTTCGATTTCCAGGAACGGTAGATTGAAAAAGGCCAGGCCGCGCCGAAGCATATCAGCATGATTATTTCAAAAATGCTCATTGTTGCTCCTCTCTGAGTCAGGCCCGTCTGCGGGGCCGCATAACTTGAAACCAATGTAATCAGCTACAGAAGGGAACTGCAGATAATTGTCAATATATATTCCGGACCTGAATCGCGCTGCTGGCGCCGGTCAGCGTCATAGCCTTCCGCTCCGCGGTCATGAGGGCAAAGAGGGACGGAAGCCTGGTGCAGTACTGATATTCTCGCCCCTGCAGAAACGGGATCAGTTCTTTATTTTCCTCGCAGCCCGGGCCACGGTGCTGTCAGCGACCATGCGGCTCACCCATCCCGGGGAAAACCGCTGGACCAGATAGAGGAACCGGGAGAGATATCCGGGCATAATCAGGTATTTTCCCCGCGCGACTCCCCGGAGGATGAACCGCGCCACGTAATCGGACTTGAGGGTCCCCATGAGATCCTTCATCGCCCGGCACTCGGGCGGGATGGTCTTGCCTTCCTCGGCCAGGAAGGGAGTATCGGTTTCCGGCGGGCAGGCGAGGAGCACCGTGACGCCATATCGCACCAGCTCGCTCCGGAGGGCCTCGGAAAAGCCAACAAGGGCGAATTTCGACGTCGCGTAGGAGGTGTATCCGAAAATGCTCGAGAAACCGGCCATGGAGGATATATTGACGATGACGCCGCTCCCCCGTTCCTTCAGGTAGGGAAGCGCGGCGGCAATGACGTTCCGGGTTCCGTAGAGGTTAATTTTCATGACCCGGTCAAATTCATCATAGGATATGTTCTCGAAGTAATTGGCGCTTCCTATACCGGCGCTGTTGATGATGATGTCGGGCACGCCGAATTCCCTGACAGCGCGGTCGATGATCTTCATCACCGCGACATTGTCGCTGACGTCAAGGGGCATGATTTCCACCCTCCCCTTTCCGCCGCTCCTCTTGACCTCCGCGCGGGCCTCCTCCAGTTTCTTCGCGTTGCGGGCAAACAGCGCCAGGTCCGCCCCCAGGGGCGCCAGCTGGCGGGCGATCTCGAGTCCGATACCGCTGGAGCCGCCGGTGACGTAGACGCGTTTGCCGCTGTAGTATTTCGTTGCCATATCCTCTCCCTGCCTGTTGTTGTTTTAACGCACTGCTGGCATGGCAGCTACACTAACACCGCGCGCATCTTCTGTCGACCGGGTTTATAAACTGCTTCGTTTTTTATTGCTGATCCGCGGGTCCCTTTTTCTTGATGGCATCAATATTCGCGGTGAGCTCCTGGGATATCTGTTCAATGATTTTTGCGAAGCTCCTCACGGTATCCGCGTTCTGCAGGGTGTTCTGGGCAATATCGGTTATGGTGTTGATCATCTTGGTCAGTTCCTGGAGCACGTCCACCTGCTCGTTGGAGAAGGTGAAGATGTCGCCCGATATCCCGCTGAGCTGCTCAATCTTCGTCTGGATGTCGGTGTTCATCCTGCTGAGGCCGCTGGTGAAGGCGATGGCGTCTTTCATGACGTCCCCGGTCTCGAGGATTTTGGAGCGGACAGTGGCGAAGATCTCGGCGGTTCCGCTGATGTATTGGAGCTCGCCCGCCACCTGGGACGTATGCTGCACGATGGTGGTCTGGATGCCCTTGACCAGCTCCGTGGTCTGGTCGGCCAGCTTGTTCACCTCGTCGGCGACCACGGCAAAACCGCGCCCCTGCTCGCCGGCCCGGGCCGCCTCGATGGCGGCGTTCAGCGCCAGGAGGTTGATCTTGTCCGCCAGCTCGTTGATGGAATTGACCGTCTCCTGTATCCTTTTCAGGTATTCCGCCAGGCCGCTGATGGCCCTGATAGACTTGTCGATGGTCCCGGCGCCGACGTCCACCTGTCTGATGGCTTCATTGATGCTCTCGGTAAGGCTTGACACCCGCTGGGAAAGCTGGCCGCTGCTCGCGTTTATCTCCGTGATCTCGTTCTTGACGCCCTCCGAGTTGTCCATCTGGACCTTGATCGATTCAAGGTTCTTCTCGAACGAGGAGGACATTTCCTCGTAGGCGGACGCCGCTTCCTCGACGATGGCCGTCAGCTCCCGCGCGATGTCGGCCAGGTGCTGGGACGCCTGGTCCATGTCTTTGCTCACGGTCTTTATCTCGAAGCTGTTCGTGGATATGGTGCCGATCATCCCCCGGATCGTCTCCACCATCGTGTTGAAGGAACGGGTGACATAGCCGATCTCGTCTTCCATGATGACGGGAACGGACGTGTTCAGGTCGCCTTCGTTGACGGAGTGCACGCCGCGGGACAGGTTGCGCAGCGGGGTGATGAGGACGCCGCGGAAAAAGAGCTGGAACCCGAAACGCACGACCACCAGCACCACGCCCAGCAGGATGATGAGCTTGAGAACGGAATCGTGCATGAATCCCCGGTACCGCTCGTAGGAAAACCCGACTTCATGGACCATGCCCGCCGTGTAATTGGCCCGGGTGTACGTTATATAGTGGGCGCCGCTCTTCGAAGCCGTGCGGAACGCGCGCGCCCCTGGCTTCTGGACCGGCGCGAGGAACCGGAGCATCTCCAGCTTCAGCTCGTTCCCATCAGCGTCGCTTTCGGCCAGACGCCGCTTCAGGGCCGCGGAAAAGGAATCGAAGCCCTTGTACTCCCTGGCCAGATAGGCCTCCATGGCGCCGCGGAAGCCCTCGTCAGGCATCTGGCGGACCTTGTTGCCGTGGTAAAAGGTCAGCTTGTTCAGGGCCGTTAACGTCTCGTCGAAGCGCTTCACCGCTTCAGGGGCGCCTTCAGGCATTCCGTCAAACAGCCTGACCAGCTCGGTCTTATAACCCTCAAATTCGGGCCTGGTCTGCTCCAGGAACCGCTTCGCCCTGCCGGGGTCCCCGCCGCGCAGATATTCTTCGAGGATGCCGCGATAGTAGGCGTTGGCCAGGTCGGCCGTGAGGGACCCGAACTCCTCCGGGTCCACTTCGTCATGCCTGGTCACCTGGTCTTTCTTCAGGGAATAGTCGACCCGGTACCGGCCGGTCTTTGTCAGCCGGCCGGTCACCAACACCATGTCCATGTCCTTGCGGTAAATCTCGTCAAAGGCCTCGTCCCGCTCCTGCAGGGAGATGTAACTGGAAAACTGCAGCACGATCAGAAAGGCGACCAGGGATATGCCGATGATCTTGCCGATGAAGGAAAAGCGGTCTTTCGCGTTGTTGAGATAGGCGATGGTCAGGAAAAAATAACCGGTGAGGTTCAGCAGGACCCATACATTATTGAACACATCGCGTCCCACCACGCCGTCCCTGCTCATGGTGTTCAGGAGCGAGGGGATGATGTTTGACACGAGATAGACGCTTCCGAGGAGGGCGACAACCCAGCGTTCCCTCCCTTTCAGTATGATTACTTTCCAGAAAGCGAACATCGCGGTTATTATGATATTGGCCACGATCACGATGCCGATATACTTGCTGATCAGATCGGCATTGAAGTCCCAGTAATGGCCGTGATACAGAAATACCCGGTCAGCTTTCAAGGTCACCGCGCAGAAAACGATGATGCAGACACCCATCAGGGCATAGGCGATCCTGCCGTACCACCGGGTAAAGCGGGGATAGTTCACGTCAGGATATGACAGGTAAAAAAGGTTGCCCTCGATCTCTGCGAAAAGAATGAACGCCACGGTGATCCAGCGGTGAAACGCCGCCAGGGGATGATATACGCTTGCGCAGATCAGGTAGCCGAAATTGAAAACGGCCAGGAAGGCGTAGGCGAGGCCCAGATGAAAGGTCGCCCTGGATTTCTGCTTGAGGGAAAGCAAAAAGACCGACGTGACGACAAAGAAGGTCACGGCAATGAGAGAGCCGATGGAGAATGTGTTCAGGTAAATAATTCTTTCGGCTCCCATTGGTACCCCCTGGAATGCATGATCGCTGCGGACGCGTCAATTATGACCCGCGACCAGCAGATCAACCAGTTGAAACAACCTTCACATCGCGACACCGGTCGTACACCGTTGATTTTTTCGAATCCCGCAATCCGGGACGGGAGAAATACGGAAGGAATACTCACGCTTCATGAACTCTCGCCATCGCGACCGGGGTCCGAAATAACAAATCTAAAAAAACAGCTCAACTAAAATAGTATCTAACCATTAATATGCCAGAGTGTCAAGAAATATCTTTGATTGCCGTCCAAATAAGCCCGGGCAAGAAATGATCGGAGTGACGGGTCTCAGCGTTAGGCGATTATGTAAATCCCCGCCTCAAGGGAGGAAACAAAAAAACCGGCCGCAGGCCGGTTTTTTTGCAATAAACCATGGGGACAAAATTACACATGGAGCGCTTTCTTGATGGTCGCGACCATCTGGTCAGGCGCCACCGGCTTCTGGAACACGCCGCTGAAGCCGAGCTTGTCGAGCTCGACGTTCTGGGCGGTGGCGGCGCCGATGCTGCTCAAGAGGTAGATGGGCAGATGCTTGTCCTTCTTCCTGATCTCGTGGGCCACCCTGGAACCGGCGTCGACCTGTTCCATCATCATGTCGCAGAGGACCAGGTCCGGCTTCACCGTGTCGACAGCCGCGATCCCGTCCTTGCCGTTGCTCGCCGTGTAGGCTTCAAAGCCGCTGGCAGTGAGTATCGCCTTTATGGAATCGGTAATATCAACATCATCGTCAATTACTAATATCTTCTTCTTATCGGCCATATAGTATCTCCTTCCTGTTAGTTTAACGTCACCGTTTCGGACATATTCATGATATCCGATATTTTCTCCACCAGAAACCGGTACGCCTCCTCGAGGTTTTTCTCCGCTTCCGGCGTCAGCTTTTCAACGAACTCCCATCCGTATCCCCGGATCGCCAGCACGTAGGCCCGCACCTCTTTGCTGTACAGCTCGTGGCACAGCGCCAGGATGGAGCCGGGAGAGATGGTGTGCGTCGTGAAGGTGATCTCCCCCGACGGCTCGATCTCGGTGAATGTGAAAGGACCGTCGCCGCTCACGGTGGCATCGACAAAAATCACCGTGCCGCTCTCCGCCACGGCCACCGCGTCCTCGATCTGGAGCTGGTAGTTGCTGTCGGTGGCGACCCCGGGCAGGCGCTCGCCCTCCAGGCGCTCGACAAGCGCCGGGCCCAGGCCGTCGTCCTGGCGGCCCGGGTTGCCGTATCCGTATACCAGTATCCTGTTTTGCAAAGTACTATTTTCTCTTCACGTCGATAATATCGCCCTTCGAGTCGTACATCGCCACTTCCAGGGGCATCCTGCCCAGGGCGTGGGTCGCGCAGGAAAGGCACGGGTCGTAGGCCCGGATGGCGACCTCGACGCTGTTCATCATGCCCTCGGTGATCTCGGACTTGCCGCTGAACACGCTCTTGGCCACGTGGGTGACCGCCCGGTTCATCGGCTCGTTGTTGTTCGTCGTGGACACGATCAGGTTCGCCATGACGATCTGGTCCTGGTCGTTGATCCTGTAGTGGTGGAACAGGGTCCCCCGCGGCGCCTCGATAAGACCGACGCCCTCGTGCTGCTTCTTCCCCTTGGTCACCAGGTTCTTGCCCTGGATGTCCTTGTCGTTGAGGAGCTCCTTGATCATTTCTATCGCGTGGAGGTTCTCGATGAGGCGCGCCCAGTGCATGTGCATCGACATGTTGTTGGGCTTGCCCTTGGTGTAGGCCTTGTACGCCTCGAACTCCTTCTGCGCCAGCGGCGTCGGGATGAAATCGCAGGTGTTGAGGCGGGCCAGCGGACCGACGGTATACCATCCGTCCTTCTTGCCGATGGACTTCAGGTAGGGGAACTTCATGTAGCTCCAGTTCTTCACCTCTTCGCCGATATAATTCACGTAATCCTGATAATCGACGTCGTTCAGGATCTTCTTCCCTTCGGAATCGACCGCGCGGAGCACGCCGTGGTAGAGGTCCAGGGCGCCGTCCTTCCGCACCAGCGAAAGGTGGTTTGAAGGGAACACCGCGAAGTTGTCGAGCATGTCCGCGTGCTTGGAGTGGTAGTCCTTGAAGAGGTCCACCGCGGCCTGGGCCCAGGCGATCATCTTGTCGACATTGAGGGGATCGGCCCCCTTCAGGAACTCGTCCCGCTCCTCGTTGGAGAGGCTCTTGTTGATGCCGCCGGGGATCGCGCCCGTGCCGTGGATCTTCTTGCCGGCCGTGGCCCGGATGATCTCCTGGCCGAACTTGCGCATCAGCACCGCCTGGACGGCAAGGTCCTTGTGCTCGAGGGCCACGCCGATGACGTTGCGGATCGCCGGGTCGCCGTCGATGCCGAAGAGAAGGTCCGGCGACGCCAGGTGGAAAAAGTGCAGCGTGTGGGACTGGAAGAATTGCCCGTAATGCATCAGGCGCCGCATTTTCTCGCCCGTGGGGGTGAGGCCGTCGCCCGTGCCCGCCCCGACGATGACGTCCACCGCCTTGGCCGCGGCAAGGTGGTGGCTCACCGGGCAGATGCCGCAGAGGCGCTGCACAAGCACCGGGGCCTCCCAGTAGGGCCTCCCCTGGACGAAGCGCTCGAATCCGCGGAACTCGACGATGTGGAGCCGCGACTGGGCCACGTTGTTGCTGTCGTCGAGCTGGATGGTGACCTTGCCGTGTCCCTCGACTCGTGTTACCGGTTCTATCGTTATCTTTCTAGCCATAATGTTCTCCCTTAATCATACTTTAATACTTCGTACGGCAGGTTGAGGGGCTTCCCGGAAAGGAGCGCCGTCAATGCTTCCCAGATAAGGTCCGCCCGCGGCGGGCACCCGGGAAGGTAATAATCGATCTTCACGATCTCGTGGAGGGGATAGACCCTGTCCAGTATCATGGGGATTTCCGGATCATTGGGGATGATCCTGTCGTCCACGGTGACGCAGTTCAGGTAGGCCTCTTCCAGGCATTCCTTGATGGGAATCCCGTTCCTCATCGCCGGAAGGCCGCCCATGATGGCGCATTCCCCCAGGGATATAAGGATCTTGCAGTGCTTGCGGAACTCGATCAGGTTTTCGACGTTCTCGCTGTTACAGCAGCCTCCCTCGATGATGCCGATATCGCACTCCTTGGTGAATTTCTTGATGTCGTCAACCGGCGACTTGTTGAACTCCACCAGGTCGATGAGCTGCAGAATTCTATCGTCAATGTCCAGCAGGGACATATGGCACCCGAAACAACCCGCCAGCGACGCGGTAGCCACAACTGGTTTACTCATTATAGTTTCCTCCGATCATTTCATTACTTCTGGATTTCGCTGCCGATGGGCGCTTTGTCATACTTGCGCTTGCCGATGGGCACCGCAAAACCGATTTCTTTCTTTATGATGGCGCCCACCGGGCACTGCTCCATAGCCTTTTTCGCCAGGTCGTCCGACATCTTCGCCTCAAGTTCGCGGTCGGCAACGATGGTGGAATGTCCCGTGCGGTCCTGCATCGCGAAGATATGCCTGCCGTCCTTGGCGGTAATGCCCCGGACGCAGCGCCGGCACTGAACGCACCGGTTGGTGTCGATCATGATCTTGGTGTAGGTCGCGTCCATCGCGCGCTTCGGGAACAGGTAGGGGAAACGCGGGGCGAGAAGGCCGAAGCGGTATCCCAGGGCCTGGAGCTCGCAGTTCCCGCTCTTTTCGCAGGTGGGGCACATGTGGTTCCCTTCAACGAAGAGCATTTCCACCAGTGCCTTGCGCATGTCCTCCAGCTCCGGTATGGCGTTCTCCACGATCATCCCTTCAGAGATGGGGGTGGTGCAGGCCGCCATGTTCCTTCCGCCGACTTTCACCGTGCATATGCGGCAGATGCCGGCAGGCTTCAGCCCTTCATACCAGCAGAGAACCGGGATGTAGATGCCGTTTTCGCGGGCCGCCTCGACGATGGTCTGTCCCGCCTTGCCGGTGATCTCTTTTCCGTCTATTTCAAATGTTATCTTGCTCATATTAATGTCCCTCGATGTTTGGTTTTCTTCCCGCGGTCTTGCAGTATTCCTGCACCGCCTTGTTCATGTCGAACTCGGTCACGAAGTCGGCCCCCTTCTGGAGCTTCGCCTCGTACACTTCGCGGAAATTCTCGATGGTGGTCGCTATCGGGTTGGGCGACGTCTGCCCGAGGCCGCACCGGCTCATGGCCTTGACCACGGTGCACCACTGGGCCATCTCCTTGAGGTCGGACTCGGTCCCCTTGCCCGCCATGATCTTTTCAAGGCGCTGCTTGAGGATCACGTTCCCGGCCCTGCACGGCGTGCACCAGCCGCACGATTCCTCGACGAAGAAATCCATGAAGTTGTGGACGACTTTCAGCAGGTCCGTGTTGGGTCCTATGATGATAATTGATCCGCCGGTGGGGAGTTCCTCGAAGGAAAGTTTTTTCCCGAAGTCCTTTTTGGCGACGCACTTGCCCGAAGGCCCCCCCACCTGGACCGCCACGGCGTCACTGCCGCCGGCCTCGTCGAGGAGGCTCTGCAGGGTGACGCCGAACTCAACTTCGTAGATGCCCGGCTTGGAGCAGTCGCCGGACACGGACAGCACCTTGGTGCCGTGGGACTGGAAGGTTCCCATCTTGGCGAACCACTCGCCGCCCTGCACCATGATCCGGGCGGCGGCGCAGAGGCTCTCCACGTTGTTGACCGTCGTGGGATATCCCATGTAGCCGTTCTGGGCCGGGAAGGGCGGACGGTTCCGCGGCTCGCCGCGTTTTCCCTCGGCGGATTCTATAAGCGCCGATTCCTCGCCGCAGATATAGGCGCCGGCGCCCAGCTTTATCGTAATATCGAAATTAAATCCTTTTTTTCCCGCGGCATTCTTGCCCAGGAGGCCGCTGTTCCTCATCGAATCAAGGACGCTCTGGAGATACTTCAAAAGGTATTCGTATTCCGCCCTCAGGTACAGGACGCCTTCTTCGGCGCCGACGGCGTATCCCGCCACGGCCATGCCGTCGAAGAGCATCTGGGGAAGCTCGGTCAGGATGACGCGGTCCTTGAAGGTGCCCGGTTCGCCTTCATCGGCGTTGCAGACCACGTAGGTCTTCTTGCCCTTGGAATTGCGGGTGAATTCCCATTTCATGCCGGTGGGGAAACCCGCGCCGCCGCGGCCGCGGAGGTTGGACTTCTTCACTTCTTCTATGACCGCTTCAGGCGTCATGGCCACCGCTTTCTTGATGCCGGACCCGGCCTCGTAGGGCGCGAAAATAACGGCCCCTTTTTTCTGGATATTGTTCTTCACCATGGCTCCGACAAGGGCTGACTGGTTCTGCCCTTCTCCGGTCTCCTTGACCATGGCCTTGACATCCTTCCCGGCCTTCATCTGGAACACGAGGTCTTTCGCTTTTTCCGGCGTGAGGTTCGTGAAAACGACGCCGTTAATCAATGCGGCCGGCTCCTGGTCGTTCATGCCGATATCGGAGGTGTCATACAGACCGATCTGGCCGTCAAAGGTCGTTACCCCGAAGGAACACCCGGCCGCCTGTTCGAACGCCCTGGCAACGGCATCTCTTCCTTTCATTACGGCCACGGCGCTGTTGTTCAGGTACACCGTGTATTTTCCCCTGGGCTCCTTTGAGAAGAAATGGTAAAAGGACACCACTCCATCAACATCCACTTTGGAAACCCCCAGGTTATCGGCGATAGCGGCCGATGCCTCATCCGAAACGCACCCAAGCTCGCTCTGAACATCGCGGATAACATCGAGCATCATGGTAGCGTCTTTGCCATGTTTTTTCACAGCTCTTGTGACTACATCACCTATACTGCCCATACTCCCTCTTTTTTAAAATATTATTTGTCGTATCTTCAAATTGCACATAACAGATTAATTAATTGAAGCAATTCGTGCAATTTTAACTGTCATTAACCATTTATTGTTATTAATTGATAACAGGTATTAGTTATATAACTTTTTGCTAATTATTCAAGAGTTTATTGTTATATTAATTTTTTTTATACTTTTTTTTGTTAGAAATGCATAACAAAATATTGGGATAATTTGGTTAAAGACACCAATAAAAACAACAATAATTTTTGATGGATGGGAAAAAATCTGGATTGGAGTCAAAAATCTACATTTCATAAAAAATGAATATTTTACCGTAAATTTGTAATTTAGAGGGTGTCAATGCCCATAAACCGCATCAAACGCTGTCCGTTTACGATTGACCCATGCGCCTTTCTGACGAAGCCGATCACGCAATGACGGCTCCCCCAGGCCGGATTGTCAAGATACAGTTCGTCAACCCGTTTCATGATAGCCAGGTTCTCTTCTGTCTCTCCATGCGGCTCACACAAGAAGCATTGGTCACTCGAGTCGGTATTTCAAACAATGGCGCAGGAGAGAATTTGCGATGAGAATCATGAGCCTTGCAAAGAGAGGTGTGTCAGTAAAAAAATACACGTGGAATTGAATATCGCGGCATAAAACACGCCCAACTCAAGCGAGACATACATCATCCCGCCGGCTTATCATACAGGTGGCGCAGCATGGCGTCACGTTGGGCCGCCAGTGCCAGGCGATCCGGTTTTTCGTCACCGGACACCGCTTCGGCCAGCGCGACAGCCACCTCGACCTCGCCGGTAGCGACCACCGTGGCTTTGGCTTGCCGGATCGCGGCGACATCCCGGAGATGGGCGCACCGCGCGAGGATGCGGAGGTCCTTGTTGAGAACGCGGGCTTTCCGCACAATCTCGGCAGCGTCCTCGACGTCGGCGGTGAGTATAAGGCTTCCGGAGACGGTTATGCCTGTCTCCTCAAGGGTCCCCGGCCGCAGCACATCGCCGTAAAGGGCCCGGCATCCGCCGGTCTTCAGACGACGGACCGTGTCCAGGTTTAATTCGACTACGGTGATCTCCGCCCCGCGCTCGGCAAGCAGCCGGTGCACGGTTTTTCCGACGGGCCCGTATCCGACAATGATTCATTTCCTGGGATCGGTCGCCGGCGGTTCGCCGGACGGCTGATAAATCGCCCCGGCTTTGGACGACAACCGCCGCGTCAGGCGGTAGACCGACGGATTGAGGACTATCGGTATGATCGCGGCGGCGATAATGGCGTTCCATCCCGCCTCGTTTATTAACTTCATTTCCCGGGCTACCGCTCCCAGTATAAAGTTGAATTCACCGACCTGTAACAGGGCCGCGCCGACTGGGATGGCCGTGGAAAGGGGGCGCCTCAGTATGCGCACGGTAAGCAGCGTGAAGAGGGGCTTCCCTATCAACACTACCGCCAGGACGATACCGATCAGCAGCGGTTCTCCCACAATACTGCGGGGATCGAAAAGCATGCCGATAGAGACAAAGAACAGAACGGCGAAGGCGTCGCGCATCGGCAGGGCGTCCGCACCAGCCCTGACGGCAAATTCAGTACGGCCGGCCGGCAAGGAAGGCCCCCAGGGCCATTGATACGCCGAAAATCTTCGAAGAACCGATCGCGATGCCCATCGCGATCACGAGGACCGCGGGCAGGAAGAGTTCCCGGGACCTTGTCACCGCAATCCGTTCCAGGACCAAGGGAATGACCCACCGGCCGAGGATCACAACGGCGGCGACCAGTCCGATGATTTTGAGGAAGGTCATGGCGATGGCGGACACGGCCTCAATACCGCCGCCGCTCCTTGAAAAGAGAATCGGAAGCATCAAAAGATACATGACGGTGAGAAGGTCTTCCATGACGGTCCAGCCGATGGCGATATGTCCGATGGGCGCGTGCAGGTCCCTGCGCTCGGCCAGGACAAATGCCATCACCACCGTGCTGGCCACCGAGATGGCAAGACCAAGGACGATCCCCGGGCCCCACTCCCAGCCCAGGGCCCGCAACGGCGCGGCCAGCGCGGCGGTGGAGAACGCGCTCTGGATCAAGGCGCCCGGCACGGCAATCCGCCACACGGCCGCCAGCTCACGCAGGTGAAAATGCAGACCGATTCCGAATAAAAGCAGTATGACGCCGATTTCGGCAAATTGCTCGGCTACGGGCTGGTGCGCGGTAAAGCCCGGCGTAAAAGGGCCAACCACAATGCCTGCCAGGAGGTACCCGACGATGGAGGAAAGCTTTAATCTCTGGGCAACGTAACCGAATACCAGTGCCGCGGCCAGGCCGCCGGTAAAAGTGATTAATACCTGTAATTCCTGCATAGTTGCCTCCCCTGTGGTGGATTCAAAGTCTCTGTGGCGTGGTTTATGAAAGCCGGCAGGTCGATCTTGAACGCGCGCAATCAACCTATCCCGTCATCAAACCCGGTTCCTGACGACGAGAACGTCGCACAAAAAACGATGATATGACATGCCTGGCGTGATTCCCGAAGATCGCATTCGAGAGGAACCCCTGCGGGTGAGAGACGATGACGACCAGTTCCGCGTCCGTTACCCGGATAAAATCTTTCAACACCTTGGCCTCATTGCCGTGTTCGATTGTCCTTTTCTGGCGGGAACGTTGAACTTCAGTAATGTCGACTATTGATATAAAGTTCGCCAGGTCCCGGTGCGCCACCTGTCTCATCTGCTCATGGTAATCGTCAATATTGTCTGCGGCGTAGGATTTGGGCGTTGAGAATGGATATACGACACCCAGGTCTGGTCCGGAAACCATTCGGCCGCCTCTTCTATCGCCTGTTTTGATGCAGGGGAAAGGTCGGCGGATATGGCGATCCTGGTGTAGGGACCCCGGTATCGTTCATTGACAATCAGCAGCGAAATTCCCGATTTACCAATCAGCCGATCAACGGTTTTACCCAGGGTGTGCCGTCCGAGAATGTCGTTGCGCGCGACCCCGGTACCCCGGTAACAATAAGATCGCACTTCCTTTTCTCAGCGACCCGCATGATGATTTCGTGAGGCTCGCCTTCCTCGATCATTTTGTCGGCGCGAGCATGAACGCTGGACATGTCCTCAAGGAGGCGCTTGCGAACCTTTTCTATGGCAATTTTGTTGTAGTCAAGAAATGGCAGAAAGGGAATCCGCCTGATGCTGTTGTTTTTATTGGACGACTCAAGGACGTGCAGCACAATTAATTCGCAATCTCGCTGCTTCGCAAGCGACGCGGCGCGGTCCCGGGCGCGGTCGCTGCGGGAGCCGAGTTCCGTTGCAAGTAATATTTTTTCCGATGGCGTCGTCATTTAGCATCCATCTTATTTATGATAATTCCAAATATAGACGTATCAATAATTTTATCAATCTTTCAATTTGGATATACTGGCTGAAGATTAGCGCTGCAGTTTTATATCAATGTCCATAACATCACTGGATGATATTTTAAGTTGTAACCGATAAAAGCTGGGACGTCAGGGGTTACCGTAGAATTCCTTGATGATTATCATCAAGGGAAAAGCACCTTGTCGAACCAGGGAATATATGACTCGACGTACCATGTCTGTAATGATTGCGGCGCGCCGGCAAGGATATGGCGAGTAATAACCATAATCAAGAATTCGATTCGTTATGACCGGGTCAGCTCGACGGCTCCAGGATATGCTTCGCCACCGCAAGCTGTCCCAGGGCGATGCAGCCGTCATTGCAGGGGACATTGGCATGGGTATGCACGGTGAAACCCCTATCGCGCAGGGCCCTGATGATGCCATCCAGAAGGACGCGGTTGTGGAATACTCCGCCGCTCAGGGCGACATCGTTGATCCCGGTTGCAACGCGGATCCTGTCCGCCACGGCCCCCGTGGTGTGGATTATGGCCTGGTGGAAGGCTGCCGCAACATCGTCCACAGCCATGCCGGTATTCATCAGGGATACGACATGGGCCACCAGGTCGTCCGTACCGATAACTATCGGCCCGTCAGCGGAAAAAGGTATGACATAGGGCCTTTCCGGCGCCCTGCCCCGCATGGCCGCCTCCTCCAGGAGCTGGGCCGCCTCGGCCTCCGCGCTCACCGAGCGCGCAATGCCCAGGATGGCGGCCACGCCGTCGAAGATACGGCCGATGCTGCAGGTGAGGGGCGAATTGATGTTCTTCTTTATAATTTCGATGACGCCGGCGGAGTTCCCATCATGGGGCATGACCGGATAGTTATCGCCGAAATGCTGGTACAGGAGTGACAGGCCGATCTTCCACACGTCCTTAATGGCGCTCTCGCCCCCGGGAAGCGGGAATTCGCTGAAATGGGCGGCCCGCTCGAAGCCCCCCCTGTCGGCAACAAGGAACTCGCTCCCCCACAGGGTCCCGTCGGTGCCGTAGCCGGTGCCGTCGAAGGCAATGCCGATCACCGGGCCGTCAAGGCCGTGCTCCTCCAGGACCGACGCGACATGGGCGTGGTGGTGCTGGACCTCGACAAGGCGCTTCCCCCGCGAAGCGAGCTCCTCGGCGTGCTGTCGCGTGAGATAGACCGGGTGCGCGTCGGTCACGATCACCTCCGGTTCCGCGTCGAAGATCCTGATGAAATGGTCCACCGTGCGCCGGAACACTTCGTACGTGAGCGGGTCCGCCATGTCGCCCAGGTACTGGCTCATGATGATGAAATTCTTCCGTGCGATGGCGAAGCTGTTTTTTAAATCTCCGCCGGTGGCGAGCATGGCGACCGGGGCCGCTCTCGATAAAAAGGGGACCGGTATGTAGCCCCGTGAGCGGCGGATGAAATAGGGCTTCCCGCCGACCACGTGGAGAACGCTGTCGTCGCCCTGCCCTATGATCTCCCGGTTGTAAGTCACGAAGCAGTCCGCTATCCTGCCCAGGCGCTCGAAGACCGTGTCGTCGCGGTACTCGATCGGCTCGTCCGACACGTTGCCGCTGGTCATCACCAGCACCATGTCCGGGTCGATGGAAAAGAGATGGTGCTGGAAGGGCGCGTAGGGAAGCATCATGCCTATGTAGGACAGGCCCGGCGCGACCTGCCGGCTGAGGACCTGCCTCGTCTCCCTGAGGAGCACGATGGGCCGCTCCTTGGAGCAGAGAAGACCGCGCTCTTCCGGGCCGATGGCGAGAAAACTATCGGCGGCATCAATCGAGCCGGCCATGACGGCAAAGGGTTTGAAGGGCCGCCGCTTTCTCGTGCGGAGCTCCATCACGGCAGAATCGTTCCGGGCGTCCACCGCAAGGTGGTATCCCCCTATTCCCTTGATGGCCAGCACCGCCCCCTCCTTCAGGAGGGCCACGGTCCTCCGGGCCACTGCCTCGTTTTCCGATTCCATCAGCTCCTTTTTATTATTGTAGAGCGTCATGCGGGGCCCGCACACGGGACACGCATTGGGCTGAGAATGAAAGCGCCGGTCTATCGGATCGGTGTATTCCGCCAGGCAGCGGTCGCACATCGGAAACGGGTCCATGGCGGTGTTCTTCCGGTCATAGGGAATATCGCGCACGATGCTGAAGCGGGGACCGCAGTTGATGCAGGTGATAAATGGATAGTGATGACGCCGATCCGAAGGATCGTTGAACTCCTCCCGGCACTGGTCGCACAGGGCCACGTCGGGCGAATAAAAGGCGAGGCGCTCTTCCGTCACCGCGCTCCGGTCTATGGCGAATCCGGTCCGTCCCGAAGGAGCCGCATCCCGGGCGTCAACCGACAATATCATCGCCAGGGGCGGAGCCTCCGCGGTCAATTGCCGGAGGAACGTGTCCAGGTCACCATCCTCACCATCGACATGGATGATGACGCCTTCCGTGTCATTGAGGACGCTCCCGGTGATGCGGTTCCTCCGCGCCAGCTGGTACACGAAGGGGCGGAACCCGACCCCCTGCACGATTCCCCGTATCCTGATGTTCAGCGATTTTTTCATCCGGGTTCGCGGCTATATCCGGTAACCTATCATAGCGGTAAGATAGATGCTGTGGCGCTCGCCGGGAAGGCGGTCATAATCCAGGACGCCGCAGCCGAGGCCGACCTCGATGAAGACGCGGTTCATGGTGAAGCCGAAGACCATCCGGGCGCCCAGGTCCACCGGCCGGAGGCGCCTGGCATAATCCATTTTCCTGCTCCAGAGAAAAACGCCGTACCGCGCCCTGCCGTAAAAGAGCACGCCCACGTCAAGGCCGGCGCCGATGTAGAATTCATCGAGCACGTGGAAGCGGTACAGGACCGGGATGGTAAAATAATTGGTGTCGATGTTCGATTTGTCCACGTACTTCCTGAGGGGCGCGCCGTAGAGGAACCCCATCGGCAGTCCCGACACAATGGTAAACATACTGACATCGATGATCCTGACCTGGATGATCCGCTGCTCAAAAAACAGGCCGGCCGAGATGCAGTGGCGCTTCTGGAGATAGAACAGGGCCTCAAGGCCGCCGCGGAAGCCCACGGTAAAGGAGCCCTTTTCATATTTATATTTGAATATATCTTCCTTCGAATCCCGCGGGCCCAGGATGCCGTAACCGACAGCGCCGATGCTGAAGCCCATGTGAAACCGGAACAGGTTCTTCTTCCTTCTTATAGATGTATATTCCTTGAGGCGCCCTTCAATCCCTTCATCAACGGTTTTATCGTCAAGCTTTTTCGCCCTGTCGCTGTCAGGGTCCTTCCAGTCGCCGCCCTCGCTGTCACGCAGGCCCGATTCCGATGTATCCTGGACGGCCCCGCCCATCTGCCGGCCGCCCCCGGCGTCCGCGGCCTTGTCCTGGGCGAAGAGCCACGCGCACCGGCCGGCGATAACCGCCAGGAATGCTATCAGAATTATTTTTTTCATGCCAGGTCCCCGATTGTCACATCGGCTTAACGCTACCCTCGGCGACACAACGCCGTCAATACATTTTTGGATGAAAGTTAACAGCCTGTTCACGCGCGGCCCATTTCCCCCGGCCATTAAAAAAATGTATGGACAGTTTAATCACAACCTGTAAAAAAGGACGGGAAACTTTAACCAGGAAAAGAGGAAGGTTTTTTCACATGGAAATAAAAATCCTGAAAGACATACTGGAATTAAATAAAAACGCGGCGGCCGAGGTCAAAGACCTTTTAAAGAAGAAAAAAGTATACATGATCGACATGATGAGCTCCCCGGGCTCCGGGAAGACGACCCTGAACGACAGACTGATCGGCGCGCTTAAAAACAAATACCGCATCGCCGTAATCGAGGGAGACATCAAGACGACCAAGGACGCCGAGCGCCTCGCCGGCCACGACATCCCCATCTACCAGATCGAGACGGACCGTTTCGGCGGCGACTGCCACCTGGAGAGCACCTGGATAAAAAAATGCCTGGACCAGTTCGACCTTGACAACCTGGACCTGGTCATCGTGGAAAACATCGGCAACCTGGTCTGCCCCGCCGAGTTCCAGCTGGGCGACGACGAGCGGATCGTGGTCCTCAGCGTCACCGAGGGCGAAGACAAGCCGGCCAAGTATCCCCTCATGTTCAACTCATCGGACACCATGGTGCTGAACAAGATCGACCTTCTGCCGTACCTCGACTACAGCGTGGACGAGCTGATGGACAACCTGAAAAAGGTCAACCCGAAGATACGGATCTTCCAGGTGAGCGCAAAAACCGGCGAGGGCATGGATCCCCTCCTGAAGCATATCAGCGACAACATCGACAGGAAGATACGGGCCTGACCCGGAAACGGACAATAGATCGGTATATTCGACATGGGTTTCAGCACCGTAACATTCCTGTTCTATTTTCTGCCCCTCATGCTGCTCCTTTACTTTGCCGTGCCGGCGAAGTACCGGGTGCCCCTGCTCCTTGGGGGCAGCTATGTCTTTTACTTCTGGGGCTCCCCCACCGGCGCCGCCGTATTACTGGCGGGGACGGTCATCGATTACCTTTTCGGCGGCGCCATCAACGGGGCCGGGCCGGGAAGGAAAAAAAAGATGCTCCTTGCCGTTTCAGTGACAATCAACATACTAATCCTTTTTTATTTTAAGTACTCGAACTTTTTCATCGGGGAGATCAACCGCGCCCTGACCTTCTTCGGATCATCCGGGATACCCTGGACCGCGGTCATGTTCCCCGTGGGAATATCCTTCATCACGTTCCACAAGATAAGCTACCTGGTGGACATCTACTACGGCCGCGTCGCCCCGGCGGAGAGCTTCACCGCCTATGCCCTCTACCTGGCGATGTTCCCGAAACTGACCCAGGGCCCCATCGTGCGCTACCACATCATCTCGGAGCAGCTGACGGCGCCGAAGTACAGTTTCAACGATATTTACGAGGGGAGCATCCGGTTCTGCGTGGGCTTTGCGAAAAAGGTGCTCCTGGCCGACCCGATGGGGGCCGTGGCGAACCCGATCCTGAGCATGGACATGGCGAACCTGACCGTTGGCTACGCCTGGCTCGGGATCGTCTGTTACAGCTTTCAGCTTTATTTCGATTTTTCCGGTTATTGCGACATGGCCATCGGCATCGGGCGCATGCTCGGCTTCACCATCCCGGAAAACTTCAACCGGCCCTTTTACTCCCAGAACTTCACCGAGCATTGGACGCGGTGGCACATCACCCTCGGCAATTTTTTCCGGGAATATCTGTACATACCGCTCGGAGGAAACCGCGCCGGCACGCTGAAGACCTACCGCAATCTCTGGATCGTGTTTCTCGTTTCGGGGTTCTGGCACGGCGCCAACTGGACCTACCTGGCCTGGGGCTTTTACAACGGACTGTTCATCTTTCTTGACCGCATCATCCTGATCAGGCTCCTCAGGCGCGTTCCGGTCCCCTTAAAAATGGCGCTCTTTTACATGCTCCTCATCGTTGGTTACGTCCTGTTCCGGTCCGACACCATTGCCGGCGCGTTCCTCTACATCCACCGCATGTTTGACGTGACCGCTATCGGCTCGATCCAGTCGTCGTTCCTCCTGGCGAAACTGATCGGCAACAGGGATGTCTTTGTCCTGACCGTCTGCCTGCTGATATGCTTCTTCCCGCAGCCGCTCATCGACAGGGGAAGGCTCCTGATATCAGGGCGGTTCAGCGGGACGGTGATCAACCGGCTCAGGATGGCGGCGGCAGGCCTGATCTTCCTGCTGTCCCTGATATCGATGATCAACAACAGCTTCAGCCCATTCATTTATTTCAGGTTCTAACGATGAAGGATAAAAAAATATTTATCATCGCGGCCAACGTCTTCATAGCCGTCATTCTCATCCAGACCTATTTCCGCCCCGTCGAGGATATGAAATTAAGCGGCGCCGAACAAAAAGCGAGACCGGGCGTTCCCACCCTCAACGACGTCATGACGGGAAAGTTCCAGAACAGCATCGAACTGTGGCTCAAGCAGAACATAGGGTTCCGCGGCACCTTCGTGAAAACCGACAACCAGATCAACTATTCCCTGTTCAACGAATTCTCGCGCAGCCACCCGAGGAAGATACTGCTGGGGAATAACAAGGAGCTCTTTGAAGAGCCGTATATCGACTGTTTCAACAAGCTGTCAACGCTGCCGCCGCAGGTCCTGGAGAAAAAGGCAACCGCCATCCAGCGGCTCCAGGAAAAGCTGAAGGCCCGGAACGTCAGGTTCCTGCTGCTTCTCACGCCCAGCAAAGCGTCCATCTACCCCGAGGCCGTGCCGGAAAAATACGTCCTGGACAGCGGGAAGGAAAAACAGGACAACTACCAGGTCATTGTGCCCATGCTGAAACGGAGGGGCGTCAACATCGTCGACAGCAGGGAGATATTCCTGGAGATGAAAAAGAACGGGACCACGCACCTGTTCCCGTCGAGCGGGTCCCACTGGAGCCTCTACGGCGGATATCTCATCGGAACAAAGACCATCGAGCGGATGGAGCAGCTGTTCGGACGGCGGATGGTGCGCATGGAGACGAAAAAACTCATCTCCAGCAGGGAACCGATCGACCTCGACAAGGACATCGCCCGCCTCGGCAATCTCCTCTTCACACGGTCGCTTTTCACCGACTATGTATACCCGGAGACCAGCCCAGACGCGCCGGCACACGCCTTTCGTCCCGACGTTCTTCTCGTGGGATCGAGCTTCTGCTGGAATTTCATTCACTACATTGAACAGAACAATGTTTTTTCGCGCCTGAATTTCTATTATTACTACAACACCGACTGGGTCTATCCGGGCATGCAGCACCATCCCATCAACCGGGCCGCCATCAATTGGGACAGGGACGTCCTCACCAGAGACATCATCATCGTCGAGATCAACGAAATACAGATAAATGAGGCCGGCTTCGGCTTTGTTGAAGACGCGCTGAACGCCCTCGACCGGTAATCCTGCCCGCATAAAATGAACTGGCATGTCAGTTTTTTTATTGCATTTTCAGGAGCCGATTCTATGATTGTCCGACTGACTGGACGGATTATTTGAATATAAACAGATATATAGAGTAGGAGGTTCCATGAGCACGCTGAATCTAAAAAACACGTCTATTCCGGTCGTATTCCAGGACCAGGTCGCGAAGTACGGCGACCGCGCCTGCGTCGCGTACCGGGACAACAAGCTGGGCAAGTACGTCGACATATCCTGGAACGAAATGAACAGGATGGTGCGTCAGCTCGGATGCTATCTGCTTTCCACGGGAGTAAAAAAAGGCGACCGCGTCGCCCTCTTCTCGCAGAACAGGCCCGAATGGTGGATATCCGATATGGCCATCCTCTCCATAGGCGCCGTCAACGTACCCATCTACGCAACAAACTCCGCAGAGGAATCCCGATATATACTGAGCAATTCAGGCGCCAAGATATGCATCGCCGGGACCAAGGACCACATGGAAAAGATCCAGGAAGCCAAGAAGAAGGTCCCCGGCTTCAAGACGACCATCGTCATCGACGACGTCAAGGTCCCCAACAAGTCCGTTATAACCTTCGCCGAGGCGCTGAAAAAAGGCGCCGCCTACAAGAACCAGGGCGAGATAGACAGGCGGACCAAGGCAATCAAACCGCACGACCTGGCGACCATCATATACACATCGGGCACCACGGGCGATCCCAAGGGGGTCATGCTCACCCACGACAACTTCATCTCGGACGCGCGCCAGATCAGCAACGACTTCAGCGAGTACATCAACGACACCCACGTGCTGCTGTCGTTCCTGCCCCTGTCCCACTCCCTGGAGCGGACGGCCGGCTACTATTTTCCGCTCTTCGCCGGGTGCAAGGTGGCCTTTGCCGAGGACTTCAGCAAGGTGGTTGACAACATGAAGGAGGTGCGCCCCACCTTCATCATCAGCGTGCCGAGGCTGTACGAGAAGATTCATTCCGTCATACTGTCCCGTCTTCCCGAGGCGTCCAAGGCCAAACAGTTCCTCTTCAAGCTGGCGGTCGCCACGGCGAAGGAAAACCTACCCTACGTGTGCACCGACAAGCCGCTTCCGCTGCTCCTGGGGCTCCGCGTGAAGCTCTTCGACAAGCTGGTCTTCTCGAAGTTCCGCGAGGGACTCGGCATGGACCGGATGGAATTCGCCGTGTCCGGCGGCGCACCCCTGTCGGTCTCCGACGCCGAGTTCTTCATCGGCATGAAGATAAAGATACTGGAAGGGTTTGGCCTCACCGAAACGACCCCGGTGACCAACGTCAACCCGCCCTGGCACATCAAGCCGGGCACGGTCGGCCCTGCCCTCTCGGAGACGAAGGTCAGGATTTCCGACGACGGCGAGCTCCAGATCAAGGGGCCCCAGGTCATGAAAGGCTACTACAAAAACCCCAAGGCGACGAAGGAGGTCTTCACCAAGGACGGCTGGTTCAGGACCGGCGACCTGGCCCGGATCGACGACGACGGCTACGTAACCATAACCGGCAGGATCAAGGACATCATCGTCACGGCCGGCGGCAAGAACATATCGCCGCAAAACATCGAGAGCAGCCTCAAGGCGTCGAAATACATCGAGCAGGTTGCCATTATCGGCGACCGCCGCAAGTACCTCTCGGCGCTCATCATCCCCTCCTTTGAGAACGTGCAGAAGTGGGCCAAGTCAAAGGGCCTGACCTTCTCGACCAACAGGGACATGGTTAACAGCAAGGAAGTCCACGACCTGATCCAGGGCGAGATCACCCGGGAGATGAAGAGCTACGCCCGGGTCGAGCAGATCCGCAAGTTCTCCCTCCTCGACGCTGAGTGGACCCAGGACACGGGCGAAATAACCCCCTCCCTCAAGGTCAAGCGCAAGGTGGTGGAGGAAAAATACAAGGATATAATAGAAAGCATGTATCCGGCAGGCGGCGCGGACTGACCCGGTTAACACGGAAAGGCCGGCTGAAAGAGCCGGCCTTTTTTTATT
>CALMRZ010000062.1 GCA_937872225.1 uncultured Spirochaetota bacterium
ATGGGCGATCTACAGTTGGTTTTGGAGTTCTAAAATCTATGGGACAGCAGTGATTTTCAAAAATAAATTATTGGGATATTAATAGTATTGTTTAATAGTTTGTCAACTATTCATTAATTGAATATTTTGTATTTATAAATTTAACCGATAATATTTTTTTAAAAAAGATATTGACAGAGTTATGATAATTGATTATATTTGAATATACTCATATACGATACAAATCATTATGCATCTACTGAAAACAAAAAGTTTTTGAATGGAAATTGAAAAAATCTTCAAGGCTTTAGCCGACAGCAATCGTTTAAGAATCATGAACCTGCTCACGCGGGGAGAACTTTGTGTATGCGAAATGGAGGAAATTCTCGGATTGTCGCAGACAAATGTTTCGCGTCACCTCAATAAATTGACTACGGCGGGTCTTCTCGATTCCCGGAAAGAGGCGCAATGGATTTTTTACAGAATCAACAATGAATTCTTGAAAAAACATTCTGCCCTTGCCGCATACTTGAAATCGTCTTTTGAAAAGAACGAATTATGTCGTCTTGATACGGGAAAACTTTTGAAGACTCAAAAGTCTCCAGGTACGGGCCTTTCACTCCGGTGCAAGAAGGTGTAACAAAAAAATTTCTGCATATCTTATATATGAGTATATTCTCATATAGTAATATAAATCATAGCATGAGAGGTTTACATGAAAGTTGAAATCTACGATCCGCCAATGTGCTGCCCCACCGGCCTCTGCGGTCCTGCGGTCGATCCCGCGCTTATGAAAATCAGCGACGCCATTCTGGCATTGAAAAAGCAGGGTGTATCAGTTGAACGATATAATTTGAAGAGTGATTACATGACTATTAAAGATAACACCCTGGTAATGGCTGTGATTCATAGAGGTGGTTCTAAGATGATGCCGATCACAGTAATAAAAGGAAAGATATTCAAAACTGGCGAATATCCTTCATATGAAGAAATATGCAAAGAGCTCGAAATTGAGCCCTTAAAATCAAATAAACCGATTTCAATTCAAGTCGGTTAACCAAGGAGGAAAAAATGTTAGGCTTAACTGATTCAGCGGTAAAAGAATTCAAAAGACTTATATCTGATTCCAAGGCAAATGGGTCGGGTATTCGTGTTTTCACATCCGGTGGCGGTTGTTGCGGGACGTCGTATGGCCTTGATATTGCCGAAAAAGCGGAGGAAGGCGATACAGTTATCGAAAAGGACGGCCTGAAAGTGTTTGTTGAAATTAAAGCCTCGGTCGGTCTTGAAAGCGCCACCATTGATTACATTACGGACGGACCTCGAAAAGGTTTCACAATTCTGGGACTGCAGCAATCCGGCTGTTGTTGATAAGGCCATAATTATGCTGGCACTGACGGATGGAGCGATAAGACAACTCAAAAAACGTATATCGCATCCTGATTCCAAAGGCCCGTGTATAAGGATTTTTGTGTATGGTTGCGGCTGTTGCGGTCAGCCTTCGTACAGTTTGGAGACAACCGCAAATGGCAAAGTAGGAGCTAGACTGTTAGAAAAAGATGGTTTTAAGTTATTTATCGAACAAACATTGTATAATGGCCTTGATAATGCCACCATCGATTACGTAGAGGAAGACCTCCGTAGTGGCTTTATGATACATGGATTGCCGCAATCAGTTCGTTGTTGAATAATGTTGTATAGTTGGATAATGTTGTACAAAAGGAGAACATAATGAGCGAATATCTTTTCTTTTCCGGCAAGGGCGGCGTTGGCAAAACCACTATGGCCGCGGCCACGGCTGTATATAAAGCGGGTATGGGTAAAAAGACGTTGATCATTTCCACGGACCCTGCAAGCAACCTGGGCGATATTTTTGAAAAAACCATCGGGCATCGCATCGTTGACCTTGCGCCCAATCTGTACGCGATGGAGATCGATCCGGACGCCGCCACAGAGGACTACAGGGAGAAGGTCATCGGTCCCATGCGCGGTGTCCTTCCGGCTGATATAATGAACGTGATGGAGGAGCAGTTCAGAAGCGCCTGCACCGTCGAAATCGCCGCCTTTGACCGGTTCACCGATTTTCTCACGAATGACGAATATGACGTTATCGTTTTCGATACGGCCCCCACGGGTCATACCATACGCCTGCTGGAACTTCCGATAGACTGGTCAAGGCATATCGAGGAGAGTTCTAAAGGCTCCGGGCAGACCTGTCTGGGCCCCGTATCATCGATCCAGGGTTCCAAGGAAAAATATGACAACGCCATAAAGGCAATGCGAGACGCTGCAAAAACAAGGTTTTACATGGTAATGAAACCTGAAAAAACGTCCCAGGCGGAGGCGGTGCGCGCCCATGACGAATTGAAAAGTCTTGAAATCAATAATTTCGAAATCATTATCAATGGAATCATTCCCGAGGATGCGGTAAACGGAAAATACGGCAAACTGGTTGAAGCACAGAAAGGGCATATTCAATCGATCGGACGGGCCCTCCCCTACCCGACCAGAAAAGTGAATTTACAGGGCGGAGAAGTCAAGGGACTCGAAAACATACGGGCCTTTTCAAAGATCGTGTATGACGGCGGAGGACGCCTCAATGTGGCATTTCACAAGGAACCCGCCTTTGACAAATTTTCCGGCAATGGTTCAATGCGTTCCCTTATCAAACGGAAGCTCGACCACCGCATAATAATCGTCACCGGCAAGGGCGGCGTGGGCAAAACCGTGGCCGCCTGCGCGCTTGCTTCGCGCCTTGCTAAAGAAGGAAACAGGACATTGCTGGTCACCACCGATCCGGCCGCGCATATCGGATATGTTCTCGATGAAAAGATCGGTGATACCGTTGCCCCCCTGAAAGGAGTGCCGGGCCTGCATGCCGCCCGCATCGATCAGAAGAAATCAGTTGAAAACTACAAAGCGAAAATACTCGCTGACGCCGAAAAGACCGGCTATTCAGGCGACATGATTCTCGCCTTGAAAGAAGAGCTTGAATCGCCGTGCACGGAAGAAATGGCGGTGTTTGAGGAGTTTTCCCGGCTCATCGACGGCGGAGACTTCGATTACGTCGTGTTCGACACCGCCCCCACAGGCCACACACTGCGCCTTCTTGAGCTCCCCTATGACTACGCGAAGCAGGTTGAAATGATGGTCAACGTGAAAGGTGACGCTGAATTCACCAGCGACGCGAAAAAGAAGCTGGAGGACCTTGTATCAAATCTGAAAAACAAGGACTTTTGTTCGTTCTTTCTTGTTTTCTATCCGGAGTACACTCCCATATTCGAGGCAAAGAGGTCGCTTGATGACTTGAAACTGGCCGGCATAGATGTCCAGGCCGTTATCGCCAATAACATCCTGGACCCGAACCCTGCTTCTGAATTTTTCACCGGGCGCTACAACATGCAGCAGCACTATCTGAAGGTGGCAGACGAACAATTCAGGCTCCCGATGTTCAAGATCAAAATGTTTGATGAGGAGATCAATGGTATTTCGAAGCTGAAATGGGTTGAAGAGGAATTGTTTGGAAATGCTCAATAGTAACGGAGGAAGGCATGATTTCAGTCGGCGTCCAAAACGATTCGATTCTTAACGAAAGAACGAGAGAGCTCATCGCAGTGGGAGCTTCGATCGCAGGCAATTGCATGCCCTGTCTCCGCTACCATTTTGCAGAGGCGTTAAAACAGGGATGCTCACTTGAGGAAATTAATGAAGCCATGCAATTAGCCAGGCAGGTGAAAGAACGTCCATTAAACGATATATACAAGCTTTCGGAAGAACTGATGAAAAAAGAAAAAGACAAAGGAGCCAACAATAATGCCGGCATATGAATATCATTGTGATGATTGTGAATCGAATTTTACGGTAATTGCGACAGTTGCTGAACATGATAAAGGTCTTGATGTAACATGTCGCATATGCGGCAGCGAAAGTGTCCGGCGTGTATTTTCAGGGATATCTGTCACGAGCGGAAAAACCGGAGGTGGGTGTACGCCTGGCGGAGGTTGTTGTTGTGGTTGAACATTATAAATCCATCTGATATCTTTTTATAATTTTACTTGATTAGATTTATAGTCTTTGTGTAATCTGATGATTATTTTTTAATAGTTAATCATAAAAAAGTAATAACACTTTCAGGTTAATTTAATAATTATATTCGAGGTAACCATATGTCAGACGGCGTAGCAAAAAAACTATCATTTGTTGACCGTTTTCTCACCCTTTGGATATTCATCGCTATAGCTGCTGGCGTTGGAATGGGATATTTCCTGCCCGGGGTTAAAAACTTCATCAACACGCTCCAGGTTGGCACCACTAACATTCCCATCGCTATCGGCCTGATCCTCATGATGTACCCTCCTCTGGCAAAAGTGAAGTATGAGGAAATGGGAAAAATATTCAGGAATAAAAAACTCCTTGGTATCTCGCTTCTTATGAACTGGGTAATAGGCCCCCTTGTCATGTTTGGACTTGCCGTTCTCCTGCTTCGCGCCTATCCGGAATACATGATCGGCGTCATCCTCGTCGGCCTGGCTCGTTGTATCGCCATGGTGATCGTGTGGAACGAACTTGCTGGAGGAGACAGGGAACTCGCTGTTGGCATGGTAGCTTTTAACGCTATTTTCCAAGTGCTTTTCTACGCCGTATATATTTACCTATTCATTACTCTTGCCCTTAATTGGCTCGGTCTTGCAGAGGGTCTTAATATATCAATCTCGATGGCAGAGTCGGCAAAAACGGTCTTTATTTACCTGGGCATTCCCTTCCTTGGGGGACTCATCACCCGGTTCAGCCTGATTAAACTCAAGGGTAAGGACTGGTACGAGCAAAGCTTTATACCCAAGATAAGCCCTATCACGCTGGTAGCGCTTCTTTTCACCATCGTGGTGATGTTCTCCATGCAGGGAAACAAGATCATTGACCGGCCTCAAGATGTGGTCATCGCCGGTATACCGATGCTTATCTATTTTTGCGTCATGTGGTTTGCCACGTTCTTCATCGTCAGAAAGATTACCGGTAATTACGCGCAGACCGCGGCCGTCGCCTTCACCGCGGGTTCCAACGACTTCGAGCTGGCCATCGCAGTGGCCATCGCGATATTCGGGATCAATTCCGGACAGGCCTTTGCCACGGTCATAGGCCCGCTGGTGGAAGTACCGGTGCTCATCGGCCTGGTGAACGTCGCGCTGTACTTTAAGAAAAGATTTTTTGTAGATCCGTAATCGTAATGGGCTCTATAAAAATTGAAGTGATCGGCCCCGGATGCCGGTTCTGCAAAAAACTTTATGACCTAACCAGTGATATAGTGAAAGAAAAAGGGATCGATGCGGAATTGCTGCATGTCACAGAATTGCAACAGGTCTATAATCATTGATCATTTTCAATGCAGGATACAAACAACATGCTGAAAGTACAGCCGCATCCGGATTATCCCTGCGAGCCGGGACGCTACCTGCGCGGCAATGATTTTTCACCGGTCGCGGTGGCAATCATTCTCAAGACCGATGAGGACAAGATCCCCCGCGAGATTGAGCTTCTGGTCCGTGCCGGCATCGAGGGCGGCTCAGCCCTTTCCGGTACGGTGCAGACCCCTAACATCGGCTTTGAAAAAATGATCTGCAATATCGTTGGCAATCCCAACATAAGATATTTGATTCTCGGCGGTCCCGAATCGGACGGCCACCAGACCGGCGCCGCCTTAAAGGCTCTTTTCGCAAACGGTGTTGATGATAAAAAAAAGATCATCGGGACCGATGCCCTGCACCCCCTTTTATACAATATTCCTGTGGAATATATAAAGCGTTTCAGAGATCAGGTGAGTCTCATTGACCTCCAGTTCCAGGGCGACCCGGAAATAATACGAAAAGCGGTATGGTCCTGTTTCCAGGAGAATCCGGTTGAATTCATGGGACATACACTGCATGATCCAGGCGCGTATCCCGACCCTCCCTTTTCGGGTAAATTGACCTGGCAGGTTACCCAACCCTGGCTTGCCGGCAGCGATAAATCCGAGCAGGATGCGATGCAGAAAGCTAAAGATTTAATGGAACGGCTCAGGCAAAAAAACGCTCAAAAATGATGGTTAATGGCTTCTGTACTTTAGATAGATTTATTCATAATCAGATATGGCACTAATCAATCTCATGAAAGATACGTCAGATTTCAATCTGGTTTTTAGAACTGAAAAGCAGGACGTATCTCCCCGCATCACCCAGGTCTATCTCGAGATGTCAACGCACTGCAATCTTTCCTGCCGTAGCTGCGTGAGGAATTCAATCGTTGATTTTAAAAATTCCCATTTTTCACCCGAACTGATGCGAAGGGTTCTCCCCATGTTGAAAAAACTCCGGCTGGACAGAATTGTCCTTCTTGGATTCGGCGAAGCGCTCTGTAATCCGGACATCAAACATCTCCTGAAGTCATTGCGAACACTGAAAACAAAAATCGTCCTTGTCACCAACGCCGCCTTCCTGTCTGAAGAAATGTCATCCTACCTTGTAAATCTGCCTCTCGACGAAATATACGTTTCCTGGGATGATGATATTGATGGCGGCGTTAATATAAATAGAAAGGGGATCAAGGCTGATCTATTTCGAATGAATATTGAATATTTGTTGAAATTAAAAAATATTTCCCATGATGAACGTCCCCGCATCGGGATGGAAATGGTCGCAACAAAGAGTAATTACCACTTGATTCCACAGGCTATTGCATATGGAAGCTCGGTCGGAATTGATAAATTCATTGTATCAAACATATTCCCTTACTCAAAAGAGATGGGAAAAGAAATCCTGTATGATATCGGCTCCAAGCCTCCAGTCAATCTCAAGAAGTACCTGTCAAAAGAAATAAAAAACTCCAATGTCGTAACAGCAAATCAATCAGTCGATATAACACGAAGGTGTCCTTTTATTGAAAAAGGAACAATTTTTATCACGGCAACTGGCGAAGTATCCCCCTGCCCCGAGCTGGCCTATACTCATCCGGCTTTTTACTTCGGTTCCGATAGAATGCACAACAGGTTTATTGTCGGGAACATGATCAATCAATCAATTCAGAGCGTCTGGGATAATAAACAATTTTCAGAATTCAGAAAAAACTTTGTTCATTATGATTATTCTGATTGTTCCTTTTGCTATCAGCCTGACAGGTGCGGCATGCGAACTGATGAATCAGTAGATTGTTTCTGCAATACTACACCCTGCGGCGAATGCTTGTGGGCGAAAGATATTGTTATCTGTCCATAATATTTCTAAAGAGTAATTCTAACAGCTAATGACTTTTGATTAAATAACCATAATGAAACTAATTGATAGTCTCACTCATAAACCAGAAACACAAACAGTATCCCCCCGCTTCAAGCAGGTATACATAGAGCTTTCTACTCATTGCAACCTTTCATGCCGTAGTTGCATAAGGCAATCGATCATTGACTTCAAAAAAACACATTTTTCTCCACTATTAATGCAGAAATTGTTGCCTATGCTTGAAACCGCCAATCTTGATAGAATCGTCCTTCTGGGGTTCGGCGAGGCTCTCTGCAATCCGCACATCAAGGAACTTCTCACGGAACTGAGAGAAATTGACACCAGGATTGTTCTGGTTTCAAATGCCACATTTCTTACAGATGATATGGCCTCCTTCCTTGCAAGTCTCCCACTTGACGAATTATATGTTTCATGGGACGATGATATTTATGGCGTTGATACTGAAATCCGTCGAGGCGCAAGCGCGGCGCTATTCAGGAATAACATTGAGGCTCTTGTCGCAAAAATATCTGAATTCAGAATCAATCGTCCCCTGATTGGATTACAGATTGTCGCCACAAAAACAAACCATCGGTTCATACCCGGATCGATAGAGTATGGCAAATCCATTGGCATAGAGCGATTTATCGTGTCCAACCTGTATCCCTATTCCGCAGCCATGGCCGGTGACGTGCTCTATGATGATTATTCTTCAAAAAAAATTAAATTGCATAAATTGCTTCGCCATGCGGTTAAGCGAAGCCGATTAACGGTAGCAAACCAGGATATCCATGTAAACAGAAGATGCCCCTTTATAGAAAAGGGAACTATTTTTATCACCGCCGAAGGAGACATTGCCACCTGTCCTGAGCTTGCCTACACCCACCCCGCATTTTATTCGGGCAAGCAAAGATTACACACCAGGTTTATCCTGGGAAATATCAATTGCAACACGCTGGAAGAGATCTGGAACAACAAGGAATTCGAGGAATTGAGAAACAAATTTGAATATTATGAATTCCCCGACTGCTCTTTCTGCCAGCATCCTGACCTATGCACTTTGCGTATTGAAAAGGGTTATGACTGTTTTGACAATCTTACGCCCTGCGGAGAGTGCCTGTGGGCGCGGAATATTATAATTTGTCCATAATACTTATAATTTCTTAACAATATAGTTATAATATTTTATATCAGTGTTTTTTCTTTTTTTCACAATGTATTATATAAAATTGAAACACCTTCTTGTTTAAATATACAGATTACTGATTCATCACGATGAATTGAGAAAGGATATCACTATGAAAAAAATAGTTATAATCGGCGGTAGCGACGCGGGTATTAGCGCCGCGCTTCGGATTCGTGAATTGGATAACACTATAAGACCGACACTGGTGGTGTCTGACAGGTTCCCCAATTTCAGTATTTGCGGATTGCCGTATTATATCAGTCGAGACGTCATTCAATGGACTGATTTAGCCCATAGAACAAAAGAGGATATAGAGAAAGCAGGCATAGACTTATTGCTCGAACACACCGCCCAGTCCATCGATACGCGGACAAAGCAGGTTGCTGTCACCGATAATTCTGGTGTTGCACAAATACTTGAATATGACAAACTCATCATTGCTACGGGCGCATTATCCATGAAGCCCCCTATCCCCGGCTGTGATAATCCCGGCGTCTTCTTTCTGAGATGGATACCGGAAAGCGTCGCCATCGATGAATTTATCAATAACCATAAGCCGAAAAGCGCTCTTATTATCGGCGCCGGATATATAGGCATGGAAATGTCGGAAGCCCTGGCCAAACGGGGCCTGCAGGTAACGGTTGTGGAATTTCTTGAATCGGTACTGCCGTCCGTTGATGTCGATTTTGGAAACAGGGTCCGGGATGTGCTTGTCGGAAAGGGAATTTCGGTACATAACCACATATCTATTGAGTCAATTAAGACAAATGGGAATACACTTGTCGTTGCAGGTTCACATAATTTCAGTATCTCCGTCGATATGGTATTAGTGTCAGTCGGCGGCGTTCCCAATGCAACGCTTGGTCAATCGATTGGCATCTTGACCGGCATAAAGGGAGCTTTCAAGGTCAATTCAAGAATGGAAACAAACATGCCGGATATCTACGCCGCCGGTGACTGTGTTGAGACATGGCATAGAATACTGAAGAAGTATACCTATCTACCCCTGGGTACCGTTGCGCACAAACAGGGAAGGATAGCCGGTGAAAACGCTGTCGGCGGCAGCAGGGAATTCGAAGGCTCAATGGGTACTCAGTCAGTGAAAATATTCGATACCGTGGTTGCTCGCACCGGGTTAAACGACAAAGAAGCGGCCCAGGGAGGTTATCAGCCTGTCAGTGCTGATTTTGAGACATGGGACCATAAGGCTTACTATCCTCAAGCTGAGAAATTATACATGCGAGTTACCGCTGATAGAAAGACTAAAAGGATTCTGGGCGCGCAGATCCTCGGAGCCTACAAAACCGAAGTATCAAAGCGGATTGATATATTTGCGACAGCTATTTACCATGAAGTTACAGTAGCGGAATTCAGTAATTATGATTTAAGTTATACCCCGCCCCTCAGCAGCCCGTGGGATCCGGTGCAGATGGCGGTGCAGAATCTTGAAAAGCAGTTATAACATCATACGCATCATGTCAATATATTTCTGCATCCTTTTACGGAATGCCGAAGAGAGGGCATACATCCCACCATGTACTACAAATAGAGCAAGGATTTTCTTGAGGCCGGGAAACAGAGGCTCAATGGAGACACCGTCCGGGAAGCCAATACCGAAGAAGTGAATGATCTCCGGTCCGAAAACGAATCCCTGAAGCAGCTGGTAGCGGAGCTGAGCCTGAAAAACAATGTGTTAAAAAAACCTTGAAGTGTTTGGAATAAGGGTAAACAAGTATACGAGATGCACCCAATCGGAGAAGATGGAGATCATCCGGGTAGTTGAGCGATCTGCCCTGAGCGTGAGAAGGACCCTGCGAGAACTGGACGTCACCCCCAGTTCGTTCTATACCTGGTACGGTAAATACCTTGAGGACGGATATGACGGCCTGGCGAATAACCATAAGAGCCCGAAACAGTTCTGGAATGCCATCCCGGCATGGGAAAAGGAGCGGGTGGTACAGGTAGCCCGTAATTATCCTGAGAAGTCCTGCCGGGAGATTGCCTGCCATATAGTCGATAATTTTGGCTATTTCATATCGGAATCGGGCGTTTATCGCATATTCAAGGCGGAAAATCTCATCTCCTCACCGGTATACACGGTGATTTCCGCAATGGACAAATTCGATAATCCGGCTGAACGGATAAAACAGCTGTGGCAGACGGACTTTACATACTTCAAGATTGTCCACTGGGGATGGTATTATCGGCTGACGATTCTTGATGATTTTTCCCGGAACACCGCAAAAACTATCGCCGATGTCTATAAATCCAGATGGGA
>CALMRZ010000063.1 GCA_937872225.1 uncultured Spirochaetota bacterium
TTAGTGTGTATTAAATTATTTAGCCTACTATAAAATCATTTGCAATTATCTGGAAAAATGTTCGTAGATGTATACATTTCATATCCTCTCGAGGAGTTTTACACCTATCGTGTGCCTTCAGGAATAAATATTTCAAATTATAGCCGTGTCAGAGTAAATTTTGCCGGTAGAAATCTTACCGCCATCGTTATAAGAGTCCATGATAATGATCCGAAAGATTTTGAGGTAAAGGAAATCATTGATGTTATAGATGGTGAACCGATTTTTGATGATAGATTAATGGATCTGGCGAATTATACTGCTTCGAATTATCTTGCTTCAGTTGGCGAAACGCTTGCAATGGCACTTCCATCTGCACTTAAACCTTCATCGCGGTATAAGATACCATTTAACAAATCACAAATACGACAGGATTTCCTGCTTAATGAAGAACAACAATTGATTTTAGAACGAATATTGAATGTATCCGATGATGTTACTCTGACCCACCTAATTTTTGGTATCACCGGGAGTGGTAAAACGGAGATTTATATTGAAATAGCAAGAAGGTTAATATCCCAGGGCAAATCCGTGATTTATCTGGTGCCGGAAATATCTTTATCTTCAATGATATTTGAACGACTTTACGGCGTCTTCGGTGATGAACTTATCATCTATCACAGCCATCTTACTCCGAACCAGCGTCTTTACAACTGGATCCGTTTCTATCGGGGTGAAGCGCATATTGCCGTTGGCACACGCTCTGCTGTGTTTCTCCAGTGCCCTCAGCTTGGCATGATAGTTGTTGATGAGGAACATGATGGCTCATACAAGGAACACAGCACGCCCCGCTACAACGCGCGCCGAATAGCACTGTACCGCAGCAAGGCGGAAGGGGCACTGGTTGTAATGGGTTCAGCTACACCGGCAGTGGAGACGCTCTATGCATGCGAAAGGGGTGTCATGAAGCTTCACACCCTGAAAAATCGTTACGGGAATGCTTCCTTGCCTGATGTTAATATAGTAAAAATCAACTCCACTAAGCCAAAGCACATCATATCCCCGGTTCTGAAATTACAGACAAAACGCGCTATTGAAGATAATCGCCAGGTTATTTACCTACTTAACAGGCGCGGTTTTGCACCAATAGTTATCTGTAATAGCTGTGGCTGGACAGTGGAGTGCCCCCAGTGCAACATCAGTATGAATTACCATAAAGATCGGCACATGCTCTGTCATTATTGCGGGTTCCGGCAGGCTGTACCGGCGGTGTGTGGACGGTGCGGGTCAGAGCAACTTGAAAAAGTTGGCTCAGGAACCCAGCGCGTGGAAGAGATAATCCAAAAGGAGTTCGCCGGTTTTTCCATCTTCAGGCTTGACCAGGACAGTACCCGGAAAAAAGATACGGTGCCAGAGTTAATAGAAAGAATGAACCGGGGCGAGGTAGATATCCTCGTGGGGACCCAGCTCGTTGCCAAGGGTTTTGACTTCCATAATATCACTCTGGTCGGCGTGGTCCTGGCCGATATCGGCATGAACCTTCCTGATTTCAGGTCAACTGAGAGAATTTTTGCCCTGCTCATGCAAGTTGCCGGCCGCTCCGGCCGGGGCGACGTTCCGGGCAAGGTCATAATCCAGACTCTTGACGATCAGAACCCGCTGTTCCGATTTATCAAGAATCATGATTATTACGGGTTTTATCGATCCGAGCTGGAAGTTCGGAGGATGCTCAACTATCCGCCATTTACCAGGATGGCGCGGCTCCTGGTGCGGGGAACCTGTGAGGATAGGGTAATTTCGTCGATCAACGCCCTGAAGCAGGCCATTGATGGGCAGATAAAGTCGACCAGGGAAGGCTTCAGCGTCCTGGGCCCGTCATCGGCGCCTTTTGGTAAGATCGGCGGCAATTACCGTCACCATATCATCATAAAGTCAGGGAATGTAACGGCCCTCCAGAAGGTAATAGCCGCCACCCGGAGCGCTGTTACAGGAAGGGATGTCTATCTTGAGATTGATATTGATCCCTATGATCTGATGTAATTACTTGTTTTTCGCCAGTTCAGTCTGAATTATCTGATCCATGATCTCCGCCGGTGGGAAACCCACCATTCTCCTTCCTCCGATAAAGATAGTCGGGGTGGCATCGACATGGAGTTCCTTCGCCAGGCGTATGTGGTCGTCGAGCTTGCGCGTGGTTGCTTCCGAATTCATCAGTGCCAGAAATTGCCTTTCATCAAGCCCCTTCCGGTCAACCGGCCTGATCTGGTTGAACGCCGTGAGCGCCAAGGCCGGGCTGTATCTGGTATGGGTGTTCTGATAATCAGCGAAATGCTTCAGGATATATTCGTCCAGTATTCCTGAGTCGGAAGCTGCGATGAAGGCCCTGGAAGCGATGCAGGAGTTGGCATACACGGTTCGTTTCATTTCGCGGTTGCATCCCTGGTCAAGGGGGTAGTTGTAATAGACGGTCCTGACGCGGTCCTTGTATTTGGCAAAGATGATCGATTCTATCTTGTAAAACTCATAACAGGCGCTGCAGAGGAAATCCGTGAAGGCCACAATAGTGAGTTCGGCCTCAGGGTTGCCCAGGATGATGCCGGTTTCGGGGAGGTTTAATTTCTCCACCGGGGATTTGTAAAAATTTGTGATGAATGCCGCAGCCCTGTCATCGGGGACCCGGGCCTTTTCAGTTTTTATCTTGAGTATATAGGATGTTGAAAAAATGGCAAAGCCGAGTAAGAAAATAAAGAGCACAAAGGAAGAATAGAAGGCCTTGCGGTCCGGGGATGGCTCGTTGGGCAGCAGCAGTTCACGATAGATCCCCGGAAGGGATATCTGCCCGTCCTTTCGGGCGGCCCGGTACCATGCAATGACCAGTGCCAGAATGCCGATGTTTGCCAGATATGTGGCAATGCAGAATTTGCACATAAGATGGGTTATGATGAGAATAATCCCCAGGGCAATGTCTGCAAGGATTGCTGCAGCGGACAGGGGGAGGATCAGCGCCAGGGCATAGGCGTGATAGCGCCCCTCGGCATAGTCGGCTATCAGAAGGATGAACATTGCCAGCAGGTACCAGAGAAGCCCATAGGCAGCTATGGGAATCTTGAAAAGGGTGGCATAACCTGATTGGGCCAGGGATTGACATGGATTGTTTATCCCTTCCCCGCATGATAGTACGCCGAATTTAACCTCAGGGTAGTAATGCTGGATGAGCAGAAGCCCGGAAAGCACTGCACCGGCAATGGCCAGGGCGAGAAGTGGGTAAATGAATTTTTTCATTATTCAGTCCTGCTTGATATGGATTTTTTCGCCGCAGAGGGTGAGATAAAATTGCCCGTCGACTTCATCCAGCCGTTCCATCAGGTGGTAAAACGGCGAATTCCTGAACCGGGCTATCATCCTACCGCCGAAAACGCGACAATACATCGTTTGATTTTTATAATAAAGGGAATGGATGTCAAGCAGTTCCTCGGTGCCGTTGGTCAGGTTGATGATGATTTTTTCATATCTTCCAAAACCCTTGAACCGGACACCGGTCACGAAGAGGGGCGCATCTTCAACGGTGATCGGGTATGTGTATTCGCCGTAATGGATGACATAGGTGCCGTCACGGGTTATATTTATTGAACGGTTGAAAAATTCGATGATCTTTTTATTCGTGAAAGGATCGCCGTTATGGAGCCAGTTGCCGTCTTTGTCGAGACGGATATCGTCATCCAGTTCTCTTCTCTCAAAGAGCTCTTTTATTTCTTCAGGGATTTCAGGGAAATCATTATCCATTATTTCATCCTCATTCATTAGTGCCGGATGGGGTAATTCCGGATTAGTCAAGAAAGATGATGTTTATGAATAGGAATATATTCAATGTGTCCACTATTTTTCTGACAGGGGAGGTCCGGGTATGGGGGGCATGACATCGGTTGCCATCGGTTGCTCTGACCCTCGGTTGTCATTATATACTCGTTGATAGTGAAGTTACTCTGACACCCGGATAACCGAAACCTATCGGTGAGTAAAACAATACGATTGCCATAACAGAAAAATAATCAAAACCGAAAAAATGTCAGAAAAAAGACCGAACAGCCGATTCAAACCCGAATCATCGGGTCTGTCAGCTTCTGGTGTTCCTCGAGGGCGAAGCGGTCGGTCATGCCGGCAATGTAGTCCCGCGCCGTGATGATCACCCCGTCTTTGGGATATTTTTTCTGGTAGTCTTCCGGCAGCGTGTCCGGATGGTTCGTGTAGATCTGGAACAGGTCGCGGATCACCATTTCCGCCTTGATGGTCATGCGCGCCACGCGGTAATGCTGGTACAGGTGTTCCATCAGGAAATCCTTCAGTTCGGCGTTTGCCGATTCGATTTTACGGGAGAAGGCAACGGTCTTGTTCTCGGCCTTGATGACATCGGCGTAATTCTTTATCGATGACTGCCCGATCCGGTGCAGGGTGTTCTCGATCAGATCCGATACCAGGAGGTCGATGATCGACCGGATGATGCCCTGGCGCCGGACCTTCGGGTCCCCCTTGGCCTCGCGGTTATAGCGTTCCTCGCCCATGTTCCACAGGGCGAGCTTTTTCACGTCACTGGGGGCCAGGATGCCCGATGAGAGGCCGTCGTCAAGGTCATGGTTATTGTAGGCGATCTCGTCCGCCAGGTCGATGATCTGCGCTTCCAGCGACGGCTGGGTGCCGGGAGAGAAGTCCCTGAACTCGGGGTGGTCATGGGCCGATGAATGTTTGATGATGCCCTCGCGCGTCTCCCAGGTCAGGTTCAGGCCATTGAAGTCGGGATAGTGCTTTTCCAGCTCATCCACCACGCGGAGGCTCTGCCGGTTGTGCTCGAACCCGCCGTGGTCGGCCAGGAGCGCGTTCAGTTCCCGTTCGCCGGCGTGGCCGAAGGGCGTGTGCCCCAGGTCGTGGGCCAGGGCGATCCCCTCGGCAAGGTCCTCGTTGAGCCGCAGGGCCCGGGCGATGCTCCGGGCGATCTGGGCCACCTCGATGGTGTGGGTCAGGCGGGTCCGGTAATGGTCTCCCTCATGGTTGATGAACACCTGGGTCTTGTATTCCAGGCGGCGAAAGGCGCGGGAGTGTATGATGCGCTCCCGGTCGCGCTGGAACTCGGTCCGGTAGGGATGGGGCTTTTCCTTGAATATCCTTCCCCGTGACGCGGAAGAAAGGGCTGCGTAGGGAGCCAGGCTCTTTTTCTCAAGCTCCTGTAACAGGTTGCGGTCTGCCCGTACCATCACTCCCTGCTCAGCTCCGCTTCATAGGCCTGCGATGCGGCCTTGCGGTTCATCCGCAGCTCTTCGTTCGACGGGTCCTCGTCAATGCCCCTGGTGAATGCCTGGAGGGCCTTCTTGTACTGGCGCTTTTTAAAATAACACTTGCCGATATTGTTATACGCGTCCGCTACGAGCTTGCTGTCGCTGGTGCCCTTGACGACCTGGTAGAAGGTGTCGGTAGCGTTGTCATACATTTCTTTTTTCATGTAGATGATACCCAGGGCCAGGAGGGCGTTCTTGTCCTCGGGCTTCATGAGGAGGGCCTTCTGCACCAGGTTCATCGCCTTCTCCAGACTTTCCGGGTTTTTCGCGTCCTTTGATACCAGTATGGCCTTGTTGATCAGGGCCTTCCGCGCCAGGTCTGACTGGGGGTCGATTTCGATGACCTTGTTGAAGGCGTTCATCGCGTAATCGAAGTTGCCCCGCTTGTAGTACATGGTCCCCATCTTGAAGTGGGGCTCCTGGATCTCGGGCCACCGCGCCGTGATCTTCCGGTATTCGGTCTCCGCCAGGTCGTAATGGCCCTGCTCGTAATAGTAGTCGGCTATGGCGACCATGGGGGCCGGGTCATTGGTGTCAAGCTCGGAAGCCTTCTTCCATGCCGTAATGGCAAGCTCGGGCTTGCCCGCGTGCTTGTAGGCGATGCCCAGGTTGTAAAACACGGCATCGTCCTTGGGGCTGATCGACAGCGCCTTCTGGTACGCCTCGATGGCCTCGTCGTAGCGCTGGGCGTCGTCCAGAATGTTGCCCATGTTCAGGTAGGCCACGCGGGCGTTCTCCGTCGCCGGCTCGAGCACGGTAATCTTTCGGAACAGCTCGTAGGCGTTGTCAAGCTCGCCCTTTTCATAGTAGATCTCGCCGATGCGGGACAGTATCTTCACGTTGCGCTCGTTCGTCTTCCTGACCTTGTTGTAGACCTCGAGGCTCTTATCGTAGTTCTTCATGGAGAAATAGGCCTCGCCGATCCCTTCCAGCATGGCGGCGTCGTGTTCGCCCAGCGATTCCGCCTTCGACAGCTCTTCCATGGCCTCCGCCGTCTTCTTCTGCCGCAGATAGGCGATGCCCAGGTTGTACCGGTTCATGGCGTCATTGGGCCTGATGGCGATGGCTTCCTTGAGATACTTCTCGGCCTCGGCGAAGTCCTTCCGCTCGGTATAGATGACGCCCAGGCGCGAATAGGCCTTGTGGGCCACTTCCCCGATCCGGTCCGCTGCGCCGGCCTTCTTGAAATACTCGATGGCCGCGAACTCGTCCCCCTTCTGCATCAGGGCCGAGCCCATGTTGTAGAGGACGCGGGCGTTGTCCGGCGTCTTGTCCAGGACCTCGCGGTAGGCGGCTATGGCTTCGTCGTATTTCCCGGTCTCGAAGTAGATGTTGCCCATGAGGGTCTTCGCTTCGGCGTCGTCGGCGTTTATGGAGGCCGATTGCTCGGCGGCATCGAGGGCCTTGGTGAAGTCCTTCTTATGGCGGTAGGCCAGGGACAGGTTTTTGTATATGTCCGGGTTCTTCGTGTCATAGGTCAGGGCGCGGTTGTAGAAGTCGACCGCCTTGTCGTATTCGCCCTTGTCATCGCTTATCATGCCCAGGTAGGTGAGGGCGATGGCCTTGTCGCGGTCCGCGGCGTCCGATTCGACAACGGCGTTGAACTCGCTGACGGCGTCAGTCAGGTATCCCCGGGCATAGCTTTCCTTGCCCCGCTTGATGCCGGGATTCTCCGAGGTCAGGTTGTCGACGCTCCGGGCCCCGTCAAAGGGCGCGCTGGTGTCCTTCCCCGACGGCGTGAAGAGGGTCGGTTTCTTGTACACGAACTGCGTGAGCACCAGGACGCCGATTATCAGCACCGCGGCGACGATGGAAACGATGATGAGGGGCTTCTTGTCGAATTTCTTTTTATCAGTCGTTTCCGATGGTTCGGACGGTTCGATTGGGCTGGAATTACTGTCCTGTCCGTTTAACGTATCGGCCCGTATGCCGGTGATCCTGTTCTTTTCCAGCAGGGCGTCATCCGGAGTTACCAGGTCTTCCGGTGAATGGTTTTTCTTCTTGCCCAGCATCACTGGCCCTCCTTTCCTTCATCGCCGAGTTCATGCTTCCGCACCGCGTCAAGGATGCCGTTTATGAACTGGCCGGAACTTTCTCCGCCGTACATCTTGCCCAGTTCGATGCCTTCATTGATGGTGACGATAACGGGGATGTCCTTGAGAAAGAGCATGGCATAGATTGAGATCCTGAGGATTGACTTGTCCACCGCGCTCAGTCTCTCGAATTTCCAGTTTTTTGAGTACTTGACTATCAGTTCATCGATCTCGGCCATCTTCCCGATGGAACCTTCGATGAGGGTGACGGCAAACTCGCGGATCGGGTCGGGAAGATGGTTCTCGACCCATTCGAGTCTGGTCAGGGTTTCAACAGGGGTTGCCGATAGCTCATGCATATACAGGCCCTGGAGGGCGTATTCCCTGGCTTTTCTTCTATGGCCCATTATCCTATTTGTTTATAAAGATTCGCCATTTCAATGGCGGACATGGCCGCGTCAAAGCCCTTGTTCCCCGACTTGGTGCCGGCCCGTTCAATGGCCTGCTCGATGGTATCGGTTGTCAGGACCCCGAAGATGACCGGGATCTTGGCGTTGAGGCTGATGCTGGCGACTCCCTTGGAGACTTCCGCTGCCACGTAGTCAAAGTGCGGCGTGGATCCCCTGATGACCGCGCCGAGGCAGATGACCGCGTCATACTTGTTGGATGCCGCCAGGACCCGCGTAACCGCCGGTATCTCGAAAGCGCCCGGCACCCAGGCCACGGTGATGTTGTCCTCGTCGGCGTTGTTCCGCTTCAGGCAGTCCATGGCCCCGCCGAGAAGCTTGTTTGTTATGAATTCATTGAACCGGGATACGACGATTGCCACCTTGAGCCCGGTCGCGTCGATTTTGCCTTCTATCAGTTTCATGATTATTGCCTTCTATCTATTAATTGGGGCATGGCATACTGTACCCACTACTGTAAACATCGGCATTTTTTTTTAAAGTCAAGCCTTTTTTAAGTAAGTCCCCCGACACCGGGGGAGGGTGGTTGACCCGGTGCGGGTCGGCATATATTCGGGGGAGGAGGTAGCACCGCGGCTACCTCCTCCCCCGCCACCCGCGCCGCCTCATCGCCGGCGGGGGCTCAGAATTGATGCCGTTTGTGATTTCAGGTTTATCTGTTTTTCTGTGTTTGTGGTTATGCTTAGTTTTTTTAAGAAGGAAGGAAAATACTGACGGCTTTCGCTCCGGAAGCCACATCCTGTGGCATCCTCGCACCGCCGCTCCTCCTGAGCGGCGACTGGCGGCAGGGCGGACATTTTAAAGGCGCTTGGTATACAATAAATATCATTTGAAAATAGTTTCCAAAAAAAGCCGGGCAGGACGCCCGGCTACAAATAAAAATGCGCCGAGGATGGCGCCGGAATCCACGACAAGCGGTGAAGAAATATTATATTGCCCGATAAAGCAGCGTAGAAATGTTTGAAAACTATATATAACAGAATAACAATGAATCGCTTGAAAACTAAAACATTAAGCCCCCGCCGGCGTTGAGGCGGCGGGGAGGAGAGGAGCACGAGGGGAAGAGGGCGCGGAGCCCTTCTCCCCTCGTAATAATGCCCGACCCGCTTCCGGGCCGTATATACGCCCTGATCCAGGGCAATAAGAATAGCTTGCTATTTCTTCGGGTGCTGCATCATGGCGCCCAGTTCCAGGAACTTGCGCGTCTGCGGGTCGAACATGATGTTGAAGGCCGACTGCCAGTCTTCGTCCTTGAGGCGCTGGCGCATCCGGTCCTCGTAGGGCTTCCGCATGGAATACTTGAGGAGCATGAAGGCCCGCCCGGGATTGTCGATCCACTTCTTGACGATTTCCTTGGCGCGGGGGATGAGCTGGTCCTCTTCGACAACCTCGTCCACGATGCCGAAATTCTTGGCCCCGGTCACGTCAAACATGTCGCCGTTGTACATCAGGTCGCGGTACTTCCTGTCGCTGTCCATGCCGAAGCGGACCACCTCGGTCTGCACGATGGAAAGGCCCAGACCGATCTTGATCTCGTTCATGCCGAGCTTTATCTTGGGATGGTTTTTGACGATGCGGTAGTCCGCCGCCATGGAGAAAATGAAGCCCCCCGCTATGGCCGCGCCGTTCCAGGCGGCCACCACCGGTTTTTTGCACATGAAGAGATTGATGAGGACCTCTTCCTCCTTTTCGAAGAAGGCGATGACCTCTTTCAGGTCCTTGAAGGCGAGGAACATGGGCAGGTCGAAGCCTGAACAGAATTGCTTGCCGGCGCCGGTAAGGACGAGTCCTTTTATGTCGTTGTTTTCATTGACCTCCTTGATGATTGAGGCAAGCGTGTCGATGGCGTCTTCGGTTATGGTATTGGTTATCCCGTCATCAAAAGTGGCGATGATGATGTTGTCTTCGATCTGTTTTTTTAACATGGTGATACTCCTTTATGGTTTGATGTTTATTTGGATATTCAGGGCTTACCCTCGTTTCGTCCGCCGATGTGACAGCCTGATTCTGCCATGCCGGGAGGCCCGGGTTCCCGGTGTGCCGTGATTTCAATTGTCAGAATGACCTTCCGGGACCCGTCATTTCGAGCGAAGCGAGAAATCTTATATTTATTAAGATTTGAATGCCGATCCTTTTTAGACAAGGAAAAAATCATCAAACCGGGTATTTTTTATTGGTATATGTTGCTATTGATATACCGATAATTATTTAAAGGTCATTATGCTGAAAAAAGTCATTGTATATAGCGTTTTTTTCGCCCTCATCATGGGGCCGGGGTTGTCATTTTCACAGGACATCGAGGCGGAAAGGAGATCAACCTCAGGCCAGGCAGCATCCGACGAGTATACCACTGACGGGCGGATTCCCAATCTCTATAAGCGGCTCACCGAGGCCATCAAGAGCCTCAAGTTCAAGGCCGATGACGAGGGGAAATACACCTTTGTCATAAAGGCCGGGAACCAGTATGACCTGGTGGACCGGGTCTTCCTGGTCTATAACAAAAAGGCCGTGGTCTACGGGTCACAGGGCCGCATCACCAAAATCGTCTTCGAGTATTACCAGTTTAACATGACCACCCAGGTCCGCGAGGTGAAGACCTTCACCGCTTCAGCCCCGGACAGCCCCGATCTTAAGCCGCTCTTGATCGAATACGTCAATTCCATCGGGCAGAAGGATAAATTCACGGTGGGCGAGCTGCAGAAACCGGAATCGCGCCGGGATGTTGTCAAGCAGTATCATTCCTATTATCTTGCGCTGGTATACAAGCTCGAGTTGTACAAAGACAGGACCATCTCGGTCGAATCCAGCAAGATCGACCGGGCCATTCAATTGGGCGAGTGATCTCCAACCGTTGCGAACAGGATCGGTCCCATTTCTTTTTTTTGCAGCCCCGAAAAAAAGTTTGCTTTTTTACCATTCATCTAACAGGTTATAGCCCAAGAAGGAGCCCGATCGGGTATGAAGGACAGGCGGCAGTCACCCCGAATTACATTTACCAGGGAAAAGACCGGGTTTTGCGTAAAACTGATAATGAAGCGGTTTTTCTTCAAGGCCAGGGAGATCACCTGCACGCTGCGGGACCTGTCCGAGGGGGGCGCCTCGCTCCTTGTCAAAGAGGAATACGAGAAATATATCACCGAAAAATCCGTCGGCAACAGCGTTCAGCTCCTTTCCGAAAATCCGGAAATATCCTTCCGCCTTCACCGCAAGGGGAAGCTGATCAGGGTGATCAGCAATGGGGACGGCGTCACGGCGGTGGTCATATTCACCAGGTCCGCCGGGTAATGTTCATATAAAAAAATTGTTGACAATGCCCGTCACTAAAAAATAGTAACCATAATTTGCAGATTCCATGGTTTCACGCCATCGGGCGATTAGCTCAGTTTGGTTAGAGCGCCTGCTCGACACGCAGGAGGTCACTGGTTCGATTCCAGCATCGCCCACAGACAGACCGGATTGTTATCCGTACCCCCTCGACCCACCCGAAGTGAAAACCCACAACGCCAGGTGACACCGGGGACAGGGAGGGGGTTTTGTGTCTCCGGAAATTGCGTTTACGCGGAGTGTTTCATTGAGCAGCCAGATCACCATAACATTGCCTGACGGATCCACCCTTACTGCCGACCGGGGCGAAACGGTTTCAGGCATTATCGGAAAGATCAGCCCGGGGCTCCGGAAGGCGGCGCTAGCGGCGGTCCTGGACGGCGTTCCCGTCGACCTTTCCCGGACCGTGGAGGGCGACGCGTCCCTGAAGGCCATAACCTTCGATTTGCCGGAAGGGAAAGAGGTGTTCTGGCATTCCGCTTCGCACCTGATGGCCCAGGCGGTGAAGCGCCTTTTCCCCGACGCGAAGTTCGCCATCGGCCCTGCCATTGAGAACGGATTTTACTATGACATCGACATGGGCGCGTCCCTCACGCCCGAAGACCTTGCCCTCATCGAAGAGGAAATGAAAAAGATCTCCGCCGAGGACCTGGAGATACGCCGCGAGGAGATCGGGCGGACCGACGCCATCAAGCTTTTTTCCGACGCCGGCGAAACGTATAAAGTAGAAATGATCGGTGAGCTGAAAGACGGCACCGTGTCCATATACCGCCAGGGCGAGTTTTTCGACTTCTGCCGCGGTCCCCACGTTCCCCGGACCTCCTATCTCAAGGCATTCAAGCTCCTTTCCATAGCCGGCGCCTACTGGCGCGGCAGCGAAAAGAACAAGATGCTCCAGCGCATATACGGCATTGCCTTCCCGGACAGGAAACTGCTGGCGGCCCACCTGGAGTTCCTGGAGGAGGCCAAGCGCCGCGACCACCGGCGTCTCGGCAAGGAACTCGATCTCTATTCGATACACGACGAAACCGGCGCGGGACTCGTCCTCTGGCACCCCAAGGGCGCCTGCCTGAAGAATAGTATAGAAGATTTCTGGCGCAGGGAGCATTTCAAGAACGGCTATGACCTGGTGGGGACCCCCCATATCGGCAAGTCTCAGCTCTGGGAAACCAGCGGACACCTGGGCTTCTACACCGAGAACATGTATTCGCCCATGGACATCGACGGGCAGCCCTATTACGTCAAACCGATGAACTGCCCCTTCCATATCATGATCTACATGAACAAGGGATGGTCGTACCGCGAACTCCCGCTCCGGTGGGCCGAGCTCGGCACCGTGTACCGCTACGAGCGCAGCGGCGTCCTCCACGGCCTCCTCAGGGTGCGCGGCTTCACCCAGGACGACGCTCACCTCTTCTGCCGTCCCGACCAGATGCCCGACGAGATCGACCGGGTACTGGCCTTCTGCCTCTACATGCTCCGCTCCTTCGGGTTCGAGGACTTCAAGGTCTACCTGGCGACGCGTCCCGCTGAAAAGTCCGTCGGCGAAGAATCGATGTGGCAGGAGGCGATCAGGGCCCTTGAAGCGTCGGTGAAGCGCGCGGGCATAGAGTACGAGGTCGACGAGGGCGGCGGCGCGTTTTACGGTCCGAAGATCGACATCAAGATAAAGGACATCCTCAACCGGGAGTGGCAGTGCTCCACCATTCAGTTCGATTTTAACCTTCCGGAGCGGTTCGACCTCACCTATGTCGATTCCGACGGAAAGAAGCACCGTCCCTACATGATCCACCGCGCCCTCCTGGGCTCGCTGGAGCGCTTCATCGGCGTCCTGGTCGAGCATTACGGCGGGAAGTTTCCGGTATGGCTCGCCCCGGTGCAGGTGATGCTCATCAACGTCTCCGACGAGGAGGCCGACGCGGTCGAGAAGCTGCGCCTCCGCATGATCGAACTGGGCCTCCGGCCGGAAATCGACCGCCGTGACGAGACCATGGGCTACCGGGTGCGGGACGCCATCGCGCAAAAGGTCCCCTATATCGGCGTCATCGGCAAGAAGGAAGTCGCTGAAAACAAGGTATCCGTGCGGAAGCTGGGCGAGAACAAGTCGGAAACCATGAACGTCGACGACCTTATCAAATTGATAACCGAGGATGTCAGGAATAAGAAATAAACGTCGTGACGCGAATGGTATTCCGAGAGATTGGCCGCTTAATCCCCCCTGTCCCCCGGAGGGGGCATGTGAAAAAATACTATCATTGCGTTGAACGCCCCTTCAGGGGGTCGGGGGTGCTAAAAATCATAAATTTTATAAAAACTAGTTGATTTTGACAAGTAGTGTAGCAATTTTGTAAAATTCTTAAATATCATGCGAAGCGAAGAGGTGTGTGGCGGAGTGCAGTATAACAGAACAATTATCCAGGGGGTGTTTAACGCTTGATAGACAAGGGAAGGCGATCCAGCTTAGATAAGTTCGATAAGTACAATGTCAATGAGGAAATCAGGTCGCAGCAGGTGCGTCTCGTGGGCGAGGAAGGGGAGCCGAAGGTCATCCCCACCGCGGATGCCCTGACAATGGCGAGGGAGAGGGAGCTTGATCTCGTGGAAATCTCCCCGAACCAGGACCCGCCGGTCGTAAAGATCATTGACTACAGCAAGTTCAAGTTCGAGCAGATGAAGAAGGCCAAGGAGGCCAAGAAAAAGCAGAAAGTCATCCATGTGAAAGAGATCAAGATGCGGCCGAACATCGACTCGCATGATTTTGAGCACAAGATCAAGCACGCGAAAGAGTTTTTAGACGGCGGGGACAAGGTGAAATTCACCCTGATGTTCAGGGGCCGGGAGATGGTTCACCCCGAACTCGGCTTCGAGGTAATGAACAAGGTAAAAGCGCAGATAGAAAGCTTCGTCCAGATAGAGAAGGACATGTCTCAGGAAGGAAGAAATATAACGATGATCGTTTCCGCCAAAGCGGGCGGAGGCAAAACGAAATAATAACCGAAGAAGGGGTAGCACGATGCCAAAGGTGAAATCAAACAGCGGGGCGAAAAAACGGTTCCGCATAACAAAAAAGGGAAAGGCCATACGCGCGCAGGGCTTCAAGAGCCACCTGCTCGAGTCGAAATCGTCCAAGCGCAAACGGCAGCTCAGGGGAACGACCGTGTCGAGCGAGGCCGAAACCAAGCGGATCAAAAGGATGATTCCTTATAAATGAGGCCTGCGGTCACGAATACCGGCTCCATGGCATGACGGCGGCTTCAGGGGTGTGCCGCCGCCACCGCGCCGGTTCCGCAATAAATCACAGACACAAACAATTAATACGATACGAGGGAGAGTACCACTATGCCGAGAGCAACAACAGGTAGAGTGCATCGCAAGCGAGCAAAGAAAATATTAAAGGACACCAAGGGATTCATAGGCGCCCGGAGCACCATTTTCCGGACCGCCAAGGACGCCCGGAGACGGGCCCTGCAGAATTCCTTTATCGACCGCCGGAGAAAGAAGCGCGACTTCAGGGCGCTCTGGATCATCAGGATAGCGGCCGCCGCGAGACTGTGCGGAATATCGTACAGCAAGTTTATCGCCGGCCTGAAAACGTCCAATATCGAGATCAACCGCAAGATGCTGGCCGATATTGCCGCGAGGGACATGAACGCGTTCCGGAAAATCGTCGACAAGGTAAAGGAAACGGCGGCGTAACCGCAGCGGCACATCCCGCCATGAATCGCCTGAAACAGATGATCAGCGCTATCGGTATGGCGCTCATTCTGTTTCAGGCCGCCGCGGAAAAGGCCGCGGCCCTCCCGCTCACCGAAACCATCTACATGATCCCCGAGTATACCGTCGAGCTGCTGCTCCGCGACGAGGTGTACCAGACCGACCGCTGGTCGAGAAAGGACACCGTCGGCCTGGGGTTCGGCGCCACCGACGAATTTTCACTCTGGATGTTCTTCGATTACCTGAGCCAGAGCGCCTTCAGGGCGACCCGGTCCGACATCGGCGACCTGTTCATCAAGGGCAAGTTCTACATCGGCGATTATGCCGGGAACCAGGTGCACGCCGGGTTCCTGATGAGCCTGCGGTTCCCCCTGGCGAAGAACGCCTATAACAGCGATGAATGGCGCAACCTGGGCCTGGGCAAGTACGAGCTGAAGATGGGCCCTTTTTTCCGCTTTGATGTCCTTGATGTCTTTTTCATCCACCTGAACCTGTTCTACACCTTCCGCGAGGCCAACGGCGAGGACTTCTGGGGCGGATTTTACCTTGACGTAAGCAAAAAGGAAACATGGGAGAAGGTCTTCGGGCTGAATCCGAAGGCGAAAAACACCTTCTTCAATATAGACCGGATAAAAAACGATTACATTTCCCTTTCCATGGCCTGGAATACGAATTACTTGTATCCCTTTGTTCCCTATATAGAGTTTTACGGATCCTTCAGGGTAAGCAGGGACCATATCGATTCGGGCGGTGTCCCCATAGAAGCCGCCAGGTACACTGCCTTTTTAATGAGCGCCGGCCTCCGGTATTTTTTTCTGGAAGCCGTGTACCTGGGCATTTATACGATCCAGAATCCGCTCCAGGGATCGCAGAAGGATTATATCAGGGGCGTCTACGGCATCGAGCTGAGCGCACAGATATAGAAAGAGGCGCCTCCGTCGGTATATGCGTGCAGCTGTCATCGCGACCGTAGCGAAGCGATCCGGCTTATGATACAATTCATGAATTTGCCGTCACAAACCGCATGTACAGCATAAATAAGATTGCCGCGTCGTCCCGATTTCACCGGGGTTCCTAGCAAAGACAGGTTGCTGGATGCCCTTTCTGGTGGAGGGGGGATTGCGGCTGCGGGGATAAACAGCCTTGTGGCGAAAAGAGGAGGTCAGGGGTGACGTCGAATAGGGAGATTTGGCATCAAGTCAGGTCGACTGGACCGCTACCAAGCTTTCCTACAGGAAAACCGCATTTCTTCCTACAACCTAAATAGCCTGCCGCCTACGGTCCGGCCATGGCCCCTTCAAAATAAGTGTTGACTTGAAATATAAAAATTAGTATTAATTAAATGTTCTTACCGGTTTATACGGGCATTAATATACGGATTGTATTAATGCTGGCTGGCCCAACAGCCGAGAATATATGTATAGCGATTTACTTCCTTGCGGACGTCGGGCGCAGGGTAACGGAGGTAACCCAATGATTTCCATGCAGCAACTCGAAGAGCTTGAAAGCCGTGTCATCAAGGCCCTGCAGCTGATAGGCGATTTACGGACCGAGAATTCCAAACTTGAAAATGAAAATGAAGAAATTAAAGGGGAACTTGAGGAAGCCAGGCTTTCCCTTGAAGAAAAAGAACAGGAAGTTGAAAAAATTAGAAAGGAACTCGATGAGGCGACCCGCGAGCTTGAGGAATTGAACGCCAAGGAAGAGGTCCTCGAGAAGAAGGTCATCGGGCTTCTTGGAAAGCTGGATACCCTTGCCCCGGGCGGCAGCATACCGGCCGGGGAAAAAGTCGAGCGGAAATCCTTTGACACGGCGAAGCCGGCGTCTCTCCGCGCGCCGCAGAAGAAGGCCGCCAGGCCGGTCGAGGACGAAGACACCATTATCCTCGACGAACCGATAGACGAATACAAGGAAGAGGAAGTGAAGGTCGAGACCGTCAAGAAGTCGGAGACCGTCAACATAGACGACGACGAAGACATCATCATCATCGATGACGAGGGGGACCTCTCCAAAAAGGGGAGCGACGGCGTGGCCCTGGAGACCGTCCGCGAGAAGGACGACGATATCATACTGCTCGATGAAAAGGACGAGGAAATCATCATAGAAGATGTCGATAATGACACCATCATTATTGACGAAGAAGAGCGGGCTCCCCGGAGCAAGGACAAGAAGAAAGAGAAAGATGATGAATTCCTGATCATCGAAGACGACAAGTAAGCCTGTGGCGAGGTGTGCCGTGGAAGAAAACAGCGTTAAAGTGACAATATTCGGTCAGGCCTATACCATCAACGGCGAGGCCCCGCGCGAGTATATCCACCAGATCGCCGAATACCTCGACGGAAAGATGGAAGAGGTGCGGGCCGCGAGCGCCGTAACCAATCCGACGCAGGTGGCAATCCTGGCGGCGCTGAATGTGGCGGATGAGTACTTCCAGCTTAAAAACCTGAAATCGGGCGTCGATAGCGAAGTGGAACGGAGGGCGCTGGCCCTCATATCGATGCTCGATGAAGGGCTTATCGGCGACGTCTTTTCCAGGACCGCCCAGTCCGCGAAAAACTGAAATCATCCTTCCTTAACCGGCACATCTGATCAGCCTCCACTGTTTGTAGCCCGTAGCGATAGTATACCGCCCATCCGGGTTTTAGGCGTTTCAGCGGGATGATTCTGCGACGGACCATGGTTCACGTATTAATTTACACTTTTACCATAATTTGAGGTATAGTAAACAAGGCGATGCAGGATTTCGAGCGGTTTACCGACGAGGAGCTTGTACGGGCATATAAGAGCGGTAGCGAGCCGGCTTTCACCGTGCTGTTCAACCGGTATGAGCAAAAGCTCAGGCGTCTTATATATTATTATGTGCCCAATGTCGACGAGGCTGACGACGTGCTCCAGGAGGCGGTCATCAGGGTGTTCAGGCATATCGGCACATTCAACACGGAAAAATCCTTTTCCTCGTGGATTTACCAGATCGCGATCAACTGCAGCAAGAACCACATAAGCAGGGGCAGGCGGGAGTCCCTGCTGATCGAGCAGGAGCGGTACCGGATGGCCGGGGACCGGCTGCGCGAGGGATCTCCCGAAGACCTTTGCATTACGGAACAAGACCTGGAGGAACTGGGCCGGTCTGTTGAGAACTTGAAGGACAAGTTCAAGACCGTGTTCATCCTGAGGCATGACCATAAAATGAAATACTCTGAAATCGCCGAGATCATGAAATGTTCCGAAAGGACGGCAAAATGGCGGATGGAGAAGGCGCTGGAGAAAATAGCGCAGTATCTTAGCGAGAAAGGGGTGATCTGAACGGAGTATATCATGGCCAAACCGGGACCTGACATGCGGCAAGCCCTCGATGCCCTCAAATCGAAAAAGCGCTTCCGTGACATCAACCATGACAAGCTGGCCCGCATGCTGGAGTGCGCCGAGCTGAACGCGCCCGCGCCGTGGCTGCGGGAACATGCCGACCTTGCGTCCCTGCGGGAGCGGAAGGTCGGAAAGCCACGCAACTTCCGCCGGGCCTGGTGGGCGCTCGCGCCGGTCGGCGCGGCGGCGGCGCTGGTCTTCTTCATGACGGGCCTTTTCGATTTCGCGGGTGGCCGAAACAGCGGGACCGCCGGCGTCGTGACCGGCAATGTCGCGGTGTTCCATGACGGGGACCGGCGGGTCCTGCGGGCCGGCGATGCCGTTTCCCGAGGAGATGTCGTTGTCACCGGCGCAACCTCGTCGGTCGATATGCGGTTCGGCAACCTGCTGAATATGCGGGTACTCGGCGGGAGCCGGGTGGGCATCGGCGCCGTAGCGCTGAAGGGCGCGCGCGTCTTTGACGTGCTGGTGAGCCGCGGCGGCTGCCTCCTTGACGTGGGCAGGCTTGCCCCCGGCGAAACGGTTTCGGTCCACACGCCGGGGTCCGTCGGCGTTGTGAAGGGCACCAGGTTCGGCGTCATGGTCGACGCCGACGGGGCGGTCCGC
>CALMRZ010000064.1 GCA_937872225.1 uncultured Spirochaetota bacterium
GGCTCGATCCATTTCTTCTTCTTCAGCTCCTCCTCGCGGCCGTACCAGATCGAATGGATATCGGCGATGCCGTCGATGGCCTTGACCAGATGCTCCTTTCTCCACCCCGACACGTCGCCGGCGGTGTCCATCAGCACCATGTTGTTCAGGAGCTCCTGTATGATAATGTACCCCTCGCGGTCATCGTTCCGGTAGAGGCCGTACACGGCCGGCACGTGCCTGGTGAAGCGCGGGTCCGTCTCTTCGTATATCGATATTTCACGGATGTGGCAATTTTTAAACCCGGTACCGCCCTCGGTCTTCTTGAGCTCTGCGCCGAGGCGGGCGTCCGAGAGGGTGGCGATGCCGTTCATCATGTGGATGACTTCGCTGTCCGTGGGCTTCACCTTGATCATGACGTCGATGCTCTTTTCCTCGCGGTTCTCCCCGAAGTAATGCATCCGGTACGGGAGGTGGCCCAGCAGCTTCCGCGACTTCTGCGCCGTCAGCTCGGTGATGATGCTGCTTCCCATGTTGTCATGGTCGAGCGGTTCCAGGCGCGAAATCGCTATGTCTTCGTCGCCGAGGGTGCGGCGGACGATCTTGTTTACGAAGGCCGTGTTGATGTCGTCGACGGTTACGTAGCGCACCGGGCGGTTCCTGCCGAGGCGCTCGTGGGCGCCTGCGAACTGTCCGCTGGCTATGGCGCTGCTGGTGGAGAGGTCCAGGGCCAGGCAGAAGGAGACGATTATCTCGGCGAGGCGGTAGGCGCGGTCAGGGCCGGCGCAGTCGATCAGTTCGAGGCATTCCCGCTGCTGCGGCAGGTTTGTCCCGCCGCCCACGGTGCCGACCACCAGGCTCGGCAGGGTCATGCTGGCGTAGAGCCCCTCGTCGTTGGGCTCGAGATGGTAATACCCCACCGAAGATTCATGGACGCAGGCGATGTCCTGCCCGGTGGCGGTGAAAATCGCGGCGATGACATTGGCGATGTTGACGTTCAGCCCGAGGGTGCCCGACTGTATGGCGCCGTTCACGCCGGCCTGGTAGCAGGAATAGATCTGCCACGGCGTCACCTTCAGGACCTGCTGCAGAATTTCCGCGGGAATGAAGGTCTCGGCGATTACGCGAATGCCGCGCCCCTTGATGTAGGACTGGTAACTGACCTTCTTGTCGTTGGACAGGTTCCCGTCCACCAGGAAGTTCTCGAAGCGGATGCTCTTGAAGAACTCCATCTGTTTGAGGATCCAGAGGCTGGCGTGCCAGGTGCAGGTGGTGGTCATGTTCTGTCCCGAAGCGTCTCCGGTCTCATATACGAACTGCACGTGCACCGATTTGCCGACGACAAGGGTCTCGATCTCCCTGAGTTCGGCATGCTGCGAGTATTTCTTGGTCTCTTCTTTAATATCAAGAAAATGGTCCTTAACCCAGGACGCGAAGAATAGCGCCGCGTGGATATTTTCCAGCACGAAGAGGGGCACGCGCATCATGCGCTGGCCCAGCACGTGGGCCGTGACGCCGCCGCTCCTGGTGATCGCCATGGCGCCGCGGGTGGCCGACGCCACCAGGGCCCCCTCGGTCGTGGCCATGGGCGCGTAATAGTACCCGCGGGCGTTCGCCCCGTTGATCCAGAGCGGACCGGCTATGCCGACCGGCACCTCGACGGAGCCGATGAAGCCCTCGATATTGCCCGTGAGCTTCTGGGCGTCAAGGGAGGTGTTGCCCACGCCATCGAGGGAGGCGCCGGTCTTTTCGCGGATGTAGTCAAGGCGTTCGATGCGGGCCTTTTCGGTATACAGTCCCCGCCCCGGCACGCGGGGAAGGTTGTCGCGGTCGAGGCCGACCTGCGGCGTCCCCATCTGCGGCGACATGTGATGATACATGATTTCCCAGAGCTTGTAGGCTGACTTTTTATCGGCGACATCGGCAATGTTGAGAAAGACTTCCTCCTCAAGGGTCTTGAGCTGCATTTTTTCATTGATAATGATATTGATGGTGCCCCAGGGCCTGTTGTTCATGAAGATTTCGACATCGTTCATCGGTGTCGCTTCGGGGACCAGCGAATTCAGGCGTTCATCCATAAGTACGCTCAGGGACGATTCGGATATATCGATGATCTGTACGAAGTATTCCGCGCCGTTAATCAACAGACGTAAATGTCCATCAAAGCCTGCGATGGTGGTCGGCATTTGATATTTCTCCTGGTTCTTTATCATTGACCGTTACTCCTCTCTACGGGCGCCTTCAGCAGCCTATCAGCCCCGGCAAAAACCTTCATCTGTGCGTATCATTGTTTTTCTGCAGTAACCAAACAATAATTCACACTATTATCCGGATCTGTCCTCTCATAATCAGTTAATCTCCAATAATAAGAAGAATCAGCCTCTTATTATTATTCTGCTGAATCTGGTCAATATCCCGTGATACATTGAATTATTGTATTCAAGAATACGGTATACAATTCAAGCCCAATCAGGCTGATTTTTTTAAAATGCTAAAAAAAGAATATGTCATAAAGACCCTGAAAGATCTTCATGTTATATTCTTCACTTTTTTGAGACTGTTTTATGGAGTGTACAGCGATGCAATAAGCGATGTTTTTATCTAAAACCAAGACCGGCTTAACAACACTCTCGGAAAGCAAGGTAGTTATTTGAAGATACCATGTCTTGCCAATTACAGATCGATCCAAATCTGTCTCGATTTTTTACGGACTGGGCCATTAAAAGACCGAAATTCGTTTTACGTTAATGCCCGGAAATCAACTATTGCTCTGACACCTGTTATCCTTTGATAAAACCGTCGCGTCGGTATTTTTTTTGATACCAGGTCAATCCTCAATTTGTCGTTCTTCATTATCATGCACTATCTGTATTTAGTTAATCCCGGCTCAGTTTTCTGCGCAAGCCGGCTTAATGAACATACAACAACTGCACCCTGAAATATTTCAGACCACAAACCAAGACGCGGCAGAGTTATCAATGAATTATCGCAAAATCCAGGCTTTTTCCCCCAACAATGAAGCAGCTCAGCCATCTGCCGATTCCGGATAAGCAAAGTTCGTTATTAACTATTCGATTGTCACATTGGCATAGGATTTTCTGGACTTGTAATTGAGCACCATGATTATCACGGCCCATTTCAGGTCGCCGGTGTCTTTAAAGAAACGCCACGCGCGCTTGAGTATGTTTTTAAAATTGTAGAATTCAAGTCCCGTTTCCACCGCCCAGGTGCGTAGTTCGCGGGCGTTCAGGTTTTTCAACTGGAAATTAACGCCCATGATGAAATCCTTCTCCGCCTTTTTCCAGTCTTCGGGAAAATTTTTCAGGAACAGCCGCCCCTCCTTCTCCAGGTTCGCGTACAGCTTCGTCCCGGGGAGGGGCTGAAGCAGTTGGAGCCGCAGGATGTCAAGATTGCTGCCCGCAAGAAATTTCCTGGTCTCCTCGAGCACTGCCGCATCGTCCGAATCGTTGCCCACGATAAACTCGCCCACCACGGCGATCTTGCGGCGGTGCGCCTTGTCGATAAGCCTGCCGTACGATTCCGGCCCGTACTTCAGGTTCAGGGCCTTGTTCATGTCCTTCAGCGACGCGGGATTGATCGATTCAAACCCGACAAACAGCGCGCTGCAGCCCGCCTGCGACGCCAGGTCAAGGAGCTCGTCGTCATCGAGGGCGTTCACGGAGGCGTAGCCCATGAAGGCGCGGGCGCGGAAGCGACCGGCCTTTTTTTCCTCTATGATACGGCGGCACAGTTCCTTGAACCGCTTCACGTCATTGGCCGAGTATCCCACCATGTTGCCGTCGGTGAAGAAGATCACATATCCCTTTCCCGGAAGTTCCCGCAGTTCCCGGATAACGTCTTCGACCTCCCGCTTCCGGTACTTCCCCTGGTAGAACTCGTTGATGACGCAGAAATGGCATGAAAAGGGACATCCCCGGCTCGTGTTGACCGGCATGAAGGTGTACCCTTTCTTGAAGATGTCGCGCCGCGGCGGCTTCAGGCCCGTCAGGGGCCCCAGTTCCCCGGTGTATTTCTTCTTCAGCTTTCCCTTCTCGAAGTCCTCGAGGATCCTGACGATGGCCTGTTCCCCGTCGCCGATGCACACGGCATCGCAGAACCGTATGGCCTCGTCCGGGAGCATGGACGCATGGACCCCGCCGATGATGACCGTGACGCCCCGCTTCCGGAACTCGCCGGCTATTTCATAGGCCCGGTTGGCCGTCAGGATGGTCGTGGTCAGGCCCACCATGTCCGCCTTCAGGTTGAAATCTATTTTTTCGAGCTGCTCGTCGATAATTTCCACGTCCCACCGGGGGGGCACATGTGAAGCCAGGTATCCCAGGCCAAGGGGATACACGGTCTTGATGTTCCGGTCCACTTCGCTGTGACCGAAACGGGGCTGAATAAGAACTAATTTGGGCATTGATCCTCCGAAAAATTTGGTCCCCCCTGTTCGCCCGCGGGGGCATGCTGCATGGTATGCGCGGTCACGTGACCGCGCCTGACAGATGGCTCCCCCGCAGGAGATCGGAGGGGCATCGCTACAATTCAGCCGGCATGTGACAATACCGGCGCTTATTTGTCATGTCAATTTTGGACTGATCTGGAAATGTCTGTGCTGCAGGATATTGGGAGATACAAGGGCACTATGATTATCAGTCCAGCTCCAGGTTGGACTGTATAATCCCGCGGGTTTTCGCCATGAGCTGATCCATGGTATCATGGGTATACCCGTTGGTGTCAATCGGATCGCCGACGACGACCTGTATGCGGCCCGGCCTGAACACGATGCTCCCCTTGGGAAGGACGTTCCTGCTTCCGTTCACGGTTATGGGCAGGATGGGGAAGTTCCTCTCAAGGGCGACGACGAAGCCGCCCTTTTTGAAGTCACGGAGCCTGCCGTCATGGGAACGGGTTCCCTCGGCGAAGAATATCACGCTCACTCCGGCGGGAAGCCGGTCAAGGCCCTTGCGGATGCTCGCGCGGGCGCGTTCCGGGTTGCTCCGGTCGATGAAGATGTTGCGCGACGCGTACAGGGCGTGGCCGAAGAGCGGTATTTTGAGCACTTCCTTCTTGATGGTCCAGCGGTACTGGATGCCCAGGGAGGTAACGATGGCCAGGATGTCGAAGACCGACTGGTGGTTCGATATTATGACGTAGGACTGGCCCTTTTTGATTTTGTCTTTCCCGATAATTTCAACGCGGGCATTGGAGGCCATGAGCATGACCCGCGCCCATATCTTGGAAATCGAAAATGCCAGGTTACCGGTCGCGCTCAGGAGAGACGCCAGCACCATCGGAATGAAAAGGAGCAGGGTCATGGTGACCGCCCAGAAGTAGATCCATATGATTTTTATGCACCGGATGAGAGCGCTCATCAATCCTCTCCTTATTCCCGCCGCGCCTTCCTGAATTCCTCTTCCCGCTTAAGCCTTTCCTCCTCGAGCTTACGCATGCGGCAGAAATGGTCCCATTCGCCCTCGTCGACGACCTTCCAGATCCCCTTGCCGCGCTCCCGCATGACGAAATCATGCTTCAGCCTTCGGGTCACGGCCGGCACCCCCAGGACAACCCAGAGCAGGAAAAAGAGCGCCACAGCCGTAAGGACGAATATCGTCCCGGCGCTGCCCGCGCCCAGGTCTACCTTCATTCCGATGACCAGGAGCCCGTAGGCCAGGGCCGAGACCAGGGCGACAGCCATGAGGGACATGAAAAAGCTGGGGATCCATGCCGGGCAGAGAAGGAATTTCGCCGCGCCGATATTCATGTCATGGTCGCGCACGGCATTCATATCATATGAGAATTTCTTTGCGTCACCCGAGGGATCGGGGACCATGGGGAGGCTTTTAAGCCTGTAGGTCCGTTTCATGAAAATTGCTCCTCCAAGCAATTGTGTTCAATACAAATACCGCCAAACAGATAATATGTCCAATACTTTTTATTCCGGCAGGTATAATCGTTGCAGCCGTGGCGTCATCAATGGTATAATGGAAGCCGGCGTTCGGTCCATACCCGGCGGGACCGGCCCCGACGGTCAAAAAAAATCAGAAAACGATGCAATAAAAAACAACAGGAATCCGTCTTACATACCATGAAGGATGAAACAAGAAGCGGCACCATAGCCCGGTTCTTTGCCACAGAGCGGTCGCGCCTGGTGGCCTACGTGCGGCGGCTCATAGACGACGCTGCCGACCGGGACGGCGAGGACATCGTCCAGGACGTGATGATGAACCTCTTCAACATGGCAGACGTTACCATGCCGGTGGAGGACCTGGCCGCCTACGCGTACCGGTCAATACGGAACAGGGTGATCGATATCATGAGAAAACGCGATCCGGACGAGGTGTCGCTGGACGCGGACGGCGCCGGCGCCGTTTCCCTCGGGGACATCCTGGGCGACAGCCGCTATGACACGGCCACGGAGTCGGATAAAAACGAGACGAGGGATGCCCTCTACCGGGCCATCGATTCCCTCGATGATGATCACAGGGCAATCATAATTATGACGGAATTTGAAGGACGGTCTTTCAGGGAAATTTCAGATGCATGGGGTGTTCCCATCGGCACCCTGCTCTCGCGCAAGTCGCGGGCCATGGCGAAGATCCGGGAACAGCTTGTCCATCAAGTCAGATAAGGAGGATTCAGATGAACAATTCGGAACGCACATCACGGCGCGGAAAGCGGATACTCAAGATCATCGGCATGGTGCTGGCCGGCGTGGCCTTCGCCGTTCTATTCGCCCTTGTATTTGGTCTCATCGTGCAGTACCTGTGGAACTGGGTAATGCCTGACCTATTCGGGCTCAAGGCCATCACCTACTGGCAGGCCTTTGCCCTGGTGATACTGGCCAAGATCTTCTTCGGAAGCTTCGGCAGACACCATGGCGGTCACGGCCCGCGCTGCGGCCCCCGGCCGTGGCCCGGCCACCGGCACGGAGATCTTTCGCGGTTCGAAAAGAAGCATTTCCACCGTTACTGGGAGGAGGAAGGCCGGGCCGCCTTCGAGGAATACATGAAGCGCGTTGATTCCGGAAAGGCGGGCAAGGAATAGACGTAAATCCGTTACAGCCGATTTTCACAACAAGAAACCCTGACATGGTCAGGGTTTCCTGTTGTGAGCCAGCAGCCAGAGTCGAACTGGCGACCCCGTCATTACGAGTGACGTGCTCTACCGACTGAGCTATGCTGGCGGTTTAAAATCGTTGTTAAAATGCGTACGATTGCAAAAACTGTCAAGTTTTTAAGCTTATAAATGGGATTTTTTTTATCACGGCTGCAGGTCTGCCTTCATCCGGGAATACCGCAAACCGGCATCCTTTTTTATTCCCCGCCTCTTCAATCTTTCGTATATTCTTTAGCGCAAGGCCCGTGCTCCATATCACCCGGCACGTTGAAGCGGTGACGGTATTCTTTTGGTCTTATCCTAATTCATAGAGAACATTTTTGAGAATTCTTATAAAATTGACACCCCCAGTTAAGATAGAAAATATCTTGCTTTTAATCATCTGTGCATAATGTATGATATTCGATCAGAACTATAAGTAAAAAATAAAAAAACCTATAAACGCAATGGAAGATATTTTCAGGAAACTTCTGGGTGCTGTTGAAATTATTCAATGACACAAGTTGCATAACATCATCATGATCGAACTATCGGACATTTCAAAAATATATACAACCGGCAAAATAAAGATTCACGCCCTGGATAATGTTTCTTTCCATATAGATAAAGATGAATTTGTTGCGATTGTTGGTCATTCGGGATCAGGGAAATCGACGCTGTTAAACATACTCGGCTGCCTTGACAAGCCCAGCAGTGGACAACAATAAGACATTTAAACAGAACCATTATAACAACGAACATTCGTCATTTTTAAAACTCGCTTTTAAGGATTATTTTTCACAGGCAATAAAATCGATTACTGCCAACAAATTGCGCTCATTTTTATCATTACTGGGAATTCTAATCGGCGTCTCAACAGTAATAACCATGATAGCAGTTGGTGAGGGAGCCAAAACCGACATAAACACAAAATTATCAACGTTAGGTTCAAATCTGCCAATTGTTCATCCGGGTTATTATAGCAAAAAAAGTGTAGCCATTGCACCTGGAAAAATATCACGACTAACGATACATAATTCTTTGAAAAAGCTAAATCTTGTTAAATATTCCTCTCCGATTGTTGTCGGTCATTATTTAGGCACTTGATTTGTTAAATGACTTATTAATCATTATCATAGGAGTTTATTATGAAAAAAGTACTGTTTTATCTGGCTCTGATGGCTTCAATATTTTCTTTTAACGCATGTGATATACCCGGTATCGGGTCATTAAGCGGCGTTTCAGAGATAGTGGAATCGCAATAATTCTTTCAGTTCCTCAAACCACTCCTGTTCCCTATCCGAATACAGGAAATCAGCCCTGCCCTTCAGGTGATTGCCCTGTAAACGTTGGACCTGCAACTGCCTCTGTTCGCTAAAACCAATTTTTCGCCATTTTTCCCATAGATTTATAGGCTATTGTTATATTCTACAGCCATAAATCTATGGGAAATTATCGCAGCATCCCCGAAGCACTCAATGAGGACGGCGCGACGAGCGCCGGTCCAGGGTTTCGGCAAGTATCGGGATAAGGAGCATGCCGAAGGGAAGGCAGAAAATAATCAACACCGGTATGTACATCGACAGGTGTTTGAGATGCCGCTTCAGTTCGGCCTTCTCGTCCTTCGTCCACTTTTCATCGGTGTTGACCTGCTTCATCAGGAGCCTCATGAAACCGTGTATCTGCGAAGCCTCGTTGAGGATCAATGCCCTGTGGGTGCCGATAATGTGTTTGATCAGGCTCTTCATCGGAAATACTACTGCGTCTTCATCCGCTGCCGTCATGTATACCCTTATATCATCATGATAGTATTATACAATCATTTTTCGTGTAGTTAAATTCATATTTCAGACATCGCCTTTTTCAGGGCGACGAAACAGAATACAACTAAACGACCGGGCATAAGCCCTGTCATTTCGACACGTCCCGTTTCCGCGGAATGATGCGCCCGTCCGCCCCCGGATTGAGCCGCAAAAAAAATTATTTTGATATATTATTTGACAAAAAGCGGCATTCCCACCCTTGTGTCCGGAACGGTGGATATTCCCATGGATCCATGCATCGGCATATCTTGAATAACCCCACCATGTAAGACTTGTTTCTTTATACTATTTGATAATATTCGACTTGATCATATTCGACCCCGCCATTAGGCGGCAGGGACAGATATGAATAATCAAATCAAGAAACAATTCTGAGTTAATGAATAATACTAAATCATAATAACAGGAGTATCGAATGGCAGACGTATCTGGATTTACTTTGTACAGCGGCGGTCACAAGGGGACCGAGGCCGAATTCGGCAGACAGGCCGAGAAATACGGAATGAAGGAGGTCAATTTCTCCTTTGAAGGCCACAAGATGGAACGAACCCGCGGGATACAGGTCCTGGGCCCGAAGGAGCTAGCCGAAGGCAATGTGAGCATGGAAATAGTATCCATGCGGATGGGCAGGAACTTTTCAGAAGTTGAAATGATCCGCAAGGTCATACAGTCGATCTTTCACATGGTCAACAAGGGCTTTCAGGTCTTTTCCGTGGGCTGGATCAACGATGACAACACGGTGAAAGGCGGCACCGGCTGGGGCGTCGAGCTTGCCAAGCTCTTCAACCGGCCCGTGAGCGTCTATGACCAGGACAAGAAATCATGGTTCACCTGGAACAACAACGCATGGGAGAAGGACAGCCCGGTCATATCGCACAAAACCTTCTGCGGAACCGGCACCAGGAACCTCACCGACGACGCCCGGAAGGCAATCGAGGACCTCTTCGACCGGTCTTTTTCTGCCAGGTAATACGATCAAGATTCACCATTCAATGAGCTAATGCTCCTGCATAATAATACGGGGGGGCGAATTGCTCACAACCACAGGGAACAGGGCCGCGCAGGGACTTCCTGTCCTGCGCGGCATACAACACATCCTGTGTTTAATGTTCCTTCTTTTTTTAAGGACAGGATGTCCTATTTGGGCGGGTGGGTGTGAATGGTTCGCGAACCGTATTAGTAAAATGCGGTTTGATATTAGATTATTTCACATGGATGATCTTCGCGCCGTCAAACCCGTTAAACCTGGTCGTCGAGGCGGTGCTGTAGGCACCGATGTTGGTCGTGTAGAGATAGTCGCCGATCTCGAGGTTCCCCGGCAGGTGCACCGAGAGGGAAATCTTGTCGAAGCTGTCGCAGGTGGGCCCGACAACGGCGCACACCTCGCCATTCCCCCGCTTGAAGGCGGCAAAATTGGGTATCCAGTGGTCGTACACGACGCCTGAAAAGGTATGGTACACCCCGTCATTGATGTGGTAGAAGAGCTTGCCGTCCCGCCGCGCCTTACCGATTATCTCCGTGACCAGGGTGGCGGCGGTGGCGACCATGAACCTTCCCGGCTCCGCGAGGATCTCGATGTCCTCCGGGAACAGGCGGGTGAACTCCGTGTTGAGCACCCTGGCGAGCCTGTCGAAGCGCGGCGCCTGGGCGTCATAGGGCACGGGAAACCCGCCCCCGATATCGATGATGTTCAGCCCGTGTCCCTTCTTTCTGGCACCGTGGAATATCTCGGACGTTATCTCCAGGGCGGCGGTATAGTTATCGAAATTGACGCACTGGCTCCCGACATGGAAGCTCAGGCCCTCGACCTCGAGGCCCATGTCGGCGGCGCGGCTGATCAGGCCCAGGGCCTCACCCGGCTCCGCGCCGAACTTCGAGCTCATCTCCACCTGGGAGCCTATATCCGGCACCTTGAGGCGCAGCACCAGGCCGGCGGTGTCGCAGTAGTCCCGTATCTTTTTGATTTCATCGTAATTATCAAAGGTGACCAGCGGCCGGTACCGCCGTATCTTTTTCAGCGTGTCCCGGTCTTTGATGGTGTTCGAGAAAATGATCTTGTCCCAGACGTAGTGCTCCTTCTCCTTCTTATTAAAGTTCTTAACATACTCATAGACCTGCATGAACTCGTTGTAGGAAGCCACGTCGAAACTCGCCCCCTCGTTGAAGAGGGTCTTGATGATCTCCTGGTTGGAGTTGGCCTTGACCGCGTAATAACACTGGACCCGCGGGAGGTTCTTCTTGAACGCCCGGTAGTTCTCCCGTATCTTCTTATGATCGAGAATAAAGAGCGGGGTCCCGTGCTTCCGGACCAGGGGAAGCATGTCTTGTATCATCATGCGCCGTTCCTGTAAAGGGATTAAGCCAGCAGACCGGCCATGAGCTTTTTCAGCTCTTCCACTTCCTTGTTGTTCTCAAGATAGGACTTGATCAGCTTCTGATGCAGCTCCTCTCCCCGGTCGTAGAGCCGCTTCAGCTTCTTCGGCTTCGCCGCCCGGCAGACGTAGGCGACCATGAGGGGCACCGCCACGGTCACGTCGAGGTAGGCCGTCACGGTCTCGTCCAGCTTGGTCGGGTCGATCTTGCCCCAGCTTGCCGCCTCGCTGGGGGGCGCCCCGGACAGTCCGCCGGTGTCGGGCCGGGCGTCGGTGATGTTGATGTCGTAGTCCTGCCCCACTTCGGGTATCATCAGCACTTCCTGTATCTGGGGCTCCGTCTGGAGCATGAAGTTCTTCGGGCTGCCGCCGCCGACCAGGATGACGCCGGTCTTGCCCTTCTCGTAGTTCTTCGCGTTCAGGATGATGGCGGTCGAGTCATTGACGTCGATGCTCGGGTTGATCTTCAGCCTGAACTTGTCCGCGAGCCCGGCCGCCTCGGCAAGGAGCTCGAGGCCGGCCACGTTCATGCCTATCGTCGAGTCCCCCGGCGAGGAGGTGAAAACGGGGATGCCGTTCCGGTAGGCGGCCGCGAGGATGCTCACTTCGCCCAGTCCGTTCTTCTTCTCATGATCGTCCAGCACCTTGCCCAGGTGGTGATAGAATTCCCGGGTACCCATCTCCTTCTGGAACTCGGGCCGGAGCATGATGCGCCGCAGTATCCGGTCGGTCTCCATGAGGACGTCCTCGTAATCGAAAAGGATGTCGTAGATGCGGGTCACGCCCTTGTCGCGCAGGTCCGTGTCGTCAACGGTGTGGCTCCCCCGGTACATCGGCAGGTTGAAGGCGAAATGCAGGTCATGGTACATATTGGCGCCGGTGGCCACGATCCAGTCGACATACCCGTGGTTCATGAGAGGTATGATCGCCGAGGGCCCCAGGCCGGCCGGCGTCAGGGCGCCGGCAAGGCTCAGGCCCACGGTGACGTCGTCCTGCGAGTAGCGGTCTTTCAGGAGCTGGCAGGCGGCGCGGAGGCGGCCGCCGTTGTAGGCGTCCATATTGTCAATCAGCGTCACGATATCGGTGTCTTTCGATATGGGCTTCGGAAGAATGCGTTTTCCCGAAAGATAGCGTTCCTTGCCGGGACAGCTGTTTTTGTCGTGTTTCATCATGCATCCTCTATTCAATAATTATTGATATATGCCTATAAAAAGCCTTATACAGTGTCAAGAACATATGGTGAATGAACGGATGAAAAAACAACAAGCAATGTTACAAGGCCGGCGGCTATCGCCGCGAGAAGGCGACAAGGATGTCGCCGATTCCGCCGAGTCAACAGGATGTTATACGAGGCGGACGAGCGGGATAGCCCCGGCCATAAAAATCGAAACTACTTAAGTGCGAGTTTTTAAAACACCAGCTTTACCGAAACCTCGGTGGTGAAGTAGTTCCCGTACACCGTGTACTCCCTGTTCGTCTTGCCCACGAACCCGTTGACCATAAGGTTCAGGGTCATGTCGTAAAAGGGAGCGTAGGTTATCATGCCCGATATGATGGACGACTGGTCCTGGATGTTCACGACGCAGTTGACCATGGAGGAGAGATCCTCCACGAACATCTGCCGAATGGTGATGAAAAGACCGGCATAGTATTTACCGTAGTAGTTCGGCGCGTACAGTCCGCCGGACAGGAAATAACCCGTGGTCAGGATGTCCCTTTCGAACATGTTACGGTCGTAACCGGCATGATTGTAGAAAACCTCCGCGTCGAAGCGTATCCGGTCCTTGACGTCAAGCACCTCGAAGCCCCTGCCGAAGCCGAAGCTCGCCTTCCCGATCCATTTTCCACGGACCCGGTAATCCATCACGTTGCTGCCGGGCGTCGTGACCAGGTAGAGCATCTCGGCCGGAAGCGACGGAAAAAGGCCGGTTATGTACCAGGGATAGACCCTGAGACGCCGCACATTGTCGCCGTAGGAGAGGCTCGCCTCGCCGTGGACGTCCAGGGTGAAAACGCGGGAGGTGAAATCGAAGCCGTAGACCGGCACGTTGTGGTTTTTAAGCAGCACTGAAAGGGCCATCTCGGTGTTCAGGAACAGCACTTCCACCTTGTTGGCCATGCTGATGTCGCTCAGGTGGCGGGCCTTGTTCATGTTGATGAAGGAATAGATATTGGCCCTGGTGCCGAAGGGAACATGGACCTTCAGCCCATAGGTCCCCTGCCGCACCTGAGACGAGTCAAGGATGTTTTTTTTATCGATGTTGATCAGGTCCGTCGGCGTCCAGAGGTACCCGACGCCCCACTTCACCACCTGTTTCCCAAGGCGGAAATAGACGCGCCTCGCGATGTTCACATCGAGGAAAATCTCGTTTATGTCAAAGACCGCGTTGACCTTCTCCGCGACCATCATGTCCGCCTTGGTGAAATAGGCCGGTATCCCCAGGTATGCCAGGGGCACCTGCACTATGCGGGATTTCGGCATGCCTGCCGGATAGTAATCGGCGGAAAGGTTCACATAGCCCCTGATACCCTTGAGGAGACGGACATCAAGGCCGAAATTGCCCTGGAAATAGGAAAGAAAATTGCTGGTATCGATCACCTGGAGGTCCCGGAGCATGCTGGCACGTTTGTAATTGACGCTGGTCCGGGAATTGAGGAAACCGTTGAAGCTGACCGATTTCTTTTCCATTGTCTCGGAAAGGGTGTCGTCCTTTACCCTGTCGCTCGGCGTGACCGTGTCCCCGCCGCTGAAAATGTCATCCTCCTGGCTTTTGGCGCCGTCTTTATCCTTCTGGGCGACCTTACGGCGCCCCTCGTCTCCCGGGGCCTCAAGGAAATACTCGCCGTCGGTCATGATGGCGGCGGCATGGCGAACGCCAATTGCCGTAAACCCGCATACTGCCAGGACCGTGAGAGCGAACACCCATTGTTTCCGCATGACCATTGCCGTGACCATCCCCCTACTTGCTCAGGTTCTCGAGGTACGCCTTGGTGAAGATCCTCGGATCGAGCTTCTGCGTCGAGATGCCGGAAAGCTCCACGATGCTTTTATTGCCTTTTTCGAATTCATCGATGTATATGTGCTGGATCGGGATGTACTTGCCGTCGATCTGGGTCCATTTCGGATAATAGGCCGTCTGCATCAGCGTTCCCGACAGGGAGTAGGACTGGACCTTCAGCATGAGGAAGTTGTCCCGCTGGACCCAGTAGACCTGTTTCGGATAGGTCACGTCATTGACCTTCGCCAGGAGGGTGAACTTGTACACCGGCTTCTTGCCGAGCACTTCCTCCTCGACGATTTCAGCGCCGTTTGCCCCGGTGAGTGGCCGGTACAGGTCCACCAGCTTCCGCTTTTCGAAGTCGCCGCCCTTGGCGTCGGTGCCCATGATGCTCTCGTCGCGGCTGATATGCTGGAAGGTACGCGTGTTCTGCCGGTACATCCAGAAGTTTTCGCCGACGCGGAGGTAGCCGTTCCCCTTTTCCGTGTCCGGTTCGAGGACAACAATGAGGAACTCGTCGGTCACGTCACGCCTGAAATAGAGAAAGGCGTAATTCTTGATCCCCTGCCGGGCCTTGTTCTGCACGATCGTCGCCTTGACCGATATGTCGCCGATCTGCTCCATCATGTCGTCCATCTTCTTCATGATATCGCTGGCTCTCGGCGCCGCCTGGACGCCTGTCACGGCCAGGAGCATGATAAAAAACGGCGCGCAACTCTTCCATCTCATGACTTTCTCCCTGATCATTATTCGAAATGCCCCAGGGCCTCTACCGCGGAAAGATTTGAGGCCCTCCTGGCCGGGAAATACGCCGTCAGACCGGCCAGGATGATTATAACCGCGAAGCTCCGTATGATTGAAAACGCGGTCGGGTAAAAATAAAGCCGCTGGTTAACCAGGAGTATCGACAGCACGCTGTCGGTGTTTATGGTGAAAAGACCCAGGACCCACATCATGATAAAGGCCATGATGATCCCGGCAAGGCACGCGAAGGCGGTGAGCAGAACGATCTCAGTTATAAACAGGTACTTGACGTCGGCCCTCTGCATGCCGATGGCGCGCACGGTGCCGATCTCCCGGGTCCGCTCCCGGATCGTCATGCGCAGGGTGTTGAGCACGCCGATCAGGATGATGAAAAACAGGATAAGGCCGGCGACCACCGCCACCATGTTCAGGGCTCCCTCCAACTGGAGGATCTGATCCGCGGTTTCGTACATGGTGTTAATGTCAAGCCAGGGCCCCTTCCATTTCGTCTTGGTCATCTTCGAGAGCTTCTTCTGCATGTCCTCGTGCGTCGCGGTCCTGGGAAGGAGCCTCCATTCCGGCGCAAACACCTTCGCAAGGGCCGATTTCCCGTCGGGAATATAGGCGTCCCTGATATCCTTCGGGTCCCCGGGGAGGTTCTCCCGATACGTCTTGTAGAAGGTCTTCTCGTTCATGAGGACGATGTTCTTCGCCGGCATGGCGCCGGAGCCGAAAACGCCGGTCACCGTGTAGTTGTTCTCGGTCACGATGCCGCCGAACTTGTTTTTATACCGGTACCTTACGGGGTCCCCTTTTTTCAGTCCGAGCGACGACGCGAGGCTTTTGCTGACGACGACGCCCTTCTCGCTTTTTTCTTCCGGAAGGGCGCCGGAGAGGATTGGTACGTGCTTATCCATCACCGATACGGCCTCTCTGTTCCTTGAATATCCAAGGGCCGTCGCCGGCGCGGTCTTTTTTTTAAATACCATTTCTCCGTATATGACGGCAACTCCGGGCTGCAGGGCCGCATGCAGTTTGTCGGCCGCCTTTATCGCAATGGCAGGATTGTTGAGCTTTTTGAAACTGACGTAGAGCGCTCCGGTCTCGTGGTCCCTGTACCCGAGGAGCGCCTTTATATCCTTCTGCTTGAGAAACATGACCATCTCTTCGAACATGTTGCTCGACCTGATGATGGCGGCCACCGTCAGCCGCGCGCTCTGCTGCTGCCCCGAAATGGTCTGCATCCGCGCCTTGATGACGTCGCCGCACTTCACACCGAGGCTCTTCGCCTTTGATGAGTAGACCAGCACCGGGTTCTCGAGCCTGTCGCCGGTGAAGTCCCTGATGTTGCCCTCCACAATATTCTGTCCGAAGTAATCATAAAACTCCTGGTCTATTTCCGTGTTGACGATGATGGCGTTGTCGCCCTTGGCGTTTCCGATGACCCGGGAAAAGACCCCGATGGCCTCCCAGACCTTGTCGATGCCCTCGACGTTCGCCTTGATCAGCCCGATGAAACGGTCCTTGTCCCGGATCACCCGCTTCTGCTTGTTGCTTTCTTCCATCGCGGTCAGGTTCATGTGGCCGGCCATGTACACGATCAGCCTGTTGAAGAGCGTGTCCGATATGCCGTAGGAGAAGGCGTTGGCCATGACGAGGATCATCATGCCGAAGCCGATGGCGATCCCGAGAAAGGCGTTCCTTCTCTTCTGCCGCAGCAGGTTCCTCAGGCTCAATGACAGTATCAGTTTCATGGCGGCCTCCTAGTCCCTCATGATGGCGTCGAGGGGGGTGATCCTCCGGGCCACCTTCAGGGGATAGAGCGTGGCCAGGACCGTGACCAGGGCGAGCTCGACGACCCCGATAACGATGTCCATGCCGTCAAGGGCCGGCCTGAATACGTCACCCCCGAAGAGGAGCTGCAGGATATGGTTCTCCGAGGTTATGCCGAGGGAATTCAGGACGGCGACGGTCACGGCCCCCGCGATAATGCCGGCGCCGCCGGAAACGAAGGATATGATCGCCGTTTCGGCCAGGAACATGCCGGCTATAAAAGACTTCTGGGCCCCTACGGCCCTCATCATGCCGATCTCGCTGACACGCTCCAGGGCCGCCATGCTCAGGGTGTTCATGATGATTATGATGGCCACGAAGAAGATCAGCATGACGAAGCCGATCGTGGCGCCCCGCATGATCATGGCGATGTCGCCGAGCTGCCCGATGGCCTTCTTCCAGGGCACCGCCCTCGCCTCGGCGCCGGCGGCAGCGAAGGCGCGGTTGAGCTTTTCCGCCGACGAATTGATGGCGCCGGGGTCCTTCAGCTTGACGAAGATCAGGTTGTAAGCGCCGGAATCGACGCTGACCTTTTTGCGGACCACCCGCCTGCCCATCAGCTTCGAGACATCGTAGTTTTTCGTCCCGGTATCGACCTTCTCCACCACGCTGTCGCCGAACAGGCTGTCGAAATTGTCACGATCGAGGAGCTTCTGCTTGTCCTTGGGCACTTCCGTGACCACGTCGTTTGCGGTGACGTAGTTGAAGACCTCGCGGAAGGACTCGATGTCCATTAAATTGAAATTTTTCCAGAATTCGTTAAGGTATGAATACCTGATTATGCCGGTGACATTCATTCTGATGTCCATGGTGGTGTTTTCCTGGCTGGTCCCCATCATGACAATGCTGTTCCTCACGTCCAGGCGGCCTTTATTCGCCAGTGCCTCCGGCGTAAGGGTTTTCTCGTCTAGGGGGACCCCTTCCGGCTGGAGCCAGAAATCCTGCTCGTCATAGACCCGTTTCCTGCTCCCTGATGAGACCAGTATCCCCCGGTCTTCGTTCCCGAGGAGCTTCCCCTCCACGAGCTGTATGTTGTTCTTGAACATCTTCTGATAGTCTTCGAACCTGACGCCGAGGACCAGGGCGTAGCCCACGTCGCCGTTGTCGTTCAGTATCAGGGTGAGGCCCTTGCCCACCGGCAGGAACTTCGCGATGCAGTCCTGGGACGAGAGAACCTTTTTCACCTTATCGAATCCGGCTATGACCTCCACGTCCTTGCCCAGGGGCGTGAAGATTACGTTGTCCTGCTCCTGCCTGGAGGACATGACCACGATCTGGCCGGTGAAGCGGTTCATGATGTTTTCCTTGAGCCCCTTCTCCATAGCCGACACGACGCCGTTCCCGATGGTCATGACCATGGCCCCCAGGAAGAGGATGATCCCGACGACCAAGCTCTTGCCGCGGTGCCTCTGGATGTTGCGCCAGGCTATCTTGATGATGAGGCCCATCTATTTTCTCCTTCCCGCCGGAGACGCGGCCTTCGCGGGGCCGGGCTTCTTTCTGACGCCGCTCTGCCTGAGGTATTTCGAGCTGTCCGTCTTGTCGACGATGAGGCCGTCCCTGATCTTGACCACATCGGTCGCGTACTTGAGTACGTCCGGGTCGTGGGTCGAGAAAATAAAGGTGGTCTTCTCTGTCTTATTCAGCTGCTTCATGAGGGTCAGGATGGATGCGCCGGTTTCCGAATCAAGGTTCGCCGTCGGCTCGTCGGCAAGGACTATCTGCGGCTTTGTCACCAGGGCCCGGGCTATGGCCACGCGCTGCCGCTGGCCCCCGGACAGCTCCGCGGGGCGGTGGTCGATGAACTCCTTCAGACCGACCTCCTCGACGCATTGCCTGGCGCGCTCGCGGATCTCTTCTTTTGTAAGCCGGTTTTCCTTCATCAGCAGGAGGGGAAACTCCACGTTTTCAATGAGGTTCAGCACCGGGATCAGGTTGAAGGTCTGAAAGATGAAACCGACCTTGAACAGGCGGATATTGGTGAGGTCCGTGTCATCCAGGGTTGTTATTTCCTCGCCCCCGATCTTGACGCTTCCCTCCGTGGGCGTGTCAATGCACCCGATAAGGTTCAGCAGGGTCGTCTTGCCGCTGCCGGAGGGGCCCACGATGGAAATGAAACCGCCCTCCTCGACCGAGAGATCGATGCCCCGCAGGGCGTGAACCACGGTTTCACCGAGGGGATAATCCTTTTTGATGTTCTTCATTTCTATTATATTCATAGGTGCACCTTCCCATTGATACTGTAACACCGGCAACGACCAATCGTGTCACAGCATCGGCGTAAAAAAATATCAGGAGCTGGACTATTGCAGAAAGAACCGTGCCGATGCCCAGCTATACTCCTTCAGAATACTGGATTGTCAATACAATATAACAACGGAAAAGGTAATTTCAGGTATTTTTCCAAAATTTCTCCTGCGCGCGCAAAAGCCCGGGCAGGAGGTCTTTAAAACCCCATTTCGACTTCCCGGCAGCAGGCCCCATGAAATTTCTACCGGTCGTTTACACCCGGGATATCAGCGACGAAAAATCGTTGTTCACGCCGATCATGTCAAGCATGACGGAGATGTTTCCCCGGTGATGGGTCTGGTGGAGAAACCAGTGGAGCAGGACCTGCCACAGGAGCTTCTCCATCTGTTCGCCCCTGATGTTTTTGTACTGTATGGCCCTGATGAAGTCCCGGTCGTTGATTTCATGGATGAATTCCTCGATGAGCGCGTCCAGGCGCTTCCTGATCTCGAAGATGTTCCGGAAGTCGCTTTCGGCGTTCTTCCTGATCTGCCCGTCATCCAGGGCAAGGAAGGCGTTTCCCCTGAGGCACTTGATGTTCGGGTAAATCCCCTCGAAACGCCGGAGCCATATCAGGTCAGTGTTCAGGTTGTGCATGAACGTCTCGAAAAGTGAATGAAAAAAGGCCTTCATGTCCGTCATGACCTGATCCCTCGACAGTCCTCCGAGAAGGTCCATGACATGCTGGTTGACGCTCCGGTTATACATGGCCAGGGTCTGGAATATGTTCCTCATGGCGGCGCCTCCTTTGAGCGTTTTCTAGCGTTTGCGTCCCTTGATCACAAGGCTCTTCTTGAGCCAGATGCGGGACTCTTCCTCCCTCCCCGTTTCCTTCATGATCAGGGCCAGGTTGTTGTAGGGGACGTAGTTGTCCGGATCAAGCTCTATGGCGGCACGGTACTGTTTTTCGGCCTGACCGTAATCCTTCATGTCCAGGTAAACGTCGGCAAGGGTGGTTCTGGTGCTGGCCCTGTTGGGATCGAGGTCTGCGGCGGCACGAAGGTCATCGAGGGCGTCCCTCAGGCGGTTTGCCGCATAGAGGGCCGTTCCCCGGTTGTGATAGGCCGATGAGAATATCGGATAACACCGCAGGGCCGTGTTAAAATAGGGAACCGCTTCGGAGAATTTCTTCGCCGCCAAAAGGTATGCCCCGATAGTATTGTACTCGACGCCGATGAATTCTTTCCGGCCGAGGGTCTTCAGGTACACGCCCCGCTTCAGCGAACCGTCCGATATCCGGAGGACCTTTATGTAGTAATCATCGTCATAGGAAGTGTTCTTGGTCGTTTCCCAGTTGATATAATTGCCGTCATCAAGGTAAAAACGCAGAAAACTGTGGTTCGGGGCGTACACGGGGACGATGGGGATCTTCAGGACCTCCGCAATGGCAATGTAGAGGGTGCAGTAATTATCGCAGTCGATTATCCTGCTGTCGATCCCCTTGCACAGAAGCAGGTTGTCCTTGAAGACAAAACCCTCGCCACGGAGGAGTGAATCAACGCCCTTCAGCACAGCAAAGGCCTCGTCACGGCCGTAGGACGACCTGAGGGGGAGCCTTGTTTTCGCCTTCTGTATCAAGCCGGCCACATACTCATAATGCTTTTTACCGGCGCCGAAGGGTTTCTCCAGGTCAAGAAAATCATAGGCTATGTTCTGCGGCTCGACCGGGCCCTGCTTTGCCGCAGCCCCCCATCCGACATCAAATCCCCCGCCAGCGCTGATGATGACAATCAGCCATGCGACAAGCACTATTTGTTTAATATTCATATCGCCCCCTTTACGCACACCTTATCGCCGATTCCGCCGAGTCCACATGGACGTTATACGAGGCGGACGGGCGGGACAGCTCCCGCCAGGCAATCATTTCCCCACGAACTCGCCCTCGACCCACTTTCCCTGGAATTCCAGCTTGCCTTTCGCGTTATAGGAAGCGCCGAAGCCGTGGGGCTTGCCGTCCTTCCAGTCCCCCTTGTACATCCTTCCTGAAGGCTGGACATGGACACCCTTCCCGTGGGGCTTGCCGTCCTTCCACTGCCCCGTATGCTTTTCGCCCAGGGAACTGGAAAAGGTCCCGAACCCTTCATAATTGCCGTCCTTCCAATTGCCGGAATACCTGCTTCCGTCAGGATACCTCATGACCCCCTGTCCGTTGTACTTGCCATCTTTCCAGAGGCCGGTATAGACGCTGCCGTCCCCCGACTCCATGGTGCCCCTGCCGTGGCACCGGTCGTCCTTCCACTGCCCGGTATAGGTGAAGCCTCCCCGGGTCGTGAAGGTCCCCCTGCCTTCCCGCTTTCCGTCCCTCCATTCCCCCTCATATCTGGAGCCGTCAGGATAGTCCATGGTGCCTTTCCCGCCGATTCCGCGGTTCCTCCACTGTCCCTCGTACCGGGTCCCATCCGGGAAGGTTATGACCACGTTCCCCTGGACCAGCTTGTCGTCCCTCCAGAGGCCGGAAAGCCTGTCGTCATTGGGATTCGACAGGGTCCCCAGGCCGTTCTTGAGGCCGTTCTTCCACAGGCCTGCGTACCGGGAGCCGTCAGGAAGGGTTATGACGCCCCGACCGTCAGGGCTGGCGTTTTTCCATTGCCCTTCATAGAGCTTCCCGTCCGCATACTGGAACACGCCGGTGCCGTTGAGGCAATTTCCCTTCACGCACCGGTCCTTGCCGCCGTCCTGGCCGTTTTTCACAGCCCGGCCCGAACAGCTTAAGGCGACCGCCGCAACCAATATAAGCACCAAGCGGGTTTTATCCATGGACCTCTCACACAGGGAACAGCATCCGAAGGCATTCACATGACAGTAAAGTAAGAAATTTCCCCCTATCTTTCAACCACTATTTTCAGTCATTATCGCATTATCGCGGCTATGTTTATAAAAATCATTTGACGATTATCATAAATAAGATATCATTACCATCAATGCCTGTATATGGCCGCATCAACTCTTCCTCAGGGTGAACATCATGACCGAAGCAGATGACAGAATCGCGCAATACAACAAGATCCTCAAACGGCTGTTTTTCCTGACAGAGGGAGTAAGCAATATATTTCTCGTGCCGATAACGACCGCCATTCTCCTGTTCCATCTCGGCATGGGACTGACAAGCAACCTCATATTCCTGGCGGTGCTGGTGGTGGCCTCGTCAGGAAACCTGGTGCTGTCGTATTTTATATTCAAACGCGACACCCGCATAATAACAACCGCCTTTGCCAAGTGGGCCCGGGGAACCGAGCTGCCCGATGACGAATACCTCGCTGCAAGGAACACCCTCTTCGGCTTTCCGTTGAAGCAAAGCCTCATGGTAATCGTGCGGTGGCTGATAGTCATGCCGGCATTCATAATCTTCGTCCACATTCTCACCGACATAACCTTCCTGCAGGAATTCAACATGTGGGCCCTTCTGCTGTTAAATATCGTGCTTTCCAGCATTATTTACTTCCGCATGACAGAACGGGCCGTGGAGTCCATCGCAAGACTCGGGGCCGTCAACCGGGATGTCGAGTCAACCGGGGGCAGGAAAAGGCACCTCTCCTTTTCGCTCACCTACACGGTGCTCTCATACATCGTACTTACCCTGATATTCATCACGGGGGCCGTCATCAACCTTAACCACAGCCTCATCAAGTCCATGTTCCTGGATTACCTGAAGACCAGTTCGACCCTGGTCGATCAAAACGTTGAAAAACTCCTGGACGACAAGGCGTCGGAAGTGAAGCTCATTGCCGCGGACGAAGGCGTGGCCCGCGCCAGGGGCATCGGGGCCCACAACAATCTCATGAGAAAGCTCGCCAGCGAGGCTGAATATTACGATTACGCCTTTGTCGCAACTGCCGGCGCTGCGCCGGTCATGACAAGCAGTTCCGCCCCGGCCCTGACCGGAGTCGCGGTGAAGCAGCCGGATATTGCCGACACCATAGCCGAGGCCAGGAAAGGAGAAACGGCCCTGAGCGGCGTCCACACCTCGCCCCTGAACGGAAAACCGGCCATGGTCCTGTGCGTTCCCATCAGGGAAGGGAACGCGGTGACCGCAGTGGTAGGAATCTCCTACAACCTTGAAGCTGCGACCGGGCGTCTCATCGGCACCAACACGATAGGGGAAACAGGGTACACCTACCTTGTCGACCGCGACCTCACAGGAATGGCCCACCCGAAACCCAAGTATCTCATGACCGATGTTAAAAAATTTGAATGGGGGCGAAATCTCATGAAACTGCCCGACGGCGAGGTCCTGGTATATCCCTGGGAGGGCAAATTCAAAATCCTTTTCAACAAAATAAATAAACGCTACGGGTTCCGCGCCCTTTCAGCCATCAACCTCTCCGACATTGATGGAAGGCTCATCGGCTCCGGTATCTTGATGATAGCGGTATCGATTGTCGGCCTGCTCCTTGTCGCGGTGTCGATGTTCATCCTTATAAACAGGAAGATCGAGCCCATTGAGGAGTCCGCCCGCGTGATTGAAAAAATAGCCCAGGGCGACCTGAACCAGCGCCTGACGGTCTACTCCGACGACGAAATAGGCAGGATGTCGATAAAGCTCATATCCTTCATGCGGCGCCTGCGCAGCTCCATACGGAACATCAAGACCATATCCGACGAGATGGCCTCATCATCCACGGAGATGTCGGCCACGGTCACGAGCTTTTCCGACAATGCCCAGAACCAGGCATCGTCAGCTGAAGAGGTCACCGCCACGGTCGAGGAAATGGCCGCCGGCATGGACAGCGTCGTCAACGGCGCTCTGATACAGTTCGAGAGCATGGAATCCCTGCGCACGCAGCTGGCCGACCTCTCGGGCAAGATCGACGAGATGAACGTCCAGATACAGAACGCCTTCACCATCGCCGACAGGGTCGCCGGCAGGGCCCGGGACGGCGAGCAGCTCCTGAAGGAGATGAGCGGCAGCATGTCCAAGATTATCGCGAGCTCCAATGAAATGACCAATATCCTCAGCATCATAACCGGGATATCGGAGCAGATCAACCTCCTGTCGCTGAACGCCTCCATCGAGGCCGCCCGTGCCGGCGACGCGGGCCGCGGCTTCGCCGTCGTCGCCGACGAGGTCTCCAAACTGGCCGACCAGACCGCCATCTCCATCAAGGACATCGACCGCCACATAAAGAACAACGCCGAGGAGACGGCCCGCGGCATTGAAAATTCGCAGAAGACCGTCGAGACCATCAGCATGATCATCGAGGGCGTCACGACCATGCGAACCATGATGAACACGATCATGGAATTCATGCAGTCCCAGACCGAGATAAATAAAAACGTCAACAAGAAGGCCGAGTACTCGGGGAGCCTCTCCAACGACATCCGGGTGGCGACGGAGGAGCAGAAAAACGCGGTGAACGAAATCGTGCGTTCGGTCTCCAACATAAACGAGCTGACCCAGGCGAACGCCTCCGGGTCAGAGCAGCTGTCCGGCACGTCTGAAAACCTGGCTGCCATGGCCGAATCGCTGAAACAGGCGGTGGACTACTTCAAAGTATAGCACGGCACGGGGGGGCTTCGCGGCTTCCGATAAACTATTGACATTTCATCGACGGTCTGCTCTACTTATCAAAAATAACCGGAGGTATAAAGCATGAAAAAAATCATCGTATTTGCAACCCTCGTGATCCTGTCGGTTTTTACGATCACGACATCCTCAGTCCGGGTGGACGCCGGCGCCGGTCTCTGCTATAACTGCGGATCCGGCAGCTCCTGCGACCAGTGCCCGTCAGCATCGGGCAACGACACCTTCGATGACAGGAAAGCCTGCGAAAAGAAAGGGTGCAAGGTGACCGGAACGTCATCATGCTCGACAGCCGCAAACGTCAAAAAATGCTGACCGCACTCATCAGTACCGGAAAAAAGGGCCTGTAAAAGGCCCTTTTTTTATTAATCCTGCCCTTTATGAGAACTTCCCCCGGGGCCCCGTTGTCTCATGTGCAAAAGATAATCCGGTTCCCCGCCGCTTTGCCGGCGGGGAAAACAACAGAGAAACAGGAGATTGCAACCATGAAAACCGGGATAGCATCGCTCATTCTAGCGTTAATGGCCGTCCTGCCCGCCGCAGGGCATTCACTCAAACCGGCGCCGGATCTCGTGGACGTGCGCGTCTACTCGGATAACGGCGGCGAGCTGCCCCGCTACCGGGCATATCCGCGCGCCTGCCAGAGCGGCGCCTATTATTATATGGAAGCGGTGAAGGGCGAACGCTACTCCATAGAGGTGACGAACAGGTCCGACCGGCGCATAGCCGTGGTGGTCGCCGTCGACGGCAGGAACATCATAAGCGGCGCGAAATCATACCTGAAAAACAGCGAGAGGATGTATATCATCGAGCCCTATTCGTCAAGCACCTTCAACGGCTGGCGCACCGGCATGGACCGGACCAACCGGTTCTATTTCACCGAGCCCTCGGATTCGTACGCCGAGCGGGTGTTCGCCGACGCCTCGGCCATGGGCACCATAGCCGTCGCGGTCTACCGGGAAAAACAGCACGCGGTGACGCCGCTCAGGCCGCCCTACCGCGATGATTACCGTTCCGGGGCGCGGGGCGAAAGCAGAAAATCGTCTTCCGAAAAGCAGCGGAGCGAAAGCGCCGACAGGGAGGCCGGGACCGGTTTCGGCGAAACGACTTATTCGCCGGCCCGGGAGGTCGCCTTTGAACCCGAGAGCGCCATGGCAGGCAGGATCGTGCTTAAATATGAATGGCGGCGGGAGCTCTGCCGGAAAGGGATCGTATCCTGCGAACCGGAAAACAGGTTCTGGCCCGTCAGCAACGGATTTGCCCCGGTGCCGCGCGATTTCAGGGAGTGATGACCTTCAGGATGACCGGCTCCTCCCGCTTCGGCGCTGGAGGGATGCTCCGGGGATAACCGATGATTATCGGCGCGACAATGGCCAGGTCCGGGGTGATCCCCAGCTCTTCCAGGAGCGCGGGATCCTGGATGACGGCACCGAGGTTTACCCAGCAGGTGCCGAGGCCGCGGGCGGCGGCCCCGTTCATGAAATAGGATGCGCAGAGGGCGCAGTCGACCAGAAGGTTCTTGTAATCGCGCGGCCCCAGCAGGAGTACCAGGGCCGGGGCATTGTAAAAAACATTATAGCTTTCATTGCGCAGGATGTTCTCATACCGCTTGGCGTAATCTTCGGGATTCGCATCGATCCTCGCGACCAGGTTCTTCTTGCTTTCATCGGATATGCGCTTCATCATCTCCCTGTTATTTACAATGACGAATCTCCATACCTGGTTATTGCCCGAGTTGGGGGCCAGGGTGCTTTCCTTTATAATTTCCCTCAGCAGATCTGTCGGGACCCCTTTCTCCATGAACGCGCGGACCGACCGCCGTTTTTCAAGTAATTCGCCGTAGTCCATGAATTTCCTCCGCGAGACTATATGGATATTTTAATTGACTCATTTTAACGGATTTCATATCTTAATCATGCGCAGAGGACGCTGTTAGCTACCGCGCACTATAACCATAGGATTTAACTGTATAAAAACGCGATATGAAATCAAGTAGAAAAATCAGAACAACCGCAGTGCCGATCCTATTATTATACAGCATCATATTTGCCGCCGGATGCGATGAAGACAAGGCATGGGAAACTGCGGATTCAAAGGCGAACCAGTCCATAATGAGGCTCTATATAATGGACAAGCTCATGACTTATACTGTCGGCGGAACGGTTACCCTTAACGTCGGCGTCAGCTCCGTGGTGCTTCAGAATAACGGCACCGATGACATTACGATAAATGCAAGTGGGGCATCTAGATTTACGTTTGCCACGCGACTGCACAGAAATGCGGCATACAGCGTTTCCGCCACACCGGACACCGGTTCCTGTACTCTAACAAATGAAACCGGCACTATCACATATAGTAATATAACAAATATCTCGGTAGTTTGTGGCCCCTGAATGCCGACATCAATCCCGATATAAATTTATTCAAGTATTGCACTGTTTGCCTATCACAGCCGGATGCCAAGCCGAAGGAAGGGGTATACCGTGGACAGCGCTTCGCCGCTGAAAAGTACTGACTGTAACCCGCATCCCGTTTCAATGAAGAAATAACCACCATACACGAACCTAAAACTGAGCTGCGGATCGTAGTAGACTTTTGTTATCAAGTTATTCTTCGGGAACAGGCCCCTGACCTCCTGTTGTGAAAAGGATGGGCCAGTAAAAAAGGCCAAGCGCAGGTCAAAGGCCCATTTGCTGACCAGACCAAGCTTAAAATCATAGAAAACTCCAAAACCGGGAGAAAAGACCATAAGGTTCATTTTGTTCCCGTTCCTCGTTTCCCCGGTGAAGGGGACAACGCTGAACTGAAGAGCCAGCCCGAAGTTCGAAAGCACGGGTGTGTTCTTTACCGCTTCGATCCCGGACAGCCGATAGGAAAGCATCAGGTGTCCCCCGGGGGAAAAGCGCAGGTAGCGACTCCACCTGGTGACGGGGAAATGGCAGCTGCCTCCCGGGGCGATATCCAGGGGCCCAAGGCCGGCCATGCCCCGGGGATATCCTGCGGCCCTTCTGCGCGCCTGCTCCTCTTTGCGGAGTGCTTCTTCCTTTTTCCTGGCCTCTTCCCTTTGAATCTCTTCCTCCTTTTTAAGGGCCTCCTCTCTCTTCAGTGCCTCTTCTTGTAACGCGTCCTGCTGGTCCTTCCCGAGTTTGCCTATCTGGGCCAGGGAATCCCCCTCGGGCTCTTCTTTAGGTGTTTCCTTCTTCTTCACCGCCAGGTCCGTCCAGCCTGAATTGCTTCCCGGCTTGAGGAAAACATTCAGCGCCGTGATCCGGATCTTATAGGCGCCGGGGGCCACATCCATCACCGCGTAGCTGGTCGTGACGGTTTTCCTGAGCAGTTCGCGGCCTTCCTGGTTTTTCACTTCCACGATATAGCCATGGGCCCCCCTGACCGCCTCCCATTCGATGCGGACCTGTCTTGTTTCGGCGGCGGCCGCCCGAAGGGCCGCGGCCATGAGTATGATGAAAACCGCGTATTTCACAATCCTGTTTTTCATATGCCTATTCTACGTAAATAACATCAGATTTGAGCTTCGGCGCCTTGAGCTGTTTCCCCAGCCTGATTGAGAAATAATTTCTTCCGGGCGCGCTCTGGGCCGTTACGGCATCGCCCTTCTGCCTGAGGGCCGATATCTCCCACACGAACGAGCCCACGTCAAGGAGCTCGATTTTTTTCAGCTTGTAGCGCGTCGCATCGACCCTGGTCGCGAGGAGCGTCCGTTCCTTCCCGCCGGCCACCCGCTGCTTCAGGGTAAACCGGTACTGCGTGGCGCCCTCCACTTCCTTCCACTTGAAGACCAGGCCGCCCCGGTCGTCAACGGACACGACCTCGTTGTTTACCGGGTACACCCCGGCCGGGGAGCCGATCATCTCGGACACGGTGAACCGGCGCACGGCGCTGGCCGATACCGCGCCGCCGTCTTCATCCACCAGCCTGACGCGCCAGAAATAGACGCCGGGCGCCGGCATGGGAACGCTGTGCGACGCCTCCGGGACCGTATCGCTTCTCACCAGTTTTTTAAACTCGCGGTCACGGGAAAGCTCGAAGCGATACCGCTGCGCCCCGCCGACGCCGCTCCACCGGAAGGTCATCGTCTTCATCCCTATGGCGTTAACCGAGGCGTCCGCATCCGGCCCGAGCAGGCCGGGGGGCTGGGCCCCGACGACCGCGAAGGCCCGCTGCGGCGAACGGGGCGACGACACGCCGGCCGCCGTCACGCCGCTGACAGACCAATAATAGGTCCCCTTCGCCAGGGCAAGCTTCGGCTTGTGGTAATTGACGCCGATCTTCTTCTGGTATATGATGTTTTTGAATTCCCTGTCCCGGGCTATGCGGAAGTCATACCCGGTGAAATCACGGCTGCCCTGCCAGTTGAACAGCGCGCTGCCGGATGTAAACGACAGGTCCGAAAGGGCGTCGCCCTCTTTGGGGAGTAGCTGTTCCGGCGCCGAAAGCGCGGCGGCCGGCGCTATGGTGAACTGCTGGGCCTGGCTCACCAGCTCGGCGTCCGGGTTGAAGCCGTAGAGGCTGCGGACGCGCCAGTAATAGGTGCCCGCCGCGAGCGCGTCCGTGGCGATCGAGTCCTTGTCGCTGGCAAGGGACAACACCCGGTCTTTGAAGGCAGGGTCCCTGCTTACATCGACCGCATAGGATGTCGCGGCCCCCGATCCCTTCCACCTGAACACGATGAAGGGCCTTTTCTCTCTAAAAGCGAACTGCTGCCCCCCGAGGGGCGAAAGCTGAAGCGCCGGCCGGTCTGCAACGACCGTGAATTTCCTTGCCGGGCCCGGCTTTCCCTTCCCGTCGGTAAGGCGCCAGTAATAGGAACCGGCCGGCAGGGTCACGACCGCGCCGGTGCCGGCGCTGGATGCCTTTCCCACTATTGTTTCAAAGGCGCTGTCCTTCGCCACCTGAAGGAGCACCCGCTGCTGTCCCTCGGCCTCCCAGGTGAAGTTCACCGCCTGTTCCTTCGCCGCGGTGACATAGTAGTGGTTGATATCCGGGGAAACCTGACGGACCGTGATCCTGTCGACCGTCACCCTGTCCCCGGTTACCCGGGCATTTTTACCCGGGTCCACCCGCTCTTTTTTGCCTTCGACGGTAAGGTCCGCCCTGCCGGAAGAGACGGAAAGGTTGACCCCTTCCTTCGATTTGTTCACGCTCAGGACGCCCTTTTTCATGTTGATGGACGCGTTGCCGGAGGTGATCCTCATCTCACGGCCGCCGGCCGTCCTCCGCGCGGCAATGGAGCCCTTGTCCAGGCCTATCTGGACGCCCTGGTCAGAATAGCAGACCAGAACAAGGGTGTTTTCCCCGATCTCGATCCTGGAATTGTCCTTCAGGTTGACGACGGCGCCGGAACCGTCCATGGTGCGCAGGTAGTCGCAGTTGTAGACCGTGGCGTTGCGATCGATCTTCTCCCACAGCACCTCCTCGGCGAAACGGCGCTCGGCTATCTTTTTCTTGTAGGTGAGCACGCCGATCTCCGAGGCACGCGACCGCGTGAAGGTGCTGGTAAAGTCGACGTAGAGCATGAAGGAGAAAAGGACTATCAGGCCTATCGTTACGAGCGGAATGATTCTGTCAGTCTTCAATAATTTCATATTTCTCTTCTTTCTGGTTCGGGTCGAAATTCTTCAGTGATGGCGTCTTGATCCCCAGCATTTTCCTGAGGACCGCGATCGTTTTCGGCGCCCGCGGGTCGTCCTTCCTGCCCAGGACCGCGTAAATCTGCTGGGGCTTGCTCTTGCCCTTGATCATGATCTTCTGCATCGCCACGGTGTTGTATATTCCCTCAACCAGCTTGTACGAGTCCTGCGATATCAGTATGTCGGTGCCGAAGGGCTTGTTGAGGGACTCGATGCGGGAGGCCACGTTGACCGTGTCCCCGATGACCGTGTACTCCATCCGCTCGTGGGAGCCTATCTGCCCCGCGATGACGGGGCCGGTGTTGATGCCGCACCCGATCTGGATCACCGGTTTTTTAGCGCTGCCGCGCCCGGCATTGTACTCCATCAGGGTCTGGCGCATCATGAGGGCGCAGTTGACGGCGCTCTCGGTGTCGTTCCCCGTTGACACGGGAGTTCCCCAGATGGCCATGATGGCGTCGCCGATGAACTTGTCCACCACGCCGCCGGTCCTGTTGACGCAATCCACCATCCGCGTCATGTATTCGTTGAGGAACTCGACCACTTCCTCCGGGTCCATCTTTTCCGAAATCGCGGTGAAATAGCGTATGTCCGAAAAGAACACCGGGGCCGTGATCCGCTCGCCCCCGAGCTTCAGCTCGCCCCGGAGGACCTTGTCCGCCAGGTCCTTGTTCACGAACTTGCCGAAGGCGTCCTTGATGCGTTCGCGCTCACCCAGGCCGATGCCCATCTTGACGAAGGAATCGGTGAGGTCCCCGACCTCGTCGCTGCTGGTACGCTTGATGTCAACGTGGAAGTTCCCCTTCTCGATCTCCTGGGTCGCGCTCACGAGGCGCTTGATGGGCCTCGTGAGGGTCTTCGAGAAGAAGTACACGATCAGAATGCCGGCATTGAGCACGATGAGCGTAATCAGGATGTTCCGCCACCGGATCCGGTAGAGCGCCTCGAAGGCCTTGCCTTCGGGGGCCGTCGAGATGATGCCCGTATCGCCGAAGCCGGTCTTGTAGTAGGCGCCCAGATAATAATTGCCGTCCGCGTCGGCATAGCGGAGCAGTCCGTTGTCGGCCTTGCTCTTGAGCATGGCGGCGACGATGGGGAGGTTGACGAAATTGGTCTTCGCCCTGACCAAAGAGCTGTCATGGTGCGCCAGGACGTCCCCGAAGCCGTTGACGATCATGCTCTTGGTGATGCCCGTGGACCTGACCGATTCAAGGAACGGCGTCATGGGCACGTATACAACCAGTATCGTTGACGCCTTTGACGGGGCGCTGTACCGGTACGGGATGCCGATGCTGATGATGGGTATCTTGAAGAACAGCGAGGCATTGTTGACGATGGTATCGCCGTTGAAGACATTCATAAGGGAGCTTTTTTCGTTTTTTATGGCGTTGAAAAAATCATCATCCGAAAGGCTGTTCTGCTCCAGGAATTTCCTGTGGGAGGCGTGGATGTCCGTCGAAAACACGTCGCCCGCCCTGGAAACCAGGGCCACGAAAACGATGCTGTTGTCCTCGCCGAAGACATGCTCCTTGAGGGTGGCCTTTTCATGGTCCCCGCTCTGCCTGTCCTCCAGGACGGACGCCAGGTAATCCGCCTGGCCGACTATGGCGTTAAAATCGGACCTCACCTTGAGGGCTATGGCATGGGCAACCTCGTGGCTGTTCTCCTTGATGCGGAGCTCGTAATCTTCCTTGAAGAAATAGGTTGCCAGGAACGTTATGCCGAACAGGGCCGACGCGATGATCAGCGATATGATGGTGATCATCTTGAACCCGATGGTAAACTTGAACCTGCCGGACAGCAACGGTTTTCTTGTTTTGCTCTTCTTCGTTGTGGTTTCCTGCTTTTTTTTTGCCATGACCATCACTTTTAATAGTAAAATATCAATATGGTAACACTATCGGACCCCGTCTCCCGTCGCCGCAGGCGAAGTTGGCGGACAATAAAATCAGGCACAGTTTAACGGCCCGTATAGAATCATCAACAATGATTTGGGTATACTATGCCTTTTATTTCAATTAATTATCGAAGGATACTTTCCACTGACCGTCGGGGAACCATAGGAGCTCCCCGCCTTTTGTACGGCGAGGCCTCCCATATTATAAAGCAAGAAACAAGCAGCGGGTCGAATGGAATCAACGCATCCGGTTACGCGACAGAATGCGCCTCCGTGTTCAATCCGCGCCTTAAAATTTCCTGGCAAAGGGATTTTCCCGCCTCATGCGTATCGCCAGCATCAGCGGGACCAGCTTGTACGGCAGGTTGTATGCCAGGAATTTGACCGTATCCTGCACCCTCAGGTCCTGGTTCAGGCCCGCTTTCGCAAGCTCCTCTGCGCCCTTCACCCCGCTCTGGCACATCTGGCTGAAAAGAGCTGCTTCACCGGCGAATTCCACGTAGAGAATGACGATCATGCTTTCGATGATCATGCCTGCATAGAAGAGGGCAAAGGGCCTGATCCAGTTTTTCCCCCTGATGAAGGAATACACCAGCACGATGTAGAAGGGCCCGAAGACGAAGGCCGAGAGGAAGCACATGGCCCGCAGCCAAGACGGGTTGGCAATCAGGAGGGGATCATTGTTGACCGCGTACAGGTCATAGACCGCCCGGGCCCAGAAATAGCCGCTGTCGGGCGACGGACGCATCACGCCGTTGACCAGGTCCGCCGCGAAAGACGAGAACACGAAGAAAGAAAAAAAGGCGATGAAAATCCAGTCCCCCTTGCGCTCCCGCAGGGGAAGTACCGTTACTTCAGACATGACAAATCCTCCGTTTTTTTGTGTATATTTCATGAAGGCGGTGAATCACGGCACCGTCTTCGTTCAACCAGTATTAATATTGTTAATAGACCCCCGGCAGTATCCGCCAGCGGACCCGTTTACGGTATTCGTCCCAGTCCCTGCCGTATTTTTCAGCGCATTTCCTGTCGTCCCGCCTCTCCCGGTGCACCAGGAGGACCGTGAAATAGATGACGTAGAAATACGGCAGGGGCGATTCAAAAAGGCACGGCAGGCACCAGGCAAGGGCCATCATGATGTCGCCGACGTAATTGAAATGGCGCGACCAGCCCCAGAAACCCGAGACCAGGAGCCGGTTTCCCTGCGCCGTCTGGATATAGTCCGGCTTTCTGCCCCGGATGCGGTACTCCGGATCGGTCCGGAAGCGGTGCTTCTGGATGTTCACGGCCCGGAACAGGTAATAGCCGGTCATGTTCAGAACCACCATCAGGATGATGCCCCAGGCAGGCAGTTCATGGGGATGCTCTATGAGATAGAAGGCCTGGAGGGAATAGGTCAGCGGGACCCAGGCAAGGTCCCCGAAGGCGAGCATGAAGCCGAACCGGTCGTTGACGATGTCGGTGGTGGTGAGTATCGCCTCCTCGTGCAGGAAATAATCCGCGACATAGAGGAACTGGAAGGCGACCACGAGGACCATCGCCGCGGTGACGTATCCGTGCTTCAGGTATTGCACGCCCATGAACGAAGCGCTCACCGCGAGCCACCCTATGAGGCCGGGCCGGGCCTCGCAGAAGAACTTGAGATCAAAGCCGGTCACCGGCGGGATGCGTGGATTGAGGGCAACGCCCATGAAGAAGTCATGGATCCTGCTGCCGGAAGGAGCATCAGCCTGCCCGGTGATGGTGCCGTACCAGTACAGAAAAAAGCTGAAAACAACCACACAGATGACAGCCACGCTGACAAGGGCCCCGAAGTTGTTATAGATGACGTCCATGCCGATCAGCCCGGTACCGGCCAGCACCCCGAGGAGCACCAGGGAGATGATGAAGGACGCCGGCCCGTTCATTTTATAATAAAGGCGGCTTCCGTCCTTCAGCCGTACGCCCCGGACTGACTTTCCCGGCAACAGAGCCTGAAGGAGCGCCTGGAACAGAACCCATGAGCCGAAGATAAGCGCCGCCTGCCACGTGGGCGCGATGCTGTCAATGAAGCCGGCAAACGGAGCGTAATCAATGCTCACCCGGGGAAGTATATCCCCATGGTTGAACCTGACGCAAAAATAGAGATAATAGACCAGGGCGGGCAGTCCGGCCATTATGGCCACGTTTCCCGCGGGCCCGCCGAATTCACGGTCCAGTTTCGTCTTCATATCCGACTCCTTATCACTTGCATGCGGCCTGCACTGTCCGTGCGGAACGGAGCAAGCCGGCCCTGCGCGTCACTGGGCCTCATAGGATTTCCTGAGAACGGCGTGGTAGTCATTGAACGCCTTTTCATCACCAAGCTGGTATTTCTCGAGAATGCTTTCGTAACAATAGTGGTACTCATATTTTCTCGATTCAATGCCGCAGAACATGTTCGCGAGGTACACGGTGCCCACGACCGCCTCGGTTGCCGGTGAGGCCTTCAGGGGATCATGGTGGCACCGTATCGCCTCGACCAGGTATTCCGGGAAGTTCCATCCTTCCGCGACCATGCCGCCGATGGTGGAGTGGCTTATGCCTATGGCTATCTCCTCCATGAAGGTCTCGGTGATCAGCAACCTGTTTTTGGACTCTTCCCGGATCTTCCTCGCCGTCGCCGGCTCCGCGGATATGAGAATGATTTTCCCCAGGTCGTGGAGGAGCCCCGCGAGGGACGCGCGCTCAACGACGCCGGCCCCGTGGTATTTCTGCCCGATGTGCCTGGCATAGCAGGCGACGCGGTTGCAGTGCTCCCATATCTCCTCGTACCGGGCATACCGCTGTTCCATGATGTGGCGCGCGCCGCTTGCCATGACCATGGACCTGACGTTCTTCATGCCCAGGACCCTGACCGCGTCATACACGCTCTCGATCCGCTTGCCCGATATGAAGGCCGCGGAATTCGACAGCTTGAGGACGCTGGCGGTTAGGGCCGGGTCAGACATGACGCCCCCGGCTATGACATCAAAAGAGGAATTCGGGTCATCGCAGAGTTCCATGATACGCACGATGTTCGCGGGGAACGGCGGCAGTTCGGTAATGTCCTTGATTATCCGGTCCTTGACCATGGAAACGATCGAACCGGGTTTGATTTCACCCGGTATCCGCAGGGTCACCGTGGTGGCATTGCCGTCGCTGTCAATCGTAAAGAGCGACGGGTCAATGCCGATATTTTTGAGGGTGATGATGACCAGCGCTATCCCGAGGCCGGCGCCCTCGGTGCCGTCCTCGATATCGTTGTACGCTTCCAGGAGGTTTTTATATATCCCCGCTTTTTCTATACGGTGTCTGATGCGCTCCATTTCCCGGGGGAGGACAGGGGCGTTGTTCCTGACGCTTATTGAAAGTCCCCGGTCATTGATGCTGAAATCTATCGAGACGGTAAAATCGCTCTTCATCAGGAGGGCGCTCATTTCATCGGGCTTCTGCATGAAATGGGTCTTGAACGTCTTCATGCCTTTCTTGTAATCCTCGGGCCTGTTTATATCAAGACCGCTGCCGGTAAAATAGACCCTCTTGGCATTTGCCTTCTGCGCGTTGGCCACCACCTCCCTCATGATGGATATTACCGAATTGAGGACATAGAGCTGGTCATTGAGGGTCAGCAGCCGGGCGTAGATGCCGTCGATGAACATGGTCAATTCGCGGTCGGCGAATTTGAAGCTGATGGAAAAGGGCTGGCGGCTGGCAATGCTGTCGTAGACTGCTTTTTTATCGATGGCGGCCATACATGCTCTCAATTGACATACAAGCGGTTCGAACGCGTCGTATCAGGTCCGGCGCATATTGCCCCGGGCTTCATCCAGCGCGTTATCCAGCTCAACCATCCGTGTTATGGCGGACTTCAGGAGGGCATAAAGAAACTCGGGGCTGTTTTTCGCCAGCTTGTAGAATATGGGCTCGTCGATGAGCCCCAGTTTGGCTTCATGAGACGTAACCCGCACCGTTGCGGCCCTCGGTTCGGAGCTGATGAGGGCCATCTCGCCGAAAAACTCCCCGGCATGCATCCGGCGTACCTCGTGCTCCGCTTTATTGAGCAGCTTGATGATGGCGACCTCTCCGGAAAAAATGAAGTAGAGGTTTCCGTTGCACTGGTCGCCCTGGGAAAAGATCGTGTCCCCCGACTTGAATTGCCGGGTCTGAACATTATGCACGAAATCGAATATGTTCATGGCGCGTACGCATCCACCGGCGGGAAATACCCCGCATCGCATGTTTATTATAGCCGGGACATCGCCACTGTCAAGAAATATTATTACCAATATCGGCCCTGGGTCACTCTCCCCCCGTCGCGTTCGGCTTTCTCCGCTGGTTAATAAACTATTGACAAGTGGATCACGGGATGGGAAATATCCCTCATTCCGAACAAGGAGATAAATGCATGGAAACACGCCGGGGCTTCCTGGCTACAAGCGCCGTGGCGGCCACACTTTCAGCCCTTCCCGGCTGCGCAGAAGAATCGATCAAAGCCGGGGACAGGAAAATGAAGACAACGAAACCGAAAAGGGCCCTGGTCCTCTGGTACAGCCAGGCGGGCCATACCGGGCGCAACGGCCGTCTCATGGCCAGGACCCTGGAAAAGCTCGGCCTGTCCGTTACGGCCCTCGATATTCGGGAATGCGACGATTCCGTCATGGCCGCATTCGATCTCATCATCATGGGCACGCCCGTCTATTACCTTGACGTGCCGGGAAATGTCAGGACATGGCTCGAAGCCATCCCCTCGATCGAAGGGATCCCCGTGGCCGCTTTTTCCACCTTCGGAGGTCCGGGCGACAACCAGTATAATACCGCGTGGTACCTCCTTGAGCTGATGGCTGAAAAAGGAGGAATCCCCGTCGGAATCGCCACCTTCGGCAACATGTCAACCTTTGCCCCGACATGGTCCATGGGCAATGAAAAGCGTATACTCAAGTACCGGGACCTGCCGAACGAGGAGGTTTATGAACAGGTGCGGGAATTCGCACGACGGGTCCTCCGGACGGTGCGCGGCGGGACACCCCCCGCCATCAAGAAGGAATTTTACGCCGGAGAATTTCTCAAGGGATCGTTCCAGGTCAAGCTGACCAAAGTCATGATCTCCCGGCATGGCATAAACAGGGAACGCTGCACAACATGCGGCACCTGTGTTGATACATGTCCGGTGGGGGCCATCGATATCGTCAATTATGCCGTGGACAGAAAAGCCTGCATAGCCTGCATGGGGTGCGTCAACAACTGTCCGTCCCAGGCCGTGGACATGACCTTTCTCGGATCCCGGGTGTACGGGTTCAAGGATTTCTTGAAGAAACAGGGCATCACCATCCAGGAACCGGCGGAACTTAAGAGAAACTAAACACAGCCGCCTCACGCGGGAAAATACCGCTCCGGGCAGGTGAAGGGCGATGGCCCCTGTGACACCCTGGACCCGATATTTTGTATACAATTATTCTTCGGTAGTACGGCGCAGGCAGCTCCGGCCATGATGTCCGTGGCTATCTCCTCAAAAAAAATGTTGCACAAATCGACTTTGCGATTATTATACTAAGCATGAAAACATGCGACAGCATGGCTAATTATTCATTATAAAATAAAAAATGTTGTTGAATGAATTCTGTATTCTGATAAATGTAATGCTGTCATCCCGATCCGGTGCATTCAGAAGCACATAATCGGCGGCGACGCCATAATCAATATCTTACAAAGAGAGCGTGATCCAGCAGGGCACGCCAGAGAGACCGTTATGAACATAGAAATCAACCACCTGTTTCTCAAGGTGTTGACGAATTCCCTTGATACCGGCCAGACCAATTATCTCGGCGAGCGCCTTGACTCGAAATTCAATATCTACCGCGTATCGGGTTTTCATGATAACGCGCCCCTCCCCCGGAGGACCGCCGCAGAGGTCCTGATCAATTACTTCAAAACTGAAGAAAACATAGTGCGGCTCTTCACCATCATGATCGAGAACGAGGGAAAGCGCTTCTACAACGCGGTGCTCAAGGTATGGGGCAAACAGGACTTCATAAACCTCCTGCTGAAAAACAAGTGGATATACGACCCCGAGGTCAAGCGCTTCCTGCTGGATCCCTTTTACGAGCACGAGATCAATTTCCTGAAAAAAATACGCATCCTTGACCTGCGCCACGAGGCCGACATCCCGGCCATCATCAAGGAAATAAAGAGCGCCAGCGCCACCTTGAGCGTCAAAGACCTCGAGTGGCGGATAACGATCCGCCTCTATGACATGGAGCCCCAGATCGGGGAACTCATACGGAAGATACTGGACATGCTGCTGGCGCGGCAAAATCTGCAAAACTACACCCACGAACTGTACGCGTGCCTGAAGGAGCTGGCCATTAATGCCAGCAAGGCGAACTACAAGATACTTTTCGAAAAGTACGTCGCCCGGCCCCAGAAGGTAACCCAGGAGCGGGATTACTTCCGTTTCCTGCGGATGTTCCAGGAAGAGATCGAGGAAAACGGGAACCGGCGCCTGATCGAACTGGCGAGACAGGAGGACCGGTTCATCAACATAACCTTCCAGTCATCCCTTGATTCAATCGCGATCTGGGTCACCAACAGCCAGAGCATATCGCTCATAGAAAAGCAGGCCCTCCTGAAAAAACTGAAGAAAGGCGAATTCAAGAACAAGGATTCCTTCGGCGAAGAGCCCGAATATGCCGAGGGCGCCGGTTTCGGGCTGAACCTGATACTGAGCATCCTGAAGAACTACACGAAGGACGAGGAGCCCCTCAAGGTGGTGTTCTATCCCGACTTCATCAAAATAGGGTTTGAGCTCACCAGGAATGAATTGATGTCAAAAATCGTAAAAACACCCGGACCGGGGGCTGAGAGCGGCGCCTGATCCGTCATACGAATCCCCGGTGATTGACCGCAGAACCGGAACATCAGAACAGTTTCCCATCGAACACCGGTTTCTCAACGGCTCCTGCTGCATAGCGGCCGTCTTTTCCCTGGCCGTTCCTGGTCAACAACCTGCTCCGCGGCCTTGACCCGGTATTGAACCTGATAGCGGGACTCCGCTCTCTGCTTTTCGGCATACGGTACTACTTCGCCAGGTTCGGGAGGAGTTTCATCTTCCCCACATGGGCGCCCATGGTCTTCACGTCCCTGGGCATTTTCTCCGGTCCGGCGTCATTGAATTCGGCTGTCGCGTGGCCGCCGGCGGCCGCCTTGTCTTTCGCGCATCGGACACCGGTATCGGCATCGCCCAATCGGGGAACGCCTGCGAAACGGACCGGGCCGAAAGCGCCAGGTCCGGGTGCAATGACTTCATCACGAATCCGGTCCAGTCGGAAAAACTCCCGACAGTCCTTGAACGATACCTGAGCCAACCGCTGTTGCGCTTGACATTTCCGCCATGATGCGGTCTGATATGTCATCGAGAGCTAAGCGGCGCGTTTCTTATGCCCCCTGTCCCCCCGAGGGGGAGAGGGGGGCTATAAACATATACCATATCGCCGCTTCGATCTTCGCATTGACAATGTATATCTGATGCCGGCTAATCATCATGATTGCAATTAATAACCGAATTTCCATTCCCGAAGACGAACTAACCATCACGGCATCCCGTTCATCGGGACCCGGCGGTCAGAACGTGAACAAGGTCTCGACCAGGGTGACCCTGCGCTTCAGCATCGCGGAAACCGGCTCCCTTTCGGATCAGCAGAAAAAACGGGCCCGGGAAAAGCTGAAGAACATCATCAACCGCGACGGCTGCCTCGTCATACACGAGGAATCGCAGCGCTCCCAGGCGGCCAACCGCAGGCTTATCATTGAGAAATTCGCCTCACTTATGAGGCGCTCCCTGGCGGTTCCGAAAAAACGCATCCCCACCAGCGTGAGCGCGGCGCAGAAGAGAAAAAGGCTTGAAGAGAAGAGAATCCAGAGCAGGAAAAAGAAAAGCCGGCGCAATGAAGAGATCAATCAACAATGATGCGATGGCGATACTGTCCCTGGGCCTTCTCCAGGGACTGCTGACCGCGCTGTCCATAGAGCCGTTCAACGCTCCCCTTGCCGCCTGGGTCATGCCATGGCCCCTGTTCCATTTCGCCGGCCGCTTCAGGAATTCCCTCACGAGGCTCCTCGTTGCCGGCGCGGCCTGCTCGATTTCTTTCTGCGCCTTCGCCTTTTACTGGATCATGCACCTGTTGAAGAATTTCGCCGGCCTGGGACCGCTGGAGTCGCTCATCGCCTTTGTCCCCTTCGCCGTTTTTTTCAACCTGCAGATACCGGCCTTCGTGCTGCTTTTCGGCGTGTCCCTCAGGAAAAAATACAGGAGATATCTCCATCCCCGGTGGCTGACGGCCGGCCTGCTGGCCCTTGGGGCGGACTACTTCATTCCCAAACTGTTTCCCTACAGCTGGGGAAACTTCATTGCCGGGAACCGGCTCATGGTGCAGGTTACGGACCTTGTCGGCGTCTACGGACTGACGCCGGTACTCTTCGGTATAAGCTATTTCGGCTATCGGACGTTCCTCGCCGTCAAGCGGGCCTTTTCGGAAGGAGGCGCCGCATCGGCAGCGGCCTCGCTCAGGATGATGACCCGGCCCTATGCCCTGAAGCGGCTCTGGCCCATGCCCCTCCTCCTGGCGCTGTGCCTTGGCTACGGCGCGATACGCCTGCGCCAGGTCACGGCCTTCCAGAAATCACTGCCCACGGTCCGGGTCGCCATCATCAATCCCAACGCCCCGCCGGAGGATGAAAGCCGCGTCAATGATCGGATACTGCATGACCTGATGTTCAACACCATTCCCGGACTCACGGCCGGGGCGGCCCGGGCCGCCGCCGGGACCCTCGACCTGGCGGTGCTCCCCGAGTCCGCGGTGCCCTTCATCTGCGCCGAAGACACCGCCGTCACCAGGCGCCTGAAGACCTATTCCCCCGACGCGGAGCTCATGGTCCAACTCATGGCCTATAACTGGAATATCGACGTGTTCATGAACGAAGCGGGATACGGCTACGTCACCGGGAAACAGGGCAGAAAGGAATTGAAGATGTACAATTCCTCGGTCCTCTACTCCCGCGACGGGAAGAGGCGCGACACCTATCAGAAGAGGAGGCTCCTGGCCTTCGGCGAATACATGCCGGGGGAAGAGCTTTTAGGGCGACTGGGACTTGCCAATGCGGCCCGGGAGATCATCGGCGCGTCCCGCTTCGCCAGCGGGCCCGCATCGAACCTGATACCCTACGGCATACGGAACAGGGAGAAACCCTTCCGGGAGAAACAGCTCCTCGGCTACGATGACGTAAAAGGAGTGAAGCCCCGCGACTTCGAGAAGAAATTCCCGGCCGACCGTGTTTTTAAGGCGGACGGCTACTTTCTCCCCCTTATCTGCTACGAGTCGCTGCTGCCGGACCATGTGCGCTCCTTCTTCACGAACCCCGAAATGCGCAACCCCGATTTCATCGTGAACATAACCCAGGACGGATGGTACGGGAAGACCGTCGAAACCTACCAGCACTTCGAACTGGCCCGGGTCCGCGCGGTGGAGACCCGGCGGGCCCTGGCGCGCTCCGTGAACAACGGCGCCGCCGGTTTCGTGGACCTTGCCGGCAGATACGTCAGGCCCCTTGCCGGCCCGGTCATGACCGCGCCTGAGTCCACGGGTTTCCAGGTCTGGGACGTGCCGATCAACCGCGAGATGACCACTGTCTACACAAGGTTCGGCGATTGGTGGATGATTATTCCGGCCGCGTTTATGATACTGTTGGTTATTAAAAGAATGCTTGCCTACAGACAAAAGCATTGATGTTATTTGCATTTTAAATTATTAATATGCGGAATGCAATTAATGTTAGTTGTGCAAAAGGCGGAGCATAACCGCTCCGCTCCCCGGCCCGGACCCGCGGCACGGAGGCCGCGGGAGGCGTTCGTCCGCAGGAGGCCGCATACGAACGCCGAGCAGAGTAAGATATTATCTTAAAGTTAAGCCCGGCCCGCCGCAGGCGCGGGGGTGAGGGGGAGCGCGAAGGGGGAGAGGGAAAGGCACCCCTCTTCCCCTCGCAACAATGCAGACCGGCTCACGGTCACTACCCCTGCCCCGGTTCGGGACACTCGCAGCGCTGGAACCGGCTGCAATAGGAATAAACCCGGTTTGGTAAAAACTATGAATAAAACCAGATCCGCATTCGAAAACCTCGCAGAGCGAATAAACCGCTTCCCCCAGGGGGCGCCCCCCACGGAGCTCCTGTTCGAAATCCTCAAAATCCTGTTCACCGAACGGGAGGCCTCCCTGGCGGCACAGCTGCCGATTAAGCCCTTCACCGTGGAAAAGGCCGCGTCAATCTGGAAAACCGATATCTCCACGGCGCGGAAGAACCTCGACGCCCTGGCCGCCAAGGCACTTATCGTTGACCTGGAGATGGATGGAAGAAAGGAATACGCCCTGCCGCCTCCCATGGCCGGCTTCTTTGAATTTTCACTGATGCGTACCCGGAACGACATAGACCAGAAAACCCTGGCCGAGCTGTTTTACCGGTACATGAATGTCGAGGAGGACTTCATCCGGGAGCTCTTTGTCGAGGGTGAGACCAAGATGGTAAAGGTCTTCGTCAACGAGTCGGTGCTCCCGGAGGAACGGGGTGTTGAAATACTCGATTACGAGCGGGCCAGCGAGACCATAAAAACCGCCTCCCACCGGGGCATCGGCCTCTGCTACTGCAGGCACAAGATGCAGCACAACGGCCGGGCCTGCAACGCGCCCCTCGACATCTGCATGACCTTCGGCAGGACCGCGGCCTCCCTGATCAAGAACGGCTTCGCCCGGGAGGTCGGCGTCAGCGAGGGCCTGTACCAGCTGGCCCGGGCCCATGATCTCAACCTGGTGCAGTGCGCGGAAAACGTGAAGAACGACGCGGCCTTCATATGCAACTGCTGCGGGTGCTGCTGCGAGGCCCTTATCGCGGCCCGCAAATTCGCTTTCCTGAGGCCCGTCAGCACCACGAACTTCATGCCGGACATCGAGCGGCAGAAATGCAGCGGCTGCGGTACATGCGTCGATGTCTGCCCGGTCGAGGCCATGGCCCTGGTGTCAGCCAATGACCCTGCCAGGCCAAAAGCAAAAGTTGCCCTGCTGAACGGGGAGATATGCCTCGGGTGCGGCGTCTGCGCGAAAGTATGCCCCTCCCGGTCGATAGCCATGCTGCACCGGGAACGGAGAGTCATAACCCCGGCGTCAACGGCGCACCGGAGCGTGCTCATGGCCATCGAGCGCGGGAAGCTCCAGGACCTTATCTTCGACAACCGGGCCCTGTTCAGCCACCGGGCTCTTGCGGCGGTGCTGGGCGTGATACTGAAGCTCCCGCCGGTCAAGCAGGTTATGGCCAGCAGGCAGATGAAGTCGGTTTTTCTCGACCGGCTGCTGGAACGCTATACCGGCAGCACAGAATAAAACGAAGGCATGTATCAGGATATGAAAGCAAAAAAAAGATTCCTCCGCTGGCTGTACCGCCGGGGCCCCGTCATGCGTCCCGGCATGAAGGGGCTCGAACTTATCTTCCGTCTCGGAAAGATACCCCTGGTGCGTCGCCTTAATCCGTGGCTGGACCCGGGAAAAAACGAGATGAGCTACCTCCCCATCAACCGGAGCCTGAACGCAGCCTCGACCATCCTGCCGCATCAGATCATCCATGAATTCATAGACATGACCCCGTACCATGTCGTGAGCGAAACCTGCGGGTGCCGCCTGGCGCAGCGCTGCGAACACTTCCCCGATTCCATCGGATGCCTCTTCATGGGCGCCACGGCGCCGGGGCTGTCGCCCGGGACCATGAAAAGGATCGACCGCGACGGGGCGCACCGTCATGTCGAGACTGTCATAGCGGCCGGACTGACGCCGGTAATAGGCAAGATACGGGTGGACAATTTCATCTTCCTCGAGCGGGACCGGGAACGGCTCCTCAGCGTCTGCTTCTGCTGTCACTGCTGCTGCATGATGGGCTACTTCAGCCACATCCCGGCCCAGAACCTCGATGAGGTCATGCGCCCCATCGAAGGCCTCTCGATACGGGTCACCGGCGCCTGCACCGGCTGCGGCACCTGCGTTGACTATTGCCGTTTCGGCGCCATAACCATACGGGGCGGCAGGGCGGTCCACGGCGACCGGTGCCGGGGATGCGGCAGGTGCGAACGCTACTGTCCCAACGGAGCGATATCCATCACCCTGGATAATCCGCGCTTCAAGGATGAAGTCATCCGGAGGATCAGCGCCCATGTTGACGTGACCTAGGCCCCACGACCCCGGCCGGACAATCCCTGATGCATCAGATTTTTACTGGACTTGGCACCGCCCATGTTGTACAAGAACCCGTTTCACACCGCAGGGGGGGGGCTTCTATGCAAACAAAAAAAACAGTGATCATCCTGCTGGCCATGGCGGCCGTCTCGACCCAGTGCTGCACGTACCATAAGAAAAACAAAAGCGGGCCCCTGGCCGCGGCGCTGGCATTGAGCCGGTACGCATCGCTCCAGGAGGCGGCCGATGCCGCCAGGGCCAAGGCCGGCACCAGGAGCATTTCCGTGGCGGTTATCCGCCATGACGGCACCATGGAAACTGCGGTCTCCAACGCGCCGGGCGGCCCCAATCCCGTGGCGTCCGACACGCGCTTCAGCATAGGAAGCTGCACGAAGACATTCATTGCCGCGTCAATCTTCAAGCTGATAGAGGCAAAAAAGCTGGGCCTGGACGACACCCTCCAGGAGCTCCTGTATGACACCCTGGTCCTTGACGAATCGATGAAACCCAGGATCGACCCCGCCATACGGATACGGGACCTGCTTGATCACCGGACCGGCATTGACGATTACCTGGGAGCGTCTTATTATTCCGCCATTTACGGGAGTCCGGACGAAATCTGGGACTACAACAAGACACTGTCCCATGTTGATTCGCCGGTTTACACCTTTGACGGCGCCAATCGGGCGAACAACAAATTTGACTATTCAAACACGAACTATATCATCCTCGGCATCATACTGGAGCGCGTCACGGGGAAAAAAGCGCTGGACTACATCAGCCAGAACTTCCTGACGCCCCTCGGCCTGGGCAGCACCTTCATGGCGGGCGTGGAGCCCTACCTGGGCCTGACATCGATCCCCGGAACCATGGCGGTGGGATACGAAAATGTCCTCGGCAGCTGGGTCAAGTCAAGCACCTACATCTCCCCGGACGCCGTTGCCGTGTATTCATCGACGTGGACGTGCGGGAATATGGTCTCGACCGCGGCTGACATGGCTAAATGGATACGGCATTACTACAACCTGCAGCGCGGCTACGGCTACCTGGCCGGCACATACTTCAGCCCGGCACCCCTGTCAACCGGGTATTTCACTGAAAAGAGTTTCGGCTTCGGCATTGAGCGGGTCAGGCACGTCAGCGGCTGCGAGCTGTGGGGACATACCGGCACCATCATCGGGTTCAACAGCCTGGTGTTCTACATCCCTTCCCGGGACGTCAGCCTGGCCGTGCTGATCAACGACCACAGGCCGGAGCGCTGGAAAATACTCCACGTTTTCATGGAATACCTCATGGCACCCCAGTAACTGCCTGAAACGGCGACGGGCACCGTGGTGATCACCCCCTTTTCATCGCCATGTCGCGGAATAAACGCGACGACCCGCGCCTGTCGAGACGAACCGCGGCGAGGGCAAGAACAAGGTCCATGTACAGCAGCGCCACAGGGCAGGCCACGGATGTCATCAGGTAGTACCGGTACACCATGCTGGACATCGTGAGGTAGAGCCGCACAAGCCGTTCATCGGTCCCGGAGTTTCCCAGAAAGGCCCTATCGCGGTACAGCTTCTCGAAGATCTCTCCGAGGGACAACAGGGTCGATTTTTCCCCCAGGTGCGCCCTGACAACGCCCCGGAGGCCGGGGGAACCCCGCATATCATCCCGGAACTGACGGTCGAGGACCATGAGCATTGCATAGGCCAGCTCGCGGCTCCTGTCATTGACGCCGGGGTCATTGCGCATCGCCGCAAGGTGGAACCGGTGGTAATCGGCGGCGCGGCCGATGATTTCTCGCCACGCCGTTCTCCTTTTGATGAAATACAGAAAGCCCAGAAGCGCCATGGCCGCGAGTAACGCCGCCTTCGGCAGCCAGGTTAGATCCGATAGGTGTAACACGCCAAACAATCATCCCTTTAACGAACCGTCAAGCTCATCGGCAACGGATTTGCCGCAGGCCCTGCACCGCTGGGCGCCCCTGAAAAGGGGCCTCCCGCATGACGGGCAATGGTACCTCTCGCATTCGGACCGGGCCCACTCTACGCTCCCCTTCTCGTCGCCGAGCTTGGCGACCTTTTCCCGCCAGATCGGGATCGACCGTTTCATGACCCTGACCCCGGTCACGAACCCGAAATCGTTTATCATCCGGCACGGCCACTCCGCGCACTGGTGGCATGAATAATAATTCCTGGACCTGACGCACTGGCGAATGGTGCAAATTCTGCAGAAGCCGTATATTTTTTCCGGCGGTTCCGGCTGCATGCACCCCCTGCACTCCGTCTGTTCGAGGGAGGTGCCGTAGAGCTTACCCATGACGCTTTTGAACTTCTCGTTATTGTCCCTTGTCGCGATGTACACACCGCAGACGCCGCAGTACAGGCCGCACGGAGCCATCAGGTTCCTGTTTTCAAACTCGCTGTCATCCCATCCTTCCATACGAATCCCCCTTCGCTGAAAGTACCCCATTGTGTTTCATCATGGATATCATGCGTACCCACCTTGATATTCGGCACTATTGAAGAAATGTCAACAAGTTTATCCTGCCTGAACCGCGCCGGGCCCGTTAAATAGACAGGGTGTTCATTTTTTGCTTGCGCAGATTAATGATTTCTTTCTATAAAGTCTTATAGCGGCTTACGGACACCATAGACAGCGGGGCGGGGAACCGTCTTTCCCATGGCAGACAATCATGGTCCGCGCCCGGTCCCGCCAGGAACCAGAAAGAGCAACCGGACCAGAGAGGAGGTTTTTGCGATGCTTTTTACGATCACCATGTACCGGCGGACATTTCTCAAGGTAAAAGCCGAATTGATGCAGGAGATACAATTCCGGCTCGACTTCGACTTCACTGACAAAGAGATAAAGGACATCAAGGACGCCATCCGGGCATGGCTCTCGCAGAACCAGGGTAACCTGTATAAAATAAACATCAATTACGATTACACGGTCAACGGGGCCAGCACGGAGACCCAGGAATGCGTCGTGACCATCCGCGACGCGGCCCAGGACCTGGCATTCAAATTTGAAAACGGCATAATCCTGAACCTGATCATCGCGAAATATCTGAAGCACATCGTGAAAATGGACAACGACCAGGCCTATAACAACGATGCCGCGAAAAAACTCATCCAGGAGAAGTACAGGATCAAGAACTATCTTACCCTTGTGTCATCGAAGTTTACGGACAATCTGACCAGCATCATCTTTGAAGACAAGAAAACCAAAAAGACCTATGAGTTTAAAAACGAAAAGGGCATACTCCTGCTCAGGTCATATACCATAAAATAACGGCGGCTCTTCGCTCGTGCGTCCCGGTTTTCTTCAGCATATCAATCGCCTGCCTGAAATGCGAAAAATGACTCACCGATAGCACCGATTCCGGTCAGGCCCAGCGATCATTCGTATTATCCTCTTTGCTGGCTCCTGAAACCCGGCATGCCCGGTCATCCGGCATTGCCTGAACCGCGCAAAATCCATGATCAAATACAATTCGATTGTGTTTTGGAAAGACAAAGACGGACAGCTCTGATAGTATTAATATGAAACACAAGGTGTGTCGCCACCCCATCACATCAATGGTGAGACCATGGGAACATGAAAACACTGCCGTGGGAAGACATCAACGGCGCCGCGGTAATCCGCGTGAGCGGTTCCTTTACGGCGAGCGTCCTGCCGAAACTGGAACACACGGTGCACGCCCTGGCCGGCAGGGCGCCGGCGCTCATCGTCCTGGATTGCGTCCTGATCAGCGATGTGGACGCGGCCGTTATCGCCTTTTTGCTGAGGTCCAGTAACCGGCTCAAAAAACGCAACATCACCTTCGCTCTCTGCAATCCGAGCCGTGAAATAATGCGCAAATTAGAGATATTAAATGTGTGCAAATGCCTCACCATACTTGCAGACAAGGCAATCAGTGATTTCGGCGGGACGCCCCGTGAGTCGCGGCCCACTCGGAAATTCATGCCCGCAGAGCAAGCCCGCATGAATTGAAGGCGCTCCAGGTGATCAACCGCAAACCGGCGGGGTCCGCGGGGACGGGACCGCCGCCGGTGCGGATGCATATCATCCGCCGTTCTTTTGGAGTTTGATCGTCATGCCCGGGTCTTCGGTTTTGGCCGGTGCGCCGAAAAGCTTCAGCGTAAAGCCGATGGCGACGCTCATTCTCTTTTCGTCAAAGCTCTTTGCTATCGCATGGTAAGTGGGGCCGCTCACGTTGGAATACTCGTAGCCGTAGACGCGCTCTTTCATGTAGATCATATACATGCCGCCGAGGGAGATGTCAAGCCAGTCGGAAACGCCGAAGAGGAAGCCCCCGCCGATGCTGTGACTCCGCAGGAGCGGATCCACCTCGTTCCGCGCTTCGGGTTTGACGCCGAAATCATTGAAGGCGTACCCGAGGCTCACCGCCGCCTTCGGCAGGAAGGCCCACTCCAGGCATCCGCCGACCCGGTAGCCGACGGCCTTGAAGTTCTTTTCCCTGCCGTCAAGGTCCCGCAGGTTGCGGAGCTGGATCTCCGCGGACACTTCGGTCCTGATACCCTTCCAGATTTTCACCGATGCGCCCATTGACAGGGTCTGCGGATAGGTGACCTTCAGCTCCGGCTTCACCTCTTTCCTTAAGCGCGACAGGGCCTCGGGCGTTATCTTGGAGATATCATAGCCGCTCGGGTCATAGAGATATTCCCCGATGATCGGCGCCGGTCCGTCCAGGAATATATTGAGATTGCCCGACGACGCGACCACGCCGGGAGCGAAAAACTTGTTCGTCTTCTTTTTCAGGATCATGGGAGGATAATATTCGTACTTCAGACCTATATCGAGGATGCCCAGGGGCCGGAAGTGCAGCCCCGCGATGACACCGGCTCCGCTCCCTTTGACGTCGACATCTATCAGCCACGGCAGGGTATTGCTGACATCATACCCGCCGGCAGTCTCCGTGGCGATACCGGCGTATTTGACCGTGATGTTCTGGTTTCCCATGGCGTATATATATCGGACGCCCAGGGCCGCGGACATCCAGTCAACGAACCGGTACACGCCGCCCACCGTGCCGGCGATATAGTACTCTGTCCGCACCGCTTTTGCGTCGCGCCACACTCCCAGGATGTTGTTTGAAACCCCGCCGGTGCCTGCATATGTTGTCTCGAACGGCGCCATGATTCCCCAGTCGATAACGGCAAGGCCCTGAGGAAAGGTCATTCCCGGCGCGGCCTGGGTCACGGCCACATCGAGGTACACGGCCCAGGCATCGTCTTTCCATATGAGTTCGAAGCCCGGCAGGACGGGGGCCACGGTCTCTGCCGTGTATTCCTTCGGCTTGCCGCTGGCGGGGTTCAGGAAATTCGAGGTGGGGATCATCGGGTTGGCACCGAACTTGATGCCGTAGTAATCCATGGCATGGAGCCTTTTGACGTGAAAGGTCTGGGTGCTGAAATGCACCGTCAACCCCTTGTAGTCAAGAAACCCAAGGCCCGCGGGGTTGTAGAAGGCAGCGTCCGCTGACGTTGAGGCGCTCCGATTGAGGGTGCGCACAAAGTCCGCGCTATGATTCGGCATTATCCCGTCCTCCTGGTTGAGGCGTGAAGCGCGGGATGAAAGCGGAATGGCCATGAATGCCAGTGCGACAACAACTTGCAGCGCCCCGATCTTTCTCATTACGATAATTCCTCCACAGTTGTCATGGTTTCAAGTTTATAAAACGGCCCCACCCCTGATGCGGGGGGGCCGCCAATCCCGAATTTCAAGGATCTCGGAATAGTATTCACCGACCGGGACAAATTGCATCCTGACACGCACCATCACGTCTTGACTGTTATCCAATACGTTTTCACCGTTGTGCCGTCAGCCGCAGTTACATCGATGTACACGTATGTCGTCTTGCCATCGCCGCCGCTGCCGACCGTACCCGTGTATACTCCGCTCGCGTCAGGGCCGGAGAAGGAGAATGTCCCCGACGAGCCGCCGACAATCTGATAGCGTCCCGCAATGCTCGTCACTCCGGCAATCGGCTTGACCCTGAATTGCAGCGTTATGGAAGAAACAACCCAGGTCTGGCTGACCGCGTAATTGAACACGGAGAGGAGGTTTTCCGCCGTCGCGTTCGGCAGCAATGAAACGTCGGAATACGTGACTCCCCAGTATGTGTAATCGAATATCAGCGAGCTCAAGCGCGCCTCGTTTGACGGAGCCGCATCCATAATGATCCTTATGATATAATTCACCGATGTACTCTTGTCCTGCGATGTCACTGTCACGGCAATGTCTTTTGTTCGCTGGGCAAGCGTACCGGTTGTCGGCGGAAGATTGGCGATAGGGACGGAATATCCGTAATTCTCCGCGGACCATCCATCAACCATGGCCTTCATGGTAGAACTCTGCAGCGACAGGTTGACCGATATGCTTGTCGCCCAGTAATTGAGGGTTACCGTGTGCACGGTCCCGCTTGCTTCTGACGGGCTGAACGCCGGCGTGAAGGCGGTTTTTATCAGGCCATCACCCGCGCTGACCGACAGGCCGGCAAGGCCCGCATCGCTGCTCAAATAGTAGACCCGCAGGGTATACACTGTCGTTGTCAGCGTATCTTCTGAAACCACGGCGATTTCCATGTCATTTTCCTGTAATGTTTCGTCCAGCGTTACCGTCACCGTGTAGTCGGGCACTGCGGCGGGAACCGGCGTTCCGCCGTTTATCGCAACGGTCACAGCGGCGCCATCGGGACCTATGGCCTGTATCGTCAGCGACGGCGTTGTCGCCTTTGTGACGCAAAGACTGTATTCCAGGACCGATGGGTCAAAGGCCGGGGCAATTTCATGATCCTGCACCGAAAGCCCCTTCAGCGCCGCATCGTCGTTAACCGGAACCGCCGGATTGTTGTAGGGAATTATTTGCTTCCCCTTTTTGTCAACAAACTCACAACCGCCCGAAACCAGGATTGCCACAACCATACTCATTATGATGTACGCGCCTTTTTTCATGATGCGATCCTTCCTTTTCATAGTATTGGGGTCCGATTATTGCGGTTTATCATAAAACCGACACATGACTTCGTCATTTCACATCACGGATGCCAGAAATCGTCCCTTGACCAAGGCACGTTCGGGTCCCAGCCGTCCGCCAGACTCTGATGATACGGGTTAGAGTCATAATAGAGCACCACCCCGGTCTGCCCCATATAGTCCACCGTCGTATAAGACGTGGAATCGCGGGATACGGCGTCCTTGTTCTGTATCCTCAAATGGATATGCTGTATCGCGACCGCGTCTCCTTCAGGCGTCCGCATGACGATGTCGCCTGTCTGAGGACCGTCAGTCTGGTTACCCGAAGTGTTGACAACAACGGACATGGTCCCGGTCAAACTGAAACCGCCATTGCTTCCCACGAAGACAACGCCCCTGTTCCCGTTATTGTAATTTGTGTACACCATCTGGTTTCTCACTGTGCTGAGTGTCGTCACCCATGACAGTGTCCAGACCATGGTTCCACTGATGCCGCCATTGAAGGTCTTGCTCCAGCTTGGCGTCCCCGGCGAACCCCATGAAGCCTTATTTGACCTACCGACGGGGCCGTACAGCCCGTAGTAAAACTCGTAGATATTGAGAAGGCGCAATTTTAGCGAGTAATGCTGGGTTATTGATCCATCGGATGATACGACTTCGATCGCCATGGGTTTAACCGAGAAGTCACCTTCCGGCCAGACGACATCGACCTGTAATTTTCCGTCCAGCATGGAACTTTTCATTTCCACACCATTGATCTTGATACTTGATACCGCGGGGTCTTCCGGCTCGATTGTCGTCTTCACGGTTGAAAAGCCGAAAACCACGCAGGAATAATCGAACACCGTTTTGCTGAAACCGGACTCGTTATCGGGGAAGAAATCATCGTTGCTGTCCTGGTAAAGCTGCCGCGCCGAATCATTGATCCCCATGGTCACTTTAATGGACGACAGGTATGCCGTGTTACCGCTGACGACCGGCGCGTTCAGCCGCGAAGCTTCAAATGTGTATGTCGACACAGTGCCGCTACTCGAAGAAGAAGTGACCGTGATCGTCTGGCTCGTTTTCGTGTCCCCCACCGGTATACCCGACAGTATTACGATGTCCTTTTCGCCGGATGCTATCTTTTTCCCGTTAATCTTAATGGTAGCCGTCGAGCTGATTGACGTGGCCCTGACTTTAACATAGTAACTGTTCCATGCGACATGGAGCTTGTACGACACGCTGTCGGGATCAAATGCCGGAGAAAGAAGAAGGGCCTGACTGTTCTCATCAAAAAACTCAAAATTCAAAAGACGGCTTTCATCCAGACCGACGCCGCGCGTAATATTGATGCGGGTTATCTTCTGGGTCACCGTATCAGGGGCCGTCACCTCGACTTCAACCGTTGACGAATCTTCGCTGATCGGGATAGTCCGGCTGGTGCCTTTGGATGTGTTTATCGCAACCGTCGAACGCTCGTCGTCTGCCACCGCAATAACCGTAATGTCTGTCACGAGTGGATCAATAGATACCTGGTAATTATAGGATTTCGCGTTGAAAGCCGGAGACAGCGCAAGGGCTCTCTTTATGCCAGTCGAGTTTTCATAGGAAGAGATTTGTAGAATTTTCAGATCAGTATTGGATATATTGCCGCTGTATTGCATATTCGGCAGAAATAATGATCCTGTCTCACCGGTAAAACAGCTCATGGATGCCATTGAAAAAGCCAGCATGAGAAATAAGCCTATAGCAACTTTTTTAATTATCATCACAATCCCCCCTTTTGGAGAACATATAATTCCATTAAAATAAAAACCTTAAAATTATCACATTATTTAAATTAACCGTCTGGACGGTATTGATATAAAATCATTTTTTTTCTTGGTGTTTTCACAATAAAATAGATTAAAAAAATCATTAAGTCCTATCAAAATGAATTTAAATTGAAAATGATATATTCAAAAAAAGATGATATAATTTTGACAAGTGACCTGCTAAAAACAGTCTTGTCAGGCATATGACCGGGGTTAATAAGATATAATAAATGCTCGGTTTTAATTTTTGGCATACAATCGCTAAAAATAACTGTAATTCATTAAAATACTTGCATAATTTTAAATTTTTCCCTGCCTTTATTATTGCTGATTTCTGTCCAGTCGGCAAAACTGTCAACGGGGATACCCGGATGGCAGACTGATACTGCAGGGACAGGAATGCCTGGTCAATGTCCAGCCACAATGTAAGAGGTGTGAATTGATGGGAGTAATCCGGACTTTTATCGCCGCAGCAGGAATACTCACGCTCGTATCATCGGTCCAATCAGCCCCGATCAGGCTCAATGAGTCCCTGGACCAGATACCGATCGGATTACATATCGAATTCCTCAAAGACGTGGGGGGAGCACTGTCCATTGACGATGTATCAAGCCCGGCTTTTGCCGGCACATGGTTCCCATCCGGCGAAACCTATCCCGGCTTCGGCTTTACCGGGGCCGTTTACTGGGCCCGCTTCACTCTGGTCAATACAACCGGGAAGGAGATCCCCTTCTACCTCGAACAGGCCTACCCGCTTATCCACGACCTGCAGCTGTATGTGCCGAACGGCCACAACGCTTTCCGGAAAATAGAAACCGGGACCCGGTTCAATTTTTCGAACCGTCCCTGCATACACCGGACCTTTGTATTCCCTCTTTCCATAGAAGCCAATTCGTCAAAGACCTACTACATCAGGCAAAAGACCCCGAGCTCGATGTACTTTCCCCTGACGATATGGTCGCCGTCTCATTTCACGGCATCGTCCGTCATCGAGGACCGGCTCCTGATGTTTTATTACGGCATGATGATCATCATGGCGTTCAATTATCTGTTCATTTATTTCCTGATACGGCACCTCAGTTATCTGAACTTTACCCTTTTCATACTTTCGATTCTTCTTTTTATCATGTCCCAGATCGGGGTCACCTTTCAGCTGCTGATGCCGAACAGCCCGGACCTTGCGGGAATCTGTCCGCCCCTGTTCCTGTGCCTTGCCAATTTAACCAGCAACCGCTTTATCCTGGTTTTTCTCCAGCTGAAGAAAAACGCCCCGGTTTTCAAAAAGGCTCTCGATGGCCAGGCAATCATCCAGCTCCTGGCCACATGCTCGGCGATCACCATCCCCTTTTTCGACACGTACAAGCTCGTCATGCCCGTGACCGCATTCATGACCGTCGTCTCGATCATTACCGCCTTCTGCGCGGGCATCTACCTCGTATGGCGGCGGCAGAGGAGCGCCTATATCTTCGCCCCCATCAGCATGGGCTTCCTCGCGGGATCCATCCTCTACGTGCTCAGGAGCTTCGGACTGATCGCCGGCAGCTTCCTCACGACCTGGTCGATCGTGATCGGGTCCGCCACCTTCCTCGTCACCATGTCCATTGCCATGGTCGACCGCATAAACGTCATGCGCAAAGGCCTCAAGCTGGTCTCGCAGAAGCTCGAGGAAGAAATCAAGGAGCGGAGCATTGAGCTTCTCCTGAGCGAAATCGTGTCCAAGATCACCGAGGACAGGGGCAAAAAGGCCCCGGCCGCCGGCGGGATTTCCGCGTACGCGCCGTCCATCAGGACCATCCTGGACAACCAGCGGGACCTCGCCATAACGAAACTGAGCCGGGACATCAGCATCATATCGAACATGGACGAGCTCAGGGAAAAAACCATCCGGAAGGCAAAGGAGCTGACCCAGGCCAGGAAGGTCTATTTCTTCACCATCGACGAGTATAACGACATGGAGCTCCGGACATTCATCGACGATCTCGAGGGAAAGCGCAACGGCTATTGCGCCGATATCGTCGAGGAGGTCCTGGACAACGGTGCGCCGGTCATCACCTCCTCCGGCAGCGGACAGGAATCGCCGTCAGTCATGTGCATCCCCATCAAATCCGCAGACCGCACCATCGGCATCTGCTACTTCGAGAAAGCGGCCGCGGACTTCGGGTTCACCGAAAAGGATTCCCTCCTGCTCATGGCGTTCGCCGACAACATCGTCGGCGTGTTTGAAAACGCCCTCCAGTACCGGAGAAAGATGTCCAGGGAGGATGCCGCCAGGACCTATTCCATAACGTCCGTCACCAAAGAGAAGATAAACAAGGCCATCGAGTACATCAACGCGAATTACACCTGCGACATATCCCGTGAGGGCCTTGCGGCGTCACTGGACATCAGCCCCAACCACCTGGGCAAATTCTTCAAGGTCCAGACGGGAAAGAAGATCAACGAATACATCAACGAACTGAGGATACGGGACGCGGCGAAAAAGCTCCGGGAACAGAAACAGGAGACGATCATCAATATCGCCTTCAGCGTCGGTTTTGAAAGCCTGAGCACCTTCAACCGGACGTTTCTCAAGATCATGGGCATCACACCCTCTGAATACAAGGACCGGCAATAGTCCCACTTACCGCCCCGCCGGGGCCTTATGCGGGAATCTTTTATGAAAATTATAAAAAAAATCAACTTCCCCGGTGACATGTTGTCAAATTAATGGTGTTACATACATCAAGAGAACGGCTGATTTGAATTTGTCACCGATTCGAATATTTTTAAAACAGTAAGGACATTAACGAGAGGGGGTCATCATGAAAAAACTCATTATTGCCGTGCTGGCGCTCTGTGCCGCCCGGGCCGTCTATGCCGATGAAATCATCCTGAAGGACGGCACGGTCCTCAAAGGAACCGTCATACAGGTCACCGATAGCGCCGTCGAATACGATCCGGAAGGCCCGGCGCCTTTTGACACGGTGTCACGGGAGCGCATATCGAAGATCATCTATCCCGGCGGCAGGGAACAGCATTTCCTGCTGGATTCCATTACCCTGACCGGCGGCGCAACCATCAGGTGCTCCATCGTAAGGGTCACCAAAGACAGCATCGTCTACCGGAAGGACGGGGTCGGCGAAGAAATAACGCTGGGCCGGGACGGCGTCGCCCGGATTGACTTCAGCGACGGCAGGAGCGTGGAAATCGCCGGGAAGGAGGTTCCCGTTGCCCCGGACCAGCCGGCCCAGAAGCCCGCCGGGGGCTATCACTCCTCCATCTTCAGGATGTCGCTGTTCGGCGGCGGCGGCCTGATTGACGGCGGGACCATCCACAAGGAGCGCCGGGTGTTCAGGTCCTACCGGACCGACCTCATGGTCGCCACCATGAACATATTCGACCATGACCAGTATGCCGGCTTCGGCACCGGCGGCGTCGAGATGGAGTTCATGCCGCCCGCCATCAGGTTTTCCCAGGAGCGGGCCTTTGACTTCACCGGCATCAAGTTCGGCATACGCGGCCGCTATGGATACGAACAGGTCATGAGCGTCATCACAACGGATGCCATCCATGATCACTATGACGGTCCCGATGACATTTACACGGGCAGGCTGATGAAGTACCACTACTGGACCGCCGGTCCGGTGATCAATTTCATCTTCAGCCCCCGGAGCAATGTCGCCAACTTCATGCTGAGCCTGTACGGGATGGCCGGCCAGGTCTTCGGCGGCAACCTCAACCCCATGTCCTCCCTGCGCCAGTCGAAAAACCTGACGGCGTACCTGGCCGGGGTCTGGAGCTCGACGGGATTGCAGCCCCTGATGGGCTGGGCCAACCTGTATTCACTGAGCTCGCTCAACAAGACGACCGTCCGCGGCCACACCATCCGGTGCGGTTTCGGACCCGAGTTCAGCCTGAACAGGCACTTCCCGCTGGTGATCGGTCTCCACGTGACCTACGCGTACACGAGCCTGACCTACGGCAGGGCCCCGCTCATCTACATGGACGGCAACAAAAAGGCCGCCCATCATGAACTGGGCGGAGAGGTTTCGGTAGGCATCCATATGTAACGGGGCATGGCGGCAGCGCCCCGCGCCGTTGCACCGGGGCCGTCCGTCCCTGTCGGTGCTGTTAATGAGCATAGATATAGAGGACTATTACCGGCGATACGGGCCGATGGTGATGAGAAGGTGCCGCCGCCTCCTCGGCGACGAGGACCGGGCCCTGGACGCGATGCAGGAGGTATTTGTGAGCCTGATCAGAAACAGCGGGAAGCTTACCGGCGCGTACCCGTCAAGCCTCCTTTACCGGATGGCGACCAACGTCTGCCTGAACATGATCAGGGAGGACAAACGGAAGCCGGTGACGCATGATACCGATTCACTCGCAATGATAGCCCGCTTTGACGAGGCGGAGGAGCGGACTGATGCCGGCGACCTTCTTGACCGCATCTTCGAGCGCGGCGCCGCATCGTCGCGGGAGATCGCCGTCATGCGCTACGTCGACGGGATGACCCTGGAGGAAGTCGCCCGTGAGGCCGGCCTCTCCGTGTCGGGCGTCCGCAAAAGACTCAGGAAGCTCCAGGAGACGGCGCGGAGCCTTGTTTCCGGGGAGGCATTGCCATGAACGCGCCTCAAATACCCGATATAACCCTGGAGCGCTATGTCCTTAATGAACTCCCGGCTGAACGGATGAAGGAGATCGGGAAACTGGTCGCGGCCGACCCGTCGCTGCGGAAGCGCGTCGACGAAATCAGCGAATCCAGCCGCGCCATCCTGAAGCGCTATGCGCCCGAATCCATGGCGCCCCTGATACTTCGCCGCGCGGTCCTCGCGGGACGCACCGCCGGACGGACCGCCGAGAAACGGTCCCCATGGAGACTCTTCCTCATTCCGTCCCTGGCGGCGGCCGCTGTCGTGACCCTCGTCATATTCGTCCCGCTTTTCAGGTCCGGATACGACTCCATCCTTGATCCCTCTATAACCGACGTCACCCGCGTCAAGGGGGCCCCGGCGAAGATATTCATATACCGAAAAACAGGCGGCAGCGCCGAGCTCCTTGCCAACAACCGCAGGGTCCGGGAAAAGGACCTCCTCCAGATCGCCTACTACTCGGCGGAGGACACCCACGGCATCGTCCTGTCCCTGGACGGCCGCGGCACCGTCACCCTGCACTACCCGACTCCGCCGTCAACCGTTACCGCCATCGAGAAGAACAGGCAGATACTCCTTCCCAACTCCTACGAGCTGGATGACGCCCCCGGGTTCGAGCGCTTCATACTCATAACGTCCCGGAAGCCCCTGGACGTGCGGTCGGTCTTACGCGCCGCGCAAAGGCTGGCAAAAAAACCGGTCAGCGCGAAAAAGGACGATTTAACTATTGACACTCCGTGCCGGCAGACATCACTGGTGCTTCTCAAGGATTGACAGCCATGCGGTACATCCAGGTCATATCTGCACTAATAATTTCAACGCTGGCCTTCGCGGCCGGGACCGGCCACGCGGCGCGCCAGGACGTGCTGAAGCGCTACGCCGTAATCATCGGGTCGAACAACGGCGGCCCCGACCGGGTGAAGCTCCGCTACGCCGTTTCCGACGCGAAAGCGGTCATGGAAGTCCTCAGGAAGCTCGGCGGCGTCGAGCAGGACAGCGGCGTGCTCCTCGTCGAGCCGCGGAAGGAGCGTCTCATTGATTCGATCTCGGAAATCCGGAGCCGGGTCATAACCGCGAAAAAAACCTATGCCCGGGTCGAGCTGATATTCTACTATTCAGGCCACTCCGACGAGGAAGGCATCATCCCGGGCGGCGAGAAGATCTATTATCGTGACATCAAGCAGGCGGTCATCAACATCCCCGCCGACGTCCGCATCGCGATCCTCGATTCCTGCTCCTCCGGGGCCTTCACCAGCGTCAAGGGCGGCAGGATGCGCTCTCCCTTCCTGGTGGACCGGTCCCACTCCATGAAGGGCTTCGCCTTCATGACATCGAGCTCATCGGACGAGGCGTCCCAGGAATCCGACCGCATCAGGGGGTCCTTCTTCACGCACTCCCTCCTCACCGGCCTCCGCGGGGCCGCTGACCAGATCGGCGACGGGAGAATAACCCTGAACGAGGCGTACCAGTACGCCTACGCGGAGACGCTGGCACGCACCGAGAAGACCCTGCGCGGGCCCCAGCACCCGAACTACTACATCACCATGTCCGGCTCCGGCGATGTTGTCCTGACGGAGATACGGAGGAGCTCCAGCACGCTGGTCCTTTCCAAGCCGATAAACGGCAGGGTGTTCCTCCGCGACGGAAGGAAGGCCCTGGTGGCCGAGCTGAACAAGGGCGCGGGACGCGCGGTGACCCTGGGCCTTGAAAGCGGCGCCTACACGGTCGTGAACGAAAGGGAGGGAAAGCTCTACGAAGCCAGCGTGACCCTTGCCGCCGGCGGCAGCCAGACCCTCACCTACAGCGGCTTTGCCGTGGTGGACAGGGAATCGACAAGGTCCCGCGGCGACGGCAGCGGCGAATCCGCGGACGGCGGCGCCGCGGAGCACCAGGGGAGCGCCGCCACCGAGGTTGCGGTCCAGCCCGGCGGCTTCATAGACTCCATCGTCAGGATATCCCTCTACGGCGGCATCGGCGTCTGGCAGGGGGGCGTTGCGGGCAAGGAAAAACGCCGCGTCGACGCCTTCAAACCGTACCTTACCATTGCCTACCTCAAGCAGATGGACTATACCATGGGCCCGCTGTTCCTGTGCATGGGACCGGAAATCGATATCATGGCGCCGGCAATCAGGTTCGCGGGAAAGAAACGGTTCGACCTGAAGGGGATCAAGTTCGGCGTAAAGGCCCGGTACGGATACGAGGTGTCCGAAACCATACTTGTCGATACCGCGAACCAGGGAAAGGAGGAACAGAACAATATCCTCCAGGGCAGGCTCGCGACCTACCATTACTGGAGCGCCGGCCCGACAATGAATATTGTCTTAAGTCCCCGCAGCAACATCTTCAACGTTATTGTGAATTGCTATATCACGGGGGGACAGGTTTTTAACGGCAGGCTCACCGGCGGGTCAGTGCTGCGGGGCTCGTCCCGTTTATGGCTGCTGACCGCCGGGTACTTCGGGGTCCCCGGTGCGACGCTGCCCCCGGCCTTACTCGCGCTGCAGGCCGGAGAGTTCAACGCTACCCGGATAAAGGGCTACACCATACGGGGAGGCTTCGGGCCGGAGATATGCCTGAACAAGTGGGTGCCGCTGATATTCGGGATACACCTGACCTACTCCTACACCAGCCTTACCCTGTCAAGGCCGCTCCCGGTCTATTTTGACGCGGACCGGAAGGCCGCCCACCATGAACTCGGAGCGGAGCTGTCGCTGGGATTCCATTTCTAGGCGCGGGCACGGAAAATCCCGCTCCCGCCCATCATACATGTCACAGCTATATTTGCGCTTCCTGGCCGCCTGATTCCGGCTTCTCGTTGAACCGGTACATCACCCCGATAGCGGCATAGCCTTCCGGTCCCATGACATTAAAAAGTTTTTTATGAATCCCATCTTTACTCTCTTTTTTAAAATCGGTATAAATATGGAACCTGAATCCTCCCTCCAGCGGTATTGTGACAGACGAACTGATATTGATATTAAAGCCCAGGGTCATACCGATATGAAAATTGGCTGTGCTAAAACTCAAGGTTTCCCAGTAGGAATTATCTCCAAGTGAATAGCTGCTGTTATAATCCGGATTAATATACCTGTTGCTCCCCCACAGATAACCGAATCCCACATGGGGGCCGACCCATAAACGCACAGTATCATCGGAGTATATACCGGCACCAACAATATGCGTCATGCTAACGCGATGGAGCATTTTTATATCAACATTATCCGATTTCTGATAATCATACCCCACACTGAAGCGATAATTGAAAACTGATTTTTTTCCGAGGTTGGTGTCAGCCACGAACCCGCACCCCACGGTCATGGTGGTCCCGATAGAATTCTTATTTGATAATATCAATTCTGATTGTTCATATAAAAAACCGCCGCCCCCCGTGATAAACTGGACACCAACCCCGGAAGCCGAAGACGGTGTCCCTTTTATTATCACAATACTTACCGCGGCCAGGACGGATAAGAACGACCATGCAAAGCTGTTAATAATTTTTATGAAATTCGTCATCATTTTTGTCCGCCTGTATTGTTTTCAACAACGCCTGCTCCCGGTTCTCCCATCCTGTACATGATCCCAAGGGACAGATACAGGCCATCCGCGTACCCGTTTACCATCTTACTGATAGTAACTTTCTCAAAACCCATAAAGTATTCCCTTCGAAACATACCATAATACACATCATATCTCCAGGAGCCTTCTATCATCATCGTTATATTTTTTTTAAAATTTACATTCATACCCAGAGCAAGGCCGAAGGTGCCTCCGATCATTGAATAGTGGAGCCTGTCAATATAATTCAGATTAATAGAAATCCAATTACCATATACTGCCAGCATATTTTTCCGGCTTCCCCGGTAGATCCCGTCGAGCGCCGCAAAACCGACCTGGGGTCCCATCCATAACCTGAAATCTTCACGGCGGATGATGCCCAACCCGAAGGTGTTGACAACCTGCGCCCTTGTTGTCATATTTGGTATGGCGCTTTCTCGCTTTACGGTATCAAAAGCACGCGCCCCCCCAGCGCAATACGGTAATTGAAAATGCCCGGACCCGAGCAGTTCGCATCGATAACCAGCCCTCCACCGGCAATATAATTGCCGTATTTCCTGTAAAACAGCAATGGCTTGATATTTTTATCCAGGGCCGTCGTCCCGTACCCGAACATGCCGTAGCCGCCGATGCCGGCGGAACGCGCTTCAATGGAGATGAACAAAAGAAAAATGCACAGCAATGGCGCAAATAATATGTTTCTCATTAAACCACATCCCCTGCTGATTAAAAAATGGCGATCAGGCTTGTTCCATAACTGCCTGTACCACTCCGTCTTCCGCGGCGGGGGCACATTCAGTTTTATATCAATTAATAATAGGTGTCGGATTATTACTGTAAACGACAAAATTTGTCCCGGCGGGGTTAATTCACGCCGCCGGCAGTCACGTAATCGTCCGCGATGTCCATCACGATGATGGTCAGGTCGTCTTCGAAGCGCCTTCCCTGCTGGCTCCATTCGGACAGGCGCCTGAGGATGTAATCGGAAAAGTCCCTCGGGGCAAGGTCCTGCTTTTCTTTGACGAGCTGGAGAAACCGTTCGTACCCGAAGAGCTCCCCTTCCCGGTTCCTCGACTCGATGATGCCGTCGGTGAAAAGTATGATGCGGTCCCCGGCCCGGAGGGGAAACTCCTCCTCGGACAGCTTGATGTCCTGCTGAAGGCCGATGGCCCACCCGCGGGGCATGAACTCGTGTATCGCCCGCTCCGCCCTGCGGAATATTATGATGGGAAAATGCCCCGCGTTCGACCCGCGGAGCATGCCGGTCTTCAGGTCCAGGTACGCGTAGATAGCGGTGATCATCTGCTTCCCGTACCGTCCGCGGAGGATCTGGTTTATTTCTTTCAATACGTCCATCGGCTCGTGGGCGATCGACTTCTGCAGCGAAAAGGCGACCTTCATCATGGCCGCTATGATCGCCGAGGGCACGCCGTGCCCGGACACATCGGCTATGAGCACGCCGATGCGGTCGCTGTCAACGACATGGAAGTCGTAGAAATCGCCCCCCACCTGGTCCATCGGGTGATAGTGGGCGTGGATGCGGAGGTCCTTCATCTCCGGCATCGTGTCGGGAAGTATCGACTGGAGGATGCGGTTCGCGATCTCCAGCTCCTTCTGGAGGGCGATAAGGGAGTTGTTCTTGTCGATGGCCTCCTTGAGGGAGATGAGGGTGTTGACCCGGGCGATCATCTCCCGCTTGTCGAAGGGCTTGGCCAGGTAATCGTTGGCCCCGGCCTCGAACCCGGCGATGATGTCGGTGAGCTGGTTCTTGGCCGTGAGCATGAGGATCGGCAGCCGGTGGAGACTGTAGCTTTCCCTGAGCCTCCGGCACACTTCGAGGCCCGACATGCGCGGCATCATGATGTCGAGGATCATCAGGTCCGGGAGGTGGTCGTTGACGATGCGGATGGCGTCCTCGCCGTTTGTCGCGATCAACACGGAATACCGTTCGAGGGAGAGCTGGTTGGTGAGGACCTGCAGGTTGATCGGCTCGTCGTCGACCACCAGGATCCTGGTCCCGCCGGCGGCCGGCAGCGCCGGCAGTGGCACCGCCATTGACATCACTTCATCGGCGTCGGCAGCGCCGGCGCCCTCATCGGCAAGGGTGGACTGGTTCACGGACACCGGCAGGGTGAAAATGAACCGGGAGCCCTTCCCGGGGTCGGATTCCGCCCTGATCTCCCCGCCGTGGAGCTCAATGAGCTTCTTTGTTATGGACAGGCCCAGGCCGGTGCCGCCGTACTCCCGCGATATTGACGCGTCAACCTGTTCGAAGGACCTGAATATCTCCTTCAGCTTATTGGAAGGGATCCCGATGCCCGTGTCCTCCACGGTTATTTCAACCATGCCGGGGGTCTGATCGGGCCCCGGGGGCCGCGCGGTGATCCTCACGTAACCGCGATCGGTGAACTTGACGGCGTTCCCCACCAGGTTGATGAAGATCTGCTGGAGCCTGTTCTCGTCTGCGTTCACCAGGGGCAGACCCACCGGCACCTCGTTCAGGAGCTGTATCCGCTTGCCGTGGAGGAGCATGTTGGCCATGATGTAGACCAGGTCCACCAGCTGGTGCAGGTCCACCGGCCGCTGGTTCAGCTCGATGGTGCTGTTCTTCATCCGTGAAAAATCGAGAATGTCGTTGATGAGGCTGGCGAGGCGCTTGCCGCTCGATATGATCATGGACAGGTTGTACTTCATCTCGATCGAGACCGGTCCCGCTGCGCCGTCGACCAGGGACTCCGCCATGCCGATGATCCCCACCAGGGGCGTCTTGAGCTCGTGGGAGGTATTGGCGAGGAACTCGTCCTTCAGCCGGTCCGCCTTGTTCAGGTTGTCGATGGCCAGCTGCTGGGACCTGATCGATTCCTGCTGGGCCAGGTCTTTCTCCAGCTTCATGAAGTTGATCTTGTCGCCGAGGCCAAGGGCAAGGAGGGTGAACTGTATCACGGACCCGATCTGTATGGCATAGGTGGTGAAGGCATTGGTCGGCAGCACCGCCAGCACCTTGAGCGCGTACACCATGCCGCCGGTCAGGATGACCATCCATGACACGATGAAATACCGGGCCGGCCGCGACTTCCTGAAGGCGCCCAGCGTGCCGATGCCGAAAACCGAGATGAGGGTGAGCAGAGCCAGCCCGACCTGCGCCTGCACCGCAACGGAATACTTGACGAAGAGCTGGAAGGTCATGGAAACGGCTATGAACGAGGCCAGGATAACGAAATACCGGTTGAACGCGGGATAGAGCTTCTTCGCGTCAAGGAACGAGCGCGTGAAAAGGACCAGCGTCAGGAGCGTGATCGCTATCGAAAAGGGTATGACATGGCTGAAGCTTTCCAGCAGGGAAGGCCAGAAGTATTCCTGGAGCGTGCCGTTCTGCGTCAGCTGGAAAAATCCGAAGCTCAGCACGAACAGCACATAATAGAGATACGACAGGTCCCTGATGGACGCAAAAATAAACATGTTGAAGATGCAGATGAAGAGGATGATGCCCAGGTAGACGCCCAGCAGGTACTGTTCGTTGTGGTCCCGGGCGAAATAGGCCCCGGCCGACCAGAGCTTCAGGGGGATCTCCATCCGGTCCTGGTTGACCAGGCGGAGGTAGTATGTCTTTGTTTCACCGGGCCCCAGCCTGATAGTGAACAGGAAGAACCGCTGGGCGATCTCCCGCGTCGAGAAGGGAAGCGCGAACCCGGTTTCCTTCAACAATACGGGCCTGCTGCCCTTCTTAACCTCGTACAGGCCGATCCGGTCCATCAGTGGATAACTGAATTCAAGGATCCAGTTGGGCTGGTTCAACCCGCCGGTCGTGACGGTGAAGCGGACCCAGTACACGGAATCGGTAAAGGCGAAATTGGGGATGGCTTCCCTGCTCGGCACGAACATTTTATCAAAATTGCCGCCGGCCACGTCATCGACAGTGAGGTTCCCTGCCCTGTCTTCAAGGTAATCGAGGTGAAGGCCCAGGGGATAGCTCTCAGCCGCGTCGGATACCGTAACGGCTCCGGCGCCGTACAGGGCCGCGCCGGAAAGGAACATGGCGCATGACAGAGCTATGACCGCACTGCGCCTGAGGAATGTCACACTTACATTGCGGCGGGCAAAAATCATAATTTCTATTGTTTCCGGGAAAGGTACCTGACAGTGAAACGCATCGCCATCAGTGTTCATACAGTTGGCACAGTGCGCGATATGTGTCAATATAAAAACGGGGACCCGTCACTCATCGGTGAAGGCAGTGCTGAGCTCTCGCGACAGGGCCGTGAGGTTCGCGGCGCTGCGGCGGAGCTCCTCGGTGCTCTGGGTGTTCAGCTGCACGTTCTTGTTCGTTTCGTCAATGGACTTGACCACGTCCTCGATGGCGATCTTCTGCTCCATCATGGAGTGCTCGATCTGTTCCGAGCGCGTCTTGACGACGCCGGTCTTCTCGTTCATCTCGTTCTTGATCGCCTTCTGCGTGTTAACTTCGATATTGGCCTCGGAGGTCTTTTTCTGTATCGCGGCGATGTTGTCCAGGAGCACCCTGATGAAACCGATGATCTCGGTTATTATCTGGTTCCCCTTTTCCACGTCTTCCTTGTTTCTTTCAAGGAGGGTGGATATCTGCTTCAGGTCCCGGGCCGAGGTATCGGACATCTTCCCGATCTCCTCCGCAACGACGGCGAACCCCCGGCCGTGATCGCCGGCACGGGCGGCCTCGATGGCCGCGTTGAGGGCAAGGAGGTTCACCTTTTCGAAGAAATCCTCCATGATGCTTACGACCGAAATGATATTGTTTGAGTTGGAAAGGATCTTGTTGTTGATGGCGTCAAGCTCTTCGGAGGCCCTTCCACCCTGCTCGGCCTGGGCCATAAAGGACGCGAAGAGTCCGGCTATCTCCTTGCCGTACCGTTCCATCACGTCGATCGACCCCGACATGACCTCGATGCTTGCGATGAGGTCCTTCACCGATCCGTTCTGCTCCCTGGTGGCGTTGGTGACATTGTTGATGCTGGCCGATATCTCCTCCATGGTGGCCGTCAGCTCCTCCACCGACGCGGCCTGGCTCTGGGAGGCGATGGCATAGCGGTCGATGACATTGGACATTACGTGGATCGAATCGGTGAGTTCGGCGGATGTCTTGCGGATCGTCTTGTTGAGGTCGCTGATTTCGAGGTATTGCTTCCGGTTCTTTTCGGTCTCTTCCTTGCTGCGCAGGATGGCCCGGTTGAGGAACCGCGACGCTGAAAATGATACGGCGTAAACCATGGAGAGAGAGACGATGCCGTCCAGCATGGCGGTTTTCGCGATATCATTGACCTGTCCGCTGGTGATGCCGGGGGCCTGCAGAAAGTAGTAGGCAGCATGGGTGACAATGAAGGCAATGAAAACCGGAAGGGAAAACTTCGGGGTCGAAAAGAGCGTCGCGAAGATAAGGCTCATATACATGAACAGGCCCATGGAGACCCCGGCGATATGGGGCGGCCTTAAGCTGAAACCCAATATTATTACCGCGCATGATGAGAAGACCAGGAGATTGATGGCATAGGACGCTCTGCCGTATTTGATCAGGAGGATGCTCATAACGGCAATCCCCATCGACGGCAGGATCATCGATGCATACCGTAAAAAACTGTCCCGCACCGCCACCGCCACGGCGCCGAAGAGTATTATCAGAAGAAAAAAGAATATGAGACAGAAATTTAGAACAAACTGCGCCTTCTTGAAATCAAGGTAATCCTGGTTATAATAAGGGGAGAGAAAAAAATCGCGGAGCCGGTTGCTCTTTTTATTATTCATGAAATCCTCTCTCTGTCGCAATAATTAATCACTGTATTTATTTTTCTTTTTTTGTTGAGAAGCTTACTGAATCATTCTTAATCGAAGATAAAAAAATTTCAATATACTTTTTTTCACATGCCGGGAAAAAAGAAATATCCTGCAGGCATGTAAGGGAATACCACCACAGGGTCATCAGTAAAAAGCATAGATAAAGAGCGGATACCATCACTGAATCAGTTTTCGATATTAAGCCGCGCTGAACACCATGCCAAAGCGCTTTTTTTCACTCCCCCATTGAGCAATAGCACCGCCCCCATGAGAATGAAATGATACACGCTGTTGTAGTCGAATTCCCATACCAGGGAATAGCGGACGGAGCGCAGTGCCTGTACTATCGAGGCAATGATGATGGCCGCTATTCCCGCGGCCATGGGAGCCAGCGCTCCGTCCCTGCGGGAGGCCGCCAGGGAGAGGCACAGGACAAGGGAAAAGGCCATGGCCAGGCCCGAGTAGGCAATGAATACGATAAAAATACCCACCGATAAACCGGGAAAGGACCAGCGTTAAAACAAAAAATGCGGCGCCCAGCGAAAGCATGGCCCCTATCGCCCTCTTCAATAGGCGGGTCCCTTTCCATTCATAGAGCATGGCGACCACAAACAGGGACACCATCATCTCCAGGCAGCAATTCATATTATCAGCTGTAAACCTCTTGCCGAGCAAAAAAGTGGCCGAGTTATAAAACATGATATATTTGATTTTTTATTATATAGATTTATAAATATTAATAAAAGAATTATACAAAAGTTAAATTTTATATTTTTTTATTTATGTATTGACAAAAATATATCACTGAACAGTGTTCAACAATTAAAAGCGTCCAATCGTTCGGTTTTTTTGGAACTGCTCATGAAGAAAAAGAAACGAGACTGCAAAGTCCTCATTGTTGAAGACGAGGCCCTCATAGCCTTCGACATCAGCATGACCCTCCAGCAATTCGGCTATTCCGTGGTAAACATTGTCGCAACCGCCGATGAATCGATCAAGGCCGTGGAGGAATACAGACCCGATGTGGTCATCATGGACATCCTCCTCAAGGGCAACACAGACGGCATCGAGGCCGCGGAAAAGATAAAGGACGAGTATAAAATCCCCATCATATTTCTCACGACCTGCACGGACGACAATACGGTGAAACGGGCCACCACCCAGATACCCTACGGCTATCTCCTGAAGCCGTTCCGCAGCATGGAGCTCAGCATTCTCATCGAGCTGGCGCGCCAGCGGCACAGCTTCGAACAGATCCTGATACAGAACAACCTGAAGCTCGCCGACGAGCTCGATAAAAGCAGGAAACTGGAACGGAAGCTCCAGGAGATATCCCTGGTGGACGAGCTCACGGGCCTATACAACAGGCGCGGCTTCAGCCAGCTTTCCCGCCAGCAGGCCGAGATCGCGAAAAGGACCGGCCGCAGCATGCTCCTCGGCTTCTTCGACCTCGACCACATGAAGCACATCAACGACTCCTACGGCCACCACGAAGGGGACAACGCCCTGGTGTCCGCCGCCGGCATACTGAGAAAGATATTCCGCGCCTCGGACATCATCGCCCGGTGGGGCGGCGACGAGTTCGCGGTCCTGATGATCAACGCCGACTGCGACGAGATACTGTCCATCGACCAGCGGATTGAAAGCGTCATCAACAACTACAACGACCAGGCCGACCACCGCTACATCATTTCCATGAGCTGGGGGATCGTGAAGTTCGATCCCGCCTATCCGGCAGAGATCGACGACCTGGTATCCCGCGCCGATGAAATGATGTACCGCCACAAATCGTATAAAAGATTATAATTCCATGCCGCAGACCGGTCTTTTCGACGAATCCCGGTATTCCGTGAAACGAGGAAATCTTGTTAATAATTCAACATCTTTCTCCAGGGCCGGTGGGGCCAGGTATGAACTTTTCAGAAAGGCGTTTTCACTAATAGTGATTGTGATAATCAGATGCGGAACCGCTCTTTCGGCATGATGGCCATGCCGATAAAGGCGGCGAGGAACGTCTTCACGACCGCTCCGGGGATGAACGGGATGGCCCCCATGTAAAGGATGGCTTGGAGCGAGGGGGGTTCTCCCTTCACCGCGGTGATCCAGACATACAGGTAGAGGGTGCCGAGACCCAGGATGACGACGAGGTTGGCCATCCCCATTATGATCACGAGGGGAATAATCCTTCTCATGGATTCATGCCGCTCGAGGACCAGGCCCACGAGATAGGCCGTTACGACAAATCCCGCGAGGTACCCGAAGGTGGGCCCGGCGATGACGGCGGGCCCGGCGACCGCGCCGGCAAACCAGGGGACCCCGGCGAGGCCGATGGCAATGTAGAACACCTGGCTCAGGGCACCCCGCCTTCCGAGCACCATGGCGGCGATGAGCACCGCCAAGGTCTGGCCGGTGACGGGAACCGGCGTCCAGGGAAGATACACGGCCACCTGCGCCATGATACCGGTGAAGCAGCTCATGGCGAGGGAAAGGAGCACCACGGTGACCGTCCCGCAGCCGTTCATCCGGCTGAATAATGCAAGCCGCGCCTCGCGATAGCGGTCAATGGCCGCCGCAAATCCTTCCATCCGCTCAATCCCGCGCTATTTAATTTCTTTCTTCATCTGCATCAGCCGTTCGACCCGCTTTTTCACCGGGGGATGCGTCGAAAAGATCTCGCCGATGCTGACCCCCGAGAAGGGATGCACGATGAACATGTGCGCCGTCTGCGGGCTGTGGTCAGCCATGGGCGCCCTCTGGACGCCCCTCTCAAGGTTGAGCAGGGCGCCGGCCAGGTACTCCGGGTGTCCCGTCAGTTTCGCGGAAAACTCGTCCGCCTTATACTCCCGTTCCCGGGAAATGGCCATGGTTATGACCGTGGCGGCCACCGGCGCCAGTATCGAAACCGCCAGGCGCTTTCCGAAGCTTGCCCGGCTGTTGCCCCCGAAAAAGAGCGCCATGCGGGAAAGGATCATCACGGCCCCCGAGATTGAGGCGGCCACGGAACCTGTCAGAATGTCATAATTCTTCACATGCCCCATCTCATGGGCCATGACCGCGGCCAGTTCGTCGTCGTTCATCATGTCCAGGATCCCCTGGGTAGCGGCTACCGCGGCGTGCTCCGGGTTACGGCCGGTGGCAAAGGCGTTGGGCGACCTGCTGGGCAGGACATACGCTTTGGGAAGCGGAAGGCCTGCCTTGCGGGCCAGGTCGTGGGTTATCTTCTCGAGCCTGTGCCCCGCAGGCACCGGCTGGGCGCTGTACGCCGTCAGTATGAGAGAATCGGAAAACCAGTAGGTGGCGAAATTCATCACCACGGCCAGGATAAAGGCGATGATCATCCCTTTCTTGCCGGCCACTATCCTTCCTACAATAATGAAGAAAGCTGTCAGACCAAACAGCAGAAAAAATGTCGTAAGCATGGTGCGTCACCTCCGGGAAAAGTGTGGATGGACAGCTATAACAGCCCGATATGCCAACACATCAGGTATAATACAAGTCTAATATACTGCACAGGCGGTCCGGCGTAAAGCGGCGGACCGATTATTTTTTGAAACAGGTTAAAATCCTGCCGCAGCTGCCGCGGATCAGGCCCTCCTGTTTTCCTCCCGGGGGCACGCGACGATGTAGGTCGGTCCCCCTTCCCTGCTGCCGGTCACCCTCTGTTCCTGCATTTTCCAGAAATTGCAGATCACGTAACCGTTCTGGTACGATATATGGTTCTTGCACGTCATGCAGTCATCAATCTTCATGGTTCATCAATATCCTTATCATTTCTAATAATATGGTGCGACAAGCGGTTTAGAGTAATCGCAACTCACACTTTTTTTGTCAAGAACATAAACACCCCTAGTCAAGGATCAACAGCGTCCCGCTGTCGACATACCGCGCGTCTTCACTGTCCATGATCTCGATGATGCGTGCGTTGAGGCGCCGCTTCATCTCTCCGAAAATGCCCCGCTTTTTTTTATACGACTTCGCGAAGGCGGCGGCCCGCGCCATGAGGTCAGCCTCGTCGGCGCACGCCTTTTCAATGACGCCGTGCCGCTCAAGGTCGGCGGCGCCGTACCGTTTCCCCGAAAGGACCATTTCCTGGAACAGACGGCACGGGACGTATCTCGTGATAAAGGCTATCTCGCTGGGCAGGAAGGGAATTCCTATATCTATTTCCGGGAAGCAGAAGTAGCCCCGGTCGGCCTTCATGAAGCGGAAATCGCAGGCGCAGGAGAAGATGGCTCCGGCGCCGAAGGCGTGGCCGTTGATGGCCGCTATGACCGGCATGGGAAAGAGCAGTATCCTCTTGAACATCTCATTGATGCCAAGCATGAACCTTTTCACCCCCGCCATGTCCCCGGCCTGCACCAGGCCGGCCGCCCACTGCACATCGAGGCCGGTGGACCAGAACTTGCCGTCACCGGAAACGATCATGACCGAGGACAGGCCGGTGTCCGCCGCTATTTCATCAAGGATGCGCCCCATGGCGTCGACAAAGACCTGGTTGATCCTGTTTTCTCCGTTGGTCATCCGTATGACCGCGATCGATTCATTCTTTTCCCATGATAAGATGCCCATAAACCGCTCCCGCGCTTTCTTTATGCGTCCAACAGTTTTCAGGGAACCGGCGCTGAGGATGGATGTCAAAGAAAAAATCGAAACTGAACGATGTCCAGTCGGTTTATCTTCGTTGAACGGTGCCCGGCGCCGCCATCATTCCTTCTTACGTATCCGGAGCCCAGCGAAATAGAAGAGCACCGGCGCGGCCAGCCAGATAAGCTGGGGCACAAGGGTGACAGGGCGTCCGTTGAAAAGAAACAGGGAGGGGTTCCACCACGTCGGATTGTACCCCCAGCCGCCGGAGCCGGCGCTCAGCAGCTCGACCCCCAGTTCCTGGACCTGTCCCCAGGCCACGAGGACCGCCAGCTCGCGGACTTTGAACGCGGCGAAGCGGGGCTCCGGGCACAGGACGTTCACCAGCCACAGGCCGGCCAGGAAGAGTCCGCCGTCCCAGAATGAATGGCTTATGATTAACACGATGAAATGCGCCGGCGGCGGCGTCATGAAGGTGAATATATCCACGATGCCGAGGCCGTCAAGGGCCGAGAGCGGGATTTCCCACGTGAGACCGATGAGGGTCCCCGCCCAGAACAATTTCCACGTAAAAGGGGATATCTTTTTTTGTGTGTATAGCAGCAGCACCGCCAGGGGTATCGTCGCGCCTATGGCAAAATCGATGCAATAAAAATTATCTTTTACAAAATCCATGGGAACCTCCCGAAAAACTATGGCATGGGAAACGATCTTCGCTTTCGGCAATGATATCCGCCCGGTCAGCGGACATCCGGCTCAAAAAAAGACCAGCGGATGTTCGGAAACTTCTGTTTCATGGCCGATTCGCAGGCGTTTATGGCCTCGGACTCAAGGGCGATGCTCCCGCAGTCATTCATTTCCGCCTTGACGGCCACCATGATGTCCGGCCCCATCTGCAGGGTGATGACGTTCAGAACCCGCTTTATTTCCCCCCTGGAGCTGAGAAATTCATAGATATCCCTCCTGGTCTCTTCGTTCGTGCTCTGCCCTATCAGCAGGTTTTTCACCTCGTTGCCGACACTGAGTGCCACGCCGACAAGGATTATGCCGATCACCACGCTGCCCAGGGCATCGTAGAAGGGATCGCCGGTCGCCAGGGTCAGGACAATGGCAACGAAAGCCGCGGAAAGGCCCGTCAGAGCAGCGATGTCCTCCCCGAAGACGACCAGGAGCTCGCTCTGGCGGCTGGTCCTGAACCACCGGAGCAGCCCCTGGCTCCCCCTGGTTTTGTTTACCTGCCTGAGGCATCCCGCCAGGGAGATCGACTCGAGGACGATGCTGATGCCGAGGACGGCAAGGGCGACCGCGGGGTTCTCGATCCCTTCGGGCCTTTTCATTTTCAAGATTCCTTCATAGATTGAAAAGAGTCCCCCGATGGAGAAGAGAATTATCGCCACAATGAAGGACCAGAAATAAACCGCCATGCCGTATCCGAGGGGATGCTCCGGGTTGGCCGGTTTTTTCGACCGCCTGATGCCGTACAGCAGGAGCCCCTGGTTCGCGCAGTCCGCTGAGGAGTGCACCGCCTCGGCCAGCATGGCGCCGGAGCCGGTTACCAGGGCAGCGACGAACTTGGAGATGGCGATGAGGGCGTTGGCGCCGAGGGCCAGGAATATCGATATCAATGATCCGGAGTTATGTGACATTGAAAGGTCCTTTCTACCAAAAGCGTTATTCAACGGAAAAAATCGGGACTGTCCCCTGCTTAAAGTAGGGAACAGCATGGATTTGTCAATTGCAATACGCTGTCGTCGTGCAGCAGATTGCCGGCAGACGCTCCGCCATGCGGAAGGCTTTCCCGCTTTTGGCTCGGGCCTTATATTTAATTTATCAACTTCATCAAAGAATGCTTTACAATAGAAGAACATATTACAACCTTAACAACACCCTTATCCCCCGGAGAGCCCGATATGACCGGTTTGATGACGCTGCTTTTGTCAGCATGGATATACACCGCTCCCTACAGCTTCGATGACGTCGTCAGGGACATAGTCCCCGGCAGAAAGGGAGCCGCAGCCATGAAGGAAATAACCGATATCGTGGACAGGACCTCCCGGCGGTTCCGGACCGATCCGGAAACGGAAGAATTCAAGAAATACTTCAGGAAGGTGCTGGAAGATTTCGATTTCATGAAGCTGTACGAGAGCCCCTACGCGAAAGACAGGGGCGGCGGGCGCCGCGCCCTCGCCTTCCGGGGATGCAGCATGAACGGATATTACATCGAGACCATCGCCGCCATGAAAGACGGCACGTGCGGCCGTGCGCGCATCTGGGACTACTCCACCGAATATTCCCTTACAAAAAACGACGCCTGCATAGCCGGGGGACGGTCCTTCATCGTTTCCGTTGATTCCACGACGCTGACGAGGAAATATTCCCATCGGGACGCCATGCGCTTCGTCGAGGGCCTTCTGAAGGTGATCGATCCCGGCAATATCAGGCGCATGAACGCTCCCGAAAGCTCACTGTATCCCGAGGTGGATGGAATATCAAGGAAGGTTATAAACGAATTCTACCGTTCCTTCCCCGGCGTCTCCGCCCTTTTCAACCGTTACTCGGTCATCAGGTCGTTCCTTGAGATTAAGGACCACCGCGGCGTCCCCTATACCCGTCTGGCCTTCCGGTACGGCTACCGTCTGAAGAACCTGAAGGATGACTATCCGGAACTGGGCAAATCCCTGTCCAACGTGGAAGGGCTCTACCGCATCACCATGGCGGTCAAAAACGGCGGCAACCGCACGATCATGGTCGTCGTCTTCGACAGCCGGGAGGACGCACTCTCCCTCACCCTGAACACCAGGCGCGGCAGGCTCGTTCCCATTGATGACGCCGGGGACCCGGTTTTCAGCGAAGAGATATCCCTGACCTCGCTCAGGGACATATCCTACCGCGCCGTGGTCGAAATGGTCCATGACGTGCACGGCCTCAAGTTCACCACGGACAGCATGGTGATCGCCTTCCGGTACCGGGACATGCCCGGCCGCGGGTCCTGGACCATGAGACTGGAGGACGTGTCCAAGACGCGCATCACCGGGAGCTATTACAACATCATACCCGGCTGGCTGATCGACATGTTCATCCCCACCAACATGGAGCAGTTGATCCATGACCTGTCCAGGGTGATGCTGAAGGCCGACGGCGGCGCCGGATCACGTGTCTCATTCGAATGGGACACGCGCGATGCCAATAACGTGACGCTCAGGTTCGGCGCCACCAGCGAATTCATGGACAATTATTTCGTCAAATACGGCCTCAGGGTATGGAGCAGGAAGGCCCTGGCCAACGAACGGCTGACGCGCGAAGCGAAGGAGCTGAGGGGGAAATTCCTGGACGCCTTCAGGGCCGACATGAAGTGGCAATAAGTACGGCCGGACAGGAGACGGAGCGATATGAACCAGACCAACACCTTCTTTTTCAACCTGACGCCCGATATCGTGATCAGGGCGGTTGAACAGAGCGGCTTTGAACCGACGGGACACTGCATGGCCCTCAACAGCTATGAGAACCGCGTCTACGACCTGAGACTGGAAGACGGGTCACACGTGGTGGGCAAGTTCTACCGTCCGGGAAGATGGACCCGCGTGCAGATACTGGAGGAGCACCGGTTCCTCTTCGACCTGCGGGATGACGAGATACCGGTCTGCGCGCCCCTTACGCTGCCCGGGGGCGAAACCATCCATGAAACCGAAGGGATCATGTATGCCATCTGGCCCCGTACCGGCGGCAGGGTCCCCGACGAGCTGACCGACGCCGAGCTGCAGATCCTGGGCCGTCTCTGCGCCAGGATCCACAACAACGGCGCAGCCAAAAAGGCGCCGCACCGCATCGAGCTCACCGGCGAAACCTACGGGCTCCAGCCCCTTGCCTTCCTCGAAGGTCAGGGGTTCCTGCCTTCCCACTGCAGGGACCGGTACCATGACGCGGTGATGGAAATCGTTGAAATCTACGAGATGCTCCGCAAGGACGTCCCCTTCCACCGCATCCACGGCGACTGCCACCTGGGGAACCTTCTCCACGGCGCCGAGGGCTGGTTTTTCCTGGACTTCGACGACTTCCTCACCGGTCCGGCCGTCCAGGACGTTTGGATGCTGGTGCCGGCCCGCGACCGTGAAGGCCTGCGACAGCGCGAAGTGTTCCTCGATGCGTACGCGCAATTCAGGGACTTCGACCGCTCCTGGCTGAGGTTGGTGGAGCCCCTCCGCGCCCTCCGGTATATCCGCTATGCCGCATGGATAGCCCAGCGCTGGGACGACCCGGCATTTCCCGCGGCCTTCCCCCATTTCGGCACCGTGCAGTACTGGGAAAACGAAACCCGGGACCTGGAAGAACAACTGGAATACTTTTACGGCAATACCGCCGACCTCCCCGCGGGCATGCAGAGACCGGAGGAGGATAAACCTGAAGAGAAAGAGCTCACCAACAAAGATTTTTTCTGGGACTGGGAAGATAAATAGCATGAGCGAAAACGAAGAAAGAGATTTCCTCTCCCCCTATTACATTGACCGGTGCATGCACTGCGATTTCAATCCAAAGGAAGACGCAAAGGATCTTTACGCGGCGCAGTGCCAGCTGTGCTACCGCTGTTTTGAGAGGAAGAAGTTATTTCTCAACAACGTGGGCTGAACAAAGCCGGGCCAGCCCGATAACATGACCATACTCCCATCTCATCAAGATGCTTCTTTTTCACTACTCACCTCATTTTGGTACCGGCATAATTAACGATTCTTTATTTCATTTCGATAAAAATATACATCCTTGCAACATTTAAACAATTTTTTCTTGACACAAACAGCTGCAATTATATTTATTAACCATATGGTTAAACTAGAAAGTTAGACCGTATGGTTAACAATGTAGTTGATCAAATCAACCGGAATATGTAATCCGATCGGCATGAACCGTCAAGTAGACACATCCACGAAGGACAAGATCCTCAGGGCAGCGATCAGGGTTTTCGCCCAAAAAGGCAGGCATGGCACGCGCATGGACGAAGTGGCCCAGGAAGCGGGCATCAACAAGGCCATGGTCTACTATTATTTTTCAAACAAGGACAACCTGTTTTTCGAAATACTGACCACGATATTCACGGAGATGTACCAGAATTCATTGCACAGGATCAGCGAGGATATATCGACAGGGAAAAACCACGCGGATATAATCAGCAACAGCATCCGCTATTCCTTCGAAAGCTATAATAAAAATCCCCATTACACGCGGATCATGATCGACGCCATCAGCAGCGGGATGGATGAAATACCAAAGGCTCTTGAAGCAGTCTATGACAGCTCCCAGCTGAGTCCCACTTCGTATATCATCAAGACCATACAGGACGGCATCGACAAAAAGATCTTCAGGGCCGTGGACCCGATAAACACCATGATCAGCATTACCGGCATGACATTCATTTATTTTTTATCGCGCAATATAATCAAATTTTTCGGCATGAAAATTGATGACGAGGATGAATTTCTGGATAACCGCATAAAGAGCGTAATTGACCTGATAATGAACGGAATGCTCATGCGTCAATAGGCGATTATTTCACTTGACGTGCCGTCAACAATGTCATCTTGGGACGCAACCGGGATGCCGCGGCGGCCCCGGCATCCCGGTCAGGCAAAAGCCAGGCGGAAGGTCAGGCAACACGAGACAGGCCATGAATACTGACAGTAACATAAAAACACTAGCCTTCATCCCGCTGCTTTTGCTGGTCACGATCCTGTTCCACAGCATAGAGTTCCGGGTCGCCCACTGGAATCCCGACGAGGTCATTTTCGCCACCGGTGGGCAGAAAATCATTGCCGGGGAAACGCTCTACAGGGACTTCGGCGACAACAAGCCCCCCCTGATCTATTACACCTATGCCTTCATCTGGAAGCTGGCCGGGAATTCCTACGTATCACTGCTGTTACTGTCCAAGCTGTTCGCCATTGCCGTCATATTCCTGATCGCCCTTGGCCTGTATGTTATCGGCAACAGCCTCGGGGGCAGAACGATCGGCGTCACCTCGGCCCTGTTCTTCGCCGCGTACAGCATATGCTCGCAGGGGTCCGAGGTGCTGGGCGGAAGAAGCGAGATCTACGCCACCCTCATGGGCGTCATCGGCCTGTATTTCTTCATGAAAAAGGACTTTGCCCTCAGGACCTTCGATCTCGTCATGTGCGGCATCTTCCAATCGCTGGCAACGCTGTACAACACCAGGTTCGGCATCGTCATGGCGGCCTGCGGCCTGTTCATACTCTACAAGCACGGTATCGGCAAAAGGTCGATAAAGGCGGCAGCCGCCCTTTCAGTTCCCTTCATACTGGCCCTGGCCGCGGTCCCGCTCTATTATTACTCCGCCGGCGTGTTCGATTATTACACCTTCTGGCAATCGACGATCGTGCACCATTATCTGGCAATCATGCCCCTGTCAGTGAAGATAGCTTCAGGTCTCATGATCCTCTTCTTTTTTGCGGGACCCCTGCCCTTGGTGTTTTTTGCGGTATACCAGGCTGTCACCGAGATAAGGGAAAAACTTGCGCACGGTGCCCGGGTTTCCGAATCCGCCACGGATAAACAACTGTCATGGTCCGCGCGATGGTCTATGAAAGCCGGCCGGATTATGCGCCTGTTTTCATGGGACGAAGAACGCCAGGCGTTCCTGTTCCTGATGCTGCTTTTCATCCTCCTGTACGCGTCATTCTTCACGGGAGGAAAGCCCGGCATGCGGTATTTTTACATGATGTTCGTCCCCCTGTGCCTCCTCGCCGCCATGGGTTTTACCGCCCTGTACGACCTGGTCGCGGTCAATATGATCAACAGGGGGCTGGCCCGCGTGGTGCGGACAATCCTGGTGCTGTTCATGGCATCGTCCCCGTCATATTTTTTCGTCATCCACATGAATACCCCGCGGACCCTGCTCATCGACAGCATCAAGGAAAACAAGCGCCTGGTGGAATACCTACAGCAAAACACTTCCGAAAAAGACAGGATTTTTTCCTGGGTCAGCGTGAACCCCATGTACCTCAAGGCAAACAGGATCATGGCCACGTCGATGATCTATCCCGCAGAATTTCTCTGCCGCTATTATTATTACGTCGGCGACTTCAAGAATGAGACCACGGCATGGGACATTTTCCTCGGGCAGCTGAAAAAAGAAAAGCCGGCGATAATTATTGACGACACCGGCGGCTTTATCACCAAAAAAGACAAGATGGTGACCCATGTCATCCAGAACGACTACATTGAGCAGAGGGCCGGCGAGATGAAGGCATTCATAAAGGATAATTACCGGCATGCCGATTCGATAGAAGGATACGACATTTACAAAAGGATTTGACGGTCACGACAGTGCGGCATTCCGGCGCCGGAGGGAGAAATACGGAACATGACTCCAATTACAAAAAAAGAAGCCACGAAAAAACCACTAGTTTCCATAATAGTCCCGACGTTTCGGGAGGCGGAAAACATTCCTGAACTGGTCCGCCAGATCGGCGATGTCCTTGCCTCACGCCAGGTGGACTACGAGATCATCATCGTTGACGACAATTCCCGGGACGGCATCGAATCGGCGGTTGAATCCCTGTCTGAAACGTATCCGGTCATGATCCACACCCGGATCGACGAGAAGGGCCTGTCCTCGGCGGTCATCAAGGGCTTTTCCCTGGCGCGGGGCGATATCTATGTCGTGATGGACGCGGACCTGAGCCATCCCCCCGCGAAAATCGCCGAGCTGATACAGCCCATCATGGAAGGAAAAGCGGATTTCGTCATCGGCAGCAGGTTTGTTCCCGGCGGCAGCATCCCCCACTTCAACTGGTTCAGGAAACTGAACGCATGGGTGTCAAGGGTGCTGGCCCGTCCCCTCGCCGCCGTCAAGGACCCCATGTCGGGCTTTTTCGCGTTACCGTGGCATGTCATGCCGGCCCGTGACATCCTCAACCCCCTCGGCTTCAAGATCGGCCTGGAGCTGCTGGTCAAGTCGGAACCTGAAAAGATCATTGAAATCCCCATCGAGTTCCAGCAGCGACTCCATGGAGAGAGCAAGCTCTCGCTGAAAGAACAGGTCCTGTACCTGGCCCATTTATACCGCCTCTACTCCTACCGCCATGAGAAAATGGTGCAGTTCATTGAATTCGGCCTGATAGGGGCCTCGGGCGTGCCGGTGAACCTCCTGTTCGTCTACCTCACCTACGATGTCATGTCGCTGTCCTACTCCACCGCCCTGGTCGTCGGTTTCATCTCCGCGGTGACATCGAACTACATCCTGAATAAAATAATCACCTTCAGCGGGTCAAAGCCGGCAAATACGGCCGTCCAGTACCTGCAGTTCGTAGCCACCTGCCTCCTGGGCCTGGCAATCAACATGGCCGTATCGCTGTCCCTTTATAACAGTATATTTTTTTTCCACAGGTATTACATCATCACGTCGCTGATCGGCATCCTGGCCGGCATGGTTTTCAATTTCATCGGCAGCAGACTGCTCGTTTTCAGGAAATAAGCCACGGCCTGTTCCCGCCGGGGGCCGAGACCCCGACGGGGGCCATGCTACATTGCCTTCCTGAACTCTCTTCCCCGGGCCTTCCTCGGGTATTTCAGATAGGGGATCACGTCCTCGTTGCGCGACGCGGTGGTGCCGTCGTATTCGATCGTGACGATGGGGACGCCGGTGATCTGTTCGATACGGTCCGCCATTGCCTCGGTCACCATGGAAGGACAGCAGTAGGCCGGGTTCGTCTGCACGAAGAGCGACAGGTCCGGATGCTGCTCGATGATATGGAATATCTTCATGATGTTTTCCATCGACTCGCCCGTGTGGTAGATGCTCAGGCCGAATTCAGCGAGGACGTCCTCGGCGTTATCAACGATCCTGAAGTCTCCGCCGCCCAGGACCCGGTTGAAATACCGGTAGTACTTCCTGTTAAGGACCGTCACCACCTTGGAGAGCACCTTGGCCAGGGCGGCGTCGCCGATGAGTCCCTGCATGAACCACTTCTTGATGTAGCGGTCCGCGACGATCGTAATCAGCTCGCTGTAGGGCGTGGTTATGACCTCGCCGCCGTTCGCCTCTATGGTCTTGATCAGGCCCTGGTTCATAATGTCATTATCGCGCACGTACAGGTCGCCGAAGATGGCCACCTTGGGCCTGTCTGTCCTGGTGACTGAGACGGCCTCGAAGAGGCCCATGGCCTCGGTCAGGGCGTCTTCCTTGGAGCGTCCGGTCATGAAGGCGTCGTTGAGGATGTTCGCCGCCGATTCGAGGGCGCGGTCCGTGGACCCCGGGACGTTCTCGTAGGGACGGATGTGGCAGGCGATCTTCCTGAGCATCCCGCCGAACATGAAGCCGAGGTAGCACTGAACCGCCACCGGGACGGAAATATCGACAAAGGTGATGTCGCCCATGTACACGGCCATCTGTTCGTAGCCTTTTCCGAAGGACTCCAGGAGGTACTTCGTGTAATGGGGAAACATGCCGATGTTGCACGCTATCTTGGAGTTCATGCTCCAGAGCACCGTCTGCGCCGGGTCCAGGCCGTGGCGCTCGACGTAATCCACGCCGTTCTGCACGATGATATTGAGGGGTATGCACTGCCCGGTGTTGAAGCGCATGCTCCGGTGAATTGATTCCGCGCTTTCAGAAACGACGCGCGCGTCAATGCCGTCCTTTCTCAGGGCCGACTCGATGAAGCGGCACGATATCCAGTCCCAGTTGGGCAGGAGGAGCGTCTTCCCTGCGAAAATGTCCTTTCCCTTCGACAGTCCGGCGTCACGGATGACGCCGAGCGACGCGGCCGCCGCCCGGGACGAGGAACGGTGGTTCCTGAAGGCGCGGATGGCGGCCTCGATGCGCGTCTCGTATCCGACGCTGGAGTCATGCTCGTCGAGCTGGAGGATCAGGTACGGTTTGCCGCTGTTGTCCAGGACCTTCTTGAAGTATTCCATCACGTATGAATCGGGGGTGCACTTGAAGGACGTCACGAAAACCGGGTACACGCCGTCTTCCCCTGCGACGGTCCTGGCCGCGTCCATGATGATCGACGCGTATTTCCAGTGTATCATTTCAAGGAGACTGTCCGTCCCGGCATCATGGGCGGCGTCCGGCAGCATGTCCTGGAAGAAGGTCTTGATCCCGTGGCGGGAGAAAATTTCCGGTATGCCGTTGTTCATCCCCCGGGACAGGACGGTATAGGGCCGTCCGACAAAAACGACGCGGATGTCCCCGCCGTCCGATGCCCGGGTGTAGAGATCTTTCAACTCCCCCCTCACGTCATGAAAGTATTCGCAGGCCTGGTCATAGGCGCCCGAGACCTGCATGAACCCTATGCCGGACCCCATGATTGTTTTCATCATCCGGAAAAGCTGGACCTTCAGATAGAAGGTCCCCAGATTGGACCGGATAAGGGGTGTGAGGATCTTTTCCTTGTTTTTGATATCAATGGCCGACAGCACCAGGGACGGCGAGTACTGGGTATAGTAGCAATAGTTACGTTTCACCGCCCGGTTGCCATGCCTGTTTTCCATGTAATGGGGAAGAAAGATGTAATCGGCCCGGTCTGACAGGTAGTTCACATGGCCGTGGAGCGCCGCCATGGGGGCGCAGAATTCAGCGCCGGTGAGGTTTTTCCCCTCTGATATGCCGTCGCGGTAGTGTTCGCTGGTGACGGTCCTTATGTTGAGGATATCGAAAAATTTTCTCCAGAGGGGCATCTCGTCGAAGAGATGCAATGACGCGGGAATCCCCACGGTGACCGGGGACGCGGTCCCGCCGGACGATGTCTCCCCCGCCGGCGGCAGGTCGCGGTTCAGCACGCGGTTCCGCTCCCTGATCAGGTCAAAGGCGTCGGGGTGCCGCACGTAGGAGTCTGTGTTGTAGTCGCGCCCGCACAGGAACCCGAAGGCCACGGTCTCGCCCATTACCTCGGCCACGGTGATCTTGCAGTGGTTGGCGCAGAGGTCGCACACCTCGGTGCGCACCGGTATCGCCGCGCGGTAGAGGCCGATGCCGCGAAACAGCGTCCTCGCCTGGCCCTGGTCATGGAGATGCAGGGCGACACCCATGGCGCCCGTGAGATGGCAGAACTTCGACACCATGATGGGCCTTCCCAAGCGCTGTTCGAAGGCGGCCACCAGGGCCCTGTTCTTGGCCGTGGCGCCCTGGAAAAAGACGCGATTTCCTATGTTCTTCTCGATGGCGACTTTGGTAAGGTAATTATCGCGTACCGAGTGAAGCACCGAAGCCAGTACCTCGTTCACGGAAAACCCCTCGGAGAGGTAATAATTCAGGTCGCGCTCCATGAAGACCGTGCACCGGTCGCTGGACAGAGGGGCCCGGGCGCCCTCGGCGCGCCGTGAATAATCCGAGAGTGGGCAGCCGAGCTTCTTTGCCTGCTCCTCGATGAAGCTCCCCGTGCCGGCGGCGCACACGTGGTTCATGATCGAAAAGGTCACCATGCCGTTGCGCAGCGTGGTGAACTTGGAATCCTGCCCTCCGATCTCGATGACGGTGTCGACAGACGGGTCCAGCTCGCAGGCGGCGCGGGCGTGGGCGGTGATCTCGTCAAGGGCGATGTCGGCGCCGACGATGCCGCCGATGAACTTTCTCCCGGAGCCGGTGGTGCCGGCGCCCAGAAAGCGGAACGACACGCCGTGAATCATCGCCATATCGTCAATAGCCTCGAGGAGGGCCTGCACCGCCGCCACGGGCCTCCCGGAGGTCCTGGTGTACAGCCCGGCCAGGACCCGCTTCCCGCCGTCGAGGAGCACGGTCTTGGTGCTGGTGGAGCCGATGTCAATGCCCAGGAACACGCTGTACTCCATTTCCGTCTCGAGGCGTTCGTATATGTCGATCTCCACCGGAACGGCGAAATCGTTGCGCAGGGGCTGGTATTCATACCGCTCCACGCTGTCGAAGGCCGGATACTCCGACAGCGTCAGGGCCAGTGAATCGTAATAATAATCTTTTTTCTTTTCATGGACAAGAATAACGTCGTCCGGTTTAGCGATGTCCACGGAAGCGCCCATCGGCCTTTCATCAATAAAATTGAGGGCGGCGCCGATGGCGCCGTAGAGGTGCGAATGCTCGTGGGTTATGATGTCGATGTCGAGCATGCGGGAAAAGTGCTTCACCACCGCCCGGTTCTTGGACACGCCGCCGCAGAACACCATGGGCCCTTCCGGCTTCGCGTTGCTGAAGAGGGTGTCCGCTATGTTCCGGGCCAGGCCGAAGGACAGGCCGTCGCAGATCTCCTCGCGGGAGTATCCCTCCTGCTGGGCGTGGATGAGGTCCGTCTTGGCGAAGACGGCGCACCGCGACGCGATCTTCGGCACGCTGCCGCTGTTGCGGAAGGCCAGCTCGCTGAATTCATGGATGCCGGAGAGGCCCAGGCGCGTCGCCTGCTGGTCCAGGAAGCTGCCGGTGCCCGCCGCGCAGGATGTATTGGACCGGTAATTAAGGTACTCCCCCTCCCCGTCAAAGAGCACCAGGCCGAACTTCTCGCCGCCCACGATCAGTATCGATCCGACCCTGTCGTGGAGGTGTTTCGCCGCCCGTATCACGGACACGCGCGAGTCATAGACCGCGGCGCCCGCGATGATCTCCGGCGATGAAGATGTGGCTGCGATGCCGCCGATTGAGGGAAGATCAAAACCTGAAAGGAGTTCGTGGAGGGTTTCAGCGATCTTGCCGCGGTGGAAGGCGTAGGCGGTTGCGCCGATGGTTCTGTCCCGGTCCACTACCGCCAGGGAAATGGATATGGAACCTATGTCTATGCCGAGAACATTGGTCTTGTCTGCCATAATGCAAGCCTCTTTCTATATTTGTTTAAGGTAATACGTTTTTCTGATTGCAACAACGTCAAGATCTATCATTCCACCATTGAGACAAGGGAACCACCCAAAAATCAAATTGCGATGTTCCCGTATAGGCACTTATTAAGTATAATTGGAATTTTTCATTGTTTGAATAATGAAAATTCTATTTATCGGGAGTGCCCATAACAATGTTATGTTTAAGATTACTGCGCAATAGTAGTTTTAAAAAACTTTGTCAATTATTAATTTTTAATTTTGCAGAACCGACCGGATGGATTAAAATTATTTATCCACCTGTTAAACATTCAATTTATTTCCATTTTGCAAGTATTATTTTCTTCATAGTAAACCGACTTTCTGTTTAATTTTTCTGTTTAATTTTTCTTCTGGACAAAATTTAAATTCATGCTATTTTGTTTTATCGAAACATAAATTCACAAAACATACAACATTAGATACCATGGCAAAAGAAAAAAAGCAAAAACCCGAAACCCAGATTGAATACACCCCCTTTGAGATCCTTCAGATCAGGGGAAGTTATACGTATTTCATCGGGGTTATAGTCGCTACTGTTATAGCCAGCGTTTTTATGGCCGTATCAAAGGTGGCAATCATTGACATTGTCAAACCGATCTCGATCGACATAATCGCCATCATATTGGCCTACCGTATATTTAGAAGAAAAAAATTACAAAAAAAAACGGCCATTTTGTCCTGGATCACGGCACTTTTAACGATTCTTGTCCCAATTGTGGCTAAATATAATTATGGATACAACAGCGGCTGGACCTTTGCCCTCCAATCGTATAACTCATCCATTCTTCTCGTTGTACTGGTAATACTGCTGTATCTCCAGTACAACAAAAAACTATTCATCTTCTTTTCAATCTTCGCGATTGTCAACTGGTGCTTCTTTTTTTATTGGGCCATTATAAACGGCGGCGAAGCGCACTTCCTCGCCATCGTTGACGGTAAGCCAGTCGTAACAGGGATTATCATTCTCCGGGAAGTGTTTTTCATATTGATGACCATTTTCCTTTTTTACCTGATGTACCGCAACATTCCCGTCATCGAGGAGTTCAACAGCCGTACAACGGCCCAGCACGCGGTCATCGAGAGGCAGGCCGAGGCGCAGCGGGCCATCACCCTGGAGATCAAGGAGCGGATGGGGCACCTCTTCGAGCGCGTGGACGAGCAGAACACCCTGGTGACCCGCTTCAACGACAAGATGCAGAGCCAGTCCGCGGGCTTCGAAGAGATGTCAGCCACCATGGAGGAGCTCTACAGCGCGGCGGAAAACATCAACGTAACGGCGAAGGACCAGGTCGAAGGCAACATCGCCATGGAAAACATCGTCAACGACTTCAAGAGCATCAAGGAGGAGACCACGGCCAAACTCCGCGACACCTACCGGGACATCGAGGAGATCGTGGCCCAGACCAGCATATCCAACGAGAGCCTCCGCGAGGTGGAGAACACCATCGGCAAGATCAGCGAGCAGAGCAAGGTGATCGGCGACACCGTCTCCATCATCGTAGACATAGCGGACAAGATCAACCTCCTCTCCCTCAACGCCAGCATCGAGGCGGCCCGGGCCGGCGACTACGGCCGCGGCTTCGCCGTCGTCGCCGACGAAATCGGCAAGCTTGCGGTGCAGACCACGGAGAGCATCAAGGAGATAGAAAAGGTCCTCGCCTTCAGCACCAACACCACGGCCGAGGGCGTCGCGGTCATAACCTCCACGGCGGAGACCATCAAGAAGCTCATCGGCAAAATGGGCGAAAGCTCCGGCAAGATCAAGCTGCTCCAGGAGAGCATTCTGGTGGAGGAGCGCTACATCAAGGTCATCATAGAGCAGATGACAAAGAACATCGAGCTGGCCAAGCAGATCGGCATCAGCACCTCGGAGCAGAAGAAAGCCATCGGGGACACCACCAAGGCCATCGACGAATCAAACATGATCGTAGCCGAGATGGTGCTGGAGATCCGCGAGCTGTCCAACACCTCGAGCTCCATCCTCAAAAACGCCACGGAGCTCCTCATGAAGGCGAAAGAGGCGGTCTAGCCCGTCAGGAACCGAAGGCCTTCACGTTCAGCATCGGGTACACGATCTTGCGGAGCTCTTTCTTGGAAAACTTTCCCACGCTCGTCTTCGGTATCTCCTTCAGAAAGACCACCTCGTCCGGAAGCCACCACTTGGCGACCTTGCCCTCGAGGAAAGAAATGATTTCGTCCTTCGTCATTTTGCCCGCATGCTCGGGCCGGGGCACCACGCAGGCGCAGGGACGCTCCTGCCACTTGTCATGGGGAATGCCGATCACGGCGGCCTCAAGCACCTTCGGATACTGCATGATGGTGTTCTCAAGGTCAATGGACGATATCCATTCCCCGGCGCTCTTGATCATGTCCTTGACGCGGTCCACCAGGCTGATATATCCTTCGCTGTCCATGGTGCCGATGTCGCCCGTGCGGAACCACCCGTCCTTGAAGACGCGGCCGCTGGTCTCCGGGTCCCGGTAATACTCGCTGGCGATCCAGGGACCGCGCACCAGTATCTCTCCCATGTCCTCGCCGTTCATCCGGGCTTCTTTTCCCTCGGTCGTCATGATCTTCACCTGAAGGCCGGGCACCGGTACTCCCGCCGTGGCCTTGAAACGTATCTTCTCGTCGACCGAAAGGCCCTCCATGTAACTCTTGGTCCCCGAGAGGGTGACCAGCGGAGAGGTTTCCGTTGCACCGTACCCCTGGGCCATGCTGACATGGTATTTCTTCTCGAAGGCCTCCATCAGGTGCACCGGAAGGGCGGAACCGCCGGAATAAAAATTGCGCACCGAAGAGAAGTCATGCTCGCCGCCGCCCTCGAGGTAATTGTACATCATCATCCAGATGGTCGGGACGCCGCAGGAGAAGGTGACCCGCTCGTCGGCGATTATTTTACAGAGGGACTTCATGTCCAGGATCTGGCGGCCCGGCAATACCTGCTTCATGCCCAGCATGACGCTCACGAAGGGCGCCCCCCAGGCATTGGCGTGGAACATCGGCACGATGTGAAGGGTGCAGTCGCTTTCAAGGGCCCCCAGGGTGGCCGCCACGGCATAGGTGTGGAGGACCAGGCCCCGGTGGCTGTAGACGACGCCCTTCGGGTCGCCGGTCGTCGCCGAGGTGTAGCAGATGAGGCACGGCTCGTTCTCGTCCCGGTCGACGCTGAAGTCGTAGCGTTCCGGAAAGTCCCTGATGAAGTCTTCGTAGAGCACGGCCGGGGCGAGCTTCGTCTGGGGCATCTTCCCGGTCTGGGACATGATGACGTAGAGCTTCACGGTTTTGAGTCTGTCGGCCACCGGCTCCAGGAGGAAAAACACGTCTTCATCGAGGAAGATGATCCGGTCTTCCGCGTGGTTTATGATATAGATGAGGTTCTCCTGGGAGAGGCGGATATTCAGGGTGTGGAGCACGCCCCCCATGCCGGGCACCCCGAAATAGAGCTCCAGGTGCCGGTGGTTGTTGAGGGCGAAGGACGCGACCCGGTCGCCCTTCCGGATGCCCCACGCGTCCAGGGCATGGGCGAGTTTGCACACCCGCCGGAACCAGTCGCCGTAGCCGTACCGGAACGTCTCGGCAGGGTAGATCGAAACTATCTCTTTGTTGGGATAATACAGCGCGGCGCGAAGCATGAAATCGGTGAGAAGGAGAGGATAATTCATCATGGCTCGACCTCCAAAAGATGGTAGTGGGGCGCGCCCGGCGCCCAGGCCTTGTTCTTCGGAGTCTCAGGTACAAGATGGAATGAAAACGGGAAAGTTACCAGTCATATGTCATTGCGAAGAGCGTAGCGACGAAACAATCTTTTTCTCAATAAAGTTTCCTTCATGAAAAAATCCAAGTCATCTGCTAAATCTACGGCACGATCGCGTCGCTTCGCTCGCGATGACATGGTTCAAACAAGACAACTCTACTTTTAAGATTGCTACTTGATACTATTATATAATTATTAAGGGTAAAAGTCAACTCGCATGGCAATTTAATTCAAACCCGGATTCCTACAATCAGGAGTAGATATCCCTCCCTCATTCGAGCCGTTTCATGATCACCATGGTGACATCGTCATTGAAATAATAGCCGTCAAGACCGGAAAGAATGCCCTCCCTGATATCAACCGGGCTCTGCGCGCCCAGTTTCCTGAAGGTTTTCCTGAGTCGGTCAATGCCGAACATGTCCTCCGTCGGATTGCGCAGGTCCCTGGTGGAACCTTGCCGCCACGCGTCGGTGATGCCGTCGGTGTACAGCAGGAGGGTATCGCCGACTTCCATGGCGAATTCGCCGGTCGCGGGCCTCTTCAGCTCCTCGGCTATGCCGATCCATATGCCGTTGGTCTCGATCAGTTCAACGTCGTCCAGGGCGGCCCGGTACATCATGATATGCTGGTGCTGGCCGGAAAACATGAAGCGGCCCCGGTTCATGCAGGCAATGGCGGTGATGGTCATGTACCGGTCCTCGTCCAGCTTCTGTATGTTCTCCGTGATGACGTTGTTGACGCGGTTCAGCAGCACGTCGGGCCTCAGGTTCGGCCTGCCCGCTAAGGCTGTATGTATGGCCGTCTGCACCATCATCATGATGAGGCCGGCCGGCACGCCGTGACCGGACACGTCCCCGATGACAAGCCAGTCAAGGCCCTCGGCGTTTATGATGTCGTAGTAGTCACCCCCGACCTGGTCGGCCGGCCGCATGTAGGCCGCTATCTCGAACCCCCGTATAGCCGGGGAGCGGGGAAGCAGGGTCGTCTGGATCTTCTTCGCCAGCTCCATCTCTCCCCACAGGGCGTCCATGGCCTTTTTCAGCTCGGCGGTCCGCTCCTCTACCTTGTGCTCGAGCTGTTCCGTGAGCATGGTGAGATTGCTGTACATGACGGAGTTGTCCAGGGCTATCGCGGCCGCGGCCCTGATGTTGTTGATGAACCGCACCTCGTAGTTGGTTATCTGGCGGAGGTTCTGTTTCTCCGTCAGCACCAGCAGGGTGAACAGGCGCCCCTTCAGCACCAGGGGGACCAGGTAGGCGGCGTCAAGTTCCCTGAACAGGGCCAGGAGGGCGTCCCGCTCCGGATAATCCGTCCTGGCCTCCACCCGGGTGTGGTCCACCAGGTGGTTTGAACTGACGAACCATGCCTCAAGACCGGGGTCCAGCGCGTGCATCCTCAGGCCGGCGCCGGCAAGGGCCGGTTCATCGGGGCGGCAGACAACTATCTCGGCGCTCCTGAAACCGATGGTCTTCCTGATCACTTCGGTGAACTGGTTTATCAGCTCACCCAGCGTCTTCAGCGTGGATATACTGTCGATGAAGGCGGATTCAATGGCATTCAGGTTATACTTCCGCCGGTTGAAAAGCTGGTCGATGAGGGGCTGGACCCTCTTGAAGTAAAAATAGTTCCCGATGAACCACGCGGTCCCGATCACGAACTGGTAGACAGGGCCGATACTGCCGATGAAACGGGACACGAAATAGAAGAGCGCTATGTTGGGGACCAGGATAAGGGACGACATGGCGCCCCAGATGAAAGTGACATGGAGCACGCTCCGAATGTCCATCAGCCGGTTGGAGAGGACGCCGTAACCGAGAAAGGCCAGCGGCAGGAACATGAGGTTCCCCAGGGGATAAAAATCAATGCCGTTCATGGCGGGCAGGTTGGTCAGCGTGAGGAGCCCCACCATGATGAATGACAGCACGATATATACAAGCTTCAGGCGCAGTATCCTGTTTTTTTCCGTCCTGATCTTTCTGATGAACGACACGATAAAATAGACCACCATGAGCGCGGAATAGAGTCCGAAGACCTGGAGCATGACGCCGCCGCGGGAAATATAACCCCACGAGTATTCGTTGAGCCCGGTAAGATAGTAGCCGGTAAAGGTGGTCAGCGAGATGAGAAAACTGAGAATAAAAGCGCCGGGCAGGATGACCCTGCTCCTGGTCCCGGTCATCCGGAAAAAATAGAGGGCGTTGATGGCCGGCAGGTACACGTAAAAAAAATGCACGCCCCGCTCGATCTTCATTATGATATCGACCCTGCCCCATAAAAAATGGTGGCAGATGAAAAGCGGCATGAGCATCGACCACCAGAGGCACACCAGGGCGAAAAGCACGTTCTCGATCTTCAGCCTGCCCCGTATGATCGCCGTCATGCCCAGGGTGATTCCTATCACGAAGGAGAGGAGCGGCGGTATTATGAAAAGGCTTCTTGATTCAAGGGAAAATTCCATGGTGTATCTCTACCCGCCCCGATTTTATTGTATCTTGAACTGGCCTTTCTCGTCAAAAGCCAGCCTGAGGGGCGAGGTCGTTATCTCGTCGGGGAGCTTGACGCTGGAAGAACCCCTGAACTGGTAAGAGCCCGTGCGGTTTGTCAGGAAATTCACCACCGACTTCCCAAGGGCCTTTGAACTGAAGGTGTTGGCTATGCGTATGACCGACCGGTTCCCCTCGTTGACGGTCCTGCCGGTGGTGCCGGTCAGGATCTTCGCGTCGTTCACGGCAAAATCATACGAGAGGTCCTGGAACCGGAGACGGGCCTTCGTGTTGTTCTTCACTTCCACGTCGAAGCTGACGCCGATGGGCACGTCCAGTGACGTCAGGTCAAGAACGTCAACGGGATCGGTTTTCTTTCCCGATATGAGCCCCTCGAAGAGGTTGAAAACGGTAGTGGCGTTCAGGTTCTTCTTCCCCGTATCGACCAGTGACCGCTTGATCTCGTCAATGGTCGGCGCCTTGACCTGGAAATTGGATATGCCGAAAGAGGGCTTCAATGCCGGGATCTTCTTCTGCACGGTGTAATTGAAGGTTATGTTCTTCTTCAATTTCTGGACCGCCTCGGGAAGGGGGATCACGATATCGATGTCTATGGCGCAGTTCAGGTCCTCCCGCTCGGCGTAGTCCTTGATGATGCGGACGATGTCCGTATAGGCAATCGTCACCTTTACGGTGGCAACCTCGTTCCCGCCCGCCTTCACGGTCATCCCTTTCGGTGTCCTCGTTTTCAGGAGTTGGTTCCCTTCCACCTTGACGTTGAAGCCCACATCCTGAAGCCTGAAGCCGACCGGGTAGGGATTGTTCAGGGCTATTTCAAAAAGAAAGGTCACGTCCTTGAGGCTGATGGAGTCTATGTCGAAGCGCTTCAGGGTGACCTCCGGCTTGGTTCCCAGCAGGCTGGTGAGGGACGCGCATGACAGGAAGAGCAAGGGAAACAGGAACAGAGCCATTGATTTCTTCATGACCGGTGATACCTCCGGGGACTATTTTTCAAGGAATGTGGGCGTGCATCCCTCTTTGAATCATATAATGCCGCGCAGGCCTGTCAAGAAATAAACACTACCGGAGGTGCCAGAGCACTCTTGCGGGGTCAGAGCAATTCCGGAAGCACATCTTCCGCACGGCCCTGTATAAAAACGTCCGTTATGGAATTGGTGAGCCCGGTCTCCTCGATGTTGATCTCGATTATCTTCCCCCGGTTACCCTTCGTCATGACGGGAAGCTCCGCCGCGGGATTGACCACGGCGGACGTTCCTATCACCAGCATCGCGTCAGCCGTGGAGGCAAGAAGGCGCGACTCGTTGAGGGCCCCCAGGGGAACGGTCTCGCCGAAAAAGACCATGCCCGGCTTCAGCACCCGGGAGCATGCCGGGCAGAGGGGATATTCTTTCATGATGTTAAAACCGGCGAGATCGAAATCCGATCTGCATTCCAGGCAGCGGAGCGTCATGATGCTGCCGTGGAGCTCGATGACGCTCCTGCTCCCTGCCCGCTGATGAAGTCCATCGATGTTCTGGGTGACAAGGCCCTTCAGCAGGCCGCCCTTCTCCATGGCCGCGAGGGAGCAGTGGGCCCGGTTCGGCGCGGCCGATCCAGCCAGGGCGATCAGCTCCCGGGCCATCTCCCATACCCTGCCGGGATCTTTACGGAACATCTCGATGCCCGCCAGGGCAGGGTCGTATTTCTGCCAGATTCCGCCCCTTCCCCGGAAGCAGGGAATATCGCTCCCGGCGGATACGCCAGCGCCGGTAAGGGCCGTACAGTAATGGGATTTCGCGATGATATCCCGGGCGGTTCTGATTGAATCACTATCAGGCATACTATCACATTACAGAATATCTCTCGCAGAGGCGCCGAGACGCAGAGTTTTTATAATTTATTCATGAAATTCAATGATTGAAAATATATTTTATTGCAAAACACTCATTTCAATGAATCACGTTACCCGGATATGAGGAGAAATCTTTATATGATGTGTATATTTAAAGATCTCTCACCCCGATAAGCAGGGCTCGAAATAACATATTCCGATACGAACGACAACGCGGCGGGAGGCCCCGCCGCGTTGTCGTTCTACCATCGATAATTTCTGTTAGAACCTCGCGCTCACGTTAAAAGTAAAGCCGTAGAAGTGATCCCATTTGCCCTTGATCCACTTGTCCCGGTAGGCAAAGTCGATCATTGAGCTGTCGTCCTCGCCCGGGACGCACACCACGCCGGTCCAGCGGAAACCGACGCCGATGGAGAGGTGCGCCGGCGCTATGAAATAGGCGACGCCGATGTCGGTGTCAAAGCCGAAGCCGATGACGTCGGTGTCATACTTGAACGGAAGAGCATATGACCAAGGGAAGGGAAAGAGCTGCGTCCTCTCGAGATAATGGTTCCCGAAATTAATAATGCCGTTAACATCAAAATAGATGGAGAAACCCCTGATTTCATATTCAAAGCCGATGCCTATGATCGGCCCCACCTGGAAGTAATGGAAATCGTCATCACCGAAATTAAGGTCCAATCCCGGGGCGAACCGGAACTGGGAACCGCTACCGTCGGCGTAATTGAAGCGGACGCCGAAGTTGAAATAGAGGTACTGGTAAAAGCTTTTGCCGAATTTCAGGTCAACATCGTAGCGCCGCGCCGAGTAATCACCGACGGTAAGCCAGTCCAACCGTTGATCAAAACCGCGGAGATTCCAGAGCGTGAAGTCCCACCGGTAGTTTGTATAATCATACTTGTTTTTCATGACCCCGAAGAGGGCCAGGAGCTGCATCCTCCACCCTCCCCATTTCAGGTCAAGCTCCGGTCCCAGCATGAGGGAGCCATCATCATCATCTTTCAACCCGGCATATATGAGGCTGTTGGACTTGCCCTCATGGAGACTTTTAAAGGGCGGGTCCCAGAAATCATACATGCCGGAAAGACCTATTTTCACCTGCACCGCCCCTGCCGGGGCCGGCCCCATGATGGCAAGCAGGCCAATTACCATGACCGCTATGACCAATATTTTTTTCATACAAATCCTCCAAGATTTATATAACCGAACACAACAAATGCTATGCCAAGTCTTTATCAATGTCCAGTTCTTTTTTATAATATGGAAAAGGATAATGAAGATTTCATTCCATGAGAATAAATATTTTATGTTATTCAATATTTTACATGTGAATTGCTGATAGTATGCCAACTCAGGAGGATCCAGGTTTTTGCACCGCATACACCAGGTCACTACCCTATTAGATGCCGAGGAGGCTCTGACCCCATGATGTTAAAAATAAACCGCCAGCCTCTTCCGGTAGGCTTCTTCATATGTGAGAAATTTCTTAACGCGCATCTCAAAGGTATCCCCCAGTTTAATGAAATAATTATGCAGTGTGATTTTAACCGGGGCATTGAAGTTCTCATCAAGATAGCAGTTAATAAATCCAATATCGTTCATACGCGGATCCCGCGATAGACCTTTCCTTACGGGATTATACCCTATATACCACAGAAGCCATAAAAGATACTCTTCAGGGTTCTCTGCCTCCTCAATTATGGTAGATCCGAATCGTTCGTTCCAAAACGCCCCGGTTTCTCCCATAGCCTTATTGTATTTTTCAGCAATTCTTGCCTTGACGTATTGCATAATACGTGATATCGTTTCCTTCCCTTCACTAGTTTTAATAATAAGGTGAATGTGATTGGCAACAATTTCTGCAGCAATCAGGTCAAAATCGTATTTTTCCTGGCACATGGTGATTGATTCAATGAAATATATCTTTCCATATTTGCCATGCAGCAGGTTTTTCTTACCATGACACCTGGAATAAGCATGATGGGTTGATCCTTGTTTTATTTGTCTTAAAGGCCGTGACATTTCTTTCTCCTTTGTTTGTGTTTACGTTATATACGAATATAAAAGAGGAATTTGAAAAAATTATAGGAAATGGGATACATTAATGGGGTCAGAGCCCATTTTTTCATAATAAGATCAAAACCTCATCTCAGGCTCAATGTCTTTCGATCAATCTGATTATTATATTGTGCTCTGACCCCCTAACTGGCCCTCAATCTTACAAAAAATTACCAACAACAATAATACGCTGAAACCGAAAGAATTATCACATCATGCGGTATTTTCATAATTTTTACTTGCTCCTTATATGATACCCCTGATTAATACCAAATCATGTTAAATCATAATAAGCAATTCCCCGAAATCGTTTCCCCGGCCGGCAACCTGGAAAAGCTGAAATTCGCTGCAATCTATGGGGCTGATGCCGTGTACTTCGGGGGGTCAGAGCATAATCTGCGAGCACAGTCTGACAACTTTTCCAGGCAAGATATAGAAGAGGGAGTGCGCTTCTGCCACAATCACGGAGCAAAGGCCGTTTTTCTCCTGAATTCCTTCCTCCACGAGAAGGAGATAGAGGACGCGAAGCGGTTCATTGACGGGGTCAGAGCACTACCCTTCAATGCCGTTATGGTCTCCGACCCCGGCATGATGGCCCTGGTCCGCGACGCGGGCATGACCTGCGACATCCATCTTTCCACCCAGATGTCCACCCTTAATCACCTGGCCGTGCGCTTCTGGCACAAGGCCGGCGTCAGCCGGATCGTCCTGGCACGGGAGGCGACGGTCGACGAGATCAGGATAATCAGGGACAACACCGACGCGGAGATAGAGGTCTTTGTCCACGGCGCCCTCTGCATTGCCTATTCCGGCCGCTGTCTCCTGAGCCGGTACCTCACCGGCCGGGACGCCAACCGGGGGGACTGCGCCCAGGCATGCCGGTGGCGCTACTCCCTGGTGGAGGAAAGCCGGCCCGGCGAGCCCCTCGACATCATCGAGGACCGCAGGGGCACGGAGATCCTCTCGTCAAAAGACCTCTGCCTGGTCGGGCGCATCGGCGCATACATGGAAGCCGGCGTCGACGCCTTCAAGATCGAAGGAAGGATGAAGTCCGTATATTACACTGCCAACACGACGAGGATCTACCGGGACGCGGTCCGCACCGCCGGAACGCCGGAATTCGAACAGCGCCTTCCCTTTTACCGGGAGGAGCTTGACTTGGTGAGCCACCGCCCCTACACGGATGATCTCTTCAACGAATTCGGCAACAAGTGTTTTTCAGGCATCCCTTACATCAACAGGGCCATGTTCCTCGGGTACAGGTCAGGCTCGTCTCCGGAGGGCATGCCGCTAATCAGGACCTTCAATCCCGTGTACCGCGGCGAGACCGTGGAGGCTATATTCCCCATCACCGATACGATCACTGACCGAAGGTTCACGGTGCGGGATATTATCGACGCGGACGGCGTCTCCGTGGATATGGCGCGGCCCAACTCGTTGTATACCATCATCTTTGATGCCGAGATGGGGGATTATGCGATTCTTCGCAGAAGGCGCTAGTTATTGACCCGGAGCGGGTCGGTCATCCTATGAAAGGGAGGGGTTGTCATCGCGGACACCCCCTCCCTTTCGATCCCTCCCCCCGCGCCGCTCAACGCCGCGGGGCTCACTATTGATGTCTTTTATAACTTCATGTTTATCTGTTTTTGAACGCTTGAGTTGATTGTTCGTTTTGAGGCGATGGTGATAAGTAATTTTTCTCCGCTCGCTCCGGAAGCCCCGTCCTGGGGCATCCTCGCGACGCCGGGCCTCATGCCCGGCGACCGGTTTTCTCCACACCTTCCCATTAAATCTGCAGAATAGCTTCAAAACCCCGCCCTCTGTTTCGCCGAGCATCGCAGACAGACGCGGAATAAGGGCGAGGACTGTTTGAGGTGCCAAAGGCACCGAGTTCCGCAGCCTCCGCGTCTGTCGAGAGGCGCAGGGGAGCCGAAGGCCGAAACAGCAGGCGGGCACTTTTCTTTTTCACACTTTTCTTTTGGTGACAAAAGAAAAGTGTGAAATCCCCGCCCGGGGAATCCGGGCACACCCTAGCCCTGCTCAGGACAAAATACTAGTAAAGAAAAAAATAAAATAACAATAATTGAATTGTACTCTTGACAAAAACTATCCGCCTCCGCATTATAGATACATATATAACCAGACGGGAGCGTTTCAATCAATACAACCTCCCCCGGCCCCTCCCATCAATGGAGGGGAGAATCGCATCAATCATAAACAAGGATTTCAGAATGTTATCAAAACCACCTGGCATTGAAGATATATTCCCCGACCGGATCGGGCGGCGCAACCTCATCGTCAACGCCGCCCGGGAAGCATTCAAATTATACAATGTCAGGGAAATAGTCATCCCGGTCATGGAGTTCACTGAGGTCTTCGTGCGCGGTCTCGGCAATGAGACCGACATCGTATCAAAGGAGATGTTTACCTTCGAGGACCGGGGCGGCCGCAGCCTCACCCTACGCCCGGAGGGGACCGCGTCCGTCGTCCGCGCCTACGTCGAGAACGGCGAGTACAACCGCCTTGCCATGTGCAAGTTCTTTTACATCGGCCCCATGTTCAGGGCCGAGCGGCCCCAGAAGGGACGCCTGCGCCAGTTCAACCAGTTCGGCGCCGAGATATTCGGCAGCGGCGACCCCTTCCACGACTTCGAGGCGATCGCCATGATGGACGCCATCGCGAAGCGGGCCGGCATCGGCGATTATACGGTGCTGGTCAATTCCATTGGGTGCCCGAACTGCCGCCCCGATTTCGTCAGGGCCCTCACCGCCTATTACACGGGCGTGAAGGACCTTCTGTGCCGCGACTGCGCGTCACGCCTTGACCGGAACCCCCTGCGGCTCCTTGACTGCAAGCAGGACTCCTGCCAGCCCCTGAAAAAGGACGCGCCCAGGACCGTTGACTATCTCTGCGACGAGTGCAAAAGCCATCATGGCTCGGTCAAGGGATACCTCACCGGCGGCGGCATAGCCTTCACCGAGGACCCGCTCCTGGTCCGCGGCCTCGATTATTACACCAGGACGACCTTTGAGTTCGTCACCGCCCGGCTGGGGGGTCAGAACGCCTTCGCCGCAGGGGGCAGGTATGACAACCTCGTGGAGGAATTCGGCGGGAAGCCGACGCCGGCCGTGGGCTTCGCAGCGGGCATCGAGAGGATGGAGATACTCCTTGAAGGGAAGGAAATCCCCGGGGGCGGCATAGACGTATTCATAGTCCACACCGGCGGCGAAACACTGGCAAAGGCCGTTGCCCTCTGCGGCGAGCTGCGGGGAGCCGGGATTTCCGCCGACATGGACCCCGGGTCCAAGGGTTTCAAGGCGCAGTTCAAAAAGGCAGACCGGGAAGGCGCGGCCTTCGCCGTTGTCATAGGCGAGGACGAGCTAGCCGCCGGCACCTGCACCGTCAAGGACCTGAAAAGCGGAGACCAGGAAGCGGTCGGCGCCGGCGCCATCGCCGATTTTATCAGGAAAAAACTGGCATAGTGATCCCATAAACGACAGGACGTCATGTATACCACGCGACCCATCACCGACAGCGATCTCCCGGTCATATGCGGGTTTTTTGCGAACGAGAGGGAGCTCCATTACGCCTTTCCCGGGGTGACCTACCCGCTGACCGAAGCCGTGCTCAAGTCCTTCGTCGATTCCCGGTCCGACGCGACCGTCCTGGTCTCAAAAGGTAGAACCGTCGGCTTTGCCGACCTGTTCGACATCCATAAAAACGCCGAATGCCATATCGGCAACGTCATCATAAGCAAAGACCACCGGAGAAAGGGCGCGGCGAGATTCCTCCTCCAGGCGATGATGGAGATGGCCGTGGCGCGGCACCACGTGACCCGGCTCATCGTCCCGTGCTGGTGCGAGAACACCCGGGGGCTGCTGCTCTATTCAAAGCTGGGCTTCAAGCCCTTTGACATCATGATAAAAAACCACGATGACAGGGAAACGGTACCGGTCCTCCTCCTGGAGAAAAACCTCGACATGGACCTGCCGGAACCCTCGCCTGTCGGCACCGTTTGACGCCGCCATGCCCGACAAAGAACGCATCGGCCTGATGAACGAGATATTCCGGAGCTCCGGCTTTGAACTGACGCCGCGGCAGCTCGACCAGTTCGGCGCCTACTACGACCTCCTCGTCGACAGCAACGAGACCCTTGATCTCACCAGGATCACGGCCTTCGAGGACATAGTGGTCAAGCACTTCATCGACTCCCTCTACTTCACCGAATTCATAGAGCTTCCCTCGCCGATCATCGACATCGGCTCCGGCGCGGGCTTCCCGGGCATACCGCTGAAGATATATCTTCCCCGGCTGAAGATGATACTGTCGGAACCGAGGAAGAAGCGCGCGGCCTTCCTCGAGGATACGGCCCGCGCCCTCCGCCTTGGCGACGTCGAGGTATATCCCCACATGGTGACGGAACGGTCCTTCTTCACGGTCGAAGGAGTCATAACCCGTGCCCTTGAATCCATCGACGACACCCTTACGAGGGTGAACCACTTCCTGCCGCTGGGCGGCCGGGTCATCTTCATGAAAGGCCCCGAGGCTGACCGGGACCTCGACGCCGTGACCGCCGGTAACATGAACGCCTACGCGCTGGAAACGGACCGCCGGTACCGCCTGCCCAATACCAGCTACGAGCGGCGCCTCATCGTCTACCGGAAGGAGCTGGCCGGCACGCGGAAGACCTACTCGATCCTCAAGGACCTCAGGGCCACGGCCGGGACGGCCATAACCTCGGCGGAGAACAAAACCTTCAAGGAGCTGAAGAAACTGGGCGACGGCGGCGGCATACGGAAATCGGGCACCGTCCTGGTCTCGGGAAAGAAGATCATCGCCGAGCTGGCGGCCAGCGGCAGGATCCCGTCCCGCGAACTGATACTCCATGACGGATATTCCGAGAATGACGAGGCCATCAACGCCCTTATAAGCAGGCACGAAGACGCGGGCACGCTCCTGGTCCTGAAAAAGGCCCTCTTCAACGAACTGGACCTTTTCAACACCGGTGGGCCGCTCCTGGCGGTCCAGCCGCCGGAAATGCCCGAATGGAAAAAGGACATCATCCCGGGGTGCACGCTCCTGTTGCCCTTCCAGGACCCGGTCAACGTGGGATCGGTCATCCGCTCCGCGGTCGGTTTCAACGTGGGCAGGATTGTCATCTTGAAGGAGGCCGCCAATCCATACCATCCGAAATCGGTGCGGGCATCGGCAGGGGCCGTTTTCAGCGCCGTCATGGAACGGGGACCGTCGATCCGCGACCTGCCGTCCCTTCCGGGCGGCGGCGCGTCGTCCGTGGTCGCCCTTGACGCCGGGGGCGCGCCCCTTGACTCCTTCACCTTCCCCGAACGCTTTCTCCTTCTGCCGGGGGTCGAAGGCCCCGGCCTGCCGGAGGAATTAAAAAGGGAATCGGTTTCGATCCCCCTGAGCAGCGGTGTTGAATCGCTGAACGCGCCGGTGGCAGTGTCCATCGCGCTGTATGAGTGGAGCCGTCAGTCGCCCTCGAATTCCACCAGGGTGAAGACGCTGTAGCCCTGGCCCTCGATCTTTTTCCGGCCGCCGACGTCCGGCAGGTCGACGATGAAGGCGAGCTCGACCACTTCCCCGCCGAGCTTTTCCACCAGCTTTGCGCACGCCAGGGACGTCCCCCCCGTCGCCAGCAGGTCATCGATTATCAGGACCCTGTCGCCCTTCTTGACCGCGTCCACGTGGACCTCAAGGGTATCGGTTCCGTATTCGAGCTCGTATTCGTAGGAAACCTTCTTCGAAGGAAGCTTACCCTTTTTTCTGATCGGGACCAGGCCCTTGCGGAGCTCGTAGGCTATGGCCCCGCCGATGAGGAAGCCCCGCGCCTCGATGCCGGCGATGGAATCGATGTCATGCCGCGCATAGCGCCGGATAAAGGCGTCGATGCACATCCGGTATCCCTCTTTATCATGCAGGAGCGTCGTGATGTCCCTGAACTGGATACCCGCCTTGGGGAAATCGGGGATGGTCCGTATTTTCGATTTGATGATTTCTTCAATTTTCTTGTTCATTCAGACCTTCATGTTTCGTATTAATCATACAGCCAGCACCTTAAATCCCCCGGCGGGGGACTCCTGGGCCCTTCGTACTCAAGCACCCCGCCAAGGGGGCTGGGGGGCCTTGTTAAATCAGTTCACTAAAACTTCACTTCCGCCTTGATGTACACGTTATTGTTGGGCGTCGGGTCCTTTTTGGTTATATCATGGAAGCCCAGGTACGGGCCCGCCTGGTAGCGTATCGTTTCATAGTACAGGACCATCCTGAAATACTGGCTGAACTGGTAGCCGACGCCGCCTCCCAGCACCAGGGTCACATGGGCCTGCCTCATGTTGCCGGCCAGGCTCGAGAACTCCTTGCCCCAGGAGGCGCGTCCCAGAATCAGCACGCCGGCCGGCGTGACGGCGCCCAGGTTGACGTTGAACCACGCGTCTATCAGGTAGTACTTGAGCTTGTGCCGGACGGACATGTTCACGAAGTAGGGAGCCAGGGCGGCATCGTACCAGTAGGATCTGGAATTCTGCATTTCAGGCATGAAGAAGTTCAGGCCCAGCTTGAGGACATCGCTGTACCACGCGGCGCCGACGCCGTAATAGCCCCGCCGCTCAACGCCCCGGTAAATAATCGACGTCGTGCCCGAGCCGTCTATCTTGTTTTTGTTGGTATCTTCCCACCGTCCGTAAAAATTCACGTAGAGTTCCTTGATATAATCAACGGGGTTGACGGAAACCAGGAGGGTATGTGCTTTGCCGCCGTAACGTTCGTTGTTGTCGGATTTCGCGCCCTCGCCGTTGGTGATCGCATACTCCAGGCTGACAAGGTTAAAGAGGCTCAGAGAAACCAGGCCGCCAAGGTCGGCGGAATCGTCGAAGCTTTTGCCGTTGAGGACCAGCTTGGAATTGTTGAGGTAATTGGGCCCGATCCAGCGCAGGTCGCTCAGCTTGTCCGTTATGCCGATGACCGGGGTCGCGATCTTCCCCAATTGGGCCTTCACGATCACGGGCCCCACCGGCGTGGCAAAGTTCTTGTAAAGCTGAACAAAGCCGTATTTAAGGAAAATCAGGTCGGCGGTGGAGGTGTCGATGTCGGTGGTGATCTTCAGGCTGAATATATCCCCCAGCTGCTTCTTAATGGTGAGATAGCACCGCTGCATGCGGAAGGTGTTCTCGTTTTTCTTGTAATTGTAGCGCTCAACCGGCGTCAGGTCCGTTGGATCGCCGGAAAGATAATAGGCGTCGGTTAGAACTCCCCAGCGGGCGACCTTGCCCCAGGTCGTGCTTCCCGTGTACTTGAAGCCGCTGAAATAGGCCCATTCCAGGTACATGAGGGCGGACAGGTCGACATAGAGTTTGCTCGGGTCTTTTTCACCGGCATCGGCCTTTTTCTCCGCATCAACAGCCTGCTGTTTGTCCTTATCGGGCTTCGGTTTATCGGCCTTTTCCTGCGACAGGGCCGGCAGTGCCGATATCAGAAACGCAACGGAAACCAATAAGCCCACAATCCTTTTCATATATGTCCTCCCCGAATAGCTCATTCCGAATTAGTAATTAATGACTGGCAGTAACGCGCATCGCCTTTATCCTGCTAACATTGCGCGAATCAATCATTTAATGCATGTCTTTTTTTTTCAAGCAGGAAACACCTCAAAATTCAATATCTTTAAAAATATGCTGCGACCATGCCGGGAATGCACACGCACAATCCGCTTCAACCATGGTCAGTCAAAGGATCACGCAGGGATGAAAAACCAATTTATTTGTATCGCATGAAAAAATTGTTGTAACATTATTTCCAATACTATAACAGATCGTATCGTCATTAAACGCGCCGCATGCAGCAAGGGAGAACACCATGATAAAACACCGTCTGCCTGCCGTCCTGGCTGGAGTCGCAATCGCATCCGGAGCCTTGGGCGCCGAACTCTTTCCGGGCGAACCCGCCAGGGTGTCCCCGCTGAAAAAGCATAACCAGAATTCACCGGTCTACGAGCTGCAGAAAACATTCCAGAACATTTACGAGCAGTATAAAAACAGCGTCGTCTTCATCAGCACGGAGAAAACGGTCAATACCGCGCGCCGGGACCCCTTCATGGACGACCCCTTTTTCAGGGAATTCTTCGGCAGGCGGCAGCCTGCCCCGGACACGCAGAAGCGCCGCGGCCTCGGGACCGGCTTCATCATATCTGAAAGCGGGTATATCTGCACCAACCACCACGTTGTCGCCGCCATGGACTCGGTCACGGTCCGCGTCAACAACAAGGACTACACCGCGACCCTGGTCGGTTCAGACCAGCTGACCGACATCGCCCTCCTCAAGATCAACGACAGCGGCAGGTTCACGCCGGTCTACTTCGGCAACTCGGACAGCGTTAAGGTCGGCGACATGGCCATTGCCATCGGCAACCCCTTCGGCCTGGACAAGACCATAACCACGGGCGTGATCAGCGCGACGGGCCGCCATGTATACAACGACATGGGGGTCTCCCACATCCAGACCGACGCTTCCATCAACCCGGGAAACAGCGGCGGCCCCCTCATCAACATCGACGGCGAGGTCATCGGCGTCAATCGCATGATCTATTCCAGCACCGGCGGCAGTCTGGGGATCGGCTTCGCCATACCGATCAACACGGCCAGGGACACCCTGATACAGCTACAGAAATATGGGAAGGTGAAGCGCGGCTACATCGGGGTCCAGATATCGCCCCTCACCCCGGAATTCGCCAGGGAGCTCGGGCTTCAGAAACCCGAGGGGGCCCTGGTGGGCGCCGTTGAAAAGGACGGACCGGCTGAAAAGGCGGGACTCAGAATCAGGGACGTCATCACCCGGATAGACGGGAAGGCTGTGCGAGACTTCAACGACCTGCTGGGCATCGTCAGCAGGTCGGGAATAGGAAGGAACATCCAGATCACGGTCTGGCGGGATAAAAGCGAAATCAACGTGTGGGTTACGGTACAAGAGCGGCCGTAAGGCGGGGGAACTCAGAGTTCCCCCACGTTCTCATAATCGGCTTCATCATGGGCGGGTCTGCCGGTCATGGCCCTGTCATCCGGCGTCCCTTCCCGTTCGGGACCTGATGACGTGCCCCCCTTCTTCCTCCCTTCCGGTTTCACTTCTTCCTCTTCGGCATCGGGGATCATCCTGTTCTGTATGCGGTAGAGCATCTCCTGCGTGCTCATGCTTTTCCATTTTTTCGCCGTGTCGATATTGGCGCCGCGGGGATAGTTGTTGATGTAAATCTGGAACTCCCTGGCGGCGAGGTCGAATTTCTTCATCAGGAAATAGGCGTATCCCTTCCTGATGCGGGCGGCCTCGTCCTTGCCGCTGTCGTAGTTGTTCAGGACCCTGTCGTAATAATTGATGGCGGAGCCGTACCGGTGCATGGCAAAGTAGCACTGGCCGATCCAGTACAGGCTGTTTTCCGTGAAGCCGCTCTCCGGGAAATGGCTCAGGACCCTTTTAAAATAGGAAATGGCCGCGGTATACCTGCCGGCGCGGTAGTTCTGATGGCCGGACTGGTACACCTGGTGAAGATAGGCGCTCTTGACGTCATCCGCGTACTGGCTGAAATTGCCGTAATACTTGAGGTAGTATTCATACAGGTTGTACGCCATGTCGTCTTCTCCCAGGCGCTTGTACGCCCGCGCCTTGCCCAGCAGCGCCTCCTCGTTTTCCCCGTTCTCGGTCAGGGCTATGTCGAACATCCGCTTCGATTTCTCAAGCTCCCTCATCTGCAGGTAGGTGTGGCCCAGCTCCGTGTAGACCCTGCTCCTGAAGTCGCGGTTTTCGGAATGATGGAGCAGGCCCATCAGATCGTAGATGCCCTCCTCGGTGTACCGCTTCATTACCTTGAGGCGGGCGATCCTTGCCTTGATCTCCCGGGCGAACCCCTCGTCAATGTTCCTGGCGTTCTTCAGGATATACACGTACTTGAGGTACGCGAGACGGTTCAGGTTCATTTTCTCATAGGCCTGGGCTATGTTGAAGTATGCCTCGGATTCGGCCCTGGTGCCTGGATAGCGGGCGATCACCTTCGAAAAGATATTTATCGAGTCATTGACCGCTTCCCGCGACCCCCGTTCATAAATCAGCTTACCCTCGGTGAGGAGTTCCTGCGCTTCGCGCTCGTGCCTGACAAAGCGGTCATAATAGGCGAAAACGCCTATTCCCACGACAACCAGCACCGCGCCCACTACTATCCCTTGTTTCATCATATGCCCTCGATTAGTATTCCTTGTATTAATGGTTCCTGATACGCGCCAGAGCGAAGGCGGTCCAGAAATCCGCGTCTTTCGGAAAATATTTCTTAACGTCGGCAAGAAGCAGGAAGTCCAGCGACCTGCGGTATCGTCCCAGCTCGATATGGGACCTTCCGATAAAAAGCCTTCCCTTCGCCACCGCCGTCTCATCGGCGCCGGCCTCGATAAAATCGGACAATTCCTTGATCGCCTCCTTGTACCTGCTCCGGAAGAACGTCCTCTTGAGAATGCGGTCGATATCGTCAGGTTCGGCGGTCTCGATCTTTTCTTTTTTCCTTTCTGTCTTCTGTTTCTTTTCTTCCTTTATTCTGACAACAACAGCGGTCCGGGTTATGTTAACGCCGGGGACCAGCTCGTGAGACGACAGGTCCGTGCCCGCCCCGGGGAGCAGGCCGTAAAAATAACGCCCCGGCGGCACCGCCGCGTCCCTGTAGCTGCCGTCGCTGATATTGACCGTGCGGAGCACCTCGCTGCTGGCGACTTCGCTCCCGTTCCTGTGCTGTCTCTCGGACCTGAAAAGCCGGAAATTAGCGTCGCCGGGACCGGTGAAGTCCCACGTGACAAGGACGCCGCCCTCTTCCGGACTGGCGCCGATCGTCCTGATTTTGTTCTCTTCGACCTTGCGCGCGGTGACCATGGCCCCGGTCGTGGTGTAGTTCCTGTCCGGCATAAGGGTCATATTGTCCTTCCCCTTGAGGGCCTTCACGGTGACCGCGTAGAAATAGGGGACATCGGTCGCTATCCCTTCATCGATGTATTCGCTTATATCAACCAGGGTATCGAGCTTCTCCGATTCCTTGAGACGCTCAGCGGTGTTGATCACCTGCCTGGACCGGTACACGGTGTAAAAAAGCGCCGTTTTATCCGCCCTGTCCCAGGTCAGGCGCACCTTGAGGTCCTGCGTCTCGATGGCGCGTATATTGGACACCATGGGAAGCTGCTCTTCCGCTCCGATAACAAGGGGGGAAGTCATGAAATTGGAACCGGCCCGCAGATCGATGGCATTGCCCGTGATGCCGGCCTTCGACAGTACCACGTAATAATGGCTGCCGGGTGTGCATTCGGGATCCAGTATCGAGTTTTTTTCCGCCCCCTTCACCGTCTGGACCACCCGCGCCTTGTGGACTTTTTCGGCCGTGTCTATGACCTCGCTTGACGCGGCCACGACATATTCCCCCGTCATTTTCGGGGCCAGGTCCCAGGTGACCCTGATGGCGCATTTTGATCCTTCGGCCTCCTGGACCATTTCGGCCTTAATGTTCATCGCTATATCGGATACCTTCTTTTCCTCAACGGGCTTTTTTTCCTCTTCTTCATCCGCTAAGAACTGGGAATAAAGGCTCACCCCTCCGGTGAGGCTTATCAGAATAACAACAGGCGCGAGCCACATCAGTTTCAGTATCTTTTTCTTACCCATTGATGTATTCCCCTTGGCTATAATTTGACCGGCCATCATCTTTCTGAAGATAAAGACCGGGGGCTTTGGTTTCCGGTTTAGCATTAATCCGGGGCAAAACGCCGGTTTTGCGGCAGGATTAATATACTATTTTTTATATTTTCGGGAAAAAAAATATATATCTTTATATTTTTATTTGTATTCTTATGTCCAAAAAGGGCAATGGAATAGTGATCTCGTGGAGGCGCAGAGGCGCAGAAAATTACATTCTGAAGGCGTTGCTTGTCATGACTTGTCATTTCGAACCCCGGAGGGGTGAGAAATCTTTCCCGGCGGTGAGGTCAGGATTTCTCAGTCGCCCGCGCTTTTTCGAAATGACAGTTCTGCGCCCCTGCGTCTCTGCGAAAATTATTGTATTTAATGACAAAGTTAATGATTATCCATACTATTTTCATTATTTATTAATTATACGGGTTTTAAAGAAAAAATGTCGGACATCGATTTAAAGATACGAAGCAGGGACATCGGAACGCTGCTGAAAATGATAAAAAACAGCAATCCCGACATTGACCTGGCCGTCATCCAGAAGGCCTACCTGTTCGCCAACGTCGCCCATGAGGGCCAGCAGCGCCTCAGCGGGGAGCCTTATATCGTCCATCCGCTGGAAGTGGGCATAATCCTTGCCGGCTTCAAACTTGACACCGACACGATCGCCGCCGCCCTTCTCCATGACACGGTGGAGGACACCGGAACCACCCTGGACATGATAGAAAAGGCCTTCGGCGAGGAAGTGGCCCGCCTGGTGGACGGCGTCACCAAGATATCGTCCATCAAGAGCAGGACCAAGGCCACGGCCCAGGCCGCCACGCTGCGGAAAATGCTCATCGCCACCGTCAAGGACATCCGGGTCATCATCATCAAGCTGGCGGACAAGCTCCACAACATGAGGACCATCATGTTCCAGCCGCCCGAGACCCAGACGCGGGTGGCGAAAGAGACCCTGGACATCTACGCCCCCCTCGCCCGGCGCCTCGGCATGTCCAAGATATCCAGCGAACTGGAAGACCTCGCCTTCCGCGTCCTCGAACCAGTCGCGTACAACGAGATCAGGAACAACATCGCCCAGCGCGACACGGAGCTTGAAGAATACCTGGAAAACGTCAGGAAGATCCTGGGCGAGCGCCTTGCCGCCCTCAATATCCGCGCACGGATCACCGGCCGCGCCAAGCACTACTACTCCATCCACAAGAAGATACAGGAGCAGGAGAAACCCTTCGAAGAGATTTACGATATCAGGGCGGTCAGGATCATCACCGACGAGATCAGGGACTGCTACGGCGTCCTGGGGGTGGTCCACACCCTCTGGTCCCCCATCATCAAGCGGTTCAAGGACTACATAGCCGTGCCGAAGTCGAACATGTACCAGTCGCTGCACACGACCGTAATCGGCCCCGACGGGCACCGCCTTGAGGTGCAGATCCGCACCGAAAAGATGCACGCGACCGCGGAGATGGGCATCGCCGCCCACTGGCTCTACAAGGAGGACCCCAGCGTCATCAAGAAGGACTACAAGAACCTGACGTTCCTCAAGGACATCACGGAATGGCAGACCGACGTCCAGGACACGCGGGAGTTCATGAAGAGCCTGAAGATGGACCTCTACGACAACGAGATCTTCGTGTTTTCTCCGAAGGGAAAGATTATCAAGCTCCCCAAGGGAGCCACGCCGATCGACTTCGCCTACGCGATCCACACGGAGATAGGCCATGCCACCATCGGCGCCAAGGTCAACTCCCAAATCGTCCCCCTCAAGGCCAAGCTTAAAAGCGGCGACATAGTGGAAATCATGACGAGCAAGAAGGGCCATCCCTCCGAGTCATGGCTCAAGCTCGCCATATCCCCCAGCGCGCGGAACAAGATCCGCCAGTGGCTGAGAAGACAGCTTGAATCCGAGACTAAGTTCGAAGAGGAAGGGGAAAAGCAGAAGGACGAAAAACAGGCAGAGGCCCCGGCACCCCAAGACGACCAGATCAGGCTCAAAAGCACGCCCCGGAAAAGGCAGAAGCAGACCGGCATCACCATCAACGGCGCCACCAACATCCTCATCCGGCTTTCGCAGTGCTGTCAGCCGATACCGGGCGACGATGTCGTGGGCTTCATAACCCGCGGCAGGGGCATCACCGTGCACAAGAAAAGCTGTCCCTCCCTGAAGCGCCTGAACCATGAGCAGGAACGATTCGTGAACATCAAGTGGGAAGGGAGTCCCGACACCTTTTATCCGGTCAAAGTGGCGGTGGAAGGCATCGACCGCCCCAACCTCCTCAAGGACGTCGCCGACGAGATAGCCCTGGCGAAGACGAACATCGTGAAAGTCGAGGCGCGCGTGGAAGAAGCGGACCACGCCGTGTTCAGGTTCATCCTCGAGGTCAGGAGCAACGACCACCTGAAGGAGATCATGGCCAGGCTCAAGAACATCAAGAACATAACCAACGTGTACAAACTGAACGAAAAAGTTGTCCTCAAGTGAACCATGAACATACTGCTCGGCTCCTCATCCCCGCGGCGCAAATCGATACTGGCCGGACTGGTCGATGGCTTCCGCGTCGTCAACCCGTCCATAGACGAGGTGCCCCTGCCCGGTGAACCCCCGGAAACCTTCGCGACGCGCATAGCCGGGGAGAAATGCCGCGCCATACTGGAGTCCTGCACCGGCGGGGACTTCCCGCTCCTCATCATAACCGCGGACACCATTGTCACCATCGACGGGCATGTCATGGGAAAGCCCGACGACTTCGACCACGCGGTGTCGATGATATCGAAGCTGAGCGGCCGCACGCACCAGGTCATCACCGCCGTCACCCTACTCGCGGCGGAACGGCAGGAGGGGCCGCACCGCACGCTGACCCGCCACGAGACGACCGGGGTCACCTTCAAAAAGTTGGACCGGGACGGCATTGTAAACTACCTGAACACGATCGAGTTCCGGGACAAGGCCGGAAGCTACGCTTTCCAGGAACAGGGCGGGCTCATCGTCGACGGGTACCAGGGATCGGCATCCAACATTATCGGGTTTCCCCTGCGCCTTTTTTTCTCGATGCTGGGGGAGCTCGGTATACTCGACAGGGTCCTGCGCCTGAAAATATATTGACTTTCGCGGCCTTACCTTTAGTATACGGGTCGGGCCAGTGCCCCAGGCCCTCCAAGACCCCCGGTGGGGCCTTTTACAGGGAACCGGAGATAATTCAAGAACCCTGCCGGGGAGGGGGCTCATGGTCACGCGCCATCATCAGAATTCGCGCCGAGGTATCCGATGAAAAAACGAAAACAGTATATCATTGACAAAGGCTTCCAGCTGCGACACACCTTTTCGATAATCGGCATCGTGAGCGTCATCACCGCCGTCATCCTCGTTGCCATAACCGCCAGCGTCGTCTATAACAACAACAAGCTGACGGAAAACAACACCAAGATCACCAACATTTACGAGATAGAAAACAGTATCTTCGTTTCGCTGTCGTCCCTTCCCGAAGCGGTGAAAGACCCGAATTTAAAACAGGCCCTCATCCAGAACGCGAAAAACCATGACCGGAACATGGAGACCCTGAACCGGATAATCGCCTTCAACACGACCATAATACGGTACAACAGGATCCTCCTGGCCTCGATCCTTGCCATAATACTCGCGGAAAGCATAGCCCTGTACATCATCCTCATAAGGAAAACGCACCGCATTTCAGGGCCCATATACGTCATATCGAACTTCATGAAAGACATCATCGCGGGAAAGGACCCGAAGCTCAGGCCCCTCAGGAAAGGTGACGAATTGCAGGACTTCTACGACCTGTTCCAGAACATGGTCAAGGCCATCCGTTCGCGCGGGCACCACACGTCGTGATACCGGGGCCCGGACCATGACCGACTCCATCCAGCCCATCATCAGAAAAGCCAGGGAGCTCGCCTCAACCATCAGGGAGCACGGGATAGCCATCCGGTACCACGAAACCCTCTCGAGGATCGGCAACGACCGGGCGGCACAGCAACTCTATGCGAGGCTGATCGCCATGGGCAAGGAGATCAACGACCGCCTTTCCGCAGGCGGCCCCATCGAGCGGCAGGAATCGTCGGAATACGAAATGATGCAGAAGGAACTGGAGCAGAACCCGCTGGTCAAGGAATACATCCAGACCCAGAGGGAGTACCTGGACCTGTTGAACAAGGTGATAGAGAAAATCAAAAACCCGTCGTAAACGCCCTCCCGTCAATACACAAATTTTCCTTTCTCGTACAGGAGCATATTTTTCCCGCCTGCCAGGCGAGCGGTCACCGTTTTTTCCTCGGTGTTCACCAGGTCCCAGTGAAGGGCTGATTCGTTGTAACCGAGCTTCTTTTTCGCGGCCGCAGTCAGGGTCGCGGGATTGCCGGCAAAGGTGTCGGAATAGGAATTGCCGATCGCGACATGGCAGTTCCCGCTGGGCCCTCCGAAATTCTCGTCAAAGAGGGTGTCGGCCATGAAGCGGTCGATGCGGGAAAAACGCCGGTCGGTGAGGGAAAACTCCCCGACGCGGCATGCGCCGCGGTCCATGGCTATCATTTTCCTGAGGAAGGCCTCTCCCTGGACCGCGCGGGCCTTCACTGCAGAACCGTTTTTGAATTCGAGGCGCACCCCCTTGACCAGGTTGCCGCTCCGGTACGAGGGAAGGTTCGCGTAATAGGTGCCGCTGGTGCCGCGCCAGTCCGGCGATGTGAATATTTCGAAAGAGGGGATATTATGGCCGGAAAGGCCGAGGAAGCGCCGCTTCTCCCCCAAAGTTATGGACAGGTCGAAGGATTTTGACTCAACCCTGATTGTCCTGATCGCAAGGCTTTTCAGCCATTTTTTTATTTCCATTGAATTGGCATAGATTTCCTTCCACCGGGCCACCGGGTCCCTGTCGTTGAGGAAGCAGGCCTTTATGATCTGGTTCGCATATTCCCTGATGGAGATCCCGGCGCGCCGGGCGGGCTCCTCCGTCGGATAGGTGCAGAGGGTCCATCCTACCAGCCCTCGCTCTTCGCGCCGCTCCATGATCCGTCGGAGGTTCCGCGCCGCGACCATGGCCTCGTTAATCCTTTTCGGGTCAACATCCCTGAGGTGCGTCAGCGACTCGGGCGCGGACAGGAAGATAGTGCCGTTTATGTTCGAAAAAAAACTCTTTTCCCATTCGCCGATGAATTTTCTCTGGCGCGGGTCCGTGCAGGTATAGAAATCCTTTTCCATCACGGGATTCACGAGCCCCCGGAGCACCACGATCCATTTACGATGCAGGAGCTTCCGGTACAGCGCTTCCGCAAGTGCTATCGACGGCTGCTGGTACCGGAGCAGTATGACGTCATAGGGCCTGAAAGGCTTCGTGCGGGCCGTTTCAAGGCCCCAGATCAGGACATCGGCATATTTTTCAATTTGGCTTGCACTCAACATTATGATTACCCTCAATATTATTTATTTCATATGACACGCTGCGGTAGGCGGGGTCACGTGACCCCGCCTACCGCAGCGTGATGATCGTAGCACCCCAGTTGGGGCCGTCGTTCCGGAACTCCGCAACGTCCGGGTGGCCCTCCAGCAGTTCATACACGCGCCTCTTCTTGGCCGATATCCCCTTGCCATGGACCAGGCGTATCTTCTTCAGGCCCTTTGCGGCGGCCTGCCTGATAAATTCCCGCACCACGTCATCGGTCTCCCGGGGCTCGAAGAAATGGAGGTCGCATTCGTATCCGAAATCGATGTCGCTGTAGTCCTGTTCCGTCACGGCCAGCGGTCCTATGTTTTTTTCCACCCGGCGAAGAACATTCCCGCGCCGGCGAGTGCAATGAGGGGACAGATGATATAACTATTTCTGCTGTTTGACGAAAGGGGGGCCCTATATTCGGCAACTGATCCCGAACACCAGTGTTTAACCTCAAGAGACGCCGGCGTGATGCCGGTAAGAGCTCCAACGGCCGTTATCGGATCCCCCCTTCTCAGTCCTTCATGGCGGACCGGGTCATCGTTCGGAGTTTTTTCTTCGGTATTTACCGCTTTCTTTCCTTCCGGCAGCGTGCAGACAAATTTAGAATTGAAGATCATCCCTCCCCTGTCCTGGAGTAATTTTATTCCACTCCATACCTGTATCCCCGATGTTATAATAATTCAAGATTTTTTTAATGTCCGTCGCCACAATCACTCCGGACCCGGGCACGGAAAAAGTAGTGGACAGGGATGCTTATATTCCTGTAATCCTCAAGGGTTCTGCCGCCATCAGCCTTCTTCCGCATGGGGACAGCCGGATAACGATAGATCGAGAAAGGAAACGCAGCCCATGAAGACCGAATACACCTTCTGCAGAATATGCGAATGCCTGTGCGGCCTCAAGGTGACCCTCGACGGAAACCGCGTGGTGAAGATCGAACCCGACAGGGAACACGTTGCCACCGAAGGCCATGCCTGCGTGAAAGGGCTCAAGCAGCACCGGATCTACGAGTCCCCGGACCGGCTGCGACATCCCCTGAAGCGCGAGGGCTCCGAATTCAGGAGGATATCGTGGGAGCAGGCCCTGGGGGAGATCGGCGGAAAGGTCAGGGCCCTGCGGGCGGCCCACGGGCCCGACTCGATCGGCATGTACGTCGGCACCGCCACCGGCTTCGACATGCTCCATCCCGCCTTCGCCCAGGGGTTCATGACCGGCATCGGCACGAAGCAGATGTACTCGCCGCACACGCAGGACTGCGCCAACAAGTTCGCCGTGGCCCACCACCTCTACGGGTTCCCCTTCACGCAGCCCTTTCCCGACATCGCCAACACGAAGTTCCTGGTCATTGTCGGGGGAAACCCGGCAATCTCGAAGTTCAGCTTCCTGCAGCTCCCTCATCCGATGAAAAAGCTGAAGGCAGTAGTCGAACGGGGCGGCCGCGTCATATTCATAGATCCCCGCCGCACCGAATCGGCCAGGATGGCGGGCGAACACGTGTTCATCAGGCCCGATACGGACGTTTTCTTTTATCTCTCGTTCCTAAGGGAGATATTCGCGAGGGACGCCATAGACCGGGAAAAGACCGCCGCCTTCATGGAGGGCCTTGACCGTCTGCGCGGCATCGCCGAGCCGTGGACCCCCGATCGCACCGCGGAAGTCACCGGCATACCGTCAGGGACCCTGCGCGACATCGTGAGCGGCTACCTGGCCGCCGACGGGTCCGCCCTCTATTCGTCCACCGGGGTCAACATGGGCCGCAACGGAGCCCTGGCCTTCTGGCTTCAGGAAGTCATTAATGCTATAACCGGGAACCTCGACCGCTTCGGCGGGACCCTGGTCGGACGCGGCATCGTTCCCTTCGAGCAGATAGGCAGAAAGCGCGGCTTGCTTTTGCGGAAGGACCGCTCGCGCATCGGCGGATTGGCGTCGGTGAGCGACTGTTTTCCCGGCGGGGTTCTGGCCGACGAGATACTGACCCCGGGCCCGGGACAGCTCCGGGCCCTCTTCTGCACCGGCGGCAACCCGCTCAACACCATGGCCAATTCGGCGCGCATCAGCGGAGCCTTTAAGAAACTCGACCTGCTGGTGTCGGTGGACATCTTCCTGAACGAGACCGCGTCCCTCGCCCACTATGTGCTGCCGGTCACCCCGTTCTTCGAAATGGCGGGCATTCCCTTTATCTTCCCCCTCTTCTGCGGGCTGCAGCACCGGCCTTACCTGCAGGCGACGCGGGCCGTCCTCAAGCCCGACGGCGAGCAGCGCCACCCCATGGAAGTTTACACCGCCCTGGCCCGCGCCTGCGGGGCGCCGCTTTTCGGCTCCAGGGCAGTCCAGGCGGTGATGGACCTTAACATGAAGGCGCTCCGCTCGAAGCTCTTCAGCGGCATCGCCCTCACCCCGGAGCGCATGCTGGGCCTTATCCTGCGCTCCGGCGGCCAGCCTGGGTTCAGAAAGCTCCTTCGCCATCCCCACGGCATGCTCCGTCCGCCCCATCAAGAGGGGTCGTTCCTCGGCAAGAGGGTCGTCACGGAGAACGGCAAAGTCAACCTGGCGCCGGGGCATTTCATTGAGAGAACCGCCTCGCTGGACGGGGTCTATGCCGATGAGCTTAAAAACCGGGGCATGCTGAAGCTTATCACAAAACGGGCGGTCCGCACCCACAACTCCTGGATGCACAACCTCGAGGAATTCGTCGCCGGGGACAACAACACCAACTATCTCTACATGCACCCGGCAGACGCAGAAAACGCGGGCCTGGCGGAGGGTGAATATGCCGACGTGTCATCCGCAACGGGGACGGTGCGGGTCCCGGTAAGGTTCCTTGAGGAACTGATGCCGGGCACCGTGGCCCTGCCCCACGGCTGGGGCCACCAGCCTGCGCGGGGATTATCGGTCGCGGCCGCGACCCACGGAGTCAACGTGAACATTCTCGCCGCAGACGGGCCCCGCAACCTTGATCCCCTCTCGGGCATGGCCCACCTTACCGGCATCCCGGTGACAGTGAAGCCGGCGGAAGGGCCCCATGATCCCACGAGCTGGTCCGGGATATCAGAAACAAAATGATTTTGCCTTTACCAGGGCGGGGGGTGACCCGGAGGCGGGTCGGGCATGTGATAGGGGGGCCTTGGCACGAAGCCCCCCCTATCAACCCCCCGCGTGCCGCCTCAATCGCCGGCGGAGGCTTCGGGTGAACTCGTCGAACCGGCTTCGCCGGATTCGACTCGGGCATCCACCCTTGTTAGGTTTGTCCGCCTGCCGGCGGACGTTTTGAGGCCTGTTTTTAGAGAATGTACGAGATTATGCTTTTATGACTGAAAATGTCATTGTTTTAGAAAGGATGATGGCAGTAAGAGCCTAACGCCTTTCGCTCCGGAAGGCCCATCCTGGGCCATACTCGCGACGCCGGGCCTCGTGCCCGGCGACTCGTTTATCCAGGTTACTGCAACCACCCGCGACAAGGATGTCGCGGGAGGCGCGAGTCTGCGGGAGGCTGCATACGAGCGCCGAGCATAGTAAGTATCTCCTGAATAAAAAGCCAAGCCAGTCGCGGCGCCTGAGCGACCCGGAGGGGGGAGCGCGAAGGGGGGAGGCCGGGGAGGCCTTCCCCCTCGCACAAACCCCGCCCCGGTCCGGGGCGAATTCCCCTGCCCTGATCAAGGGCAAAAATGATAAATCAATTCCCCGTAATGACATGGGGAAAAATTTATAATTTTTAAAAAAATTTTAATATTCCGCGGTGTTATCCGTATACCCTTCAAACCAACTCAAGGAGCTGTGCCATGCAAAACTACCAAACAGTAACCATCGAAGGGAACGCCACGAGGGACCCGGTGATGAAGAAAACCAAGACCGGCAAGAACGTGTGCTCGTTCTCCCTGGCGATGAAACACTACTCGAAGGATGACGTTGACCCGCAGGTTTCCTACATCGACGTGGAGACATGGGAAAAACTCGCCGAGATATGCTCGACCGGCGTCACCAAGGGGAGGCGCGTCATGGTGGCGGGGACCCTGCGCCAGGAGCGGTGGGAGGGAACCGACGGAAAGAAACGGTCCCGCATCAAGGTCATCGGCAAGGAGATCCGTTTTATCGAATCGTTCAGGAAGCCGGAGGGAACACCGGAAAGAAAGTCGGCCTGATCGCGCGGTCCGGTCCGGGGTGCCGTTGAGAGCGGCATCCCGGATTGCGCCTTTGATTGCTGATTCAGAAGCTACCGCTTTGAGATCGCCTTTTCAATGCCTTCGACCAACTGCCCGGCATATTCATCTATATCCCCGATCTCATTGCGGGAGACCCTGAAGCCTATGGCGCCCTCATGGCCCCCGCCGTTAGTGAGGGAAAAAATCTTCAGCACCTTTCGGAGATCGAAGGTCTTGAACCTCTGGCCGCGCCTCAGCCGGAACTGCACGAGACCGGACGCGCCGGAATCGTCATAAACGACGAGGCCCAGGTGCCCGCTCTCCTCGGCGAGATGGTCCGCGACGGAGCGCGTGACCGAGACGATGGTATCGCTGTCGAATTCGCCGTACAGGTAGTCCATGTCCTCCCTGTTCAGCACGGCAGACCCGACGGATTTCGAGAATTTTTTCTTGCTGTAGATGTACCGGAAACAGCGGTCCTCGACGGCGGACAGCCGCTGGATCTCGTGGAACACCTCGTCCTTGTTCATGAAGTTCGTCTCCTTCGTCGTTTCCTTGAGAAGGAGGGCGTTGTAGATGTTGCTGAAGATGTCATAGTACCGCTTCTGGCGCTTTGACTTGATATACTGGCCCATGTTGGTATCGCCCACGATGCCCGTCAGCACTGAAAGTATCACGTTCCGGGAAAGGGGATTGCTGATATTGTAGCGCCTGAGAACATCCGTTTTTTTCGCCAGCTTCATGGCGATCAGGCCCACCAGCTCGCTGGACGACGTCGCCTCGGTCACCAGGCGGTATCCCACGTCGCCTATATACATACTGTCGGCTCCCAGGTGGTGGTCTATCTCGATCTTGAGTATTTCTTTCTTGTGGAGCAGCTTTTCGATGCCGGGATTAAGGTCAATCATAGACGGCTTCGGCGTGTCGCACACCACGATGGCGTCAACGGTATCATCGATGGTGCCCATTGATTCAGAACAGCTTATGGCGTTATGCCGGCAGATGTCCAGGAGGTACTGGAAATGCTCGTGCATTGATTCGCTTATATAGACATCGGCCTTCTTGGAGAATTTGCCCACGATGAGGGCACAGGCGACCATGGACCCGATGCAGTCCTCGTCCGGGTTCTGGTGTCCGAGAAACAGGAAATGGCTCTTTTCCTGGAGGGCATTGATGATGTTATCAACGATCCTGTTTTTCTCGTAGATGGTCGGTATTGACTTTTTATTCATACTCCCGGCTTATCGCCCGCCGCGCGGTTACGATCCCGCGCTGGCGACCCTGTTGCGCCCCCCCTCCTTTGCCCGGTACAGGGCCTGGTCCGCCATTTCCTTCAGCTTCTTGACGTCATCGGCGTGCGCAGGGAAGGAGGCGACGCCGGCGCTCATTGACAGTTTCTTGACCGGCCCCCGGTACTGCTCCAGCAGGTCATGCTCCCCCAGGTCCACGCGCACCCGGTCCGTGATTTCAAAGGCCGTTTCCAGCGCCGTTTCGGGCATGAGCACCGTGAATTCATCGCCGCCGAACCGCGCCAGGATATCGCTTTCGCGCAGGTGGCGGTTAAACACGCGCACGGCCTCCAGTATGCATCGGTCGCCCGCCTCATGGCCGTAGGTTTCATTGATTTCCCTGAAATAGTCCAGGTCGACCATCACCAGCGACAGCGGTTTACCGGTGTTCCTGGCCAGTTCAACCTGGCTGACCAAAGCGTCATCGAGGAACCGGCGGTTATAGGCTCCCGTGAGCTCGTCGGTTATGGCGCGGCGCCGCGCCGCCTCGCCCCAGTGCACCATGTCGGAGAGGAACTCCCCGGTGTCGCGCAGGCACTGCGCCGTGATGTTGAGCATCCGGTACATGATCTTGGTGGCGATGTCCGGATACTCCTCGATCATGCGGTAGAAATCCTTCTCGTGAAGCCCCAGCAGCGTGCTTTTCTCGAGGCTCCGGCAGGTGGCGGACCGCGGCGCGTTCTCGAAAATGGACATTTCGCCGAAGAAATTCCCGGCCCTGAACTGCGCGACCTGCCGTTCCCCGCCGTCGGGCAACTTGATGGAGCTGGTGACCGTGCCGCTTTTCACGATGAAAAGCTCGTTCCCCGCGTCGCCTTCCCGAAACAGCACCTCTCCCTCGTCTATCTCATGGGTGCTGAAAAGGCCGGCAATGCTGTTTATCTCCTCCGGTTTCAGGAGCGAGAAAATTTCAACCGTGCTGAGAAAATCAACTGGAGTACCCATACCCGTACGTGTCCTTGATGTTATGAATCGCTGCAGACGATGCGGTTGCCGCCGCGCTCCCGGGCCGCAAACATCCGCTTGAAGCACGTGTCCACCAGCTTCGCCGTGCCGCTGCCGTGCTCCCGGTATTCAGCGGCGCCGATGCTCACCGTGGTGGAGAACCCACCCCCGGTGATCTGGTCGAAATTCAGGCGTTCCAGCCGGGTCCGGAGATGTTCGGCGCAGATCATGGCCTCGTCAAGGCGGGCGCCGGGAAGGACGACGGCGAACTCGTCGCCCCGGTACCGGGCGGCGATGTCCGTGTCCCTGATGTGGGACTTGATGCCGTAGGCGATAAGCTTCAGCGCCCGGTCACCGGCCTCGTGGCCGCAGCGGTCGTTGATCGCCTTGAAGCCGTCCGGCTTGATCATGATTATTGACGACACCGGGCCGAACTCGTCGATCTGACGGGGAAACTCCTCGTCGAGATACGTCCTGTTGCAGAGCCCCGTGAGCTTGTCGTAGTAGAGCTGTTCTTTCAGGTCGTTCACCCACTGGGATTTTTCGGAAATAAGACGGTTGGTGTCCCGGATCCTACCGGCTATGGCCGCCATCAGCTCATGGAGGATACGCGCCGATATGTCCGGATACCGGCCCAGCATGTCCTGGAACTTCATTCCCCGCGCCGGGAACACCAGCAGCACGGCGTCTGAATCCGCCCGGGCCGTTGCGTTCATCACCCTGTTCTCGAGGAGGTCCATTTCGCCGAAGGACTCCCCCGCGATGAACTGGGCTACATTCATGGTCTCGTTGTCATCGCGCTGCTTGGTAATGAGCACCTCACCCTGCCGGATCACGTACAGGCCATCGCTGTAGCTGCCCTCACGGAAGATGACATCGCCCCTGCGGTATGAGCAGAACTCGCTGTTCTGCGCCACAACGCCGAGATCCTTGTCGGCCAGAGTGGTGAAGATGCTCACCCCCTTCAGGAGGCCGATCCTGGCGTCCAGGTCGTTATCATGAGCGGTATCCATAATCAAACACAATCCTTACCAGGGGCCCCGGGCCGGGGCCGTTTCCGGGTTACAACGGGGAACGGGAACCGTAGTCCGGCTCCATTATGCGGAAACCGACGCCCAGTACAATAGTTTTTCTCCGGGCGAGCCGTTTTTTATCAGCGGCAAACGCTCGTCCCGCATGCCAGACGCAGCGCGAACGGCTACCGCATCCGGCGGTCCATCATTTTCATGTACCCCTTCACCATGGCGATCATCGCCCGGTCGAAATAGAGGGTGACCCTGTTGTTCAGCTCAAGGGCCTCCATGTAATCGGTCGTGTCGCCGTACATCTTGTCCATGACGAAGAGCCATATGTGGCGGCGCTGCAGCACCAGCGCCTTCAGGACCTGCTCGACGGGGATACCCGCCTCGCAGCGCTCCTTCCCCATCTTCCCGTAGCGCTCCTCGATTTTCTCTTTGGAAAATTCCTTTGATATCCAGACCGAAAGGTCTTTATATACGAGATCGCTGAAGCGGTAGACGTCGTCCCGGTCGGAATTCCGATAGGCTTCCGTTTCCGGGTGTCTGAGGAGGTCGTTCATGAATATCTCGGTGAGCTCTTCATGGCTCTCCTCGATAAGCTTTACGAATTTGTTCGCCAGGATGGTCTTCTTCGCGATAATGGTCTTTTTCATATGGAGTCTCCTATCAATCTTTTTTCGAGGCCCCCTAAATCCCCCTGAGGTGGACGTATATATCAATTAAGCCGAGGAAAGGCCTGATCGCATCTTTATTCTCACAAGCCCCCCATGGGGGGTTGGGGGGGATGGCCCCGGCACCTTAATTCTCCAGAATCGTTATCTCAACCCGCCGGTTGCGCTTACGGCCGGCTTCCGTGGCGTTGTCCGCGGCAGGCTCGCGGGACCCTTTCCCCTGGGTGACCACCTGCGTCTTTTTACAGGCGCCCTTCGCTATCAGGAAATCGGCCACGGCCATGGCCCTCTGTTCCGACAACGACTGGGACGTCTGCTCCTCGCCGACCCGCGCCGTGTGGCCCGTCACCAGGAAGTCCCGTTCGGGAAAGCCCTTCAGGATGCCGGCTATGCGGGACAGCTTCTCCTTTTCGGCGTCCATGAGCTCGGGTGAATTGGGAGGGAACTGGACGTTTTCCAGCACGATGGTGACGCCGTTCCTGTCCTTCCTGACCGCGGCATCGGCGATGCTGTCTTTCTTTATTATCGCATTGATGTCATCGGCAACCTTGTTTCGGTCAAGCTTCGGCGACTTCAGGAGGCGCCCGTCTGCCCTTCCCCGGTACTCCACCGTGGACGCGTTTGAAAGGAAGAATATGAAATCGAAATCCTCCTGGTATGAAAGGAACTGTCCGGCGGCGATGTCCCACCAGAAGAGCTGGGACGATATGCCGGTTATCTTCACCGGCACCGGCCCTGACGGAACGCCGTCGTACCGGACCTGGTGGAATATCGTAAAATCGACTTTCAGCACCGCGGTCTTAACTCCCTCCTTGACCTCGTCCCTGAGATAGGCATAATTCACCTTCACCGGGAAATGGAAGGCCTTTTCGATGCCGTAGCTCCGGCGGAAGTCATGGGCCTCCTCCGCGTCGCCGGTCCAGGCATCGCCCGGCTTGACCCCGCCGGGGAGAAAGCGGGGCACGTTGCGCACCACCGGCATGAAGTATGACGGGTCGATGGTAAACACGCCCAGCTCATCGCGCCAGAATTGTGACCGGTAGCTTTCCTTGAGGTAAAAGGAGTTGAACCTGCCCTGTATCGACTCGGACATCTGGAATTCGCAGTCGAGGCGCCCGGCCCCGCCCTTCACCTCCGCGGTTTCGACCGCGACCTTGTTGAGGATCAGGGAACGGTGCGACAGGACGCCGTTGATCAGCACGTCCTCGTCGACCTCGGTGACGATCCGGTACTTCTCGCCCGGCGCGTATTTAAACCGCAGCTGCCGCGTCGCGTAGCCGTCAGCGGCGGCGAGCGGCGCTCCCCAGAAAAACAGGGCAACGGCAACAATCGCTCTTCCCGGCTTCATTGGCTGTACTTCTCCACTTCTTTTTCGGTCCTCAGCATCAGCGCCATGGCGTACTCCGCGTGGGACCACATCAGGGGCGTCGCAAAGGATATGTGCCCGTTCACGCCGATTATCCGGCATTCTTCTTCTATGCGCCCGTAGGCGTTCCGCATATGGTTCAGCTCCTCCACGATATTATCGTAGGGGATATCGTCAACCAGTATATGGGGATCGAACTCCTTGTCGAAATCGCGGCCCGTGAGCCATTCCAGCTTCTTGAACTCGTAAAAGCGCTCCGGCGTCGTCAGGTGCTCGCACAGGTACCCTTCCTTGCTGCGGTACCCGTCGATGATGCCCATGATCTCGTTCCCCCGGGCGATGTCCCCCCGGTGAAAATAATACTGGGCCAGCATCGCCGTGTACTGCACCCATGGGCCGTTCCCGGCGTGGATGTGGGATTCCGGGTCCTCGATGAAGGGGAGGTAGCGCTGCAGCATCCCCAGCTCCGGGTCCCAGAGCATGTCCTCTATGAAGGCTATTGAATTGATGAAGGTCTCGCTGTCGGTGAAGTAATCATGGTCCAGGCCCGTGCCGAAAAAAAACGGGGACAGGAGCGTGATATCGGGCCTGAGGTCGATGGTGCCGTCCGGCTTGAGGCGGCGGATGTAGCGCCCCGACTGGGCGAATATCTTCTCCACCGTGGGCTGGAACCCCGCCCCGAGGTCCGCCTCATCGGCGAAGCGCTCCGGTATGCCGTAGGCGGCCCCGATCCGCTCCAGGAGGCGGTACATCAGCAGGTAGGCGTAATTGACCCAGATGGTGTACCCTTCCTCGATGGCCGATTCATGGATCGACGTTGTCGAATAAAAGAGGTGTATCTCCTTGCGGTAATAATTTTTCCGGGCGAACGACGCGCCCCTCTTTATCGCGTCGAAGTATTTCTCCACGCCGGGGATATCGACCTTCTTGATCTTCGCCGCCAGCAGGTACCGGCAGAGGATCGATACACCGTGGGCGACATTGTCCTCCTGCCGGTAAATACCCTTGTCCTCGCCGCGGATGCCGTACCGCTGTCCCCAGTAGCCGTCGGCCCGCTGGCAGTTCATGATGTACCGCGCGATCTCGCCGAGGAGCCGCAGCGCGATCTCGCCGGACTTGAGGCCGCTCGTGGCGAGGCGGAAGAGGAAGCGCGAGGCGCAGGCGCTGTCGCGCGGGTACACGTAGGGATAGCGCGATCCCGGGAGCGTCGCCATGAGGGCGCTCCCCTGCTCCGTGTCTATGGAGCACTGGGAAAGGATGTTCAGGTGCACGTTGACGTCGCGGTTCAGGTCCAGGAGCTTCCGGGTGATGATGGCGATGTTCGGGTTCTCAAGGGCGTCGCGCTGGTGCACCCGGCGCTGGTCGGAAACGTCGATCAGCTCCTTCAGCATGTGCAGGTCCTTATCGATGATTGAGAGGAAGTCCCCGCTCGATATCCTGACCATGTCGGTCTTCCTCGATGTGATGACCGTTGCGTTCCTCTTCTCGTCCGAGAGGAGCGACATCTCCCCGAAAAACTGGCCCTCGGACAGGATCGCGATGAGGCGGTCCTCATTCCCGTGGTGGCGGTAGACGTTGACCTCGCCGTCGCGGATGAGATAGAAGGCGTCCCCCGTCTCCCCCTCGGTGCAGATGGTCCTGCTTCCCGGCAGGGTGATGAGCTCCGCCTTGCTCAGCACCTCCTCGAAAAGCCGGTCGTTCATGTTGGTGAAGATGGGCACCCGCCGCAGGTCGTTCCTGAGCTGGCGGTCAATATAGCTTTTTTCCATGAGGGAGCGGACCACGCCGGACGACTCCATGAGCTTCCGGAGGCTCGGCCCGTCCATGGAAAGGGCGAAGACGAACTCGTCGGCGATGATGGTGCTTTCTCGGGGCTCCGACGTGTAGATGATCTCCTCGCCGAAGAACTCCCCCGGGCCGAGGCTGTAGAGGCGGTATTTCGGGTTCTCTTCCGTGGGGATCACGGCCCACACCTTCCCGGTGAGGATGATGTAAAATCGCTCATCGAACATGCCGTGGCGGCAGATGATGTCGCCCCTGCTGAATTCGCAGACCGAGACGCTGTCCGCTATCTCCCCCAGGAGCGCCGGCGTGACATCGGAGAAAAATCCGATTCCCTGGAAGAGGGACGCCGGCTCCAGGCCGCCCAGGGCGGGGATGTTCTTGAGACGGGAAACCAGTTCCGGGATGGTGTACTTATTGAGGGACATGGCAGCGCACCCGTCAATCATACTACAGGGCCGCGGGTTTTAATCAATACTTTTTTTTGAAACGATTGGTGGGGGCAGAGAAAAAGGCCCACTGCCAGGCTTATTTTCTGTCAGCCCCCGAAAGGCCGGCCGCCTCCCGGGCCTTCAACCCCCTCCTTCTCCTGATCCGCTTGACTATGAAGATGATAGAGGCGATCAGGAAGATGCCCGCCATGATCAGGAGCTCGTACTTCTTGATGTCGTCGAGGACGGCCTCCATGACGCGGCCGAAAAAGTATCCCAGGACCCCCAGGGTCGCCGCCCAGATGGCGGCGCTCAGGACATTGAGCAGGATAAACTTCTTCAGCGACACGTTGCTCAAACCGATGGCGAAGGGCGCCACCGTCCGCAGGCCGTACAGGAACCTGAACACCAGGATGAACCACGTGTCATGGCGGTCCATCATCGTCCTGAACCGGTTGACGCGGGGCTGCCAGCCCGGGAACCGCTTCAGCAGGGCCCGGCCGTTGTAGCGGCCGATGAAAAAATAGAGCTGGTCCCCGAAGAGGCTGCCGAAGAAGGCGGTCACAATGACCCAGGGTAGCTCAAGGTAGCCCTCGTAGGCGGCAAAGCCCCCGACGACCAGGATTGTCTCTCCCTCCAGAAAAGTCCCAATGAAAACGGCCAGGTAGCCGAATTCCCGCACCAATGATTCTATTGTCATGTAATGATTATCCTCTGAATTGAACTGTTCCGCGCCTGCGCGACGACCGCCGCATCTGCGATGCCCGCGCCATGGAGCTCGGACACCAAGGCTTCTGACGCCTTTTCTTCAACGGCGATGAGGAGCCCCCCTGACGTCTGGGGGTCAAAGAGGACATCAACGAGGTCTTGAGCCACGCCGGTGCCGGTTTCACAGAGGCTTCCAATAAAATCGCGGTTCCGATACATGCCGGCCGGAATCAGGCCGCCGGACGCCGCGTCCCGTGCCCCTGGCAGGACCGGCACGCGCTCAGAATCAAGGATTATTTCCATCGCGTTCTTCCCCAGCATCTCCCGCAGGTGGCCGATCAGGCCGAAACCGGTCACGTCGGTGCAGGCGTGGACCCCGTGGCCCCGCATGATGAGGGCAGCGGCACGATTCAGGGTGGTCATTGACCTGACGAAAGGTCCCATGGCCCCCTCTCCCGCCGATCCCGCCTTGAGGGCCGTGGCAATCAGGCCCGTTCCCAGAGGTTTGGTGAGGACAATGACATCGCCGTCCCGCAGGGTGTCGTTGCGCACCGCGCGGTCCGGACGAACAATGCCGGTAACGGCGAGGCCGTATTTGAATTCAGGGTCGTCCACGCTGTGGCCGCCCAGGAGCTGGGTCTCGGCCTCCGACAGCGCGGCAAGGCCGCCCTGGAGCACCTCCCTCAGGACGTCAAGGGAGAACTTTTTCGTCGGAAAGCAAACGATATTCAGCGCCGTTACGGGCCTGCCGCCCATGGCGTACACATCGGAAAGGCTGTTGCAGGCCGCGATCTTTCCGAACGTGAAGGGATCGTCGACAATGGGCGTAATGTAATCGACGGTCTGGACCAGCGCCTCCGATTCCGACAGGCGGTACACGCCGGCGTCGTCGCTGGTGTCCGGTCCCACGATCACATTGCCGTCATATGTCAGCGGCAACCCCTTCATTACTTCCTGCAGGTCCACCGGACCTATCTTGGCAGCTCAACCGGAACTCGTCACCGATTCGGTGAGGCGCAGGACGTTCAGCTTGCTGATGTCGCACGTGTCGCTCATCGTTGCTCCTTGTGTTAATCACCCGCCCTCCCCCGTCAAGGGAGGGGGTGTTTCAAACAGATTGTTATGACGAATTATTTCCAGGCCTCGATCCGGGCAAATTCCACGCCGCCCTTTTCGAGGACTTCCCTGACCCGGGGGATGTCGTCGCTTTTTATCCGCACGCAGTATCCGCAATCCGAGCTCAAATAGCGGGGTATGGGGACCATCTTCCTCTCGATCCCCGCCTTCTTGAGGAGCCGCGCCGTCCATATCGACGATGTCGCCGAATAGAACAGGATTACGGAAAAGGCGTTCACCCGGCCTCCTTCATCGCGCTGATCTCCTCAAGGGCGCTGATCGCATAATCGATTTCATCTTTCGTATTGAAAACGCCGAAGCTGAAACGCACCGCGCCCTCCGGAAAGGTCCCCATCGTCCGGTGGGCCATGGGCGCGCAGTGAAGGCCCGCGCGGCACATGATGTTATACCGGTCCGACAGGTGATAGGCCACGTCCGACGGCTCCATGCCTTCGATATTGAAGGATATGACGCCGGTCTCGACCAGGGACGCCGATGCCGGGGGATCAAAGCCCCGCACGCGCTCTTCCGCGCGGGCAAGGAAATAGGCCGCGAGATCTTTCTTGCGCAAATGTATTCCCCGCACCCCTTCCTGTAAAGAAAAAATATACTTGATCCCGGCGCAGAGGCCGCTCAGGCCCGCGGCGTTCAGCGTCCCGCTTTCGTACATGTCGGGCAGGAAATCCGGCTGGTACACGCTGTCGGAGCTGCTCCCGGTGCCGCCGTATTTCAGGGGCCTCATCATGCCATGGTCAAACCCCTCGGAGAGAAGCAGCCCGCCGGTCCCCGTGGGTCCGTACAGGCCCTTGTGGCCGGCAAAGGCGATGATGTCCACCGGGTCTTTTTTCATATCAATGGGCACCAGGCCCGCCGTCTGCGCGCAATCCGCCAGGAGCACGACTCCTCTCCTGCGGCATATGTCGCCGATTGCACCAAGCGGCTGAATGATGCCGAAGGCGTTCGAGGCATGGTTGACAACGGCAAGCCTGGTATCAGACCGCAGCGCTTTCTCAAAATCAGCCGGGTCCACGACGCCGCCCGGACTGGGTACGACAGTCACCTCCACGCCGCCGCGCCGCTCCAGCTCCCTGAGGGGCCGGATGGTGCTGTTGTGTTCCATCGCCGTGGTCACGGCGTGTCCCCCGTCGTGGAGCATGCCCTGTATGGCCAGGTTCAGGGCATCAGTCGCGTTGGAGCAGAAGATGACCCGCATCGGGTTTGTGACCCCGAAGAGGGAAGCCACGGCCTCACGGGCGGAAAACACGATCTCGCCGGCGTCGATGGAAAGCTGGTGCCCCGACCGCCCCGGGTTGCCGCCGATACGCGTCATGTAATCAACAACGGCATCCACCACCGCCTGCGGCTTGGGGAAGGTGGTTGCGGCGTTGTCGAAATAGATGAGTTTATCGGGTGTTCCGGCTGGCGGATTCATGGCGCGTGACCGTCCCTCTTTATATAAATTAAAATATGGCTTAAATCCTATAAACAATCTGCGGTATTAGCAACCATTTTTTCCGGGAAAATGCGTCTTCGGGCAAACCGGGCCGGATGTAATTTAATCCAATTAAATATATTGATCATGTCTGAATGTTTCATTTATGACAGTATCTAGGGGTTTTTATTCGCTATTAATAACCATGGTAATGTATGGTAACCGTTCATGCCATGTATCATCAACGTCTTCATAATATTTGCCGTGTATTTCCATGATACTTATATTAACAGTAGTGATGGATATACACCGGCATACTACAATCGGAGGTATTATCATGAAATACGGCGCTCAGAACAATATTGTGGCGAAGGTAAAAGCCATAAAAAGCGGCGATGTCATGTCCCAGGTGAAATTTGACGTTGTCACGGCCACTGAAATGAGCTCGGTGCTTACGACGGATTCGGTCAAGGCCCTTGATTTAAAAGCAGGAGACACGGTACACCTTATTATCAAAGCAATACATGTTCTGCCGGTAAAGGAATAGATTGCACGGCTCCTGCCGGACAACGAAATGCTATTTTGAATTTTTCATATTGGGTTACCCGGGGCTCGAACCCGGAACCTACTGATTAAGAGTCAGTTGCTCTACCAGCTGAGCTAGCAACCCGTATAAGCTGAGGGACAAGGATTCGAACCTTGATTTGTGGGGCCAGAACCCACCGTCCTGCCGTTGAACGATCCCTCAAAAAGAAAAACGTGTCTTCACGGCGGGAGACCCCTTCGTGAAGACACGCGAAACCATCTGATTAATTATCCGACCATCTTGCGGGCCATCTTGTACGCCGCGCGCTTCAGCGAGGGAAGTC
>CALMRZ010000065.1 GCA_937872225.1 uncultured Spirochaetota bacterium
AGGCTGATTAACAGCTTTAGGCAATAAATCCCATAGATGGTTTCGTGTTCTACCATAAAAGATTTCAATTTTTTTTTCTTCTTCATCTACAGATTCAGGATTAAATGTTCCAAGAATCAGCATTTCAATATTTTCTTTATTCTTAAAATCTCTAAATCTGTGCTTAATTGTTATCATTTATATCCTCTTATTTATGAATTTTAGATGATTAATTTTTCATATATACAATTAATAAATATAATAAATTATAATTAAAATATTTATGAGAAATTTTTAACACATTTGGTAAATTCATTACAATAATGTGTCTTTAAATATGCCATCCAGTATAAAATCATAACTGCTGGTAGATAATGTGATTTAGATAATGCATTTGCTCTCAGAAAATCATCAAATAGCCCACAAGAATCATCATACATAATTGATTTTTTTAAAGTACTTCTCAGAAACTTTAACCTGATGACCATAATCTTATCCTGTTTTTCTTTAAGAATATCCTTCATTGCCTCCACAGAATCTTTTGGACTGAAGTTTCCTATATTATTAAGTATTCGCATTACCTGTTCCTGATATAAAACCATACCACAAGTATCTGCCAGATATGGCTGAAAATATGGGTGCACTTCAATCTTTTTCTCTTTTTCCTTTAAATAAATATATTTCTTAATCTCCATGGAATGATCAACATATGATCCTGCTAAAGAATATACCACACATAAACCATTAATTGATCCTGGTTTGAATTTTCTGAGCCATTTCCGTATTTTGGGATTATCCAATTCACTAATACCCTTCGTTTTTCCTTTACTCAGAAGTCGATATGTTCCTGCGTCATCAAGAGGAATTAATGAAAGATTTAAATTTTCAGACCTTATTTTATTAATAATTTTCAAACAACCAGATATTACCTGCAAAGACTTCTGGCCAATCAGTTTGATGAAATAATGATCAGGCATGGCCGATGATTCCCTGAATTCACGGGTTATATAACTACTACCATTTTCATCAGTATAAACAGGCATTCCTTCTTTAAAGGGTTTGTTCGTAAGCACTATGCAAATGCTTGAATTGGTTGTATTTCCATCAATATCATTATCTTTTACATATGCGGCCTTTTTATTATATTTGCCAATAATAAAGTTCCTTATTTCATCAATTTGCTTATAATCGACATCAATGTACATCATTGGAAAGCGTGGTTGTGGCGTTTCCATGGCATCAAATAACCGTTCACAAACAAGATCATGTTCAATCGGATCAATACTAGTAATACCAAGACTATAATTGATAATTGATGACGCAGCAAAACCTCGACCTGGCCCCAGGAGTATATTGTTGTTTACTGCAAACTCAACCATTTCATGAAGGAATAAAAATAAACCCTCCAGTTTCTTCTTTGCAATCAATTGAGATTCATGCTTAAGTCTTGCAACAACAGATTTTGGAAGATACTCTCCATACTTCTGATATGCGCCTCTATTAACCAGGACTTTTAATGTTTCAGTTTTATTATTATTCATTGGTTGGATTTCCTCTATAATACAAAACGATATCTATTACATATACCATAAGGGTTCAATATACGTTTTGTCATGTGTTAAAGAATGTAGAGTTTCTTTATCACGATATCTTTTACAATATAATTGTGCGATATATAAATAATGACATTCTGGAATCGGCATCAACTCGCAATCATCGGGTAAATCAAGAGATCGATCTGATTCAAATATATCCCTGCACATATTAGTATAATATTTAATAGTTACCTCATCACGGCGCAAACTTGTCACGAGAGGCGCGGTAAATCCGTGCCGATATATAAATCCATACCACTTTTCAATCCCTGATTTATCCCTAACCTGAAGTATGAAATCATTTCCTCTTTCAATTAATGAATTTAGAACGGACACTTCATATTCGCAGAACTCCTCTAAAAATCCAGAAAAAGAAGAGTTTTTTTTATTATTCACTAAAGACTTTATTTCATTATTCTTATGGAAATACTTAGCCAGGGCACAGCCAAAATGCAGATACCGGCTCCCATAATTAATATTAGACAATAAAAAATAATTAAAATTCTTATCACAGTAGAATAGATATTCATAATAATACGCAAGACCTTCACTTAGATGATACATTTGATTTTTTATTACTTCCGGAAAGAGCCAGTCGTAAAACAAGTGAATCATTTCATGAAAGAGCACTGATTCAAAATCCCTTAAATCTTCCTTAACTTTTGTACTATCTATATAAACAAGCCCATTTGCAACCTGCCCTTGTAAATCATCTAAATCACAAATAATAATAGTTATATAAAATAATGAATCGTTAATAGGTAGATTGAAATGATAATAGAAAAGCTCATAAATATTGCGAAGGACATTCTTTACATTTGACAAAACAGCACATACTATTTCATCACTATGCGTTTTTGAATAAATCCCGATGCAAAATTTTGATCTTTTTACGCAATAATTGAAAGATATCATATCTAGTTAAATTTGATGTTATTATTTAATCCACTTCAATGCCTACAACCAATCCCTGGTGCGGATTGGCCTGGAGAAAATGATGGAATTCTTCGTCACTCATGATAACCGGCACTACCCTTTTTATTTTTTCCGACCCAGACCCATGGTCATAGAAGCGGACCGGCAACAAACCATCGCTTTCTACAAATCCCATGGCCAATGGGATAAAACGTGCAGATTCAATTGACAATCGTAGGAAGACTCGACCATAAACCCAGAGCTCGATCAATACCGAATGTGCCGAAGGGTTGATATCATTACCGAAGAGGATATAATATACTATATCCTCATCTATTTCATCAGATGTAAAATCTATTGTATATTCATTGTTATCAGCCACAAACGAAAAGGTATCAAGTTCAGCTTCCATTAACAATCGCATTATATTATCATAGTTTATATCTGGCTCCAGGCTTGACCGAATCCCATGTTTTTGAAAATGCTCAAAGAGCGGCTTCATCGTTTCAATGAAGCCAGGCATATTTTTTAATTTCATTGAATTACCTCAACAACTCTTAACTTAACAACATACCCATTCGCCCATGACAAATACTGTCATATACATTTGTTCTGTAAGATATTTATGACTTGTGACTATAATAATCAGATATATACTGAAAATTTATGATTACTTACATTATTAATAAAATAAATGATTCATAAATATAATTAAAAATGATTAATTAATAATTTGGGAGAGTTGAAAAATATTAAAACACTAATTCATGTCCCCAGATGGGCCGGTTTGCCTGCATCGTATGGATTCAATATAACAGGGATGGCATGACAGATAGTGCCGTATACAATTGTATAGCTTCGAATTACCTCGAATATATCTAGAGCTATGCATTTTACTCAGTACACTGAGTAAATTTACTCAATATTCAATATATTGAGTATTTTAGGCAGTTTTTATCGAAAAATGTGAAAATTCATAAACAGTCCCGGTTCGGTGTTGGCTTTTAGGCAACCCAGTGAAGGGACAGGATCTTATATTTTAAAAGCTATTATTTGTTTATTCATGAGGTAAAATATCATTACCATCTGTGTCAGGATCATATCCTTCCGGATACATCATGTTTTTCATGTCATCTTCATATTCTTGATAACTGCTGTAACCCTCTTTAATTGCGTAAAAATCCTTATCAAACAATTCACGATCATCACAGAAGTCATTTTTATCAGGATTATATATGCCCCATTCTTTTAATTTTTCTAGTGGGACATCTTTCGGTTCTTTATATTCCTCTAATTCTTCATAAGTAATTCTCTTTCTCTTTTTCAATTTGAAAACGCTCCAATAATATTTTTCAGTTTTTATGATAATAAGAACTGGAAGATCATCGAAGTTTTTCCAATTCTTCAATTACAGCGTCATTCTTTTCTACAGTACTTATCTTTGATGCCATATATTTATTAGATTCACTCGAGTCAGAGTGGAAGTAGTATCCATTTTTAGAATACCTATGTCCAGACGCATCGCTAAATTTAACGTTACCTTTTCCCTTGAATATCAAGGTTTCTTTTTCTTCTGAACCATTATCAAGATAAATAATATTATCTTTTATAGAATAGTTGCCAATGATTATCATTGATTTGATTTCATCTTTCATTTCCGGATTTATATTTTTATAATATTCTATTGAATGAGGAAAGAATGCATATTTATTACTCCCGAAAACATAATTCCATGTGAATGTTTCTGGTTCCAATTGTACCCATTTATCATATTGAGTTAATATAGTTTGTATATTTAATAATTTTTCGTTTGGTCGAGTAAATCCAATTGAAGATATTATTCCAATAATACAAACCAAGAGAATGATGTTGTAATGTCTTTTAATTTTCATTTTATTCTCCTCCTATTGAGTATAATGTGATTTTCCATCCAATAGTATTTTATTCATCGAAAAGTCTTTGTTGAATGTCTTCACTGAAAGCCCAGAGTATAATTAATGTATTTTCTTTGAGCGAATTGAAAGCTTCATCATGCGGATTCATTTTAAAATTATTATCTATAGAAGGACGCCCTTTGCTTAAACACGAAAATACACGTTGCAATGCTCCCTGGTTCGAATAAATTGTTCCGATTGGGGGTATTAGCAAGTAGCAATAATCCTGTTCTTCAATTATCCCAGTAATAACATCAATAAAATCATGCAAGAATTTGTAATAATCATATCTGCCAATCAGTCTGATATTAAAAGCATCAATTAAGATTGCTTTTCTCCCAAAATCATCTGCAATATCTAAAAGAGTAACGTTTCCAATTCGTTTATTTTTCTCTACTATCTGATAACAATATATGCCTGGGTGAATAACCTCAGAATTAGGAGCAGGAATAAATTCAATATCTCTATCCTTCTCATTCAGTTTCATTCTATCAAAATTACTGAATATTTTTAATTTAATCGCAAACGGATGGATATATTTAGGAATATTATTATATTTATTAACCTTCCTCTTGTCAGATATATCGTGTTCAAGGATACAACCATTGAAGAATGATGTTACACCATCAATTGCCTTTTTATTGCCATATTTTTTATGACATTCATTTTCTATTAAATCCATAATACTTTCTCTTATCACTTAGATATTATTTTTAGTGTAATAATTTAATAACAGACGATCTAGAATAATGCTTTTTTAAAAAATCTTTTATTGAATATTTAAATGTTGTATCAGCGCTGGTTGTCTCATCACGAGTAAATACCGTACCCTTCACAACGGCTGGATCACGTTTTAGAATGTATTCCGCAAACTCGGGTTTGTCATATTTGGCCGCAATAATGAAGCACAGAACATTGAAATTATTTGTTAAAAAATCATTATAGCCGGCCCACGCGAATCCGCGTCTATCACTCGGTTGCCTACTGAGCACACAAAAATATTTCCAATGTGTTCTACCCCTATCCTGGGGGTATGAACTATTTTCTCTTACCGGCTTTTCCGGATCAAATATTTTATACGTTTCATCTGTTGTAATAAGGTTTCTCCACTTATCCCCTTTTACTGCGATTTCAATTGCAAGAAAATCGCCCTGGACAATATTACCCAATCCTTCCTTGTTAATATTATTGGCTTTTCCTGCTATTAATGGAAAAACAACATCATTATATACTAATGCCGTAATAACGCTTTCCTGAGGTGGTGTGTAACCGTTATTAAGTAGAAATGTTAATGTGCGGTTAAAATTTTCTTTTATCATCCATTCCCATTTGGTCTTATTATCGAAATCTTCTTTCAATTCTTCTGGCGATACCTTGAATCCTGCTTCCAGAATGCGTGATAATGTTTCATCCCCTGCATGCATACCTTTAGTGAAAATGCCATCCGGAACCGGCCCGCACTTAATTAACCGGTTATAAACGTTGCCTTCGTTTATCTCAAACGCTTCTTCCCATAAAGCATCAGTTTCTTTAATCTTGACTCCTTGATCGACCAGGTTAACGAACCATGCAGGGTCTTTTTTCAATAAACGTGTAATATTCTTTGATGCTCCATTCGGATAAATGTTAATATAAGATGTTATTAAACCAGTATTATGCTTTTCAAATACATAATCCCATAGGTTTTCATAATCATTACTATTTCTATCAGTCAGTGAGAAACCGATCGCGGCCATATGTTTTATTAAATCAGTGTCATCCACAAGTAATCGCAATGTTGTTTCTTCAAGATTGGGTTGTGGATACAACTTCGTCAACAATCCCAAAACATTTTTAGCTGATCCGCTTACTGCAACCTGCCATAATCCGGCTTCTGACATTTGATCAGCTGCAATAATCTTTTTTGTTAAACCAACTTGGTCGTTTAAAACTGCTATATACGATGAATATTTTCTATCTATAATCAACCTGTTTCCTGAAGATAGTTTTGTATTTGCTTTCATAATGTAATAAGCACTTCTAAATTGTCTGTTGCCAAGAGCGTAATCTATTAAATTCAAGCCCCATTCACCTTGCATGGCCATATTAAAGCGTGCTCCGTATTTAAGTAGTGTTTTAATGATCTCCGGATCCTGTTCCTTTTTTAGTGCATTAATAATAGGCGTCATTTTGCTTTCTGGCGATATAGTGTCTATTTTTGCCCCTTTCTTAATAAGTGATTCAACAATATCAGCTTTAGCTCCACTGTTTTCCAGGTATCGCGCAAGTATCGGTTCTTTAGAAAAACTTGTATTTAGCAAACCAAGTTTTCTTTCAACAGCTGTTATATCTCCATTTTGCAAATCAGACATGTACGTTTGACCCAAAAGAACACAAGGCAATACTAGAAATATTATTATACTCATTTTCATTTGTAGACATATCCTCCCTTATTTTATATACAATTATTATAAATCACGAATACATGCTTAACGAATTTTCGAGCATTTCCTTCATCAAAGTGCGAAGCTCTTTTGGTTCAATAATTTCAACAGCATCGCCAAAATAGAACAACTGTTTACACAATTCACGATTGTCATATATGCTGAAAAATGCTTCGTAGTATTCATCATATTTTACTATTCTTGCATCCTGTAGAGCGGCGGTCATATCTTCAATTTTAGGCAGTATCCATTGATCGAATTTTATCTTCACGTTATATATTTTTTCCGAGGGTGAACGGAGCCCGTATTTCCCGATAAACGCTCCACTTATTGATTTCTTCAAAATATAATCAGGTGTGATTATTTTTTCATTGAATGTTTCATTCATTATCTCGATGTCCTTGATTTTGCTTAAAATAAAGTAATTTGCTTCTCCGGAGTCGGTAGGTTTTCCGTACAAATAGAAATTGTCATTGGTGAGAATGATGAAATATGGATGCACAATGAATGATTCCTGCTCGTCACTGTAAGAGCGAGTATAGTTGAATTGAATTTTCTTTTTTTCGATTCTTGCGAAGTGTATTGCGGTAAATATCCAGAGACATGATTCCGGAGTCCTTTTTACCAGGCTGGCTATGGCCCGTTTCCTGTGAAAGTCTTCTGATGTAAAAATTGAATGGCTGAAGGAGATCTCCTCCAGTACTGTTCTGTGTATTTTATTTATTTCCCATTCACTCCTGCCCTGCCCTATTGAAACAAGGCCTCTAGATTTCAAAAACGTCCTGGCGTTTTTGGCCACAGCAGCAGGGTTAGGTGAAAAATCTTTAGATTCAGCATAGTCGCCGAACAGTGATTTATCTTTCCAAAGGGTGTTGGTAATATTCTGTGCATTCCACTTGCTATTAGCACTGTTATTTTGCAGAAGGCCGAGAATATGTAGGCATCTCTTGAAGATGTTTATTTTTATATTGTAAACATTAGTCATGATACACCCCCCGCTTCTATATTCTCAAAAATACACGAAACAATCATTCTACTTATAACTTTAAGTTAGAAGTTATGATGTATATTTCAACTGAATAATTTTGATCTTGGATGAATTTATTGTATTTCTATAATTTGGCCCCGATTGATACGGGATTTAAGCTTTTTGTTGAAACTTGTATATTTTTTTGGATGAAATAATCCTGAAACAACAATCATTTTGCCCTTATTATACAAGTCGTTAATGACATGACATACTTCAGTCTGAGTCTCTTCTTTATCCGTCAAATCGTCAAAATCATCAAGTAACAACATATCAAGATTAAAGTATTGATTAACAAAATCGTCCCCCGTCCTTTCCCTAATCGATTGGATGAAATCATGTACGAATTTGTAAGTTGGTATGTATATGATTCTATTCTTAGGAATTTCATTGATTAATGCATGATATGTGGAAATGAGCAAATGTGTTTTCCCTGAACCAGTCCTCCCATATAAATACATTATATTTGGTCCGGTCCATGAATTAGAAGCTAATTGGGAGCACATCTTGAACGCCTTTTTATTTCCTGGTCTTACATCAAATGTTTTAAAATTATAAATATTATTAAATTGTATTCTATTCGTTTTCATTGAATCAGCCCAATTGACTATTGAGGATAATATTGATACTAATTTGAAATCAATAAAATGCATGTGACTCAAAGTTAGATGTAATTAGAAAATAAATTAATATATTTGACATAACAATGTCAATAATGCATTCTAATATTTAAATAATATTTTAAAGAGTTGGAGCCTTAATATTAAAAAGTAAAATTCATTGAGATAAAACAATAGTCTCAATTTGAGGTATTATATGTATTCTGATAAAATAAAACTGCTTCCATGGGAAGGCTCAAATTATTTAGAACAAAATCCTAAAATACTAATTCTTGGCTTATCAATTTATGATAAGAAAAAAAGTAAACATGTTGTACAAGAATATATTGAGGGTTTAATAAATGATGACTGGAACTACCCATTCTTTACAAAAATTCAAAATATATTTTCTAATCCAAATCATTGGGATGAAATTACACCAGAAAGATATGCCCTTAATAAAAAGCTCTTCTGGGATGATGTATGTTTTTATGAATATATTCAGGAACGAATGGACAATCCCAAACAGAAAGTACCAGCAAAATATTGGGAAAACTCGAAAGGAGCATTCAAAGAAATATTGCAGAAACTTAAACCTGATATCGTAATTGCCTTAGGATACGAAATGTATATGAACTTACCTCAAGAAGGTTCAGAAGGGATTCTAATTAAGCATGGCAACAACATAATGGAGACATGGAAATATAATATTTCAGGTAACGATACTTATGTCTGCCAGGTTCAACATCCTTCTTCGGTTGGTTTTAAACAAGATATATGGATAAAGCTATTTGAAGTTTTTTTAAAAAAATTTAGTAAATTGAAATAATACAAGAGTAACTAGCTCATAGAGCAATAAAACACACTTTAATTTTATATTTTATAATTTATCATGGAGGGCTTATGGGAAATTATTATTGCGAATATTGCGGGGCAAAAGATACGAATATTCATCATTTAACATCTGGCCCATGCCAATATCATCCCAATGGCCCACTCAAAGGGAATCATAAACTTTATGAAGGAAGTGAAAAAACAAAATATTTTTGTAAATATTGTGGTGCCTCAGATCCCAGTCTCCATCATTTAACATCTGGTCCATGCCAAAAACACCCCAAAGGGGCTTTAAAGGGTTACCATTCTCCGGCATTATAAAGTTTCAAAGGTACTGTCGTCGGATCCTGTCTTATGGACCCCAGTGAAGGGAGATGATAAGAAAAGACTTCAATTATTGATCGTATCCTGCCGTTAATAGCCACTCACCGCTTTGAAGATGAGTAAACATTTGTCCTTTTCTAGGACCCATCGTACAATCATATTTAATAAAACATCTGGAACAGATGCAGCCCCATGCATTCTTTTCACCATCCAGGCATGCGTCCAGCATAAGCCGTTTATTATTGAACGAAGCTCCGCACAGATCGCATGAATGGGAGTGTCCGGCGAAAATGATCTCTTCTTCTTGTAGAAGATTCTCATGCGCTATAAGTTGAAGCTCGAATTCATCCTGGGGCTCACAGAAAGGTGTATATGTTTTCATCATACCATCAATTCTCCTTAAACAACTAGCTTAATAGAAAGTATAGAATGTACCATGACAAATAGTGTCACATCGCATTAATTTTTCATCTGGAAGATCCCTTCACAAGAAAACGATCAAGCTGATTGGCGAAAGCCTGGCGGTCTTTCTGTCTGAAAGAGGAAGGCCCGCCCGTGTCCATTCCGCTGTTCCTGAGAAGGTCCATTAAATCGCGCGTGGCAAGGCGGTCCTTGATGTTTTCCGGTGTATAAAGATCGCCCCGGGGATTGAGCACGAAACCGCCTTTGGCGATCACACGGTCCGCAAGGGGCAAATCAGCGGAAATGACAAGGTCATTAACCTCCACCATTTCAACAATGCGGTCATCCGCCACGTCAGGACCGGCCGAAACTTCAATACATGAAATATACGCCGAGCCCGGTACGATCAGGCACTGATTTGCAACAAGCACAAGGGGAACATGAACGCGCTCGGCCGCACGATACAGTATTTCTTTTACAACGACCGGGCATGAATCCGCATCCACAAGTATCCGCATTAAACGCCTCTTTTAATCTCTTCCATCCATGATCGGAGGGCCTTCCTGACTTCCCTGTCGACGATGGAAAATATCCGATGAACAGTGTCATGCGAGGCGACACGGGAATGCCCCTCGACCTTGATAACGTTCATGTTCAGTTCATCATATAATGAATATAATTTCCGGTATAATGACGCGTTCTTTATCTCGGTTTTTGTTTTCTTGCTGATGTAATTCTTGTTCTCCAGTCCGGATCTTCTTCGCGATAAATCCGCGACGCATTGGGAATCCGTGTACACTGACAATTCCCAATGGCGGGAACCGGTTGCTTTTTGATAATCCTCGAGCGCCCATACAATCGTACGAATTTCCATTTGAGTTGAACCGGCGCCCGTACATCTGCGCAGCACCAACCGCCCGATTATATCCGCTTTATCAATACTGTCGGGACCGGCTTCCAGGAGCGCGGCAGGCAGAAAAAGATATCCCCCAACGCCGCGCTTGAGTTGTGAATTCACGCTTGCATCCGTGAAAAGAACATCACCTCTCACCAGAGAGTTTTCTTTCTTAGCCATTTCAATCACCCGTAAATGTAAACCATATCAAACAATTCTATTATATAATATTCAATGTCAATTACATCTTGATTTCAGAGCGATAATGAGAACCCGCGGGAAGCGGGATTCTTACTTCTGTCATTTACAAGTGGATTTCTGCCCCGCCTCCACTCTGATCAAGCATTGGCAGCATTTCACCTATTGCCGGAGAAGAGCAAAGTGTTGCGGATTTTTAAAACACGACCGTTGTGAAGTATAAATGACAATTCAAAATGATTTTTCGAAAAAGTGTAAAATTAAGCTAATTTATTAAAACCTCGAAATACTAATAAAATATAGCCATTGGGTTCTAGGCATCACCCTGACTCAATGGCAAGCGATAGAAGATGATTTTGAATATATCTTCTAAAATTTTATTTTAAGGAGGTTTCTTATGAAACCCTATAAATCAATTTTTAATACCAGCAGCAATACTCGACGATTTACCAGAGTATCAAGGCATCACAAACAACGCGAAAGTATGAATAGAAAACCAATCATACCGCCGAGATATATTCCACTAACGGAACGTCTCGGTGAGCAAGTAGAAGAAAAGCACGTTACTCCGGTTGTACAAAATGTCTTTGTTTTCAATTTTAATGGCGGAGAAAACATTGAGGATGTACTAACCGGAATTCTGAAGTGTATTAAACAGGCAGCACTTTGATGAAAACTAGAACTAAGATTTCAGGCAATTACAGTATTTCTGAAATCTTAGTTCTTTATAATTTTCCAAAGAGAATATCTCTAAGGATTACTAATAATTAAACAACTCTGGGAGGAAGATACCATGTCCGGAATGAGTATTGATGATCGAACCTTAGTCAGATTCTTTTATAAATCAAAAAAGAATTTTATGGCTGAGATGCAGGGGAAAATGAAACCTGAACTAATGGATCAAGCTATTAATATGTTTTTTTCACCTAAAAGAAAGAAGTTTACTGACCAGGAGAAAGAGGAGCGAAAAAGACGTATTTTGAACCAAGTTAGTCGGATAAATCGGGAATTTGGCATAAGTAAAAATTCCATAAAGATAAACCAAAAATCCCAAGACCAAGTTGACCTGCTTGTACGAGAATCAGAGTTTTCAAAGAACAGGAAAGACAAACTCAGAATCTTTTTAATAGAATTAATTCGCTGGCGAAAATATTTTGAGAGTCTTACCTACGAACAGCTGAGGGCCATGGAGGGGATATACTGGGACGTTACAGTTCATGCCCTTAATGGTCTCACTCCCCTGCCATCAACCCTTTTAGGTCGCTGGGTATCCGGTGATGTGCCAGCAAGAAAGCCTGCTGATGCGTTTATGAACGATATCATAGCAAAAATAAAAAATGAAGATAAGAAGTTATTATTCATGGACGCCTATTACCTTGATAAAACCGGAAAAAAGTATGTCCTTAAAAAGTCTGTTACAGAAGAACAAAAATCTGAGATGCGAAAAATCATGAACGAAATCAGTTATAGCAATAAAAGCGGTACAAAATATATCGATTTCCTAAAATACCTGATTGATAAAAAGGTAGTTGAGTTAAAAGTCCAATATTCAACGCTTGGGAAATGCAAATACTATAAAATTAATATATAATCTATACATAACTGCATAAATGTATTTATTTCTGGGGAAACATAATTGGAGAAAAAACAGCATTTTCAATACCCCAGAATTCTAAATGCCCACTTCCACCATCCAGATCATGAAATCCAGTAGGATATCATCAATCAATTGGTTCGAATACTGTCTTCCCGTGGGAGCATGGGCGCTTTTTCGAACTCCGGGAAGCGCCTTTTTATTTTCCGACCATTGTTGTTGCAATTATTGACAAAATGGTCGGTTCGGATAATGTCTTCCCGCAGCATTACGATAAGACTCGAACTCCACAAACTACACTTAGAATAATTTATAGAAATCAAGATTTTTCTCTTGATTATTGTAACCCATTGGGTTACATTAATTTTGTGATAAAGAGTTTTAAACACAAAGGGCTGGAACAATTCTTTGATACTGGCAGCAAAAAAGGAATCCAGCCCGACCATGCATCGAAACTCGAACGTATTCTGGACAGGCTGGCAGCTGCCAAAAAACCGAAAGACATGAACCTGCCAGGTTATAAATTACATGTGTTATCCGGCAATAAGGCCGGTACCTGGGCAGTGAGCATCAGCGGTAATTGGAGAGTGACATTTAAATTTGAAGGTGAAGATGTGATAGTCGTTGATTATATTGACTATCATTGAAATCAACAAGGATTAACATCATGAATATAACAAAAAGAAAACCTGTGCATCCGGGGATCGTACTTCTTGAAGACGTGATAAAACCCCTCAATCTGACAATTACCAAGGCGTCTGAATGTATGGGTATATCCAGAAAAACACTTTCAGAATTGGTGCATGGCCATTGTACGCTGACCCCCGAAATGGCCGTGCGGATTGGCGAAGCCACAGGTACCACCCCGGAAAGCTGGCTGGAAATGCAAAACAGGCTTTCTCTATGGGAAGCCAAACAGCATAAACCCCGAGTCAAACCATTGGCTGATATGTGTTGTGAAGCATGATAGATTTTAATCCTGTTTACTGCCCCACCATCCAGATCATGAAATCCAGCAGGATATAATCAATCAGCTGGTTCGAATACTGTCTTCCCGTGGGAGCATGAGGCGCTTTTCGAAATCCGGGAAGCGCCTTTTTTATTTTCCGACCATTATTGTAGCGATTATTGACAAAATGGTTGGTTCGAATACTGTCTTCCCGCTGCATTACGATAAGACCCGAACTCCCTTAAAGGCATTCATATCAATCATTTTTCTATTGACCATTCTGTATATTTTTAATATATTGACATTGTAAAGATATTATAAATGGATAAATTTAAGGCACATTATTCGCTGTTGCGGGTTAAGGCCCTGGTCAAAGAGGGCCGATATCGAATTACCGCTGCAGCTATTAAAAGCGGTTTTGAGGATTTTTCACTATTATCAGAAGATCTTGCCGAATGTGAGCTCAGGCTTGAAGCATCGGACTTATACAAGTCAATGACGAGCCGTTTTGATGCAACCTTGTAGCAGGACGTTTATCATACAAGGATTATTACCAAAATAGCCTATATTAAACTGCAAATTCTTGATGATGAAACGGTGATAATCTCATTCAAGGAGAAATGACATGAAAGAAAAAAAATGGGTTGATTGCCCTTCCTGCGGGTCTAAAGGAACCATGAAATACAAAAAAGGCATGTCGGAAACATACCGCAACCCCGGATATGAACCGATAACCGTGACCAACCTTGACGGATATTTCTGCTCTGCCTGCGGTGAAGGGATATACAGCATTAAATCGAGTAAAATCATAACATCGAAGCTGACTGATGAAAAAGCGCGCCAGGACTCAAAACGGGTCGTCGCCTCTGACCTCATTGATGTTGATTCGGTTGCGAAGAAACTTTCGGTTACCAGGCAGCGAGTGCACCAGATGATGGATGAAGGTAAAATATCATATGTGTATGTCGGGAAGCACAGATTCCCAGTCAGGGATAATGAAAGCTCGTATAAGAAGTTAAAGAAAAGAATACATACGATAGCACATAATTGATTATTTTATACTTCCACCGCCCAAATTATAAAATCCAGCAGGATATCATCCAAGAGCTGGTTCGATAACTGTACTCCCTTGGGAGCAGAATAGGACGTTTTAGAACTCACGGTAACGTGCTTTTTGTTTATATGGGAACGCTTCGTGGTTCCGGTAAGGGCGGGATCATTATCCGTCAGCCCAGCTCCCGGTTGAATTTCTATCTGCTCATTCATGGCCATTATAGGCTCTTTCATCAAAAAGATGTAAGGCTTTTTCCATTGGATTCCCACAGTCTCTTTATTGACAGCGATGCGCTCAGTCTTCTCATTTATTATCCGGGACTTTTTATCGTAATCAGCCGACGGCGGCGCACCCTACCGGGGATGCAGTACCATCAGGCATTTTATTGTCAACTGATCCGGGAAATAATCATTCCTTGCCGCCCATTCATTGCGCGATTTTTCCACCCATCGGTCGAGCTCAAACGGCTCCATGTAATCGAGACAGGTGTCCTCATCCGGTGCAGACCTGATGACCTGCATTATTTCATCCACATGATTGCTGTTAAGAACAATCCCCCCCTGTCTGTTAAAAATTGCGGGATACAGTCTCGATTTGCTTGAAAATAAAACATACAAGCTCACGTCTTTTACTGCCGCCTGTTTAAAGCTCCTGATTCCGTCGGGAAGCCTTCTGTATTTTTTCAGCTCATGGTCCTGGAGGCCCGCCAGGTCATCAATGAAATTACTGGTGCTCAGATGGTCGGCATTTTCTATAAACCGCATGACCTCGTCGAGTTCAAGGTCCGCGTCGCCAAAATTATGCATGCATCGCGCAAGCTCGGTCATCTCGAAGGCCTCGCCTTTTTCCTCCACCATTACCGGGATGTCGGTGAAAGACCGCATCTCCCTGTTTTTGGCCACAAGTCGGTTCTGCCAGTTAAGGGCGTGATGGATATCGCGATTGCCCATCGTTGACGGAATGAGATTGTACACGTATATCTCCCTCGGCACCTTCCATGGCCGCAGTATTCTTCCCATTCGCTGCGCCAGCACCAGGACGGTCCACGGCAGATCGAAATTGATCATTACCGAGGCGTCCTGGAAGTTGAACCCTTCGGACATGGCCGTGGTCGCCACGAGAATATCGATGGCACTCTCGTCGGTCTCCGCTCCATCGTCATCGCCCTGTATGTCAATGCTGTTGGCGACAGGGGCGAATCTCCTTATCAATTCCTCAATGTCTTCACTTTTATCCACGGTGTGCGCCACGGACTTCCCGGGAACAAGCCTTCCAATAATTTCGGTGATGTATTTGGCAGTCTCAATATAAAAGCAAAATATCACAATTTTCTTATCAACATGGGTTTTGACAATATCCATCAACCTGGCGATCTTATCCTCGATGGCGGATGAATGTGCGGGATCGATATACGGAGCGATTTCCAGGCGCATCTCCGATGTTACCTGTGTAAGTTTGTCCTGGTTTTCAAAACGCATCTTCCTGAACCCCTCCTCCCTTTCCATCTTCGCGAGGAGTTCATCGGCCTGTTTCATGGAGGAGCAGAACTGGTGAACGACCCTCGCTTCGAAAAGCGGGTCGCGGTCGCCCGAGAGATAATCTTCGAAAAGAGAACCGTTGTCTTCATTGGCCGATCTGCGGTTGAGGAGCCCGCTTTTAAGAAGCCTTACCATCATGCCGTCGCATTCGTTTCGGTATTCCATGTTCTTCATGTGTATGACCCTCGGGAAATACCTTTTCTGGTCGCCCGAGAAGAGGACAAAGCGCTCGTTCGCCGGATCCCTGTAGCTGAAGTGGGTCACCACCGTGGGCGATGTGAGGACTACTCCGGGGGAAATTTCCGAAAGCTCTCCGGCATTGATCACTTGCCAGGGGATGCCATGGTTTTCTCCCATGAGCGTTTTTTCCGTTCCACGAGGAGGAAGCAGGGCCAGCTGGTTATTGATATCATCAATTCCCCTGCTGTAGGGGGTCGCTGTCATGAGCAGCACTTTGGCCTGCTTGCTCACGGCGTCGATTATCCTTCTGTTGCGCAGCCGTATTTCGTTGCCTTCTTGGGAATTCCTCAAGTGGTGGCTCTCGTCAAGTATAATGATGGTTTTACCGTTCGCCCTTCGGAGTTCCCCCTCGAGCTCGGCGATATCACGGTAGTGCCGCCAATCCTCGACCGAAAGAATGTAATATGAGAATTCGATGCTTGACAGGCGTGCAGCGCGCATCGTTCGCTGCCACATTCGTTTCAGCCCCGCTGGACACAAAACAATAGCTGCATCTATCTGGTTCTTCATCCGTAAGTATGCAACGGCATGAGCCGCCATAATGGTCTTTCCAAGGCCGGTGGAAGCCACAAGCATCGCGCCCCCGAATTCCTCGATATTACGAAGAATACGCGAGACCACAGGACGCTGATACCCTGCCAGCTGAGGCAACGTGCCCGTCTCTTCGTCGTCGGGAAGTCCGTACAGTTCGATGAGTGAACGAATATATACATCAAAGGGTCGGTAAATTTTGAGCCATTCATCAAGACGATCGAGCAGCTCTTCGGCGATGCAGACGGCCTTATCGTAATAATAATCGAACTTTTCAACAAAAAATAAAACATCGTCGGTATCATAAATTGCAATACCCGCTTCACGGCTCGCAACAAGTCCATGCCTGGTAAAATTGGCCGAGGTGACCACGGCGGCCCGCTCATCGGCGATGTACAGCTTGGCGTGATGATATATATAGCGCGGGTCCATTGAGGTAGGGCCCTCATTGACCGAAACATTGACCAGGAACCTGCGGCTCCTGACAGCATCGCGAAGCTCCTCCATCGCTCTTGTCCTGTCATCTAATGGGGTCGTGGCGAGCGATTCAAAAAATTCCGAGATTACCTCGCTTATCCTGTCTGCGCCCGTGTCCGGACGGCCCAACAGGAGCCTGACTTCCTTGCCTCGAAGCACCTCCCTGAGGCACTCATATCCCGCCGGCTCGAAATAGGCTGTTGCGATACGCACAACCGACGCGTCTTCAATCGTAGACCGTATAACGCGTAATGCCGCGCCCCCTCCTGAAAAGAAACGGGATAAGGATGCATTATTATTTTGAGGAATATTCATAGTTCTATTTGCCCTGTGCATCTTTGTTGTCAAGAATTATCCTTATCAAGCGATTCCAGCAATAAGACCGATACCTCTTTTCCACGGGAAGCTTAATAAGTTCCGGGCATTCTGTGGATACGGAGAGAAAATGAGAATTACATAACAGTACTTACCCAAAGCACATGCCTCGCCCTGGCATGACCCACGTAGAGCAATTCCTCAGCAAGGAAGCGCGCCTTTTCTCCAGGGCCCGTTTGCAGAAGACACACTGTTTTTCAGACATGTTCCGATCTTCTATTCATGCAAGAGTTGTTCCATCTCCGTGAGTTTATGCTTGACTTCATCAATACGGCCGGCGGTATCGGGGGTTCGCTCCATGAGGGATTCAACTAATTTAAGCTCGTTGTTGACATACAAGAGGGTCTGCTCCATCATGCGGTCCATTTCCCTGTAAATCTTCCCCGTTAAGTCCGAAACAAGGCGGTGGATATTTTTGTCCACTTCACCGGGGATCTGACCGGCGAAAAAACGGGCGAAAATCTTCCTGAAGATAAACATGGGGAACAGGAACCAGAACATGTCGAGATGGAAATCAAAAGCCCTGCTTATTGAGATATCCGGTCGGCGTATATCGAACACAAGTTCTCCCCATTCTTCGGAATGCATGGAAATTCCGAGAGACTTGCTTATGTTTTCATTAAGCCGCTGGCGGAAAGACTTGAGATAAAAAGACAAGTGCTTCTTTGCGCCGGTTATAATATACGAGGAACGATCCTCTTCCAACAACAGCTTTTTTATTTCCGATGAGAGGGAATCTTTTATCCATGCTTCATATTGTTTCGTAAACGAGTAAAGCGTGCCTTTCCACCCGGGAAATGATTGTAAAAAATCAGCGGTCAGTCTCTCTATAATGGGTTTAATATACTCCTTCATATATTCGAACAGCGTCTCACGCGTTTCGTTTTTATAGCTGTCAAGAATGAACAGAAGTTCACGGCGGACATAGTGGGCGTTCATATGCTCTTCAAAGACGGCCTTTTTGAGTTTTTCAAGCTCGCCGCGTTCGACCTTGGATGCCTGTCTCGCAATTTCAAGGTATGAAATACATGATTTTATCAGCGTGGATGCCTTATGGCGCACGATAGTATTGCGAACTTCGTCAACACGAACAAGCAGAGGACCAATGATCGAGGTTTCAATTTTATCAACATGCTTCCGCGTGTCCTTAACGGTAGAAAAGGGACACAGGGGAAACGAGCGCTCAAGGTTTGTATTTAACGCGTTTTCCGTAAAAGATACAATATCCGCAACCTGCTTTTCAGAATACAGGTCAATCTTTGTAATTATTATATAAACTTCCGGGGAATAACGGAGGACATCCTCCAAGAGACGCATTTCGACCTCTGAAATCGGACGTTCGGCGCTCATCACGAAAAGAACGGCGCCAGTCTCGGGAAACCAGCCAAGGGCCGTTTCAGTGTTGTGCTTCCATACGCTCCCGATCCCGGGCGTATCGATGAGCCGGGCGCCGCCCCATTTTCTGAGTTCCGTGAGCTCGACATCGACTATGGCCACACCCTTCTCGTTTTCAGGATTGCCGGATTCGGATACATATTCGTCGAGATCTTCAATTGTTGTTTCACGCACGCCGCCGCCGTTGAAGGTCACGAGCGCACGGTTGTTTTCCCCCGGAGAAAGCCTGGTAATGACTGACGTCACGGGAATACTGCCCACGGGAAGGACCGCCGTTCCGGTGAGGGCGTTCAGGAACGAACTCTTGCCGGCTTTGAATTGTCCGAGAACGGCTATGTCGAGGTAACGCTGTTCGTTGACGAAACGCAGCACGGAACCGGCGACCTTTTCAATGCTTTGAAGGTTAAATTCAGTGCTTACAGCTTCAACGACATGAATCGCGCTTATTGCGCGTTCGCGTAAAGAAACCGCATTTTCAATCATGTTTATGACCTCCTTATTGCCCTCTGAATAGAAACAACGCGACCCCCGAGCAGATGATCGCCATGATAAAGGCCAATACGGCCATTTCTACGGCAAAAGCGGTTTTCTTTTTTCTGCTTATTCCCGGAAAATGACTCCAGCCGCTGTAAGCATTCATAAATGCCATGACTGACCCAATTATGCCGAAAGGGACGGCGAGAATCACGATTGCAAATATGACCCGCTTGTCCATGTGCGCATCCTCATTGCTTCAGCTTGGTCGCGAACACGGCTGATGCGCCGAGTTCACGCTCTATTTCAAGGAGACGGCTGTATTGTGCGATCAGCTCGCTCCCGCAGGCCGATCCAGTCATGGTCTGTCCGCCTCACATAATGTGGTCAAAGCCCCGAGAAAGCCGGTAACGAAAAAAAGACGAAAGGACGGATTTATCATGTTTTTTTCGCTGGCGAGAGAGAATATCGAGTTTATCAAAAAACAGCCGGAAAGATTTACGAACAATGCGCCTATGGGGAAACGATCGGTGAATAATTTGTCGGCCAGCAATGAGATTAAATAACGGGAAACCGCCCCGATGCTACCTCCAGCCGCTACGAAAAGTATCTTTTCCAAATCTCCTCCATAAATATATATCCATAGTATTCATGCAGGAGTCATCAGCCATCGGGCAGTTAACGGTGAACTCCATCACCTTTGGCACGGTGATCATTACATATTCAGGTTAACACAAAAACATAATAGACATTTATATGTCAAGAACATATTCATTACGTGACCACTGTTTGCATTAAGACTCTTCGATACGTTGTTTCACCATCACTAGTGCCTTTAATCGTCCGTCAGCCATACGGACTTCTTCGGGCATCTCCATACTCAGCGCCATTTCTTCCATAATTTCACAAATGGATTCATTTTTCATATCAACCAGAATATCCTCAATGTCCTGCCGCAGGTGCCATGGGGCATTTATTATTTCAATCATCCGGTTCACGATGGTACTGCGATCTGCACTTGAAGCAAAGGCCCTGCCGATCGGATGTCTGTGCATGTGACTTTTCTTTTCCCTCTCGGTTTCAGGCCAGGACCTGACTGAGCCGGCAATTGACGACTTGACCCCCGCAAGAAAAAACAGGAATACCGGCATTATCTCGCCCCGGGCGTCGATCAGCATTTTCCCGGCGACAGCGATGATCTCTCGCCCCTCATAGCCTATTACCGGTCCGACGAAAACATAAAAGACCCGAACCTTTACGCCCGGTTCACGCTCACCACAACGAAAATTTATGCGATACTGGGCCACAAGACCGACCGCATCTTCGCCGGTGTCAAACCCCTGCTGGAGCATTCGATCTATGCGGCCTGGAGGTCCTACCAACAGGGATATGACGACAGGCGTCGTACCACTTGTACCGCCTGTCGGTATTGACGCCCAATGGGCACAAATACGTCAACATGCCGCGCCGGCATGGGCAGATCAAGCCGGGCATCGAGATAGTGTTGAACGACGTACAGGATAAAAGCATGGAACGTGTCAATCACGGCTACATGGTCCGCCTTGCATACAATTACGCCCGGCGCATCGGATACGGAACCTGGCATGACTACGACCGTCTCTTTTTCAGGGAAAAACTGGGCACAAACCGGGCCCCTCCGACCGGGCACACCGAGGGGATCTGGTGCGAATCCGGCATACGAAACACGCACCGGTTCTATTCCAACGCCGGCGGCTATTACGACTTCAAGGGCGATTTCAATCTGCTGGTTGATGTATACGGTGGATATTTCATCGGCGTGGACCGGAACAATGCCGAGCAGATCGGCGGCTATCTTCAGGATTACGGGGTGACGCACGGCTATTAGTCGCCGAATTTCTACCATCGCTTGTACGTGATCTCGCGCCTACAGGTCGGATTCCCGATCCCATTCTGGGACGCCCGCATCCAGCCCGGGTTCAACATGATATACATGCCGACAAAGAACCAGGTCATCGGTATGGGCAGGGGAGCCATCTGGAACCGGTGGCTGGTGCTCATGGCGTTTGAAAAGAACCAGACGCCCCAATGATGAAGGCTACCGCCGGGTAACGGCTACCTGCGTCGAAGCAGAATGGCGGTGAGATCGTCCCTCAGGGGCCGGTTGCCGATGAAGCGTTCCATGTCTCCGATGATGCGGGCCATGGTCCCGTCGGTGCTTCCGGCCGGGGCCCGCCTGAAGGAATCAACGAGACGGTCAAGGCCGTAGCGGTTTTTCGCGCTGTCGATGCATTCCACGAGGCCGTCCGTGTAGGCCAGTATCAGGTCGCCGGGGTTGACTTCAAACGTGACAACCGTGAATTTCGGCACGATGGAATCAATGCCGAGGAAGCCTCCCCGTATGTCCTGTCCCGCGTTGTCGATCACGCTGACGTCTCCGGCGGCGCTTCGCATGAGGAGGTGCGTATGGCCGGCATTGACGTATTCCGCCGTGCCGTCGTTGAAGCGGATAAGCATGCCGGTCATAAAATCGTCCAGCTTCCCGATCTCCTTCACCAGTTCATTGTTGATGGCCGTCAGCACCTCGTCCAGCGGCCGGTCCCTCATGGCATTGAACCCTTTAAAGACAAGGGACCGCGCTATTATCGTTATAAGTCCCGCGGATACGCCGTGGCCTGACACATCGAAAAGGGAAACGCCCCGCAGCGTGTCGCCTGCCTGGTAAAAGTCATAGAAATCTCCCGAGACCGGCAACAAAGGCCTGAAGACGGTGCTGATCTCCCACGCCGTATCATCAGGCGGCGTACTGTGAAACAGCCTGGACTGTATCTGCGCGGCCATCTCCATCTCGACCTGCATCATGGCCTGGAATTTACGGAGCTGGCGGTTCTCCCTGAGGTCATATCCGACGAACACAACGCCCAGCAGGTCGCCTTCGCTGTCGCGGAGGGCCGACATTGACAGCCGCACCGGGATATCACTCCCTGCACGCGGCATGATATTGACCTCTATGCTGTCGTGGTCCAGGGGGGACTCCTTGAACCGTGAAATCGCGTCCCCGACAAGTTCCCGCTCCCTGATCAAGGAGTGGATCGCCTTTCCCGTGATATCGTCCTGTTCCATCTCCATGATTCTGCGCGTATGCGGGTTTGTCTGCCGTATGAAGCCTTCGTGGTCTGACAGGAAAAGGAGATCGTTCATGCTGTTGATGATCGTGCTGGCCGCGAAGGACGTGTCGATCTTCATCATGCCGTATTTGTGTATCGCGTACCAGAGGCCGAACATCCAGACCAGGATTATGATTGGCGCGATCAGGGGATAGCGGACAACGCCGGCGAACGGAAGGATGTTGTCGAAAACCGAGGCGCCTGTCAGCGAGATAATGGAGGTCACGAGGAAAATCCGTACCTGTTTTCTCACGCGCCGGTGGGGGCTCTTCTTACCCCACCGGTACAGGGCGTACCAGGCGATCCCCAGGACCAGGTAATAGGCGGTAAGGTAAAGAAATATCCAGACCGGCCCGATATCGTAGACCGTTATCCACCCGCCTGACACGCGGTGCATCAGGGAGGTGTCAATAAGAAAGCCGTTGACCCATATGAATGCCGCCGCCGGCGTCCCGTAGACCACAAGGTAAAAGACCTTCCCCGTCAGATGCTCATTTCTCGACAGCAGCATCACCAGGTGGAGGATGAAGGGGATGAAGAACAGCCATCCAAAGGTCGACAGGTGGTACCAGCAGAATGCCACATCCACGTCTTCACTTATATGCATGAAGGCGTAGGCGAAGGACCATAACGCAAAATTCATGCAGACAACAAGCATCTGGATGTTGATGCGGGATTGCCTGTTAAGCTGATAGGTCGTTATGCCCAGATACAGGTATATCAGGAAAGAGAAAAGCAACAGGGTGGATACAACATTCACCGTTTCACCCCATGCCGGCGGTTGCTACGCCTGGATCCGCGATTTTGATCATATCGCACACATGGCCCCCATAGTCTAAAAAAATTCAAAACCATTCAGTTTATCATTAAATCTTTATTATAGCAAGAAAAAAAAACCGCTATTTGACCTCTTTAAAACAAGGAAAGCCCCCACCAATTCTGCTCGATCACGGTATGAAATGCGCAAAAAAACCTGTTGTTAATACGGTGTTGTCGCGAGTACCATGTGTGCGGGTGACGTGCAACTGCGGGCCACACAACGGCAGGGGTGAAAAGCCGCATCCCGCCCTTCCCCATGCGGCCCTTCCGAAAAACCGGCATTAAGAAACAATCACCATCAGCGGAATGAACCCGGGCTGTCCGGTCATTCATCATCCTGCATGTTCCTTGATTTTTCCGTGAACCGGTACAGGACACCCACCGTGGCATATCCCTCGTATCCCGTCGCTGACGCCTTGCCGTCGCCGACCTCGTGAGACGATCCGTACACCGACGTGGAGAGGTGGAAGCCGCCCTCGAAAGAAAGGCGCAGATTGGGGTATACCTCATAATCCACTCCCAATGCCAGGCCCGTTCCGATGGGAAGTATCCTATATCTCCTTTTTCTGTAAACAGGGACATTGGTGGCAATAAAATCGCTGTACAGAAACATGCTGCTGGATGAATCCTTGCCCCAGATATAGAAGAGGTTCAGCTGGGGCCCGAACCAGACGAAGAAATCATCGGTCCTGAACGGCACATAGGAGAAGGTATTGACCAGGGAAAAGCGGGCTATGTCAAACCGTTTGGCAATAAACGCTTCCAAGCCCAGGTTCTGCCTCAGCATGAACCGTCCGTCAAGAAATTCACCGGTCCACACCAGTCCGCCGCCAGCCATCACCGCGGTGCTCATTGAAGGCGGTGTCCGCGTGACAAAAATATAAGTCGATGACCGGGACACGCTCCAGGTGTAGCCGCCGGCCTCTGTTGAAATATAGGCGCCGGCGCAATAGGTGTTGGCCAGGGAAGCTGCCGGACGCAGCATGACACACCCGATAGCGATGAACGCCGTCAAACATATCGCGCCTGACAGATGGGTCTTCAATGGATTCATGGTTTTACTCCTCATCGTGGTTCCCGGTTCCGACGCCGAGGTTCTTACCCGGCGCATCGTGCATGGTGCCTGCATGAAAAAGCATTCATTCGGGCAACATGGACAAGTATGAAAAAAAACAGTCTATCCGGTGTCCCGCAATCAACAGATACCATCCCGGTCAGATGTCCAGCGCTTTTCTCATGGCATTCATTGTACCCGGAGCGTTCAATTCCCGGATCAGGGAAATATCTTTTCCCGGTTCGTCGCATCACGAAAACATTTTCATTGGGACAGGGTCACCCAAGCCTTCCCCGTGCCGGAGCCGGTGCAGGACAATAATTGTCCCGAGACGGCACAGCTGCCGCCCGGTATGCTGTGTGAAAGCGTTTTATCATTTTTATAGTCTTCCGGTAAATAAATCTCTGTCGCGGCGTCGGGCAGCGTTGTGGTCCATGTCAGGGTAAACCCGGCATCTGTAAGGGTAAAGATCCCCGGCGTGCCCGCAATTTTCTGCGGATAGGGCCGCGGGGTATAATTTGCCCGCAGCCGGCCGGCATCGTCAACAATGCTGAAGTCCTCCATGTTCCATCCGTCCTTTAACGCGCTTGTCCAGCCGGGGGTATAGCACCAATGGATCCCCGACGCGAAGTGGTCATCAAGCCAGTCATACTGGGCCGCTATGTACCCGGCTACATTATCGGTTTCCGCAGGCGCGCCGAATTCGCTCAACACCAGGGGGACGCCCCAGGATCCGGCCTTGTCAAGGAGGGCATTCAGCGAATCCCCGGGATCATTGCCCCGCCAGGACTTGAAAAGGGCCACCATGCCGTCGTAGAAATGCGGGGAATAGGCGAAATTGGCGAAGGACGGCTTTGCCATGGTGTTGGACGCCATGCCGCTGGACACGATGGCCTTGGGCGGCACAAAGAGTATGGTGTTGGGGTGCCGGCCGCGGATTTTGCCGGCAACCAGCTCAAAAAACTCCTCCAGCTGATCATTGGACCCCCAGGGCTCGTTGATCAGTTCGTACCCTATGACATTGTCGTATTGGGACATCCGGTAGGCGACGGCCTCCACCATGTCCAAATACCTGGTGCGCACGCCGTAGAGGTCCCGGTGAAAGTCCCGCCACGTTTTCTGGTGCGACAGGCTGAAAACCATCCGCAGGCCCCACGAGGAACAGGCCTCGCCGTTGTCAGGGGTCGCGTGCTTCACCGCCGGCGTAACCGCCCATTCCGGAAAACCCTCGCCGCAGCCGCCGATGGAATAGCGTGAATAGGCATCCTGGTGGAAGTCCACCAGCACATACAGGCCCCGTTCCCTGGCCCAGCTAACGATCCGCTCGTAATAATCCAGGTAGTCTTCGTCATAGGCGCACCGTGTCGACTCCAATGCTTCCCAGGTGAAGAGGAGCCTGATCGTGTTGAATCCCCAGCCGGGAAGCGGGTCAAGCATGTCGCCGCTGGCAATGGGCATGAAGTCCGGGACCTTCGAATTTCCGGAGACATTGATGCCGCGCAGGATGACTATCCTTCCATGGCTGTCTTTGAAATAATTCCCGTCAACGACGAGTGGGGCCGCGGCGGGCGCAGGCGGATCATAGGCGACCGCAGGGCACGGTTCCGGCACCGGGGCGACAGGGGTTCTATCAGCCTCGAACAACAAAAGCGCGGTTTCAGTCAACGATTTTGAATCCTCCTTGTTGTCGGTATCGCATGAAACAGCAAGAGAGACAATAGCGACCATGATCATTGTAGCAATTTTTTTCATTACCCGGCGTCTCCGATTACTGGTATTGCAGGCACGATGCATGAACACCTGTTCTTGACAGTGGGAGATAATGACCACCGTGTTCAATATGGCAAGTGCTTTTTGCAGGACCATGACGTCAAATAGGCATTATAATGAAGCGGTATTGACCCGGCGTAAAAAATGCTTGATGCCACCCCCCCTTAAAAATCATAATGCATGATATTCTTTATGACAAGCGGGCTTCCCATGAACCAGAAAGAACAATACCGGGCCTTGTTCGAACCACGGTCGATAGCATTCATCGGCGCGTCAACCGCGGTGACCAAGTGGGGGTTCAACATCCTTCACCACCTCTACAGGGGGGGGTTCGACGGCGTTATTTATCCGGTCAATCCCCAGGGAGGGACCTGGTTCGGCAGGGAAATGTATAAAAGCCTTGCCGTTGTCCCCCGCCCCGTCGACCTGGCCGTGATCGTCGTGCCCAAGGAACTGGTGCCCGGGACGATGCGGGATTGCGCCGCCGCGGGCATACGGGCCGCGGTGGTCATCACCGCCGGTTTCAGCGAGACCGGTCCGGAGGGCGCAGCGCTGGAACAGGAGATGCTTGCCATCGCCGGCGAAAACGGCATCCGCGTCGTGGGGCCCAATACCATGGGCGTCTTCAGCGCCTATCCCTCTCCCGTGCAGTCCGTCATGATGTCGACGAAGATCAGGCAGGGCGGCGTCGCCATTGTATCCCAGAGCGGCAACCTGGGGACCTCCATGACGTACCGTTTGAACCGCCGCGAGATCGGCATAAGCCGCCTTATCAGCTCCGGCAACGAGGCTGACCTGAAGATCGAGGATTACCTGGAGTACCTTGAAACTGACGATAAAACGAGGATCATATGCCTCTACGTTGAGGGGTTGCGGCAGGGACGCCGGTTCCTGGATACAGCCCGCCGGGTCGCCCTCAAAAAGCCAATCATCCTCCTCAAGGGCGGCACCGGGACCATCGGCGCAGGCGCGGCCATGTCCCACACCGGCGCGCTGGCGGGAAGTTACGCCGTGTTTCACGCCATGTGCAGCCAGGCCAATATCATCCTGGCCGATACCCTTGACGAAGTGGCCGACGTGGCGGGCCTCCTGCTCTCCCAGCCGGAGTTTATCGGCAAGCGGATCGGCATCGTGACCCAGGGCGGCGGCTGGGGCGTCATATCGGCCGACCTGTGCGAGAAGGCGGGCCTTGAGGTCCCTCCCATAGATGAACGCGTCGTGTCGGAGCTTGACGCGATCCTGCCCCCCTTCTGGAGCAGGCGCAACCCCATCGACCTCGTCGCGCCGGGGAAAATATCCATGATCACGGATTCCATCGCCGCTCTGCTGGAGCACGGGGACATGGACGCCATACTGCTCCTGGGGCTCGGGTACATGACCGCCCGGGCGCGGCGCTGGCTCGATTCGCCGATCCTTCCCGTCGAGGCCATGGAACAGCCCGCGCGCAAGATGATCGACGGCGAGATGGAGCTCCTTGACCTCGTGGTGAAGCAGATACGGAATTTTAAAAAGCCGATAATCCCGGTCATTGACCTGGTGGCCTTCGACGAACCGGCGGCGTGCAACATTGTCAGGCACCTGGACAGCGAGGGGATCATGGCCTACTCTTCACCGGAACAGGCCATCGGCGCCATTGCCAGGGCGCAGGACTATTTCAGGAAAAGACGCGCCCGTGCAGACCGCTAGGCGGCGCCCGGGATTATCCGCTGGATTAACAAGTCGGGATGCACGACAGGAGGCCGCTGCGGGCCCCTCATTCTTCCGAATAGAGGCGGTCGATATCCTCCTGGTACCGCTTCAGAACTTCCTTCCGCTTGAGCTTGAAGGTCTGGGTCAGGAGACCGTTCTGGAGTGTGAACCCCTCGGCGAGCACCAGGACCTTTTTCGGGATCTCGTAGGAGCCGAACTTCCCCTTGAGGTGCGATGTTATTTCCCGGGTAAAATATTCATGCACCGCTTTCACCTTCACCATTTCCGCCGGGTCCGCGGGCCAGCCGTTCTTCTCCGCGATCGGCTTCAGCACGTTCAGATCGGGAAACACGAGGCATATGGTATAGGGCTTGTTGAGGCCGTATATCATCGTCTGCTCGACGATCGGCAGCAGGGTGATTTCCTCCTGCATGGCCACCGGGAAAACGAACTTGCCGTTTTCAAGCTTGAACTGCTCCTTGATCCTGCCGGTGATATAGAGGAACCCGTCCTCGTCAACGAAGGCACGGTCGCCGGTGCGGAGGCCGCCGTCTTCGGTCATGGCGGCCCGGGTCTCCTCAGGCTTGTTGTGGTACCCCTTCATGACGTTGGGGCCGTATATGACAAGCTCCCCTTCCTTGCCGTGGGGATCGTCTTCGATGACGCTCCGGTCGATATGCAGCGTCACCTTGTCGATGGCCCTGCCGCAGCTTCCGATCTTGTACGCCTCCGGGCTGTTCATCGAACCCGCCGGGGAAATTTCCGTCATCCCCCAGGCCTCATATATGGGAATGCCCAAGTCGAAGAAGAACTCGCAGATGACCGGGCTCAGGGCCGCGCTCGAACTCACGCACTGGGACAGCTGGCCCCCGAAACGCTCGCGGATTTTTGAAAACACCACTTTATCGGCAATCCTGAATTTTAGTTCGGTGAGGGCGCTCGTTTTCCCCTCCTTGAGGAGTTCCCTGCGGTGACGGCCGGCTTCGACCCCCATGTCGAAGAGCTTTTTGGCGAGGCCGCCGGTCTCGTTCATGCGCGCGCACAGGCCGTCATAGATGCGGTTGAACACGCGCGGTACCGCGACCAGGAAATTCGGCTTCACCACGGCAATATCGTCCACGATGGTCTGCGGGCTTTCGGCGAACCCCGTCGAGCCGCCCAGACGCATGACGACATTCAACTCGCCGGTCTGGCCGTAGGAATGGGCCCAGGGCAGAAACGAGAGCGTCCTCACGGTATCGTCAAGCTGATTGAGCGTTTTGATGACGGCATGGACGTTGCTGGAAAAATTCCCGTGCGTGAGGAGCACGCCTTTGGGGTCCCCGGTGGTCCCGGAGGTGTAAATAAGGCCGGCCACGTCGTCAGGCTTGGGATACCTGGCCTTGACCGGCGAGGCCTCGCCGGTTTTTTCGAGGCCTGCCATGGTCCCCGGGCCCGTTCCTTCGATCCGGATCACGTACTTGAGGCCCTTCACCTCGCCGGGCCAATCCTTGACCTTGTCGTATATTTCTTCGCCCGAAACAAACAGGACCTTCACCCCGCTGTCTTCCACGATATACTTCCATATCTTCGGCAGCTCGACCTTGTACATGGGGACATACCGGGCGCAGAGTCCGTAGGCGGCGAAACAGGCCGTGGCCCAGGCCACGCTGTTGTTGTCGATTATGCCCACGGCATCGCCCTCTCCAACGCCAAGGGAGGCGAGGCCCGCCCGAAGATTGTCGACCCGCTTCGCGACCTGCCGGTAGGTGACCCATTCGTACACCTTGTCGCTGTTCTTGGTCCCCATCCACTCCTTGTCCCCGAATTTCGCGACCGATTCTTCGAACATTTCCACCAGGTTGTCAGGCTTATCAAGGACATAGGTAAATCTAGGTTTCGCTGTTTCCGCCATGCGTGTATTCCCCGTTATAATGTGATGATGACACGATCCATGTGGCTATACCTTTCCCCATCAATGACGGATGCGTCGCAGACTGGATCGGATCATGCCGATGTGAATGTCAACAATTGTTTAGAAAGCCCCGGATTTATCAACCAAAAAACATATTGGGCCGATTTCCCCTGCAAAAAACCATGGCGTGACGCCAGGTCCGATCCGGACTTGACTGGAGGGTCCCCTGGCCAAAACTTGTTGACCAGCCGGGCCCTTCATGGTACAATAAATCGTTCCGTCATTTCAGGCCCTTTCCATGCCGGGCAGAAAGAGACGAGGTATTCATGAAACGGTATTCATCCATTGCGTCAGCGCTCCTACTTGCCGCCATGGGCGCCATCTTTTTCATTTCAACTCCGAATCACGCCGGCGACGGTCGTGTCCGCGGTTTTGCCGACCTGCACCTCCACCAGATGGCTGAATACGCCTATGCCGGCGCCTGGTTCCACGGGAGCCACCGGGGGCCTGAAAGCGAGGCACTCAAAAAATGCTCCGGCGGCGACATCCTGAGCGGCGACCACGCCCGCACCAGGTACGGCGTGTTGAACGAGTTCCTGGGCATGGTTGCCGGCACCGACGGAGACACGGGATGGCATTTCCATAAAAGAAACGGGTATCCGTCCTATTCAGGCTGGCCGCGGTGGAACACCATCGCGCACCAGCAGGTATGGGAAGGGCACCTCAAGCAGGCCCATGAAAACGGCCTGTCGCTGTATGTCATGTCCGCCGTCGACTTCACTCCGCTCTGCGCCTGCATGCCGAAAAAGAACATGAAGCCCGGCCTGAAATGCAACGAGATGTCCAGTGTTGACGTCCAGCTCCAGGCGGCAATCGATTTTGCCGCCGACAGGGACTGGGTGAAAATTGCCCGTACGCCGGAAGAAGCGCGGAGCATCATCAATTCCGGCAAACTGGCCATGGTCCTCGCCATCGAGGTGACCGGCCTCTTCAACAATGACGACTGGCGGGAACGGCTTGATTACTACTACCGCCACTATCATGTCCGGTCGATACAGTTCGCGCACCAGCTCGACAACCGGTTCACCGGCGTGGCGCCTCACCATTTCATCTTCAAATTCTTCAAGATCATCGAGGATATCGGCGAAGGCGACATGACGCCTGGCTTCAACCTGGACGCCAGCGGCCGGAACAGGCTCGGGATGACCGCCGAGGGGAAGGACCTGGCCAGGGCCATGATGGAAAAGAACATGATCATCGACATCTCCCACATGTCCGAGCGCGCCGTCCGCGATCTGTACGCTATTGCCGCCGAGATGAATTATTACCCGCTGGTGCTTTCCCACGGCCACCTGCGCTCCATCATGACTGACAAAAAGCAGAAAGAGGAAAAGACCACGCCCGACTACATCATCCGAATGATACGAGAGACCGGCGGCATGATCGGATTGCGAACCGGCTCCGAACAGGTCAAGACCTATGGCGCATCGGGAGTGCCCAATGACTGCGACGGCTCCACGAAATCCTTCGCCCAGGCCTACCAGTACGGGACCCTCGGCCTCAAGGTGGACATCGCCTTCGCGAGCGACTTCAACGGCTTCATCCAGCAGATCCGTCCCCGCTTCGGCGGGCGGTATGAGACCTGCGGCGCATCGGGAAACCCGGCCTCCGCGGACAGGCAGCGGAAACTGCAGACCGGGCGCGTCGGCACGCCCCTTGATTACCAGGGGTTCGGCCATATCGGCCTCGAAGGGGACATCATCCGCGAATTGAAAAATTTCGGCGTAGACACTCATGGCCTTGAGAATTCGGCCGAAGCCTTCCTGAAGGTCTGGGAGCGGTGCCATGACAGGGACAGGACCGGTCCCTTCGACACCGGCGACATGGACACGGGCGGCATAACTGAATGAGGGGCAATTGCCCCCGGTTCCTCATTCTGGGCTCCCGTCCGCGACAACACAGTCCCTGGCAAGGCGCTTTCCCCGGTACATGGCGTCATCAGCCCTGCGTATGTTGGCGTCACCGTTCATCGAATGATCGTATTCCGCCACACCGATGGTGACCGTTGTGGAAACGGGCATACCCTTGTAATCGACCGACAGGCCGTTTATCTTTTCCCTGATCCGCTCGGCGGTCATCCGGGCGTCTTCCAGGGGCGTTTCCGCGAAAAAAAGCAGGAACTCCTCGCCGCCCCACCGCGCCACCATGTCCTCCTTCCGGATGCACTCCTTTATGGCCTGCGCGACCCCCTGCAGCACCATGTCTCCGCATTCATGTCCGCGGGTGTCGTTGATCGACTTGAAATTATCACTATCGGCCATCGCAATGGAGAAGGGCCTCCCCGTCCTGCCGGCCCAGGCGGTTTCTTCTTCGAGGCGTTCGAGGAGGTGCCGCCGGTCGGCAGCACTTCCACGAGGTCCCGGAACCGTTTTTCGCTCCGTTCAAGCTCCCTGTTGCGCAGGGCAAGCCGCTTTTTTTCTTCGGCAAGCTCCTCCGTGCGCTCATCGACGCGGAACTCAAGGCTTCTGCTGAAAGCTTCCAGCTGGTGCGTGAGCGTTTCAGCCTGGTCGTGGGAGCGTGAGAAACGGAGCGACAGCATGTACGCCTGGTTCATGGTGAAAAGAAGGAACCCGAAGGAAGCGATGTTGGCAGTCTGGACCAGGTACATGGTGCGCAGGATGTCATTTCCCACCGTCACCAGGGCGATGATAAGGCCGGCGACGAAGATCACCGAACCGTCCCGCTTCTTCCATACCGCCCTCCCCGCAATCCAGATCATGCAAAGGCCCGAAGCCACCATGATGAAATTGGACCAGTCAATGCTGTGGTGGTAAATGCGCGCCGGCGTTACAAGCACCAGCAGTGAAAACAGGATCCCGGGAATGACAAGAATCATTCTGAGCGTCCGGGGGCTTTCTTCAGGGAATATGTCGAAGAGATATAAAAAGGAAGAGAGGCACCGTGGCATAGATGGTGAGTATATCGGCCTTGAAAAAATACTCATGGGGGACGGAGGGAAAGGAAGCGCTGAGGATCCGCTCCCCGACCAGGATGCCGCGTATCCCCAGGATGATGCAGAAAATGCCGAAATAGATTGTCGATTTTTCGCGCCGCCGGATAAAAAAAGAATCCGATATGATAGAGGCCTATGACGACCAGCCCTCCCAGCATGAAGTAATCCAGGAAAAGCTTCGTCTCCCACGAGGTATGGAGGGCCGTTTCCGGGCCCAGCGTTATTGACCTGGACAGCCCCCCGCCCTTGTAAACGTAATTGGAGACCTCGACCAGCAGTTCCAGGGTCTTTCCCCGTACCGGGATGGAATAGATGCGCGGTTCAAAACGCCAGTCAGACAACTTGGGGTCGGAGCTCACGACGCCGACAGAGCCGACCGGCATGCCGTCCGCGTAAAGATTATACGCCGTTTCGACATCTGGAATCCGGATTGCCAGGCTGTCGCTCGTTTCCGGCAGAATTACCTTCAGGCGGCATGTCCCGTAACCATGTGGGCCAAGTTTTGCCCCGGCGATCCTTGACGCGCTCCATGTTCCGGGGACGACAAGATATGCCGCGGGGGCATCAGTCGCAATTGCGCCGTGGAGCATTTACCAGTGGAATTCCCACTCGCCGTCGAGACAGACCGGCCCCTTTGTCTCAAAGTCCCAGTTGCTCAGTTCAAGCACACCGAGCCTGGCTTTTGGCGGTGATGGACTGGAATTCAAGGGAGGAGGCGAACAGGCTGGAACCATCAAAAGCAACACCATGAGACCGGTTAACAGGGGCCCGATCATGGCGCGGCTATGCCGAAAACCCGGATCATTCATGGTGTCACTATTCACATAACATATGACATGACTGCAACCCTATAATAGAGATACGATAATAAAAGAAACCGATCAAGCTTTTTTTTATTAATAAAGCAGGAACGGTAAATCCGTCAAGCCCGCGTTATATTATTCTAATTTTTTTGCCGTTGATTGCCGAAAATCTAATGAATTTTTTTGTTTCGGTCAACCGGGCAGTACCACGTATTACGAATGGGAATCTGTCACTGGGACTTACAGCATGAAAAGCGGAAAAAATCACTCATCGACATTCAAAAAGGTCATCCAAAGCGATAAAGATGAAGCCAGGAAACTTATCATGGAAGCGCTTTCATTCCTGAACGACCTGCAGGAGTCGGGCCTGGCCTGCGAGATATCCGAATTCAACTTCAGGCTTGCCCTTGACGAAGCCATGGAAAACGCCATAAGTCACGGCAACGGCTATGATGCAGCAAAAAAGATCCACCTGACCATACGGGGCTTTAAGAACAAGATCGACATGACCGTCGAAGACGAGGGGAATGGGTTTAAACCGGAAACCGACCCGCGGATGGAACTTCAAAAGAATTTATTCGCCTCCCACGGCAGGGGGCTCTGCCTCCTGAACACGCTGGGCTCCATACAGTGGAACAAGAAGGGAAACAGCATCAACGTTGTGCTGAAACACTGATGCAACGTCAGGGATGTCCCCTTAGTATCCCGCCATCGCCTCCACTTCCTTCACCGCGGTTATCGCGGCAACGGTCCCGTCCGCCACGGCGGTCGTTATCTGCCGGTACGGCTTGCTTCGCACGTCGCCGGCCGCGAACACGCCCGGCACATTGGTGTGCAGCAGCTCGTCTGCCGCAACGTAGCCCCACTGGTCCAGTTTCAAGGCGCCGTTAAAGATGCTTATATTCGGCTTCAGTCCGGCGAAAATAAAGACGCCGTCGGTAGCCATTTTTCTTCTCTCGCCTGTTTTCAGGTCTTCTATGGTGACGTCCATGCCGCCGTCAGGCCGCCTTTCAAAGGCCCTGGGCTCATGCTCAAAGATGAATTCTATTCTCGGGTTGGCGAAGGCTTTCTCCTGGGCCTCCTTGTTGGCCTGAAGCTTGTCGAACTGGTGGACAATGGTGACCTTCCTGGCGAACCTGGTTATGAAGAGGGACTCCTCAACGGCGGAATTGCCTCCGCCGATGACGACGACTTCCTTATTATCGTAATATTTCGCGTCGCAGGTTGCGCAGTACGAGATGCCCTTCCCCTTGTATTCGGCTTCGCCCGGCACATTCAGCTCCCGGTATGAGGACCCGGTGGCTATTATTATCCGCTTCGCACGGATCGTCTCGAAACCGTCAACAAGGATAGTCTTTGCCGCGAGATCAACGTTCGTCACTTCGACGGCCTGGCGGAACTCGACACCGGCGTGCTTGGCCTGCTCCGTCATGAAATGGGTAAGCATGAAGCCCTCAACGGGCTTTTCGAAGCCGGGATAGTTCGACACCAGGTGGGTCGTGGTCACCTGACCGCCCGGCAGGGCCTGGTCAACGAGGATGGTCTTCACCTTCGCCTGGGCGGCGTAGATGCCCGCGGTCAGGCCCGTCGGCCCGCCGCCGATGATGAGGATATCGCAGTCGGTCATGACCGGCTGCACCATGGCCCGGAGCTCATCTGCCTTTTTCTTATCGATCAGCAGTTCCAGGTTCCCGACAAGATCAGATCTTCTGATCCCGCCGCTCAGGCGCTGTCCCACTTCTTTGCCGTCCTTGAAAAAAATCACGGTGGGCGACGACATGACGCCGAGCTTCTCGGCCAGGGGCCGGTTCTCCTGCCGGAACATCTTCATGAACCTGATGTCCTTGCCGTATAGTTCGCTCAACGGTTCGAATTTAGCCGCCAGCGCCTCACAGGGAGGGCATTCCGTCGAATAAAAGTCCAGCACGACGCTGCCGCCGCCCAGCACTTCGCTTTCGAATTGAGATGCGTTGATGTACGATATCAGTTCCGACATGATGATTCTCCTGTTTTCTGTGCCGACCGCGGCCCGCCGCGGACGCGTTATTCATTCCCCTTGTCGAAATAGAGCGAGATCCCCATTTCAAGCAGCGGCAGCACCGGACGGCAGTCCGGGGCATGGAGCTTCCCGGTCCTGTTCCGCGCAACCGAACCGCACCCGCCGCCGCAGGCCAACTGAAGGCTGCACCCGGCGCATTCCGGTATGGTGGTCACGTCCCGCGATTCCCATTCCTCGATGGCGTCCTCCCGCCTGGTCTCCGCGGGGTAGAAGGTGCCGACCTCTTCGCCGTCCTTGCCCACCGTTGCCGTGCAGGGATAGATCTTCCCGGCGTAGTCAAAGGCCCATTCGCTTTTGCATCCGGGGCAGGAATCATAGAGGGGCACCGGCAGATCTCCATTGTCGAAAAGGAAGCGCGAGACCGAATAAGCGGGCCGGTGAAATTCCAGCACGTGGGGGTGACGCTGGATGATCTCATAGAGCTTCTCGTACAATCCCGCCCGCTCGAAGAGGCGCGCGCTGTCGGCCTGGCAGCGGTGGAGTTCATAATTGCGGCCGAGCTGGGTCTTGAAGAGGGGGTTCTTCGTCCAGCCCTTCTCCATGGCAAACCAGGCAAGTGCCGGAAGATCATCTATGTTTTCCCGGTCGATGACCATGCGAAGATTCACGGGAAAGCCCCTTACCAGGGCCCCGTCGATCCCCGCCACGATGCGGTCGAAGGTACCGCCCCCGCCTTTCAACGGACGCCGCCCGTCATGGACGCCGCGCACGCCGTCCAGAGTCACCTGTATCTCGCGGATCGAACCCTTTGCCAGAACATCGAGGTAATCGCCGAGATGGTAGCCGTTGGTCACCACCGCTACCGGTATTCCCCGTTCCGCCGCCTTTGTGATGATCTGCTCAATACTCGCACGGGAACCGGCTCCGGGAAGAAGCGGCTCGCCGCCGAAAATGGTGATGTATTTCCTCTTGTCAGAAAATTCACGAGTGATATAAGCATAGAAAGCATTGATGACCTCCTCTGTTAACGGCGACTTATCCTTTGCGTATCCCTCCTGGTAGCAGTACGAGCAGGAGAAATTGCAGGAATACCAGGGCACGAAAAACAGCTGCACCTCGTTCGATTCGCGCTCGTCGAGAAAATCGAGGTATTTGAGCCTGTAAAGGCGTTCTTCCTCCATTTCATCAACAAGATACCCTTTCGCGCTGTATTCTTCCACATCGGCATACGTTTTTTCGCTGATCTCTCTCGCCTTTTCCGGCGTAAGAATATCCGCGTTCCCCGAAAGGGGGTTGATAATGAAATAGTTTTCCGAATCCCTGATCTTGCCGAATATATTGTGTTTTGAAAAAGTTTTCATTGTAACGAATCCTGATCGTATCATTGTATCCGTGACGCCCGCCATGCCGGTACCCCGGCATGGCGGGCCCGGCCCCTTAATCGTGGCACCCTGCCACGATGGAAGAGATCTTCGCGCAGCACTGGGCTGTCGCGCAGCATTGTGCGGCACTCTTCTTCTTAATGAGTGTCTTCATTTAAAACATCTCCTTATTATATAAATTCCTTCATTATTTATTGGCCGATATGGTCCAGCTTACAACCTCGATGGCGCCTTTCGCATAGGGGGCGCTTTCCTCGAGTATTGTGACATCCGAAAAACCGGCCGCCCTGACACCTTCAAGGTACTCATCGCGGGTCACTGACCCGGCCCAGCATTCGGCGACCGCCTGCGGGTCGTTCCGGTAGCGATCGGGGACAGGGGCCGTTGAATAGATATCGCTCACAATGAAGCGGCCGCCCTTCTTCATGACGCGGTATATCTCCTTCCACACGCGCCTCTTGTCCGAGGCGTGGTTGATGGTGCAGTTGGATATGACCACGTCGGCAACATCATCGTTCAGCGCGATCTTTTCCAGTCCAGATTTCACGAAAGAAACATTTGTTACTCCGAATTTTTTTGCCGTGGCCCTTGCCTTTTCAAGCATGCCGTCGGAAACATCTATGCCATACACAAACCCCTCCGGGCCGACGATATCCGCCATGCGGAGGGCGTCCGCGCCCCTGCCGCTGCCCAGGTCCACGCAGGTTTCACCGGGCCTCACCGCCGCGCGCTCCAGGGCTCCGCCGCAGGAAAGGCAGCAGTTCGACTCCGCGAGGTTGCTGTACCGCGCATTAATTGTGTCGAGTTGTATCGGCGTCGACGTCCCCATTGTCGTCCTCCATGGCGAATATCAGGAGGCGCAGGGCCTTCTGTATGACGGCAAATTCAGTCTCTGACATTCGTGCCCTTATTTTGTCTTCACATTGTTTCCTGAATACGGCGGTATCATGGTTCACCGAAATTCCTTCTTCCGTCAGCGATACCCGGCTGTAGCGCCTGTCATGTTCATCAGCTTCCCTGCGCAAAAATCCTCTGGTAGCAAGTTTGTCTATAATCCTGCTCATGCGCGATGGCGAGAGGGTGTTTCTCTTTGCCAGGTCTATAATGGGTACCGATTCCCCCGGATTGAGGGACGCAAGAACCTGTAGTTCCTTTGCGGTGAGACTGTTATCCTCGCCGCTGCTATTGTTCAGGTGGCAGCACTGCTCATTGAGCATCATTATTGTCTCTACTATATTATATTGCATATCCAATTGCCCCTGTCAACTGTTGCTAATGGCAAATATATATAATGCGAGCATGAATGTCAATACATTTTTTTAGTATTTTATAAAATTCTATTATTTATCAAGGTTTTTAAAATTTATTTAAGGATTTTAGCGAAAACACAAATAATTGCAGGTATATAAAGATGCAGGAGGTCCATGCTCAAAATAGCATGCTGGACCTCCTGCGGTAACGTATTTACCATCTGTATCTTCTGCCCTGTCCGGCCCAACGGGGAGTGCCATCAAAGCATTTCAATTCTACAACATCTGGAACCCCTCTTAATCGTTTTTGCCACAATGCCATTTTGCCCGTCAGTATTGATCCTGGCGCCGGTAACTTCAATTTTTTTAGAATTTTATAAATTACTTATTTAACGATCATTAAGTTTTTTTTAATTTTTTTTAAAAATCGTGTCGGTACATTCAGACCTGTTACGTTGAACCTTTATAACAATATAAAAAAGGAGTTGCAGCAGTATGAAAAAAATAATTCCATTCATCACCTCGCTTTTATTGGCCATGCCAATAATGATCTTTGCCCAGGAAAAGGAAATGGAGAAAGATCAACTGCGGGAAAAAATCCAGGAAAAAACGGTAAAGAAAGAAGCAGTCAAAGAGCAATTGCGCGCGAAGAAGCAGGACCGCGAACAGAAGCGTGACGCCGTGAAAAGCCAGATTCGGGAAAAAAAGCAGGACCGCGACAGGGTCCGTGAAGCAAAAAAAGACCAGGTCAAAGAAAAGAATCAATTGAAGAATCAGAACAAGATAGCCAACAAGGAACAGATCAGGAACAAACAGCAGGACCGCAAGCGCAAACGCGAAGCCAGGAGAGACCAGATCAGGGAAAGAAACGAGGAGCGCAAAGCCAGCCAGGAGCTTAAGAGAGAACAGATACGGAACCAGGCCCAGCAGCGGGCCATCAATCAGGAAGTTATTAAAAATGCGGTTCAGAATCAAAACCGCAAGGGAGGGGGAAGATAATCCCCTGATTCACCGACGCGAAAACTATAAGCTTAAGAAGACCGGGTTGATGGCCATCACCCGGTCTTCTATAACATTATGCGGGGTTTGTTTACAGGAGCCTTGACATGGGACTTCGCACTTTTTTACGTATACATAACATCACAACAGCTGTTCTCATCGTGGGTTTGGCGGCAACATTTTTATCCATGCCCTTATTTTCCCAAATCGATGAAACCGGTCAGTCGCCTCAGGATGACAGGCCCATGCAGGAAGAGGCCAGAAAAAACGCCAGCGGGGAAGAGCCGAAAAAGAATAAAATATTCGGATTTGAGATCGGCATGAGCGGCGGATATGCGACAGGCATTTCCGTCAGCAACTGGCAATACAGGCCATACGCGAACCTGGTACTCAGTCACAAGTATATAAAAGGAACGGCCGGCGTTTACCGCTGCAAGAATTTCCTCATAACGGACGGGGAAGGCTCTTTTGAAAACATCAACTTCACACAGCCGAAGATAGGGCTTTCGCTATATCCCCATAATGTTATCGAGCTATACGGCGAATACCGCTATTCAACCGGCGACTATTCCCATTATTACCGTGGTCACGAGGGGACCGCCGGTTTCCTGCTCGATTTTGACGTCGTGACCATCGATGCATCATGTAACAAGCGTCTTGTAGAATACGAGTTTAAATCAGTCAACTGGGCAGACAAGATTACCCTCTTATACAGGGACATCAACATTCACGGCAGGGCAACCCAGCTCTATACCATTGACACGAACAGGACCAAGTATCTTGACGATACAACGGCAACCGTAAACCTGTCATGGAATATTATCGACACCACCAGTCTCGACCTGACCTACTATTACCTCTACAGCATATTCAAGTATCCCAGGGATTCATATTACAATCACACCGGAAGGGCCGGTGTATATTCCGACGTATGCAAATACATTTCAATCCACGGGGGCGCAAGTCTCGGTCTTGATGCGGAACGCTACCTCATTGCCGGCGGTGATTTCGGTGCGACGTTCAACATACTCGGCTATGTGACAATTACCGCGTCCTACCTTCCAAGTTATTTCTTCGCGCCCGTCGGCGGCAGCGCGCTGAAACGCATTATAGACTCATATGTGCTTTATAGTTACAGCTATAATAGCGCCGGATCTACCAACCCCTATCTCCAGCCATCGCAGATCGGGAAATCATTCTGGAATCACAGCGTGAATTTCAACATAACCTTCAGATATTGAACCATAAAGGATACCTTCTCATACGTCAGAGCCGGGGCAGGGACCTATCTTCCCCTCCTCATCTGCTGGTTCATATTGTTCCTGTTGAACCGGCGCATCTCGTTCATCTGCTGTTTCTTCAGTTCCATTCTCTGCTGCCGCGCCTCCCGCTCACGCTCCTCGCGTCCATACCCTTTTCCATCTGCGCCGTCATCCTGTCTGCTTCCGTCATTCTTCATAGTGGCGCTTCCGGAAGAATCACTGTCTTTCCCTGACATGTCAGCGCCGCTGCCGCCCCTGCCGGCAACAGGTCCGGCTGCCGCTGCTGACGGCAGGAGAAGATGATCGTATGCCCCCTTCCGCAGGGCATCGATATTTTCGAATATTGCCAATTCTTCGCTTGTCGCGGGAATGATCCTGGCTGAATCTGAAATAATGCATTTTTCTCCCGCATGAACAACAATGCTTTCACGACTCCGCCTTGGGGTGACCCTTACACTGTCTTTTTTCATTATGACAAGGCTCATGCCCCGGGTTGTCTGCAACAGGAACTCCGTGCCGAGGGATTCGATCCTGGCATTGGGCGTGATGTATTCATATGATATTGTCTCTTCATTGCCGTGTATGGATGACAGCAGCAATCCATCATGGAGGCTGTTCTTCAGCACTATCCGGCCGGCTTTTTCCCGGACAAATGAGTCAATCGAAAGATCGGACCTGTTTACCAGGGTTATGCTCGCTATTGAACCATGGACGATACGCGTTACGGCTTTATCCGGCACCCTGATCCATCCGCCGTCATAGATCTTCATGCCCGACACCAGCGGCTTTTCATTTAATGTGATTCCCATGTCAGCGACACCTGCCGTCATGGCGATCCGTCGGGGCCCGGCAGGCCAGTACAGAATGGTCCCGATAACAATAATCACGGCAGCGGCTGATGATGCCAGTACGGCCCGGGGATACCTTCTGATATGGTCGAGGAGTCCCTTCGTCCCCGATGGCGTTTCACCGGAACGTATTTCGCGCCATGAACGGACAATCCGTTCCTGGATACTGTCATTGAGCCGCACGTGTTGGTACCGTGGCGCTATCGCCGCCGCCAGCCTTTCCTGTTTCTTGCGGCATTCGGCGCATGAACGGATATGGCCCTCGAACCGCTCCCGCCGGACGGGCTTCATTGTTTCTGCAAGGTAGGCAGCAAGATCTTTGTATGTCAGATGTTTATTCACGCTCTATCAGACCCGCTCTATTGTATAACGAATTTGAATACAAACACCGCCAGCAAAATCAGCAATAAAAGCGTAAAACCGTACTTTTCCAGCGATTCCGCCAGGTATTCCAGCATCTCCTTCATTTTTCTCTGGGCCGTCCGCTCGGAAATCCCCAGATTTTCGGCTATCTCGCCATAAGTCATATCAAGCTCCATCTTCATGATATACACCGACCGCGAAACAGGATCTTTTTTATCTATAAGATCAGATACCCGGTTTCTCAGCTCCTCATATTCAATGTTTTTTTCGCTGTCACGGGGCGCGTTATAGGCAATATTTTCATCGAGGGGCATTTCCCGCGTTGAGCGGTTTTTCCTCAGGTAATCGATGCAGAGATTGCGCGCGATACGGTACAGAAAGGCGCGAATGTTGGTTTCATCTATTGCGCGGTCCCGGGAATGCCGAATGAGCCTCACGAAGGCATCATGGAATATATCCTCGGCCGTTTCCTTTATTTTAACGAACCCGAAGATATAAATAAGCAGTTCCCTGCCGTACAGGGAATACAATTCTTTTAATCGCTGTTCTTCTATCATGATGAGGACGTGTGATAACTTAGCAAATCATTAATTTTACGCATTTACCGGTCGACACTGTCAACCGGGCAACCCGGCTGCAGGCACAGGGATAGTTGATGGTATCCCTGATAAACTAATTAGTCATCAGGCCAGCATGTCCATTACTTTTCTCATCATCCGCATTGTTATTTGTTATTTTCACCGGAACGATCCCGGCATCCGGCTGTTCTATTTCGCGAATAACATCTTCAGGGATATCAGCAGCAGCGCAACGCCGAAGATCTTCTCAAGAACACCATTGGATACGGCAGCGGCCAGCCTGGCCCCGAGAAAACTCCCCGCCAGGAAGCCGACCGCGATAAAAATGGCAGCCTGGAAATCCACATATCCCTGCCGGTAATAAGCCCATGCCGCGAGGATGCCTATTGGCGGCACCATGAGGGCCAGCGTCGTGCCCTGGGCCTGGTGCTGGGAAAATCCGAAAAAAAACAGCAGCGCAGGAACGATAATAATGCCGCCGCCGATGCCGATCAATCCGCTCAATGTCCCGGCAACCACGCCGAGGAGGATCAATAAAACAATTGTCATCATGGCAATTCACCTGATTCAAAGAATAGTTTTTATAGATAAGTACCAGATATACCAGAATTGTTGCAGGCTGCACTTATTTTTCAATGAGCCATCACCAGTAATTCTTTAACACGCGGAACAGCATTACCCACCGGCCGCGGGCTGATTCCATCCCGCTATTTCAACTGTTTAATTCATCTATATTTTAAATGTTTATTATTTGATATCTTTATTGACAAATATATCCCGTTTCATTAAATTGATGAAACCCTGTCATACGCGAGGTTATCCATGAAGAATATTCTCTCATCAAGAATCGGCATGATAGTGGCCGGTTCGGCCATCGGGATCATTGCGGTTTTATTGCAGGCCGCGGGGAACCCGCCGAACATGGGGATCTGCGTCGCCTGCTTCGAGCGCGACATAGCCGGTGCTCTGGGGCTCCACCGGGCTGATGTTGTCCAGTACCTGAGGCCGGAAATACCGGCAATCGTTCTCGGGTCGTTCATTATTTCCACCGTCATGAAGGAATACAAGCCGCGGGCCGGGTCATCAACGCTGATCCGCTTTTTTCTCGGGATGTTCGCCATGGTCGGCGCCCTTGTTTTTCTCGGGTGCCCCTGGCGCGCCCTTCTCCGCCTTGCCGGCGGCGATCTGAATTCGCTCCTCGGCCTGCTCGGCCTTGTCTGCGGCATCGGCATCGGAGTGGTCTTCCTCAATAGGGGATACAGCCTTGGGAGATCGCACGACAACAGAAAAGCCAGCGGATGGCTATTCCCTGCCTTCATGCTGGGCCTCGTGCTTCTCAATGTATCCGGCGTGTCATTTTCCGAAGGCGGGCCCATATTTTTCAGCGCCAAGGGACCCGGCTCAATGCATGCCAACGTCATTATCAGCCTCGCCGCCGGCCTCGCCTTCGGGGCCATAGCCCAACGGAGCAGGTTCTGCACCATGGGATCCATACGCGACATCATCCTCGCCCGGGACTTCCATCTCATGACCGGCGTCGCATCACTCCTGACGACCGCATTTATCGGGAACCTTATACTCGGCACATTCAATCCGGGCTTTACGGGCCAACCGGTGGCGCACAGCAACCATCTCTGGAACTTTCTCGGCATGACCCTCGCGGGACTGGCCTTTGCCCTCGCAGGCGGCTGTCCCGGGAGACAGCTCATTCTTTCCGGGGAAGGCGATGCCGACGCGGGGGTGTTCGTCATGGGCATGATCACCGGCGCGGCCTTTGCGCACAATCTGTCCCTGGCCGGCAAGCCCGACACCATGGCCGGAGACGTGTTTACACTGGGAGGGCCCGGTATCTATGGCCAGGCGGCCGTTATCACCGGCATCATTTTCTGCCTCATCATAGGCTTCACCATGCGCGAAAAGCTGACAGTGAAGTAATAATGACACAAAGGAGAACCCCATGTCTGAACAAGTAATAGACGCCCGGGGCCTGTCGTGCCCCCAACCGGTGGTGCTGGTCCGCAAAGCGATCAGCGACGGACGCACGGAATTCAGTATAATCGTCAGCAGCGATGTGGCAAGGGAAAACGTTCTGAGGACCCTGAAAAACAGCGGTATGAAGGGGATCGTCAGCAGCAACGGCGATGATATCATCATCAAGGCATCCAGATAAATACATCTAATTAAAATCAAGGGAGTAATCATGAGCGGAGAATACGTAAACATGTGGAAAGAACTCGGGCTTGACCTGGAAGCCCACGACCAGTTACTTTCAGTGCTGGGACAGGCCTATGGCGACATTTTCCTTTCGCAGAAGAACAGGCCTGAAGGAATGAAATACTTCGACTTCGTCGTGTCCGAGGTCCACGGCCTCCGTATTCGGGAGATCCTTGAGGAAAAGGCCAAGGGCAACATCATCGTCGGGACCTTCTGCGTATATGTCCCCGAAGAGCTGGTCCTGGCCGTCGGCGGCGTCCAGATCGGCCTCTGCGCCGGCGCAGAGATAGCCTTTGACAAGGTGGAAGAACATCTCCCTCGGAACACCTGCGCTCTGATCAAGTCGTCCCTGGGCTTCAGGCTGGGCCGCCTCTGCCCCTACACGGAAGCCTGCGACTTCATAGTTGGAGAAACCACCTGCGACGGCAAGAAGAAAGCCTATGAAATATTCAGCGGCATGAAGGACATGTACGTCATGGAAATACCGCAGATGAAAAACGCATCGGACCGCGCCCTGTGGAAAGGCGAGATCGAGCGCTTCAGGGCGGAACTGGAAAAAAGGTCCGGAAGGAAAATAACGCCGGATTCGCTCCGAAACGGCATCCGGATCGTGAACAATAAACGGGCGGCGCTGCAGCGCCTTGCGGCGATCAGATATCAATACCCCGCCGTCATTTCCGGCAGAGACGCGCTCCTGATCAACCAGGTATCTTTTTATGACAATCCCGAAAGGTTTACGGACTCCGTTTCAAAGCTTTGCGACGAGCTTGAGGAGCGGGGAAAAAACAACGTCACCATCGGTAACGACGGAACCAAGAAAATCCTTGTATCCGGCTGTCCCATGGCCGTCCCGAACTGGAAAGTCCCCTTCGTTATCGAAAGCGGAGGTGCAGTCATTGTGGCCGAGGAGTCCTGCGTCGGGGAACGCAACACGAGAAACGCCGTCAAGGACACCGGCGCCACGGTCGAGCAGCTCCTCGACAATATCGTCGACCGCTACATGAAGATCAACTGCGCCTGCTTTACTCCCAACAAGGAGCGCATCGAGGACATCAGTTCGATCTACCGGGCATCAGGGGCCGACGGCGTCATACATTATTCCCTCCAGTTCTGCACCCCGTACCTCATGGAATCAAAAAAAGTGAAGGACCTGTGCGTGGCCCGGGATATTCCATACCTCTCCCTGGAAACCGATTATTCCCCCGGAGACATGGAGCAGATCAGGACCAGGGTCGAGGCATTTATTGAAAAAATATAGTTTTCAATAGATAACACTGACCGTATCTTCCCATCCGTTTAGGGGAAGATACGGTTTTTTATCAAGCAGTGCGTATTTACTGGACATCAGGGCGGAAACCATAGTTGTATTCAGTAATTCTTTTTCACTCAACGAATCACGCCATATGGACGGCAAAACTTCTGAAAAAAAAAGGGCTCCCGCACGTCATGATCCCCGTTCCCCGTCACCTCAGCTCGGATTGCGGATATTGCGTACGGATTAACGAAGAGAACGTCCGGGAAATCGAGGAAACCCTAAAATCATCAGGCGTTGAATATGAAAGTATCCAGCCATTCTGACCCACGGCCGTACTGATGGCAGTGAAAACAGGCTACTTCTTGGGAATAACCAGCACCGGCACGGAAATTGAATCGATAATATTGACATCGGAACTGTCAAAAAGCATTGAATAAAGCTTGTTTCTGATCTTGTGACCCGTCACGATCAGGTCTATATTGTTTTTTTTGCAGTATTCCTGAATCTCCTGTTCAAGTTTCCCCTTTGACACGGCATAGGTCACATTCAAACCGCCCAGCAATTCAGCAGGCGCCACTTCCTGCACCTTCAGGGCCACGGCGTCTTCCTTGTCAGCGGGGTACCGATACCCTGCGCCCTCGTCATTGACGTATAGGATATGCACCGTGCAGTTAAGGATGCGGGCGAGTTCCAGGACCTTGACAACGGTTGTTATGTTCTTTGAATTCAGATTGATCGGGTAGAGAATATTCTTGAACTCCAGCATAGGCCCCTCCTGACGTAGTTACTTATGTATTCCGGCTATTGCGAAATATGTCAATTCATATTTCGCCGATTCGCGGCGGACCGGCCAGACCGGCCAGTGCTTTCTTCCGGCGAAAGTCGCGTGGCTCCGACAAGTTCCAGAATAATATTCTGCATCTATTCGAATATAATTCACCATATAGACACTATTATTGAATCATATTCCCGGAAGAATATGCGCTATGACCGTGATATCATTTGCCCAAACACCTGCTTTCAGTGCCATGGAGGCGTTATTTCATGAAAAAGATACTCTTTATCAATCCGACCATAAACAACACGGTCTTCGGAAAAATGAAGATGCTGGCCCTTCCCCCCATGGGGTTGGGTGTTCTGGCGAGCAGGACGCCGGAGCGCTATTCCGTTGCAGTCATCGATGAAAATGTCGACACCCTGGACACCGGCGCGGACGCGGACCTGGTGGCGGTCACCGCCACCACCGGCCAGGCCCCGCGGGCCTACCAGATCCTTCATGAATTCAGGAGGCGGGGCATCCCGACTGTCATGGGAGGCATCCACGCTTCGGTCCTGTCCGGCGAAGCTGCCCGCCATGCCGACACGGTCGTCACCGGTGAGGCCGACGAACTGTGGCCCCGCGTACTGGATGATTACGAGAAGAACAATCTGAAAAAGGTGTACGCCGCGGAAACGAGGCCGGGCCTTGAGAATATTCCAAAGATCGACCGGAGCATATATTCCAGTAAATACATGGTCCATTCCGTGCAGACGTCCCGGGGCTGTCCCTGCAACTGCAGTTTCTGCTCCGTGACGAAATTCAATGGGAGCAGGTACCGCTTCAGGACCCTGGACCAGGTCGTCGAGGAAATCGAAGGGCTTGAGGACCAACGGTTTTTCATCGCCGATGACAGCATCGTGGGCCTGGGCAACGACGGCATCGCCCACGCAAAAAATCTCTTTGCCAGGCTGAAAGGCCTGGGAAAGTCATGGGGGTCCCAGGTCTGCATAACCATAGCGGAACATGACGACCTGCTCCGCGACGCCGCCGAGGCAGGGGCCAACACGTTCTACATAGGATTCGAATCCATAGACGCGGAAGCGCTCAAGTCGGTAAACAAGAAGATCAACCTGCGCCCCATAATCCGCAACTACAAGAAGACGATTAGAAAATTCCACGACCACGGGATCGGAGTCATTGGAGGGTTCATACTCGGCACCGACGCGGACACGAAGGACGTATTCGACAAGACCATAGAGTTCATCCACGAGACCGGCATAGACGGGAGCCAGTTTACCATCATGACCCCCTTCCCCGGCACCCGCCTCTACGAACAGATGAAAAAAGAAGACCGCCTCCTCTATACCGACTACCCGAAAGACTGGGTGCGGTACAACGCCTACGAGGCTGTCATACGGCCCCGCAACATGACCGTGGACGAGCTCATCAGGGGATGGCGCAGGGTGTATGATGAAACGTCATCTCCGCTGAATTCGATTAAGAGAGGTTTCAGGACCCTGGTGAACACGGGCAGCCTCGTCAATGCGTCGATCAACCTTTTCTGGAATTATTACAACTACCGGGCGATACAGCACGCCAACAAACTGGAACGGGTTCCTGTTCCCGATGCCGGCGCCCGGCCCTGGGTCAAAGCCGTTCCTGGTCAATACTGCGGCGATAATCCGCCGGAGTGATGCCGGTCATCTTCTTGAAGGTGGCATGGAACGCCGAATAGGAATTGAACCCCACGGCAAAGGCGATCGATATGATCTGCCTGTCCGGTTCATCCAGGAGCATCTTCTTCGCCTCCTCGATGCGGTAGCCGTTGACGAAATTGTTGAAGTTCTTCTCGTGATAGGTGTTGAGGAACTGCGAAAGCTGGGTTTTCGTCAGCTGCAGGGCCTCGCTGAGTCGTCCCAGGGACAGGTCCTCATCGCAGAAGAGCTTTTCCTCCTCCATGATTATCCTCAACTGCCGGTCAATGCCCTTCTGGTCGACCTTGTCAAGGTATGATTTCGCGTATTTCTTTTTTTTGGGCGGGATCGTGCCGAACTGCATCAGGTAGGGATACCTGATCGATATCAGGTAAAATCCTATGACGATGAGGCTTATGATGATGCTGTCCAGGGCCAGGAGCGTCTCGGAAAGGGTGACGGAGCCGGCTATGCCTACGATTCCCAGGAAGAGCCAGATGATGAGGAGCGTGATGAGAAAGATCAGGGGCTGATACGCCAGGTTTTCACTCGGTCTGCGGAACCATATCTGCCATATCGAAAGCGATATGTAAAAAATCGGCAGGACCACGGCGGCGATGGCGGAAACCAGGATCTGGATGAACTTGTAGTCCTCCTGGAGGAGGAACATCCTCACCAGTTCCCGCTTCTCATCAACCGAGACGAAGCCGAAGGGTATCATGATGATCACGACGATCATCATGGGGATGAAATTCAATATGTCATAGTAGTACAATTTCTGCTTGTTCTTGATGAAGCTCAGCACGTAAAGATACAGGAGCGGTCCGATGCTCATCTCGATGGGGAGCAGGATAAGAAAGTATCCCGGGTACTGCAGGATCAGCTTCGTGTGGAGCATGTATATGAAGAGCGTGAGATAGCCCAGTTCGGCGATGAAGATCGCCAGGACCACGTTCCTGAAGCGCCAGGGCCTGATGAGGAGGCCGATCGCCATGAGAAAGCTCAGGAAAATGGTCGAATGAATGATCAGGGAGAGATCCATAGTCTTCGAATCACCACGACAGATCGGTATAGCGTTGCGTAATTATTCCGTCAGCAGGACATAACAAAGACACAGAGATCGGCTGATGTCAAGAGGATTATTGCGGTTCCCGCGTCGCAGGCGTGCCGAAATAATCCCTTGACAAGTATCCCGCCGGCTGTTTTCATTGAGACGCGGAACGACAGAAGATACCAAGCCATGAATGAATCACATGATGCCAACACGTCATACTGCCGCATGCTGGGACACCACGTGCCCTTCAAGTACTGCCGCACCGTTAACGACAGCCTGCCCTGCCGGAAGATAAAGGACTGCTGGTTTGAGCGGATGGATATTGAACATTTCATCGGAGAAAATTATACCGATGACGAAACAGGGCGGATCTTCGCCGCTCCGTCCCAGAAAATTACCGCGCTGATCGATCTCATAAACAAAGTAAAGAACAACACGTAAACATCATTTCTTGATTCAGATATACGGTGGCATGTGGCGGCAATGACTTCTTTAAATTCTGCTGCATGAACATCTCAAACTGTTTCACAATAATAATACCGGCTCATTGCCAAAATTTTTTAATTACGATATGAAAATTGAAAAATCTCCTTGAAAAACATTGATATTTTAGTGTTTTATTATTTTATTATATTTAGCAATACATAGGATACCGAATCATGAAGAAAGTATTAATTCTGGGGGGCGGTTTCCCGGGCCAGGTTTTCTATGCCATAACAGTAGGCAATCCCGATTTTTTTTATAGTTCTGCATCTCGCAGAACTGCGCAATCTCTTCAAGACGGGATAACGTTCCCGCCCTGCCGCCGCTGACAAGGCCGTCGGCGTGCCGATAGATGCGCCTGGCATCCTCGCCCCTGTATACATCGAGGAGACCTTCCCTGATGCCGGCTCACCCGCCTAACGCAACATCAATCCAGGTAATGGCTTCATGGGGGCACGCGGATATGCATCTGCCGCAGGCGTCACAGAGTTCGTAATCGAACACTATGCATTCCGGGCTGCAGGGTACGTCCATGGCAATGCAGTATTTGATGCATTTCGCGCAGCAGTTGCCGGAAGATTCATAAATCGCCTTTAGCGGACAGGCCTCAATGCATAGGTTGCACTTTTTGCATTTTTTCGCATCTACCGCCGGCAGTCTTCTTTCAGCCTTCATGGCACCCGTGCTCGTGGGCGTGGCAGGAAATTCCTGAATCCTGAAGCGTGCCGGCGAGCCACTGCTCCGCTACCTTTTTAACGTCACCGGAGCATCCGCGGAGGACCCTGATGCCGTGGCTGTTGAGGACGTTTACCGCGCCCTCGCCCATGTTCCCGGCGAGCATCATGGTAACTCCCATCTGCGACAGGGTATGCGCGATATCGGACTTGCATCCGCATCCTGCCGGCGACATGACCTTTTCTTCATTAACAATCTCATTGTTTTCATTGGTGGTGAATACGGTGAAATATTCACAATGCCCGAAATGAGCATCGACGTTGTTCCGGTTTGATGGCAGTGCTATCTTCATGTAAAACTCCTTATAAATTTAAACATTGATGGTTACTGCGTCATGGTACATTCAATTTTGGGCATATGCCCATAATCTGTCAAGAGGAAAATTTCTTCTTGAATTTCAAAGAGATTGACATAGTATATATCAATATTTATTAGTGTTTACAAAAAATAGTAGAAACAACTAATTTAATTTGTTTAGTATATCACAACCTCTAAAGCAGACCTTGGGAACACACATGAAAAGGATTTGTCATGGATAAATCAGTGATTTTTGCCTTTGCCCTGACAATAATTGCCGGATTATCCACGGGGATCGGCAGCATTTTCGCGTTTTTCACCAGGCGGACCAACACGAAATTCCTCGCCGTGGCCCTCGGTTTTTCCGCCGGCGTGATGATTTACGTTTCTTTCGTCGACATATTCATGGAGGCAAAGGACCTGCTGGTCATAGAGCTGGGCAAACAAGGCGGCATGTGGGCCACCGTGGGCGCCTTTTTCGGCGGCATATTTATCATCGCCCTGATCGATTATCTGGTTCCATCCTACGAGAACCCCCATGAGTCGCACATGGTGGAGGAGATCGGCGCCTGCGAAACCATCCCGGTCAACGGGAAGCTTTTCAGGTCGGGCCTGCTGGTTGCGGCGGCGATCACCATCCACAACTTCCCGGAAGGGATCGCCACCTTCACCATGGCCCTGAAAAACCCGTCGGTAGGCATAGCCATCGCCTTCGCCATAGCAGTTCACAACATCCCGGAGGGCATAGCCGTCTCCATTCCGGTTTTCTGCGCAACGGGCAAGCGGAAAAAGGCCTTTTTTCTATCACTCCTTTCAGGTTTCGCCGAACCATTGGGGGCGCTCCTGGCATACATCATCCTTTTGCCATTTTTAAACAACTTCATACTGGGCATCGTTTTCGCCTCTGTGGCCGGAATCATGATCTACATATCCTTCGATGAACTGCTTCCGGCCTCGCGTGAATACGGCGAGCATCACCTTTCGATGTATGGCCTGATAGCGGGTATGATCATCATGTCTGTCAGTCTTGTATTGTTGGGATAGGTTTGAGCATGCACTGCCCGCATATATTGATGGTTAACGGCGCAGTGAAAGAACAGCCCTTTCCGCCTATTTCCCGATTTTATCATGGCAGCCCATGGTCTTTTCCTGTACAGGAAAAGACCATGGGCTATAGTTTTGTACAATGAATAACAGCGGAGAAAAAAATATCATCCTCAACAGCATCGCCGACGGGGTCTTCACCGTTGATATGGATTTCCGGATCACCTCCATGAACCGAGCAGCGGAGGCTATTCTGGGAATTGAAGAAAAAGACGCCGTGGGGAGGCTCTGCTTTGAAATTTTCCATGCCAACATCTGCGAGCATTCCTGCGCTTTGAAAGAAACGTTGGACACCGGCAATAATATAATCAATAAAACGATATATATCGTCAATTCCGGCGGGGAGAGGGTCCCCATCAGCGTAAGCACCGCGCTTTTAAAAAATGGGAAAGGCGATGTAATCGGCGGTGTCGAGACATTCCGCGATATCACCGCTATAGAAACACTCCGCAAGGAAATCGAATCGAGCTACACCTTCGAGGACATTGTCAGCAAAAACAAAGTCATGCGCGAGCTGTTCGGCATTCTCCCCGACATCGCGACAAGCGACAGCTCGGTCCTCATAGAAGGCTCCAGCGGCACCGGGAAAGAACTTATCGCCCGGGCCATCCATTCGTTGAGCAATAGAAAGACAAAACCCCTGGTCGTCATCAACTGCGCCGCGGTCCCCGACAATCTCCTTGAATCGGAATTATTCGGCTACAAGGCGGGCGCCTTCACCGACGCGAAAAAAGACAAGCCGGGAAAAATAGCCCTGGCCGAGGGAGGCACGCTATTTCTCGACGAGATAGGCGAAATATCGCCCGCAATCCAGGTCAAGCTCCTCCGCTTCATCCAGGAGCGCGAATACGAGCCGCTGGGCGGCGTTTCCACCGTTAAATCCAATGTACGAATAATCGCGGCCACGAATAAAATACTCACGGAAGAAGTCCGCGGCGGCAATTTCAGGGAAGACCTCTATTATCGGATCAACGTTATCAATATAAGACTTCCTGCCTTGAGAGAACGAAAAGAGGACATCCCCTTCCTTATCAAACATTTTATCCACAAGTTTAATGTCCTCAAGGGCAAAAATATCGAGGGCGTGAGCGATGATGTCATGAACATACTCATGAACCATGACTATCCCGGCAATATCCGCGAGCTGGAAAATATTATCGAGCATGCCTTCGTCCTCTGCCGTGAACCATATATCCGTCAGCTGCATCTTCCCAACCATTTTAAAAATATCGTAACGCCGCTTCACGACAATTTGACCCTCGAAGAAATGGAGCGAATTTATATACTCAAAGCGCTGGAAAAAAATTCATGGAACAGAAAGAATACGGCTAAAGACCTCGGCATTGACACAACCACACTCTGGCGGAAGATAAAAAATCTCAAGATTGCTAAAGAATAACCGGGCATTGCGAAATGCAATACTTAACATGTAATCACATTGCACTTTGCAATAATTATAGTGTCATTCAAACATCACCGAGAACCATTAACCGGTAATCAAGACTTCCAGAAAATTTTTTTTCACTCCAGCAGGCAATCTACCTTCCTGTTTATATAAAAACCCCGAAGAATATGCGTTTATTCAATGAAATCATTTTTACAGATGAGCTGATTGCATATTTATAACAAAAATTCATTCCCTGGCATGATAGTTGCTTTATAGTATAGCATGAAGAACGAATTGATAGCGGTACCGGTATTCCAGGAACGTGTGTCTCCGCTGATGGATGTATCCAACAGATACATGATTTATGAAACGGAAGACGGCAGGATCAAACAGAGGATCGCCATATCTCTGAACGCTGACGGTGAATCCCAGCGGGTGGAAAAGCTGAAAGAAATCGGCGTTAACACGATCATCTGCGGAGCGGTGAGCGGCTACATAGCTCATCTCGTTAGTGATAGGGGAATGCGCCTACTCTCTATGATATACGGCCCCATTGACGAAATCATAACGAATTATCTTCAAAACACCCTCGGTTCATACTGCTCTGGCGGGGGGTGCAACGGCCGTAAAAGACAACGGCGTGGCCAATGCGGCAGGGATTCCGGGAGGGCGCGTCAAAAAAATGCAAGCGGGGAAAGAAAATGAAATTAGCGGTGTCAACCGGCGGGAAAAATCTTAATGCGCCAATGGACGAGCGGTTCGGCCGCGCCGTCGGATTTATTATTTTCGATACATCGACCGGTTCCTATGAATATATCGATAACGAAAAGAACATGGATTCCGCCCAGGGAGCGGGCATCCAGTCGGCGAAAACGGTCATCGATGCCGGCGCGGCAATCCTCATCACAGGCAACGTCGGCCCCAAGGCGTATGCCGCCTTGGCCACCGCGGGAATCGAAATATATCTCAAGAACGGAGGTACGGTGGGCGAAGCGATTGAGGCGTATCGTTCCGGCTCACTGTCAAATACGCCGGAGGCGAACGTTGAGGGCCACTGGTGAGTACTGTTTCAAATCTGGTGTTCATATAAGGAGGCGTATATGGATAAATCGACGGTATATGATGAGTTCAAAGGCTATAATTGCTATCCTCTTGGAACGGGCGAGGAGATGATTCGGGCAAGGATGGTTGAGTTGTTTGATAAAATCATCAAAAAGAATGAAACCTGTCTTGTCAAGGCGCGGGATAAGGGAATGGAAAAGTTGATGTCAAGGATACTGGCGGTTAAGGCGCGGATGGAACGCATGCGGAAAGAAATGACCCATGTCGAACCGAACGTTGAATACAAGTTTGAACCCCTGTCTCCCTCTGACGAGGAAATGCTGAAGGAAATTGACGGTAAAATGGAAGAGATAATCCAGCAAACAATCGACGCAATCGAACCTTTGACCTGCATGGAAACCGACATGCATATAAGCGACCGGTTTGCCATGATGGATTCTTCCCTGCGGGAAATCGAGAATCTCTGCCACAGACGCATGGCAATATTTAAAAAGCTGCGCGTGTATGGATAAAAATCCCGTAGCGGATTGAATGTAGAAGGAATTCAAAAAGAAATACTTTATACGGAGGTATTAGCACATGCCACGAGGAGATAGAACGGGGCCCGAAGGAATGGGACCAATGACGGGCCGGGGCGCCGGGTTGTGCCGGGGAAACGATACTCCCGGATATTTGAGCGCCGGTGGGGGCCGTTTCGGCGGATCCGGCAGGATGGGAGGCGGATTCGGCGGAAGACGCAGGGGATGCCGTAATATGTTTTATGCTACCGGGCTCCCCGGCTGGATGCGTTTCAATGGTGATACAGCCGGTTCCCGGGAAAACGAAATACAGCATCTCAAATCACAGGCTGATTATTTAAACAGATCTCTCGATGCCGTTAACAAACGGTTGATGGATATTGAGAAAACAAGTAGCGCTTCAGAATAAGCCTTCTTACCATAGCGCCAGGCGCTCCCTGATGTCGGATTATTGATATCGGGGAGCGCTGAATTTATTACAATTTAAGGAAAGTACATGATAACAAAAATTACCGTCTTATGTGAAAACAGCGTTATTGTACCTGCCCCACCCCTCATCGGCGAGCATGGGTTCTCTTGCCTTATCGAATCTGAAGACGCCACCCTCTTTGATACCGGCCAGGGATTCGGGATCGAGAACAACATGGGCAAAATGGGGAAACAGTTCGATGCAATAAAACGTATCGTCCTCAGCCATGGCCACTTTGACCATACCGGCGGGTTGCTCACCGTGCTACAAAATCGGAAGGAGAAGACGCCCGTTTACCTTCATCCTGATGCCTTTAATGACAAGAAGGCAGTCATTCCCCTGCCGCAGAACACCATTGAAATGCCCATCGGCATGAGGGCCTCTAAAGAAGAATACGAAAAGGCCGGTGCCGATTTTAAGTTCATCAATGGGTTCGTAAAAATCACGGATTCCATATCGGCCCTGTCTGATGTCAAGCGTCCGTCTGACTGGAAAACATGGGATACCCGTCTCAAACAGAAGATCAACGGTGGAATAAAAGACGATCCTTTCACCGATGACCTTTCATTGCTTATCAATACCGAATCTGGTCCAGTGGTGTTACTGGGCTGTGCTCACGCCGGCATCGTCGAGATACTGAATGACCTGTCGGAAAAAACCGGGAACACGGAATTCCACGCTGTCATTGGCGGAACACACCTTGAAAGCGCGCCCGAGGAGTACGTGGCCCTTGCCATGGACACGTTGAGAAAATTCAAGGTGAAAAAAATAGCCGTATCCCACTGCACCGGACTTAAAATGGCCGGCAGGTTCGCCGCAGAATTTAAAAACGAGTTCGCCAACGCTTCAGTCGGCAGCGTTTTCGAGTTTTAATGGGAGTCGATCATATGAATATAGCCATCGCAAGCGGGAAAGGAGGCACGGGGAAAACGACCATTGCCATGTCCCTGGCGTCCTGCTACGCAAGGAATGGCATGAATGTCGCCCTTCTCGACTGCGATGTAGAGGAGCCGAATGTCAATCTTTTCCTGAAAGCTGAAATCGAGAAGACGGAAACGTTCAGTGTGCTTGTCCCGCATGTTGACGGATCCCGCTGCAACGGCTGCGGAGAGTGCGAGCGTATATGCGCCTTCAGCGCCATCGTTCTCGTTAAGGGAAAGCCGCTGGTTTTTAGCGATATGTGTCATTCCTGCGGCGGGTGCTTTCACGTTTGTCCCGAACGTGCGATAGAGGAAACAGATAAAGCGACTGGTGTTATTGAATCCGGTTCAAGGGACGGAATATGCTTTGCCGGCGGCAGGCTCAATATCGGCGAGGCAATGTCCCCGCCGCTCATCAGGGAAGTGAAACGCCGTCATCCCGAATCGGAAGTACGGATATTCGACTCCCCTCCCGGAACATCCTGCCCGGCGGTTGAGGCCATGAAAGACAGCGATTTTGTCGTCCTGGTGACGGAGCCGACCCCCTTCGGTTTGAACGATTTCATTCCCGCCGCGGGCGCGGTGAGGGCGCTGGGCATCCCCTTCGGTGTTGTTGTGAACCAGGCATTTGGTGACGGTTCGATCATGCGTGAATATAAATCAAGAGGATATAACGTAATAGCGTCCATCCCACACTCCCGCGGAATCGCAGAAGCATATTCGCGCGGAGATTGTATTTCATACATTCTCGAACACTTCCGGGAAGAAATAGAAAAAATTGCAAGCCATGCGGAATATTACAATAAAAGGACCGCGCGGGTATGATACAGGAACTGGTCATCATCAGCGGCAAGGGAGGCACCGGAAAAACGAGCATGGCCGCATCACTCGCGTTCCTTGCAAAAAACAAGGTCATCGCCGACTGCGATGTGGACGCCGCAGACATGCACCTGGTGTTGCAGCCGGAAGTTAAGCAGTCAACGGTATTTGAAGTCGGACTGAAGGCTTCAATCGGCAGGGATATTTGCAAATCGTGCGGCGAATGCCTCCGGTACTGCCGCTTTGACGCCATCAGCGATGATTTTGTCGTCGACCCGATATCCTGCGAAGGCTGCGGCGTGTGCGCCCATTTCTGCCCCCATGAAGCCATTGAAATGAAGCGTCACATGTCCGGTAAATGGTTCGTGTCCGATACGCGCCACGGCCCACTCGTTCACGCGCAACTGGGCATCGCCGAAGGGAATTCAGGCAAGCTTGTCACTCTTATAAAAAAGAAAGCCAGGGAAATCGCCACCGAGAAAGGACACGAACTCGTCATTGTTGATGGCTCCCCGGGAACAGGGTGCCCGGTCATCGCCACGGTGTCGGGCGCGTCGCTGGTCCTCATCGTGACCGAGCCGACGGTTTCGGGCATGCACGATTTACGGAGGGTATTGGAGTTGGCCCGTCATTTCAACGTCAGGACAGCAGTCTGCGTCAACAAGGCCGACATCAATCCCGATAACGTCGCTGCAATTGAGGCATTCTGTTCGAACAACGGAATCCCCATAGCCGGAGCCATTCCCTATGACACGGACGTGACCCGGGCGCAGATCGCCGGTAAAAGCGTCGTAGAGCATTCAAATGGACAGGCAGCTCGGGCAATAAAAACAACATGGAATACTATCTCTGAAATTCTATCAGGGACCAGTCAATAAAAAAGGAGAATACATTATCATGTGCAACAGCAAAGAAACAGACGTATCAGCAACAGCAGCGCCCAACCGCAACAAAGACGCCGAGGACAAGGCCTCTATCAACGAGAACATGGCCCGGATAGCCCATAAAATAATCGTACTCTCCGGCAAGGGAGGGGTGGGGAAAAGCACGGTCGCGGTCAACCTTGCCGTCTCCCTCGCGGAAAAAAAGTTCAAAACCGGCCTTCTCGACATAGACATTCACGGCCCCAGCGTGCCGAAGCTCCTTGGAATTGACGGCGGACAGGTAATGGGGGCCAGAAACGGCAAAATGACGCCGGTTGAATACAATGAATGCTTGAAGGTTATATCAATAGGTTTTCTGCTACAAGATAATGACACCGCGGTCATATGGCGCGGCCCCATGAAATACACGGTGATCAAGCAGTTCCTGGCCGACGTCGATTGGGGCAATCTTGACTATCTTATCGTCGATTCCCCTCCCGGCACCGGTGATGAGCCGCTGTCGATATGCCAGCTTATCGAAAACGCGGACGGCGCGGTCGTGGTCACTACCCCCCAGGACGTGGCCCTCATCGACGTGCGCAAGTCAGTCAATTTCTGCAAACAGCTTCACATGCCGGTCATTGGCGTCATAGAGAACATGAGCGGCTTTACCTGTCCCCATTGCGGAAAGGAAACGGACATTTTCAAAAACGGCGGCGGGAAGAAAATGGCGGAAGACATGGGCGTGCCGTACCTCGGGGAAATACCTATCGAGAGCCATATCGTGGCCAGCGGCGACAGCGGCAATCCTTTTCATGTCAATAATAATGCGGGCGAAACGCCTGCCCATAAAAGCTTTTCGGGTATCATTAATACCATACTGCACGGAGCAAAAAAATGAAGATTGCATTACCCGTATCAGACAAGAAGTTGTGCTTGCATTTCGGTCATTGCGAACAATTCGAGGTGTTCGACGTGGACGAAAAAACAAAACACATAACCGGGCGGGCGACCTTCAGCGCGCCGCCCCACGAGCCGGGGCTTCTGCCACGCTGGCTCGCCGACAAAGGGGTTAAGTGCGTCATCGCCGGCGGCATGGGATCCCGCGCCGTTGCCATATTCAAGGAAAACGGCGTCAACGTCATCACCGGCGCCCAGCCTGGAGAGCCGGCGGCCATTGTGAGGGACTACCTGGAAGGCCGCCTGGTTACGGGATCTAACGTCTGCGACCACTAGGCGGCGATATGGATGAGACCATTCTCGTTCTGCAGCTCGGCGACGGATTCTGCATCGAATGCGCGGCAAAGCACGCGTACAACAAAATGGTGCTGGACATCATGACGTCAGATGACACGCCCGGTCCCGGCATCGAGTCTATGCTTGACCTGTTGGTGGACTTCCTCGAAGGCGCTGATTTCGCACAGCTTCGCGGCTCCCATGAGGCCCTTGCCGGAGTTAAAGAATCGCGATGCAGCCTGCACAGAGACGAGCATGGACATCCATGCGTATCAGTGATTAGTCCATGACCTGACTTGACATTACGAAGGAGCCACTATGCCAACATATGATTATCTTTGTTATTCATGCGGAAACAGATTTGAAAGCTTCCAGAACATGAGCGACCGGCCCCATGAAACATGCCCTTCCTGCGGGGGTCCGGTAAAAAGGTTGATTTCCGGCGGGTCCGGATTTATCATAAAAAGCGGCGGTAAAACGAAAACCGCCTGCGGGAGCGATGTCCCCTGCTGCGGCAGGGGCGAGCCCTGCGGAAAATCAAATGGTTGCGGATAATATCATTAAAGGAGGTGCCTATGCCTGAAGAATTCAAGCCTGGTTGCGCTAGGCCCACGGGAGGTCCCGTGGGGGAAGAACCGGTCAAAGCAGGGCCGGAAGAGACAAATATGAAAAAGGAGGAACGAAAAGCCATGGTCCAAGTTGGTAAAAAAGCGCCGGATTTTACAGCGCCGGCTTATCTCCAGGGAAAATTCGTAAACGTCAAACTCTCTGAATATCTCGGAAAGTGGACGCTCCTCTGCTTCTATCCAGGGGATTTTACCTTTGTTTGAGCAACGGAAATTTCGGCGGTCGCCGAAAAATATCCCGAGTTCCAGAAGCTCGGCGTGCAAATTCTTTCTATGAGCATCGACAGCGTATTCGTGCATAAAATGTGGAATGATAATGAACTTTCAAAAATGGTAAAGGGTGGCGTCCCCTTCCCCATGCTGTCCGACGCGGGAGGCAGGGTCGGCACTGCGTATGGCATCTATGACGCGGACGCCGGAGTGGAGACCAGGGGCAGGTTCATCATCGACCCGGACGGCGTGGTGCAGGGGTTCGAGGTGCTCACGCCCCCAGTTGGGCGCAACGTGGCTGAATCCCTCAGGCAGGTTCAAGCCTTTCAACTAGTCCGTAACAGCAAAGGCACCGAAGCCACACCGTCGGGATGGAAACCGGGAAAAATGACCCTGAAGCCGGGCCCGGACCTGGTGGGCAAAGTCTGGGAGGTTTGGAAAACGAGCATGGCTTTCGACGATTGATTTTTTATGTGTCAGGAGCCCTTTTCGATAAGGTTTTCCTGACACATATTTGTATTTCTTTCCTTTAAAAACTATTTAACATATAAAGTGGTATATTATGGTTTGTATACATCCTATTCGTGGTAGAATCTTAATGCTTTTTATATCAGCTTTGCTGATAAATGTTATACCAGGATCCATCCTTCTTGCAAAGGATCGAAAAACGTACATAGACTCCCGTGAATTCGCCCGTGCTAAAGTTGAAAAAATTGAACGGACCCGCGGCGAGGGCGCCGGCGCGTCCTTCGTCGAGGTGCGCGTGCACCTGCGGATCCTGGACGGCGAGAAAAAGGGACAGACCCATGTTTCCGTTTATCGCGGCGAGGACGACATGCCCCGGGACATGTTCTACCATGAGGGAGACACCGTCTATATCGGAATATCAAAAATGCCCGAAGCTGACGAAGTGGAGCACATCTCCATATACGATGTCGATAATACTGTCGGCATCATACTACTCGCCGTAATTCTCGTGGTATCGATACTCCTCGTCGGCAGATTGCGGGGCGCCCTGTCCATGCTTTCCCTGATCGCGACAATCATCCTGATATTCTATGTCCTGATACCCATGACCCTGAAAGGGCATTCCCCCCTTCCCCTTGCGGTGGGCACTTCCCTTTTCGCGATCGTAGTAACCATTCCCATCATACTCGGTTTCAAGACAAAGACCCTGGCGGCCATACTGGGGGCCACCTCCGGGGTGCTTCTGGCTACGCTGCTCGCCCTCTTCTCGGGATGGGTCATGCACCTGTCGGGCATCGTTACCGGGGAGATGATGACGGTTTTTTACGCTTCAACAATCGATGTCAATCTGCGCGGCCTTGCCCTTGCCGGCATCGTTATCGCGGCCCTGGGCGCCATCATGGACGTGTGCATCTCCATCGCGTCGGCAACGGAAGAGATTTTCCGTGTACACCCGGAGATCTCGGTCAAGGAGGCGTTTAAATCAGTCATGACCGTCAGCTCCGACATGCTGGGTGCAACGGTAAACACCCTCATGTTCGCTTACGTCGGGAGCGCACTGCCCCTGGTCCTTCTCATCGCCATGCGTTTTGACCCGCAGACTCCGCTCATGATGGTTTTCAATTACAATCCGGTGCTCTCGGAGCTGGTGAAATCAGCGGTCGGCTGTATCGGCATGTTCCTGAGCATGCCCCTGACGGCATTTATCTGTATCGAGCTTCATAAAGGGCACAAGAGAATAGAAAATTCCTGACATCCCCACCATTACCTGATCTCAAGCCGGCTCTCTCCAGTGCCAATAACTCGCTGGACATGAATTAATCTTATCAAATCGCCTTTCATAATATGAATCCTCGAGCAGTGCGACTAAGCAAGGACTATACCATGGCCTCGCTTAATTTTATATACTAAAACACTAAAATAATTCAATTAATACTTGATTTCAGAGGCTATTTCTATTATTAATGCAAAAAAATTCAAAAAAGCATGCAGAAAATAAGATTTGATTAATCTTCAAAGCCGCGCCTGCAGTCCGGCCGCATGCCTTTGATTATTACACCTTGCAATTCGTTATATACCGATTGCCATTAATTAAACATCGATCACACAGGTAAAATATGAAAGTTCAAGAAAAATATTTCGACCAGGCGACACAGGCCACCATCAAAGAAAAAATCAAGCCCCTTCTTGACAGCGTAACCAACGAGAAAGAGAAGCGACTGATTTCGGAATTCTGGGAAAAGGCCTCGGCTTATTTCGGCCAGCTCTTCGGTATCGACAGGGCCATAGACCAGGGGCTCATCGGCGAAGATCCCGCCAGCGATATTGTAATAGAAGAAACCGATGCCATCCTCGAAGAAGGCAAGAAATTGGAGGAATCGATCGACAATCCCGAACTGATAAAAAAGATAAAGAAGCTCTTCCGCGAGTGCGGGATACCGGTCGGTATAAAATCCGAAATCGTAAAACACGCCTTCACCAAGCCGAGCGGATACGCGGGCGATTACGGGATCATCGAAATGGTTTACAACGAAAAAATCATCTCCAGGGGATTCGGATACTGCGCCGACAAACGTTTCCTCAGGGACGACTATGCCCGGGCCGTTCGAAGCAGAAAGTCAAAAATGAGGGAGATACTGACCGACTACCTGCATTCCATTACATCCCCGGGCGTGGAGGTCCTCAATATCGCCTGTGGCTCATCCCGGGAACTGCAGGAAATGTTCGACATAGCCACTTTTGATTCATCCAAAAAAATAAAGATCACCCTCGTTGACCATGACCAGGAAGCGCTGGATTTCTCCCGGAACGTACTGAAAAACGTCCCTTCCAACGTGGAAATCTCGTTCCTGAAGCACAGCGTGTACGATTACGTAAAAAACCCCGACCCGTATAGAACAATACTAGCCGGAAAGGATATCGTGTATACTATCGGGCTGGCGGACTATATACCGGACCAACCCCTTAAAAGCCTCATCGCCTTTTTCTACAGCCTGCTGAATCACGGCGGCAAGCTGATCATAGCCCACAAGGACTCGAAGAATTACAGCCCCCTGGCGCCGGACTGGTGGTGCGACTGGACATTCCACCTCCGCAACGAGGCCGAGGTGATCGACATCGTGAAGTCCAGCGGCATTGATAATTTCAAGCTGTCAATAGTGCGTGAAACAACTACGAACATTATTTTCTTCATCATGATAGAAAAAGAATAGAATGAATTTTCTTGCCGTAACGGGACTGCTTAATTTCATAAGTTCAGCATTCATCGGGATTTTCGTACTCATCAAGAATCCCCGGGCCTCCCTCAACCGGCACTTCTTCAACATCAACGCCAGCATCGCGGTTTACAGCGTCGGGTACCTGCTGTGGCAGGTAAGCGGCCACCCCGATACCGCCCTGGCCTGGTTCAAGGTTCTCTTCTGCGGCATCATACTCATCAATGTCACGTTTCTTCATTACGTTTTTGCCATCCTGGGCAAACTGCCCCGGAAGAAATTCGAACTCATCGGCTATTACCTGGCAAACGCAGTTTTTCTGGCCCTTAACCTGATGTCGCTGCTGTACACCGGACTCGAGCCCAGGCACGGTCACGGGTACTGGCCCGTTCCGACCATCATCTTCAGCGTGTATCTCGCTTTCTGGATATGGCAGCTCCTGTACGGATTCATCCTTCTGCTCCTGAGCCTGAAAACCGTGACCGGCAGGCTCCGGGAGCAGGTAAAGTACACCATTGTCTCCGGCCTTATCGGATTCATAGGAGGCGCGTCCAATTGGCCGATGTGGTACGGCATCGATTTTGCGCCCTACGCGAACATTCTCATAACAGGCTATATCGGGCTCATGGGGTTCGCGATCATACGCTTCCGCCTCATGGACATCAAGGTTGTCCTCACCCGGACCGGCATCTTCGTCGGGATCTATACTCTGGTGCTCGGAGGTCCGTTCCTGATAGGCGTCCGGACCGATTTCGGCTTCCTGTCCTTCCTGGCGCTGTTCGTTCTCGCCACCATCGGGCCCATCCTGTACCGATACCTCATGGGAAAGGCGGAAGGCGTCCTGCTGGCGAAGCAGAGGGAGTACCAGAGAATACTGAACGAATCCGTCGTCTTCATGCTCCGCGAGCACAGCCTTGACCGGCTCCTCAAGCTCATCATTTACGGGATGAAGACGATCATCAAGGTCGATTACGCGGCGATTTTTCTCGATGACAAGGAGAATGAATGCTTCACGCTGAAGGTGGCGAATTCCTTCAGTGTCCTTCCGGAAGGCTTCTGCATACCCTACGACAACCCGACCATTGACCTCCTCAAGGAGCACAAACGCCCCCTGGTCCTGGAGGAAATGTCGCACCTGTTCCACAGCGACACGGACCGCAAGATCAAAATGATCGTCCCGTCGTTTTTCGACAACAGGCTCCTGGGGTTCCTTCTGCTGGGGGAAAAGGAGAGCAAGACCTTTTACACCATGGACGACCTGCAGACCTTCGAGCTGCTGTCCCACCAGACCGCCATGGCCATAGAAAACTGCCTCTACCTGGATGAGCGCAAAAAGACGCAGGAACGCCTCTTCCAGGCCGAGAAGCTGGCCTTCATCGGCGGCATGGCCGAAGGCGTCGCGCACCAGATACGAAACCGTCTCAACCATTTTTCACTCGGGTCCCGGCAGATACAGCACGAGATCGCTGATTTTCTGAAGGCGCATGCGGACCTGGTCAATCAAAACACGGCCATACGGGAGGCCTTCGATTCTCTCAACGACATCAGCGAGTCAATTGTCGAAAACGTGATACGGACCAATGCCGTCATCCAGGGAATACTGAACTACACCCTCGCGGACGACAGGCGGAACACCTTCTCGGAACTCCCCTTTAAGGACGTCGCCGAGGGCGCCATTGACCTGGCCAAGATCAAGCACGGCATCGATGAACTGCCCATCAAGACCGAGATCGACCCCGACGCGATGATCTACGGCATCATGACCCAACTCATGGAATCGCTGTACAATCTCATCGACAACAGCTACGAGGCCATCGAGGAAAAAAGGAACACCTTCAAGAACGCCGAGGAAAGAAAAAGCTACGAGCCGTTCATCCTTATCAGGTTCACGCAGCAGCCGGACGGGTCCCTGATAGAGATCACCGACAACGGCATCGGCATAGCCAGCGAAGACGCCCGAAAGATCTTTGCCCCGTATTACACCACCAAGTCCTCCTTCAAGTCGCACTCGGAGCTGGGGATAGGCCTCTATGTCGTGCACCGGATCATAGAAGAGAACCACAAGGGCAGTATATGGTTTGAATCCAGACACATGCAGGGAACATCGTTTTTCATAAAGCTTCCGCTGCAGAACAATGCCGGATAACAAAGGGGGCACCCGTCAAGACCGGCCTCCCGGGGCATCGGATTGAAACCGTCCCCAATTTCAAAACAATGTATGCCATTCAGACGGAACAGCCTCTTTGTTCCGACAGGTGGCAGGCCCCTACATCCCGTTCATCAGGGCATGGCCGCTGTCGCATCCCCCACGCGCAGCCTGACGGCATTCATATTTCCTCCCCTGCGGCAGGCAAGCACTGCCGCGCCAAGGGCCCCCATGAGCTGCGGATCGATCGCGAGGGGCGCGATCTCTATCCTGAGGAGCTCGCCGAGGGCCTTCATGAGGCCGGCGTTCTTGGCGCATCCGCCGGTCACGGTCAGTTTTTCCCTGATGCCGATGCGCTTCAGGAGCGTGAAACACCGCTTGGCCACCGCGGCCTGTATACCGGCGGCGACGTCCGACGGCGGCTGTTTCTTCGCCAGGAGGCTTATGACTTCGCTCTCGGCGAAGACGCTGCACTGGGCGGTCACGGGGATCACCTTCCTGGCCTTCAATGACAGATGGGAAAATTCGTCAAGGTCCATGCGGAAAACCCTGCTCATGGCCTCGAAAAACCGTCCCGTCCCCGCGGCGCACTTGTCGTTCATGGCGAATTCCAGCACGGTCCCGTCACCGGCGACGGATATCCCCTTCAGGTCCTGACCGCCGATGTCCACGATCGTTTTAATGTCCTGGTCGCAGGAAAAAACGCCCATGGCATGGCAGCTGATTTCCGATATGTTCTCGTTGGCGAAGGGCACCTCGTTTCTGCCGTAGCCGGTCCCCACAAGATAGGCAAGGTCGCCGCTCCCCCCCAGTCCATCGACCATGGAGCATGCCCGTTCCATTACAAGACGCGATGTTTCCTCGGGATCGATCTCCGATGGCATGATGACCGTGGCCGCGACAGCCCCCCGCTCATCCAAGATGACCGCCTTGCCGGTTGTCGAGCCGATGTCGCATCCGCCGTACAATTTTCTTTCCATGTCTGTCTCCTCATCAATACTATGGATCTGTCTTTTCGTACGAAGAGAGAAATCTTTATCGAATCACGCGGTGCTTCAAGATTTCTCCTCGCGTCACTCCTCTAAATGGCTTGCGCAAGCATCTGCCGTTACGTTACTGGCAACAGCCTCGCGCGTCGCATGTTCTTTCCCGTTCCTGCCCACCTTCATAACGTTCTGCATGAAATGGTCGATCTGGCGTATTATGCCTTCGTGGGAACAGATGCGCTGGTCCGAGAGATCGTACTCGATGATAAGAAGGGGCACCCCTTTTTCCCTGCATGCCTCCCGGAGCATCTGGTTGAGAGCCATGGTGTTCTTGCAGCCGATATGTCCCGCCACCCATACCATGTCCAGGTCGAAGCGGTGATATATCCTGAAAATGTCGTCGATGTAGTTCTCCGCAGGCCCCCTGGTGTGCCGCGCCATCGGCCCCTGCATGATAATCTTGCCCAGGTCGCGGAGCATCGTGTCCGGCGTGGCAGTGTCTATCAGGGGCTGAGAGTTGTAGGTCATGCTGTCAATGACCAGGGTGATGCCGTATGCCTCCTCGGCCCACCTGAACAGTTCGGAGAAATGAAGGAGGGGCGGGTTCCAGAGCACGGCGCGGAACCGCTCATTGGGCACCGCACGAACTCCCGCCTCCAGGTTGCGCCGCGTCATATCGGCTATACGCCGAAAAAAGCGCGTTGCCTCAGGTCTGCCCGGGTCGGCATTGAACGACCAGAGGTGCCCCAGGTACACCGGCTCGGCCGCCATGGGAGCGGGCCTCGCGCTTATCATTTCCCATAGCTCTATCTCGATTTCCGCCATGCGGTTCCGCTCCTCGCAGATCTGTTTCAGGCGCTCCCAGTCCATCCTGCCCGGCGTGTTCTCTTCGAGCCAGGCGATCATTCTCCTGAGCTCCCCGGCGAAGTATTCCGCCGCCCGGTCGTCGTAGAAATTAAAGGGGATATCAAGCCGGTATATCGACGCGTTGTTCCAGCGCCGGGTGATCTCGTACCCGGTCATATTGCCGTCACAGGGCAGGTTTGAGCTCACGATGACCGATGATGGCGGCATTTGACCGCTCAGCACGATGCCAAGGGTCATTTTGACATGGCTGCATATGTCGGGCGGAATACCCTCATTCTCACTGCAGTCTATGTATTCTTCCGCGGCATGGCTGTCCAGGAGTGGAAGCAATATCGAGAGGAGCTCGGCCGGCCACACGGAAAGACCCATGGCGGTTGATATCTCCGGCGGCACCATTTCCTGGTGGAGTATGAATGTATCGCCCCGTTCGAGCGCGCGGACAAGTAGGCCGACCATTCTTCTCACTATAAATGAGATGAGCAGCTCATTGGCTTCACGGTAGAGGCCGGCCCGACCCGCGGCAAGGCGCCCCATCAGCAAGGGAGCCCGCAGCAGGGTGAACAGCCATGGATACCGTCTCATGTCGCGGAGCAGCGAAACCGGTCCGCGCCGCAGGGCCAGCATCGTGAAACTGAGCAGTATTTGAACAAAATATTTTGCATGTATCAGGTAGTCGATAACGGTAGGCCTGTTGTTCATGACGTTCCCCCCTTATTTCCCCATGCTCTCAATAAACGCCTGGACCCGCGTCCTGAGCTGGCCCTCGCCGCCATGGCGGTACTCCCGTTCCAGCCGAAGCACCGGGATGCCGGCGGAGCGGAGCGCCGCCGTGAGCGTGCTTCCCTCGACGCCCCAGGTATCGCAGAATTTTATCGCCTGGATAATGACGCCGTCGGCGCGGTATTCAAGGGCCGTCTGCCGTATCGCCTCCTCGCGCTCATCGAACTCCTCCATCATTCGCGGGCAGAGCACCTTGTAAAGGGTGTGCTGCGCGATCGCCCTGAGCGGGTCGCCGCTTTCCGGCACCGGTTCGAGCCCCGGAAGGGAACCGGTGCAGAAACGGTCCGCCACGACAAGGCCGCCCTGGGACTCGATGACGTCGATAAAGGAAAGGTCATCCAGCTCCCCGCCGGCGACCATGATCCGCGCCCGGTAGGGCCCCACGCCGCCGCGCTCCACCGCCCTGCGGCGGAAATCCTCGACAAGGGGCATGAGAAGGTCCTTCGGCGACACCAGGGACGCTATCATGACCCGGTGAAACTCGCCGCCGGTGATAAGTGGCGGGTCCAGTTTCCGAAGATCTCCGATGGCGCGGAGCGCCTCTGCGAAGGCGTTGCGGCTTCGTATGGCGGCGGCCAGGTCGTCGCCGGCGGCGCTGACTCCGAAATGGGCCGACATCTTATCGGCCAGCATTTTCAGCTCTTCCGTGAACCAGTCCAGGGCCGGCCCGCCCCGCTTGTGGGGCACGTCCAGGGTATGGCTGAAGGCCGGCTTCCGCAAATATTCAAGGTTATCCATCAGGCGGCGCATGTGGTCGCAGTTGGCCGTGAACACGACCCCGCCCAAGCGGTCATAGGCCCCGCCGATGGCGAATTCCAGGAGACTTTTCGTGTATGAGCAAATTACATTGGACATGTAGGTGTCGGCCATCTCGGTGCCGGCAATACCTGGCGCCCGGAGCCGCACGGGGAAGAGCTTTCCCGCGGAGAGGAGCGTTTCCGGGACGTAGCTGCAGGTATATCCCACGGGGACCCGTCCCTCGCCCATTGCCTGTTCCGCCAGGCGGTTCAGCGGCTCGGCCAGAAGATCATCAAAAAGCGAAATACCGGCGTACTGGTTCATGCCCCCACTCCTTCAATCTGTCTTTTTTTTGCGGCAGGGTACAGCCCGAAGGCGGACAGGCACCGCCGCATCCCGGCCCGGACGGGGCATTCCGGTAGGTCCAGGAAGCTTTTTCCTTCGATATCAAATCTGCGGATGGTATCGTCCTCCGGGAGGATGCCCAGGAGGGGCAGTCCCGCCGGGGCGCCCGTGCCGCTTTCCTCGCCGGCGCGGACACGGTTGACGACAAGGCCGCACCGCTCGAACCCGACCGCCCTGCTGGCCACGTCCAATATGCTGGAGGCAACGGCTAGGCCCTTGGCAGACTGGTCCGAAACGAGAAGGAGATGGCTCACGCGCTCCATAACGCGGCGGTTTACCTGCTCGATGCCCGCCTCCCCGTCGATCACCACGTAATCGAAATTGGTTGATATCGTTTCTATGACGTCTTTCAGAAAATCATTAACCTGGCAGTAGCATCCTTCCTGCTCGGGCCTGCCGATGGCGAGGAAGGCCAGGTTGTTCTTTTCCTCGAGGGCGGCAAGGACCTCGTAGTCGAGGGCCTTCGCCATCTGCCCCATGTCCCCGCGGACACCCTCCTTCACCCTGTCGATCAGGTCGTTCCGTATGTCGTCAACGGTCCTCCGGGCCCGGAAGCCGAGGGCGAGTGCAAGGCCCACGGCCGGATCGGCGTCAATGGCCAGGACCTTCTTCGCAGGGTCTTCGGCAAGCATGGCGGCCGTGACGGCGCTGACGGAGGTCTTGCCCACGCCGCCCTTGCCGCATACTGCTATGATAGCGGTGTTCATCGCTTCAGTTTCTTTCATAAAGAGCTTTCTCCTTTCCGCGCAGCGTATCGCGCATTGACCTGAGCTCCGACACTTCCCCGCACACGTCGGTAAAATCGCAGGTGCCGCAGTCGAAGGACAGCTCACGGGCCATCTTGTTCATGGCGCCTATGAGACGCACGGCCCGCTCCCCGACATGCTGGAGGGAGCGGACGTCATCCGGCGACGACGTCACGATGAGAATTTCCGCGCCCCGCACGTAGTCCAGCCTGCGGTGCCTGTCCATGAGGGCCGAGGCGAGCACGTCAAGGGAAAACCCATCGGCGATTGCCTGCCTGCTGATCCTGCTCCATTCCCGCATGTACTGGGAAACGGCCCGCATCATGTAGCCCTTCAGGTTCACGTCATACCGCGCCAGCTCGATCTCGCGGTGACGCTCGTAGCAGTTTTCCTCGGTGAAGCCTTCAACATGGAGGATGACCGCCTTCCCCAGGGGGAGCCTCGCGCCGTCACTGCCTGCCGCGTCGGGGCCGATGCGGGTGATCATGCCGTCCCGCACCAGGTCAGCGTCCCCGGTCCAGACAAGGAAGGACGCCGATTCGTCCCGCGGATTGCCGAGCTCGACGGCGGTATCGCACTGCAGCACGATGTTGCCCTTCTCGCCCGCAGGCCATGGGCGGTGATCGGCCGCGGACTCCACGAATCCATGGGGCGACGTCCTCATCCCTTCCATCCAGGACCTGAGTTCATGTATTATTTCTTCAAATAGCTTCATCGGGCATCAGTCGACCAGTGCTCTCTCTTTACGCGGCACCGGCCCGCCGCCGGCGCCACGGGCCGCATCGAGAGCCATGAGGGCGGCCCCGATGGCCCCGTTTATCTGCGGATTTTCAACGCGTAAAAGTTCGCACCCCAGGGCATTTTTCAGCGCCTCGAACATCCCGGCGTTCCGGGCGACCCCGCCGGTCATGACGGCATCCTTTTCGACGGTGATGCTTTTCGCGAGGGCCGCGGCCCTGTTGGCAACCGCGTTATGTAGGGCGCGGATGATGTCGGGGATTTCGGCCCCGTCGTTCACCAGGGATATGATCTCGGTCTCGGCGAAGACAACGCACTGGTTGGAGAGGGTTATTTTCTTCGTCGACTTCATCGAGATGCCGCCCAGGTCCTCCAGGCCGATCTCCAGGGCATCGGCTATTATCTCCAGGAACCTGCCGGTGCCCGAAGCGCATTTGTCATTGTAGAGGAACCGAGCGACCCCTCCCGCGGCGTCGATCTTGATGGCCTTGCAGTCCTGCCCGCCGATATCGATAACGGTCCTGGCCGACGGCGCCTGCCATACGGCGCCCCGGGCATGGCAGGCGATTTCCGACTCGACGCTGTTAACAAAGGATATATTTTTCCTCCCGTAGCCCGTACCGACGCACCAGGCAACATCAGTCATGGCAAGGCCGGCGTCTTTCAGCGCCCGGTCAATCACGGCCCGGGCCGATTCCTCCGGCGACCTCTTCGCCAGGGCCACGGCCGACGCCACCAGGCCGTTTTCGTCCATGATGACCGCCTTGGCAGTCAGGGATCCCACATCGCATCCGGCAACGATCATGATTTTCCTCCTTGCGCCCTTTCCCCGGCGATAAGCGCGGCGCCGATGGCCCCGGCAAGCTGCGGGTCAGCCCTGGTCACGCGCTTGATCCGCAGCCCCAGCAGCTTCTCCAGGGCCGCCACCACGCCGGCGTTCTTGGCCACGCCGCCGGTCATGACCACATCGCGCTCGAAGCCTATATTGTTCACGATGACGGACATGCGGCTTGCCATGGCGCTGTTGATGCCGGCCGCGATGTCGGCCACGGGCACCCCGCTGTTCAGGTGCTGGATCACGTCCGCCTGGGCCCATACCGTACAGGCCGATGCCAGGGTAATGGCGCTCCTCGACGATGCCGACAGGGTGCCGAGGTCGTCCAGCTCAACGTGGAGCACCCGGGCCATCACCTCGAGAAAGCGCCCGGTGCCGGAGGCGCACTTGTCGTTGGCGGTGAATTTGACCATGTTCCCCCGGGCGTCAAGGCGCATCGCCTTACAGTCCTGGCCGCCGATGTCGATGACGGTCCGCGCCGACGGCACCAGCCACTGGGCCCCTTTGGCGTGGCACGCGATCTCCGTCACCGCTTCCTTGACGAAGGATATCCTGTCGCGGCCGTACCCGGTCCCGACGCAGCAGGCGATGTCGTTCATTGAAAGCCCCGCTTTCGAAAGCGCCTGGCCCATGGCCGCGTCAGCCGAATCCCCCGGCCTTGCCTTCGATTTTATTATCACCGACGCTACGATCTTTCCATCGCCCATGATCACCGCTTTAGACGTGAGGGAACCCACGTCGCATCCCGCAACCATCATACCAGCAGCCTCCTTACCCGTAAAAATTCCTCAAGGCGGTCCTGCGAAGCCTCCCACGATTCGACACGGTCGTCAAAGGCGTCACCATACATGATAAAGGTGGGGAAGCCCGCTTTTTCCGTGTCCCGGGCGAAGAGCTTCACCATGCCCCAGGTGTTGCGGCACCCCGGCGTGCCGTTGTATATTATGCAGTCGGCGCTGTACATCTTCGCCAGCGACAGGGTGTCCTGCAGCCACATGTCCGGCGCGTCATAGGGGCCGCGGATTGACTTGATCATGGGCATGCGCGAGTTGTGCAGGGCCATGGTCCTGATCATCGCATCGAGGTCGCCGTAGTCGAAGGAATACGCCGCCGCCTCGGTGCGGTATTCCTTCACGTGGGGCGCCATGTTCGACCATGAGCGGCTGAGGATGTTCCCCTGATAGCAGATGCCGTTCCTGTCAAGGAAATCCCAGAGCCTCAGGCTGTTGGTGTAATGGTCTATATAGCAGAAAAAAGCGCGCATTTTCTCGACGCCGCCGGAGAGGCCCGAAGCTCCCCGCGAGGCATTGTCCGAAGCCACCCGGAGCATGGACTCCAGGACGGCCGTGCACTCCTTCATGCCCGAGAAGAGGAACCGCGTCGCGTACACCATCAGGTTGAATGAGACCGGGAGGGGGTTGGGTACCATCCGGGCCAGGTCCTCCAGCTCCGCCACCAATTCTTCCTGTCTCTCTATCTCCCTGAGCACCGTGCGGAGCCGGTCGATGTCTAGTTTTCTTCCCGTGTGCTTTTCGATAAATGCTATGAGGGCCCTGAAGTCGGAATTGTGATATTCATCGCTCCTGGCCTCCGACAGAACCGGCGGCATATCGAGGGAAAAGAAGGGGACCTTGAGATACGCCGCGGCGAAGGCAAAGGCGTTGGCGTTGGTGTCGCACACGCCGGGAGTATCGGTGAGGACCATGTCGACGTCAGCGCCGACCCCGGCCAGAAAGGCCCCCAGGGTCCCCCGCTGGGACGAGCATGACGTTTCCGTGTATCCCACCTCGTTGCAGAAATCGAGGAATTCCGCCGTTCCCCTCCGGTAGGCGAAGGTCTGGGCCACCGAGAGGACCTCGAGGCATATCGGGTAAACGTCCATGGCGTACAGTATGCCCGGGGAAAAGCAGAAGGTCGTGATGGCGTTGTGGAACCCCTTCTCCCGCGCGGTTATGTAATTCTCCAAATACTTGGAAATGCATTCGATGAAAAGCTGGCCCGGCTCGCCCGTATCCAGCACCGCTGTGACAGTGCCGTTGAAATACGGTATATATTTCAGCATGGTCCGGTACTCCTTTTCGGAGCCGTTTCTGAGCTTGGCCGCGGCAGTGAACGTGCTCAAGAGCATCGAATCAAACTTGTATTCCTTAAGTTCCGGTCTCATGCCGATTGCCTCCTCTGTCCGATCCTCTCCAAAAACGCCTCAACGCGCATCTTCAGCCGACCTGTTTCAACCAGCGGCCCGTACTCGCGCTCGATCTTGAGGCAGGGGATGCCCGCCTTCTCCAGGTCGCGTTCAAAGAGCCCGTTCTCCGACCCGTGCAGGTCGCAGAAGCGGATATTCTGTAAAATCACGCCGTCAACGTTCGCCCTGTCCGCCTTGTCGATTAGCATTTTCAGCCGTCCATCGTATTCGCCGTACATTCGGGGACATTCATTCTTGGCAAGGTATCGCTTGGCAAGGGCCTCTATCGGATCGCCCGTCTCATCGACCCGGTCGGCATGGAACCGTGACCCGAAGCAGAGGTTGTCGGCCACCACGACGGCCCGTTCTCCTTCGATCAGCCGGACCAGGTTCACGTCATCGCTGGCGCTTCCCACAAGCATCAGCCGTGTCCGGTCCTTCAACGTTCCCCTGCTCTGTTCCAGAGTTTCGAGCAGTTCTTCCAACAATTTGACGTAGATGTCGCGGGACATCGTGGTGCCGGCCAGTATGACAGCCAGCGCCTCGGTCCCGGCAATGGCCGGATTTCCGGCGGTCCTGAAGCCGTCAAACCGTTCAAGGAGGTCCCGGCTTTTATTGAAAAGGCGGATCGCCTCCCGCAGCCTGTCATCGGAAACGGAAACCCCGAAATGCCTTTCGACGTCGGCTTTGAGCCGGAGGATCTCCTCGATAAACCATTTCACCGTGTAATCCGCATACTTGTGGGGCACCCCGAAATGGAAGAAAAATTTCGGCAGGATACCGGAAATGTCTTCCCCCGCCTTGCGCCAGCACTCGTCAAGGCGCCGCATCGAATCGCATCCCGGCGTGATGATGGCGCCGTCCAGAAAATCGAACCTGCCCTCGCCGGCCAGCTGCAGCATGGCCTTGGGAAGGCTGCATATGAAAGGCCCGAAATAGGTGTCGCCGATGGTCGCCTCCGTCGCGCCGAAGCCGCGGACGCGATAAGGGAGAATGCCCGCTGCATAGAGAAGCTCGTCGGGAACGTAGGAACAGGTGTATCCCACCACCTTTTTCCCCGCCTCTTTCCACTCGCGGACATAGTCGTTATTCAACGAGATTGCCGCTTCCATGAATGCGCTGTTCATTCCGTTCCCTCCGTCTGGTTAAATGCGTTTTTGAGTTTCCTGCAGGCATCGCGCATGTCGTCGGACATCACGCCGTCGGGGGCGATCAGCTCCGCCAGCCCGGTCATGACCGGCGGCATGATCTCCGGGGCCACCGGCTTCATGGACTGGACGATATCGTCAATGAGCCAGCGGGCCGTGTCGCCGACCATCCGCTCGTCAAGGGCGCTGAAAAACTGCGAAAGAAAGTTCCTGATCGTGCCCGGCGACAGCCGCCGCACCTGGTTGAAGATATTGCAGATGCCGCTCACGGCGGTGGCCATTTCCTGGGGATCGAGCTCGCCCATGCCCCGGGCGAATTCCCGGGCCACGTCCTCGTCTGAAAAAATACGCTCGAAGGTGCCGGCCTTCTGGCTCCAGGCCCTCACCCATGAAGCGAGGGACCTGAAGTGGCCCTGGAAGAAATCCGCCGCGATATCCGGGTTCCCCTCCAGGACTTCGATGACGGAGACCCTCAGCTGGTCCCGCAGTTCCCGGAGCATCCCCCGGGATTTAAGCAGAAGCAGGACATCGACCTCATTCAGGATCTCAGCCGCGAGGCGCGACACCGCCGCGGGAACGGCATGTCCCCCGCGGTCGCCGATGAGGGCGCCGCCGGTGTGTATCTTTCTCACTATTTCGCTTACCTGGTTCACGAGGCTCCCGATGCTTTTGCCGTCTACGTCGCGGACCAGCGACAAAATCACATCAGAAAGGAGGTCCGGCGGCATCTCATTGATCGGCCCGACCGTTTTCACCGCTGAGCGGATGGCCATGTTCCCCAGGGCCGGAAGGAGTGAAAGCAGGCATACCATCTTCGCAGGATACTGCCACATCTCCTCGTTTATCATGCCCGCCAGGGCGGGAATGCTCTCTGCTGAAGCGTCCACCGCTTCCTTTATCTCACCGAAATCGACTTCCGAAAGCAGTGACCGCACCTTCGGTCTGAGGGCTTCAATGAGAAAGCCCGGCTCGTTCTTTCGTTGATTAGCGCTTCGGGCCAGGTTGGTGATGATTTCACCAACTCCACCCAGGTCCGTATCTTCAATGATTGTTTTAAGGTAATAACGCCGCTCCCCGGCCGGCATGGCGGCAAGTTCCCGGGTGAAGGCCCCCAAACCTGCTATAACGGCATTGATTACGTCGGGCATCTGCGCCGAGGTTTGGCGCACGAATTCAGGATCGCCGCAGGTTTCAATTACCGGGCTCCCGGCGCCGTCGTTCCGCGGCGCGAAGCCCTTTGCGAGGGCCCTGCCGATAACGCCCGCAAGGGCTCTCTTGATCCGGCTCTTCCCTGCCCAGACAGCCAGCATTTCGGGAATGGCTGAGCGGACGATCTCCCGCATTTCCTCCGTCCGGGCGAAGGACTTCGCAAAGCTTCCGATAAAGCTCCCCTCAGCCGCCCGCAGCGGTCCGGTATCCCGGGCGATCGTGGTATCTTTCCTGTTCATGTTTTCATCCTCCTCCCCCTCAATCCCCCGAAGGGGGACTGTTATAGGCGCGCTTCCCGAACCGCCCTTTTCATGCATATACCGACTGCTTCGCCTTTGCGGCACTCTGTTTTTCTCCGGCAAGGTGTTTGGCAAGACGCTTGCCAAGGCACACGAGGGTCAGCACCGGGGGCAGCCCGAAGGGCTCCGGTATCACCGAGCAGTCGCACACGTACAAGTTTTCATATCCCTTCAGCTTGAGATCGGAATCAAGCATATGACCGATCCGGATTGTCCCGCCCGGATGCGCCGCGAGCTTCCATGTCTTGTATATTCCCTTCGCTCCTGCGTTCAGGAGTATGTTCTTCGCCATGTCGTAGCCCTTCCGGAGCTTTTCCCTGTCAGCGGGGGTGAGCCGTTTCCGCACACCGCCGCGTTCCGAGAGATGGCCGGAGAGATCGTCCCGTATCTTGATCATGATGCGGAGCGTTTTCCTCGATTCAAAAATCCTCCAGAACCGGAAGGCCGACGCGGTAAAGGCCTGGTCGAGAAGGAACGGCACCGCCATGTCTGTCATGACGATACCTTCGTTGCGCAGCACACAGCCTGCCGTCATGGGGATCTCGTCCTTACGTTTCCTCACATCCTTTACCTTGCCGCACACGGTGATGAGAGGATCGAAGAAATAGTTATACCCGGCATTCCGTATGCCTGATTTACGCAGCACCACCGGCGATCCGATGCCGCCAGCGGCCACGATAACCGTTTGCGCCATCACCTGCGTGGTGCGTCCCTTGTATTTCATCTCAACGCCCTTTGCCTTTTTCCCGTCAAAAAGAACCTTTTTGACTTTAGCCTTGTTCAGCAGCACGGCGCCCTGCTTGACAGCTTCGTCAACATACATCTTGGCGCTCCACTTTACCTCGTGGGGATCGCCGTAATAACCGAAGCGGTATCCCGGACGCCAGCGGTCCTGGTACATGAACTTGTCGAGCTTCTTCCAGTCATAACCCAGGGCGCGGGCGCTTTCCATCATGCGCCGGGCCATCGGAGTCACCATTTCATCTTTTAGCGGCGCAATGGGCAGCTCCTTGCGCGCCACCCGTTCAGCTTCCGTCAGGTCAATGCCGTATTTCTTGAACGCGTCATGGTTCACCGGGAAGGCCGTGCCGTAGTAGAACACGGAGCTGCCGCCGGTCGTGAGACCGCGCACCATGCCGAGCAACTCCGGCGTAAGCAGCAGGCTTTTAAAAGGAAACATCATGTGGGGCAGTGCCCAGAGAAAGGTCCCCTTTATCTTGTTCCCGCCGCTCCCTTCGAGGATCAGGACCTTTTTCCCCTTTGCGGCAAGGTCCTTGGCAACACTGGCTCCTCCCGGCCCGGAACCGACGACTATGACATCAAACTTTTCTTTCATTATCTCCATGTAACTCCTCCATAATAGTATATGCTGACAATTTCGGGGCCGTCCTGCATTGGTAATAATCCTGCTCTGACCCCGGCACTGATCTTTCGCTTTTTGACTCCTGTCCAACAACCTTTAATGATTCATAATATCATGTGTCATGTGATATTATACACATTTCATAATAAAGAATCACCGCGGATTCATACCGGTTTAATACGTTGTGCCAGAATTGATTACCGCGCCACAGCCAACATGATAAGACAATAATACATTCGTAAAAAAAAGTCGTCCGGACGGATAATTCCAGAAATTTAAATCCTTCCAGATTTATAAATCCAGAATTTTTATGAACCATTCTTAGAAAAGGAGGGAAAGAGGGAACTTTCTTGCAATAATCAGGATGACACGATGATTATTCTTTCATAAGCGGCCACGGGCTGGCTTCCTCTATTTCGAAGGCGAATTCAAGAAGCTCGCGTTCCCGGCCGAAAGCTGAACCGAACTGGACCCCGAGGGGCATGCCGCTCTTGCTGGAACCGAGAGGAAGCGAAATGGACCCGGATTTTCTTTTTTCCTGTCATAGGGCTCCTGCAGGGTATACGGTGATCGTGGCCCCAGGGCCTCGAGGTCATCAAATCAAGACACAGGGCCGGATAAAGCACAACTCATTTTTCCCTGCAAGCACACGGCAGTTCCGGAGGGATGTTTTCCAGTAAAGGATAATGCCGGCCTGTTACTTTCCCGTCTTTCGATATCTGGCGGGTGACTTGCCGACGAACCTGGTGAAGGCCTCGTAAAAGGCCGACTTGCTGTTGAAACCGACGGAATAGCAGATGGAGCTGATAGACCTGTCCGGCTGGGTCTGCATGAGATTCACCGCCTCGTCAACGCGGTAGCGGTTGATATAATAATTGAAGCTGATGTTCAGGTTCTTGTTGAGAAACTCCGACAGCTGGTGAGGCGAAATGGAAAGCATTTCCGCCAAACGCTTCAGGTTAAGGTCCTCGTCGCAGTAGACCTTGTCGTATATCATGAGATCGTCGAGGCGGGTCTTCAGGGCCTCCACATCCAGGCCCTTGATCAGGGACCGCTCGTAGATGTTCCTTTTCACCACGCTGGTGATCAGCGATATAAGCTCCGGGATGAGATTCCCCACTATCAAAATGAAGAGGAACGGAAGTATCATCAGGGTCATGACAATGCGCCCCAGGGTTATATTCCGCGTTATGAAGGCGAACAGGAGCATGATTGCTATCATGAGGACCATGACAATATAGACCAGGGCGACCTGGTTGACCTTTACGCTGAACTTTTTAGTTTTGATAAGAGATATGAAATCTTCTTTAAAAAGGATATACACGTTATATATAATGAATATTACGGCCGCGGATATCAGGTAATAATAGTTGCCGGCAATTATCATGGAACGCGCTTCAAGAAGCGCCCCGGTCTTTACCGTTTCCGTCTTAAGCATGAACATATCGATGCAGAAGGATATAAACGGGGGCACGAAGTGAAAGATATGCCTTAAGGTGAACACAAAATCGTTGTAAAAAAGCTTTTTGTAGAAAAAGAATATGGAAGGGCCCAGCAAAAATGCGACCGCCTGCCCCCGCCAGAGGGATATCTCATGGTCCGGGACTGCGTACACCCCGTAATAATACTGCTGGAACCCTATGGCGGATATGCTGGTAAAAAATATAAAGAGCCAGAGGTGCTTGCTGTCCCGGAATATCTGCGCGAACTGCATGATGGCCATGGTGAGGGCAAGGCTCCCTCCATAAAACAGCAGGTGGTTTAAAACGGTATCCAGCATCCGGCAAGCCCCCCATGACTTGGACAGAAAAATTGCGGTTTATTAATCATTGAAACAGCAAGGCCGATAGAATCACCCTGCATTTATATTGAAAATATTCAGTTAATGGATAGTTAACATCCTTGTCAATTGTATTTTGACCGCGGTTGAGAATGTCATACGTCATGATGGTTTCATGGCGGGCTGCAACCATAGACAAAACAGGTTTTATGGACATATTCCAACATCATCTTTCTGATAATTATTATTGACTTTATCTCATTTTTTGATATTCTGACAAAGTTTATTATATTGATAGGTAACTGAACAATATTTATGCACCATATTCAGCAATCGTTTATGGCTGTTCCTGCCGATACCGGACGCAGGTCAGCGGGAGAGAGGATAGAACTTATCATGAAACACCGTGCAGTGGTTCTCAGCATGATCGCCCTTTTCATATTGCCGCTATGCCTTTCCTGTTCCGTTAACGTAACGGCAATGAGAATGGTGGCCGATGCCATGTCATCGACGACATCCGGCACTACTTTCACCGGCGAGGATGACCCCGAATTGGTGGGGGACGCCCTCCCCTTCGCCCTCAAGCTGTTCGAAAGCCTTCTTGACGGAGTTAAGGACAACCCGAAACTATGGCTTGCCACGGGGAGCGGCTTCATCATGTACGCCAACGCCTACGTGCAGACCCCGGGGGACATGCTCCCCGACACAGAAGTCGACAAGAAAAGCCAGATGACGTCCCGGGCCAGGAAGCTCTACCTCCGGGGCCGGGACTATGTCCTCCAGGGCCTCGAGGTCCTGTACCCGGGATTCACCGCTTCCCTGGAGAATGACGCATACAGGGGCCGCCTCGACGCCATGAAAGCCGAGGACGTGCCCTACCTCTACTGGACTGCCGCCGGCTGGTTGGCCGCGTATGCCTCTGACCCCTTTGACGTAAATATCGGCGTGGGCGTCAAAAAGGCCGCCGCCATGATGGAAACCGCCCTGCGCCTGAACGAAGCTTACAACGACGGCGCCATCCACGACTTTTTCATCCTGTACTACGGCTCCCTGCCCCGGTCAATGGGCGGAAGCGAGGAAAGGGCGCGTTATCATTTTAAAAAAGCGGTGGAGCTATCCAGGGGACTTGCCGCCTCGCCCTACGTGGCCCTGGCCTCGACCGTGTCGGTCGCCAACCAGAACGTGAAGGAATTCACCGATCTGCTCAACAAGGCCATGGCCATCGACGTTTCGAAAAAAACAGGGAACCGCCTCGCCAACATCATCGCCCAGCGCAAGGCCAGGTGGCTCCTTGACCATACGGACGACAAATTCTTATCAGACACAAACGAAGGAGATAAATAAATGAAGCACCTGAGAACAACCATTCTTTCCGTCATGGTGGCGGCGGCGATGGCCGCGCCGCTCTTTTCAATGACCATCAAGGTCGGCAGCATCGCCCCGAGCGGGTCCCCGTGGGACAAGGCCCTTAAAAAAATCGCCGCTGAATGGAAGGCCATCTCCGGCGGCACGATAGATATGAAAATATATCCGGGCGGCATTGTCGGCAACGAGCCTGACATGATCCGGAAAATGCGCATCGGCCAGCTCCACGCGGCCATCTTCACCGGCATGGGCATGAGCTACATCTCGCCCGATGTCTTTTCGCTGAGCCTCCCCTTCCTGGTGCGTAACGACAAGGAGCTCGATTACATCATGAAGAAATCGACCCCCTATTTTGAAAAGCTTATCGCCAAGAAGGGATTTTCCGTCGTGGTCTGGTCCAAGGCCGGATGGATCAATTTCTTTTCCACAAAGCCCGTGGTATACCCGCGGGACCTGAAGCCGCTCAAGCTGTCGGTGGCCGAGGGCGACGCGGAACTCCTCCAGGCCTGGCGGGTCATGGGATACAACGCGATACCCCTCGCCACCAACGACCTGATGACTGCCCTGCAGAACGGCATGGTCGAGGCCTTCTATGCCCCCCCCCTGGTGGCCGCGTCCTTCCAGTGGTTCGGCATAGCCAAGCACATGTGCGGCATCCAGGTCGCCCCCCTCATCGGCGGCATCGTGATCAGCAAGAAGACCTGGGACGAGATCCCCGCCGACATCCGGCCGAAGCTCGTCAAATCGGCAAGGCAGATCGTTGACGGCCTTTTCGCCGAGACCAACACCCTTGAAAAGAGCGCCATCGACACGATGCTGAAGCATGGTCTCCAGATTCACCCCGTCCCCGCCGACGGCACCAAGCTCTGGGAAAAGGAGGCGCACAAAGGATGGGACGCGTATGTCGGTAAAACGTTTTCGAAGGAATTGCTGGAAAGGCTGAAGGGATACGTCAGGGAGTATAGAGAAAAATAAAATCACGGCGGGGTGTGATCCCCGCCGTGGCCCCATAACGATGATTTTTACAGGAGCGGGTTTCAACCCGCTCCTGTTTTTTTATTCCACCAGGTCCGTGATGATCGTTGACATCTGCGGCACATAGGTTATGACCAGCACCGTGAAGAGAAGGACAAAGAGAAACGGAAGGACCTGCCAGTAGATCCTCGTCAGGGGCTGCTTGAAACGGTACGACGCCATGAAGAGGTTCAGGCCGATGGGGGGATGGCTGAAGCCCAGCTCCAGGTTGGCCAGGAATATTATCCCCATGTGGACCGGATCTATTCCAAAGAGAGCCCCCAGGGGGATTATGAGCGGCACAACCACCATGATCGCCGAGTAGATATCCATGAAAAAGCCGACGATCAAAAGACCCACGTTGAGCATCAGCAGGAAAAAATATTTATCATGAACGTGGCTGCTGAACCAGGCGGTAAGCTGCATGGGTATCTCGGCATCGACAATGTAATAGGACAGGCCCCGGGCATGGGCAAGGATGATCAGTATCCCTCCAATGATCGGAACGCAGTTGATGACGACTTTTCCCAGGTCCTTGAGCTTGTAGTCCCGGTGCACGACAAGGGTGATGAGCAGGGAATACAGGACCGTAAGGGCAGCTGTTTCGACATGGGTTGCCAGCCCGCTGAAATACACCGCGATAATCATAATGGGAAGCATGAGTTCCCAGATCCCTTCACGTATGGAGGAGAGCGCCTCCTTGAGGTCGAAGGGATGCCGTTCGAGCTTGCCCCGCACCGCCACAAACACGCCCATGAGCGAGAGGCAGACAACCATGAATAATCCGGGAATAATCCCGGCCAGAAAGAGCTTCTTAATGCTGACCTGCGCTACTACTCCGTACAAAATAATGGGAAGACTGGGCGGGAATAAAAGCCCGATACTTCCCGACACTATTAAGAGCCCGTAGGTGAAATTTTCAGAATACTTGCCGCTGTTTATGAGAAGGTAAGAAAGGATCCCTCCCAGGGCGAGGATAGTCACGCCCGACGCCCCGGTAAAGGTGGTGAAAAAAGCGCAGACCAGGACCACGGCAATGGCCATGCCGCCGGGCATCCAGCTGAAAAAGGCGCGGAACAGCCGGATCAGCCGTTCCCCCGCCTTGCTTTCGGACAGGATGAATCCGGCAAGGGCAAAGAGCGGAATGGTCGGGATGGATTGATCGGTCAGCATCGTGTAGGCTTCGCTCGGTATGATTTCCAGCGAGCCGCCTGACCGCATGAAGAAGAGATAGGCGATCCCGCCCAGGACGATGAAAATCGGCGTGTCGAGAAATGCAAAGACCACCAGGATGATGATCAGGGGCATCGACAGGGCCTGGATGATGCCGACCGTGGCGGCGATCACAGGCTGGAATGACTCCAGCATGGAGGCTGAGATGGCGCCGATGATGGTGCCGATCTGCGACAGCGAAAGGAACGTGCCGACCAGGATGCCCATGCCCGCTATGGATTTCTGAAGCCTGTTTCCCGGGAGTGTCGTGACAAACCTGATTGCGATGAGGGTGTAACCGATCGGCATTATGATCGTCGCCAGCTGGATCGGGAAAAAGCCGATTTTCTTGGCCGGGTCGAAGCCGATAAGCACCAGGGACAGGGCGTTCCAAGCGAAGGCGATGCAGATCGTCGCCGAAAGGAACGAGCTCACTGTTTTGAACCAGTTTTTCACCGAATCCTTCATAAGCTCTACGCCCGCAGCCAGGGAAAGGTGCTTTCTTTCCCGTGATGTGATCATGCCGCCGACGAAGGTAATCCACAGTACCATGTGCTGGAGGTAATTGCTTGAATCGGGGATACCCGTTTTAAAAAATATCCTTACCACCGCTTCAGACACGGGAATGATCGCGAGCAGAAAGAGGAATATATACGTTGAATAATCCTCCGCATATCTTATTATCTCTCTTATGCGCGAAATGATTTTCGCTATCATTATTCCATCCTTAAAAAACAATATACCGTACAATTGGAGGGCCTGATTCTGAAAAATCAAGAAATTTATTTCAGGACCCTTTCTGATTTTTAGACCCGGCCATAATCCCGGCCCCGGATTTTCCAGCAGGTATGGATCCTTGGATTGCGTTCAAAATCCTTCGGAATCGTTTTCCCCGTTATATCCTCGGCAATGAGCCCCTTCAGAGACCCGGTGTCCATTTTGAACTTTGCCCGATTGGTGCTGAAAATTAAATCGCCCCCGGGCGCGAGGAGCCGCGCCGTGTCGTTGATGAGAGACGCGTGGTCCCTCTGCACATCGAAAGTGCCGCGCATCCGCTTGGAGTTGGAGAAGGTCGGGGGATCGAGAAAGATCAGGTCGAACCGGTCGCCGCACGACCTGACCCATTCCCGGCAATCGGCCTGCTCCAGGCGGTGCTTCACGCCCCGTATGCCGTTCAGCTCGAGGTTGCGTCCTGTCCATTCAAGGTATGTCGCCGAGAGGTCTACCGATACCGTGGACTGGGCACCGCCCAGGGCGGCATGGACCGTGGCCGCGCCGGTATAGCAGAAAAGGTTCAGGAACCTCTTCCCCGCCGCCATGGAGCCGATCATCTCCCTGGTTATGCGGTGGTCCAGAAACAGGCCGGTGTCAAGATAATCGGTGAGGTTGACCAGGAACCGGCAGGGGCCCTCGGTCACCTCTACGAACTTCCCCTTCCCGCCCTGTTTTTCATACTGGCTCTGCCCCTTCTGCCTTCTCCTGACCTTCAGGACGATCCTGTCCTCACCGACGCCGAGGGCCCCGGGAAGGACCGCGATGATGTCATTGAGCCTGGCCGCGGCCTTGGCCGCGTCAACGGAGGCCGGCGCCGCGTATTCCTGCACATGGACCCAGCCGTCGTAGCGGTCGACGGCCACTGCATACTCCGGCAGGTCCGCGTCGTAGAGGCGGTAGCAGGATATCCCCTCCCGGGCCGCCCACTTGCCGACGGTGCGCAGGTTTTTGCGGATGCGGTTGACGAAGGCATCGGCGCCGCGCTCCATGGCCCGTTCCATCTTGATCAGGCTTTTGCGCGAATCCAGTGCCTGGCGGTCGACAAAACTTTCCTCCTCGATGCGGAACTGCAGGAGCCGGCACTCCAGGGGGCCGTTGAAGAAGACATTGGTCTTGCGCGCCCGCAGGCCCATCCGCTTGCCCAGTTCCGGTTCGGCCGTGATCACAGCCGCGCGCCATCCGGTGAACCTCGATTTAAGGGTATCGCCCAATTCCTCGTAGAGGGGCGCCAGTTCAGCGGCATCGCCCATCCTCTTCCCGTAGGGCGGATTTGTCAGGATAAGACCGGCCGGAAGACCTTCCGGGGGACCGGCAGAGCCGAGGAGCCTTTTTTCAAACAGCACCGCCGATTCGACGCCGGCGCGCTTCGCGTTATGGCGCGCCATCTTCAGCGATTCCCTGTCGCTGTCAAAGCCAAGGCACCGGGGGGCATGGACAAGCCCCTGTTCCATCCGGGCAGCCGCCTCCTGCACCAGTTCCCGCCACAGGTAGCAGTTTAATTTTAGGGGTTATGCCACCTTTTCATGGGTAATGTAATTAT